>NZ_LZHW01000054.1 GCF_001667265.1 Mycobacterium sp. ACS4331 | reverse complement strand
TGTTCGGCAGCACCGGTTCCAGCACCTCGCCGGTCATCGCCCGTCGTGGTCCCAGGACTTCGGCGTCGGCGACGCGTTGGCGGGCCTCCTCGGCCGGGATCCGCAGCCGGTGCGTCAGGACCTTGGCGACCGTGTCCCCACCCAACTCGTCGGGCCCGCACTCCTGCAGCCGGGTGATGAGTTTGTGGTCGACGGCCGCATCAGCCCAGGCCAACTTCTGGCGGACGTCCAGGACGTGGAGGACCTCGGTGGCGGTGAGTCCGTCGACCGGCAGCGCGGCGAGTCTCTCCTGCGCGGCGGCGACGTCGGCAAGGGCGTTGAGCACGTCCTCGCCAGTCGCCAGAGCCGGAGTCATACCCGAACACTAGTTCGACCCACCGACAGAAATCATCGCGATGTGACAGGAGAAACCTAAGGGGCAAAAGAAAATTCAGGTGGCCGAGTGGCCGGAGTGACACGTACTGATCCAGGCCCCGAGGCGCGTCGTGTCTGCGATGAAACATAGTCGCGGAGTCGCAGAGACGCGAAGTCACGGAGTCGCCGAATGCGGAGTCGCGGAAGCACAGCGCGGATCGCCCGATAAAACTCACTGTGCCTCATCGGACCGCCCGGCGCAGTGGAGCTCGTCCTGGCACCCCCGAGACTAGGAACAGTTCACCCTGGTTATGCGGGCAGACGGCCGACACGCTTGTTTGGGTACGTTCCGATCCCGACCTAGGCAGGCCCGAAAACATGCTGACTCTTGACAACTCATTCATCCAGGACCCGCATGTGGTCTACGAGCGGATGCGCCGGCAGGGCCCTGCCGAGCCGGTGTTGATGTGGGGCGGGGCCCGGGTCTGGTTGGTGACTCGGTATGACGAGGCCCGCGCCCTCCTCGCTGACCCCAGGCTTAAGAAAGACGGGCCGACGGCAACTCGGCTGCTCCCGCCCAGTGCGGACCGCTCCATCGGGTCCGTTCTGGGCAACAACATGCTGTTCAGGGATCCGCCGGACCACACTCGTCTCCGCCGCTTCGTCTCCGCGGCGTTCACCGCCCAGGCCGTCAAAAGCCTGCGCCCGCGCATCGTGCGGATCGCCGACGAACTGCTCGACGACATCGCCGTCCAAGGCGACGTCGACCTCATGCGCGCCTATGCCCAACCCCTCCCGGTCCGCGTGATCGGCGAACTGCTCGGCGTGCCTCCCAGCGCGCGAGACGAATTCATGTCCCTCGTCACTCCGATCTTCACCAGCGACGATCAGGATCAGCTGAGCACTGTGCGTGCCGGACTGACCGCGCTGCTGCGGACGATTGTCGCGGCCAAACGCGGCACCCCACGCGACGACATACTGAGCAAGCTGGTCCATCAGCGTGATCACGGTGACCGACTGTCGGAGGAGGAACTGCTGGGCACCGCGTTCCTGCTCATCATCGCGGGATACGACACCACGGTGAACCTGATCGGTAACGGCGTCCTGACGCTGCTGCGGAACCCGGACCAATTGCGCGCCGTGCGTGCCGACCGATCGCTGCTGCCGGCTGCCGTGGAGGAGATTCTGCGCTACGAGAGCCCACTCAACACCGCCACAGTGCGTTTCACCACCGATCCGATACCCCTGGGCGACATCGTGATTCCCGCGGGCGAAGTGGTGTTGATCGGTCTGCTCGGCGCCAATCGCGATGAGCGGCGCTTCGATGACCCCCATCTGTTCGACGTGTCGCGACCGGACAACCGGCACCTCGCGTTCGGACACGGAATCCACCACTGCTTGGGTGCGCCGCTGGCCAGGATGGAGGGCGAGATCGCGCTCGACCGACTGCTGTCCCGCTACGACGACATCCGGCTGGCGTCCGCAGGCCCCCTCACGTACCGTCCGAGCACGTTGATGCGAAGCCTGCAGGAGCTTCCGGTCACCATGCGGGCCACGAATCCGACGCCGGTCACGGACGCGGATCGCGACCAGATGATGGCTATGGTGACCGGGTTTTGGGTGACCCAGATCGTCTGTGCCGCTGCGACGTTCAATCTGGCAGACCACTTGACTGCCGGCATCGACACGCCCCATGCGATTGCCGAACTCGAGGCCATAGATCCGGAGGCCACTGGGCGCCTGTTTCGGGCCTGCGCGTCACTTGGTCTGGTGACGTCCTCCGACGGTGTGCACTTCACTGGTACGCCACTGCTGAACACCCTGCTCAAAGGTGACCCAAAATCGCTGCGCGGCATGGCCCTCGCCCAAGCCGCTCCTGGTCACTGGTTGCCTTGGGGGCGGTTTTCGGAGGCTGTCCGCAGCGGAGACAGGCAGACGAAAGCGGCGCTCGGGGTCCACACAGTCTTCGATTACTACGCGACGCGTCCTGACGAGGCGGCCGCGTTCACCGAGGCTATGTCCAACCTCAGTGCGCCCGAGGCTGTCGAGATCGCGAAGATGGTCAACACCGACGGCGTGCACCGGGCCCTGGACATCGGCGGTGCGGACGGCGAAGTGATCCGGGCGATGATGCGGGCCAACCCCGCCCTGCGCGGTGGCGTCTTCGATCTGCCGCATGTCGTGCCCGACGCACAGGAGGCCGCCCGCCGGGACGGGCTGCAGGACCGCTTCACCTCGATCGGGGGCGACTTCTTCGACTCCGTCCCGCCCGCTGACCTGTACGTGCTCAAGTACGTGCTGCACGACTGGGACGACGACGCGAGCATCCGCATCCTGAAGAACTGCCGGGCGTCGCTGCGGGAGGCGGGGCGCATCATCGTCGTCGATCACGCTGTCGGAGAACTGGGCGATCCGGGCCTGGCGCCGATCATGGATATGAACATGCTCGTCATGACAGGTGGGCGGGAGCGCGACATCGCTGAGTTCGACGCTCTCTTCGAGTCGGCGGGACTTCGCCGTACCGCCGTCGGCCGAGTCGGCGCATTCGCGGTCATCGAGACCGTGGCGATCTGACGCCGCCTAAGCTGCCCCGAAACTGCTTGCACGGCTGGTCCTCTCGCCAATCCACAGCCTGCACAGCAGTTTCGGGGCTCTGTCATGTCTGTGGCCGGCTGGATTGGTGCTGGTAGTTTTTCGACCTGGTTGCGCGCCGAGCAGGCTGTGACGATGGAATGGTGCCCAACCGAATGAATTCTGACGACGGATTATTCTGGCGCTCAATTATTTCCATGATCACCACTACCACGCTGGTGGCGGTGGCGATGACCGTCCTGGCGATGTCGGTCTGACGGAGTCAGGCCTGATCCCTCAGCCGGTTGAGCCCGTCCACCGATGGGGTTCCGGGCTGGGCCCAGTAGACCACCATGGTGTTCTGGGTTCCGCGCAGGGTCAGATGCTGGAAGTACAGGTCGAGCGGTCCGGCGATGGGGTGGTTGAGCAGCAGCAGTCCGCTGGCGTGGCCCTTGACGTCGTATTCCGCCCACAGGGTGCGGAACCGTTCACTGCTGGTGTTCAGTTGGTCGATCAGGGCGTGCAACCTCGGATCGGGATGGTCGCCGACGAACGACCTCAACCACCGCACTGCCCATGCCGTCAAACCGTTCCAATTGCGGTAGAACTCACGCGAGCCGGGGTCAAGGAACAGGCTGCGCAGGGGGCTCGATCCGGGGGCGAAGCTCGGCGAGAGGGCCGCGGCGAGAGGGTTCGTCAGAATGACGGTCGTACTGACGTCGTGGATGTGGGCGGGACTGTGCGTCCAGCCGTCGAGGAGGTCCTGCAGGGCGGGGTGCACCTGCCGATTCGGCCGTGGCACAAGAGAGTTGTCGGTCGCCAGATTGCACATGTGGGCGGCTTGGTCGGGCGTCAGCCGCATCGCTCTGGCCAACGCGTTGAGCACCTGATCCGACGGCCGTTCCCGGCCCTGCTCTATCCGGTGGTAGTAGTCGGTGCTGATTCCCGCCAGCATCGCCACCTCTTCGCGGCGCAAACCCGACACCCGGCGACGGCTGCCGCGAGGCAGGCCGACATCGTCGGGTTGGATCTTGCCGCGGCATGTGCGGAGGAACTCCGCCAGCGGATCGGCCCCCTTCGGCACGATCACAGTGTATTCACAGGATGGCCGTATTGCACCTAGGAGAATCTCTGCCTTCTCCCTCGAGCCCACCGCGCGTTGACTGGTTCTGTTGCAGTCGGCCGTCATCGACGCCCTGATGCAAGGTCCAAAATCAGTTATTCGAAGGAAGATTCACATGCCCACTCAATCGCTGGTCCCGCCCGACGGCCGCCGGGCCGTCCGCACTGCTGACGAAGTCTCGTGGCGCGATCGGCTGATGGTGCGGCTGTTCGCCGGTCGCTTCGACGAGACCCTGGCGTTTGGATGCACTGTGGCGCCGGGGACCGCACTGAGTCTGCACGCGGCGCGTCTCACCTCAGATCGTGAGCGCTGTGTCGTCGTCCGGACACTGCGCCGGGTGTCTGTACAAGCGCGTCAATCCCGCCCCGTCCAGTCGGCGACAGTTGCGGTGCATCGCGCCAATGTCATTGCAGCCGAGGATGCAATCGACGCGGTGGTCCAGCGACTGCGTTCACCGCTGCCGGTCAGCGCGATGGGTATGGCCCGGCTGCGCCGCCTGCTCACCGACGGGACGGGTCCGATGTACGCCGGCGGCAGGGGCGATCTCGACGGTCGGCTGCGTGCGGCGCTGTCTGAGTTGTAAGGCGCGGATCGCCGGCGGAGAGGGCGGAGCCGGCGTCATGAATTCGTTTCATTGATCTTCGGCGCCACACCGGCCGCTCGATCTAGTGTCTGGCCGCATGGGGGTGTTGACAACAGTGTTGATCGGGGTGGCTCTGAGCGTTGGTGCTGGACCGCTGTCTGCCGCTGAAACAAACGAGGCGACGTGGACACGTCCGCCGATGTCGCAGCAGGGGGAGTGCGACTCGAACTATTCGGGCTGTGTCCCGGTGGCCAGCGATGTGGACTGCGCAGGCGGCAGCGGCAATGGGCCGGAATATGTCGCGGGTCCCATCAGCGTGATCGGCGACGACATCTACGAATTGGACCGGGACGGCGACGGAGTCGCCTGCGACAACCAGTGAGTGGCGGTCACGACATCCGAGCGGCTACTGCGCGTTGCGCTCCGACGAATAAAGCGTCGCGTCGTCGTGCACGAGTGCGACATGGTCGCCGACGTTCACGGTCACGACGTTCTCCTCCACAAACGGGATGTTGAGGAGACCATGGAAGTCGTCGGTCCTGACGAAGGTGTGCGCGCGTGCGAACAGCGGGTGCACGTCGAACACCCGGACCCGCAGCGCCTCCCGGCTGAGTCTTCCGAGCTCCCTTCCGGATTCCGGATCGGTGATCACCTGACCAGAATCGGTGTGCACCGCGAACACCATCCCCGGTGTCACGCCCGCCTCGGCGCCCCGGTTGAGGACCAGCGTGTAATCGTCCTCGATCAGCGCGACCTGTCCTGTGATGGCCTGACCGCTCATGATGCCGCCAGGGAATTGCTCTCCCGCAGAGGCGATGTCGAACCAACGCGGATCCGCGGCCGCAGCGCACGGTCGTCGGAGGCCTGCGCCAGATCGACTGGATTCGCGGAGTCGTTCTCGGTTCCCAACGTCAGCTCAACGGCGGTCTTGGCCTGGAAGAGGGCGATCAGGGCCTGCTGGTGCCGTTCGCTGCCCATCGAGGTGAGGGCCACGGCGAGTTTCTTGTCCACGTACTCCACTGAGCGCTGGAGGTCCGAGGCGATCGGACTGACAACGCTGGTGTCGGCCCGCTGCGCCGACGCGCCTGCGAGTCCGGCGTACCAACGGTGTCCGAGTACGCCCAGCGTGATCGAGCACAGCGGAACCACCACCACCGTGCAGATCAACCCGAAGGCGTTCTGCAGCGCGATCGAGCCGACGACACCCAGCAGCATGCCGACGCCCGTGACGACGAACAGTCGCAGCGCAGGCGGCACGGCCTCGATCGTCCGCCACATCTGGCGAGCCATGCGCACGCCGGCTCGGGCGAGGGCGGCGAGGACGCGTGCGAGCGCTGAGGCGGCTTTGATGCAGGCCCGGCCCATCTGGTCGGCCTGCTGGCGGGTGACCGGAGCCTTGGGCATCGACCACGTCCGCTTGTCCGCCGCGGCCGGCGCCGCCGCGGCCGGCGCCGCCGCATCAGGCGCCGCCGCGGCAACAGGCCCAGCCGCAGCAGCGGGCGCCTCACCTGGGTCCGCCTGCGACGTCACGGGCGCCGCCTCCGCCCGGACCTGAGCCTCGGCAGACTCGGTGGGCACCGTAGGCGCCGGGTCAACGTTGGTCACATTCGCACCATCGGTCACACCCGCATCATCTCTCGGAGGTGGTCAAATCGTCGTGCTGGCGCGCCGGGGCAGGCCAGGTTGTTGGAACCGCATGGCTGTCGCGAGGGCCGCCGGGGTGGACATTCCGCTGTCCGGGTATGTCGTCTCTGCCCTGGAAGCCGACAGGAGGTGCAGCCATGCCGCACAGGACGCTGGCCCTGCTCGGTGCGGCCTTCGCGGTGCTGGCCCTGATCGCCGGCGGCGCGCAACTCGCGGCGTTCATCGCCTCGGAGCGCCCGCGGCACCTGGTGCTCGCGGTCTTCGCGCTCGCTGTCGGGACGTCGGTGGGCGTCGCGGCGGTGTCCGCGCTGTGGCGGGCACGGCGCCGATGAGACCACCAGGGGCGCGGCGGCTGGACCTCTGAGCGATCCGACGCAGACGGCCAAAGTCGCGATCGGGGCGACGATCTCGTCGTCGCCGCCAGGCACCGTCATGGCCCTGCGGTCCCAGCGCCGTGTATGCGTAGTCGGCTACTCGAACCCGCCGTGGCGGTGGCGCAACCCTGGCCCGATGCCGCAGGGGCGGGCAACAATGACGGGCACGTGTGGTCGGGGGAGAAGGAAACGGAGCCGCAATGGTGCGCGGGGGGATCTTCGTCGGGGTGGACAGGACCACCGGTGGCGGTTTGCCGACGCTGAACGCCGCCGCGGCCGGCGCGAAGCAGATGCATGAGTGGGCGACAGCACCGGATCAGGGCGCGATCGCACCCGAGCTCGCGCATCTGATCACCGACGCCGACGGCGCGGTCGTCACGGCTGACAGCATCATCGACGCCGTCCGCGCGGTGATCGATCAGGGTGTCGAGCAGTTGATCCTGTACTTCTCCGGCCACGGGATGATCGTCGACCACTCCGAGACGTGGCTGCTGTCCCGGGCGCCACAACAGGGCAGCGCGGCGATCAGCGTCTTCATGTCCACCCTGGACGCGCGCAGCGGCAGGACGCCGCACGTCGTCATCATCTCCGATGCGTGCCGCACCCCGGCCCGTGATCTGCAGGGGCAGCGGCTCACCGGGGTTTCGGCCTTCCCCAACGACCCGCTGCCGGTTCCCAACCGCCGAGTCGACGTCTTCTACGCGTGCACCACAGGACAGGCCGCCCTCGAGGTGAACACCGTGGCCGCCCAGGGCATCTACACCGAAGTGCTGCACGATGCCCTGCAGGGCAAGGTCGTCTCGATCCTGACCGCCGCCCAGGCGGCGGGGGACTCCGCGCGGTACCTGTACTCCGGTGAGCTTGGGGTCTACCTTGAACAGGCCGTCGCCGACCGGCTCATCGACCTGAACATCAGCCAGGACCAGACCCCGGCGTTCGAGGTGCAGTTCGGAACGGCGAATCTGCACTGGCTCGCCAGGTTCCAGGGACAACCCCCTATGGCGCCACCGGGACTGGATTTCGACGTCGCGGGAATCGGACCGGCATTGGGTGGTGCGATCCTGAGCCCGCCGCACGGACTGCCCGACATGGGCGGTGTGTTCTTCCCCGATGCGCGGATCCCCGCGGCCGAGGCCCGAACCGTCACGCAGATCGCGGATGCCCTGCTGCGCAGCGTCGCGGATGACGCCCAGGCGTTCGAGGAGGAGGTCGCCCGCGCCGCCGAGGCACCTGCCCCGGGTGCCAGGGACTTCGCCACGCATGTCGCGCAGATCGCGGAACCGTTCGCCCGCGCACGCGATCCCCGGACGACGGTCGTCAGGATCCGGGGGGCGACGCCGACGAATGTGCACTGCCGCGATGCATCGGTCGCCGTCGCGCGCCGCAATCGGATCATCCGGTCCCAACCGGGCGACGAGAAGCTCAGCGTCGTCGTCGAATTCGACAACGACACCGTGGCCGCGCTGCCCATCGTGCCCGGATTCATCACCGACGTGCTGATCCGCGACCGGGAGATCCTTTCGCTGGCTCTCGAACCCCGCGCGGGCGGCGCCGACACCCCGGTGCGGCAGGTGCGTGCCGTCGTGGCGGCGGGTGCGCGGCACGGGAGACCGGGTGTGGCCACCGATGGCCTGCAGGTGGCCACGGCGCTGGCCGGTGCTGCGCCAACGGATCCGGTGATCGCGGTCTACGCGGCCTATGCCGCTCAGGCGCTCGGCAGCAAGCCCTCGGCCGCCGAACTCGCCGAGGATCTCGACGCAGCCGCGGCCTCGCTGTTCGACGTGGAACTGCTGGCCGGCCGGCTCCGCGACGGGGGAGCCCGGCGTTCGGTCGCGCCGTTACTTCCGCTGCTCAGTCAGGGATGGCCCCTGCTCCCGACACTGGGCCCGGGGGAGGACACGACGCTGGGAGAGTTACGAGAACTGCTGCTGCCGTCGCTGTGGACCGTGTTCGACGCCGGGGCGACCGACCTGCTTGTGGCCGCCGAGGTGGCCGACCAGTAGACCATCAGCCACTCGAAAGGGAAAACATGTCAAGAGAACTCGTGTTCATCCACGGACGGGCACAGCAGGGCAGGGATCCGGCGAAGCTCAAGCAGGAGTGGGTCGACGATCTGGCGAAGGGCCTGGCGCAGAACGGCTTGCCGCCGATCGACGCCGACCGAGTGCGTTTCCCGTTCTACGGCGACGCACTGGACCAGATGGCGCACGGCAAGTCTCCGGACGAGGTCGCGGAGGTGATCCTCAAGGGCGACGGACCTGACGACGACGCCGCCAAGAGGTTCCTGCTGTCGGTGTTCGACCAGGTCCGGGCCAAATACCAGATCAGCGACGACGAGGTCGAGGAGGCCGCGGACGCACACTTCACCGAGAAGGGGCCGCTGAACTGGCCGTGGGTGCGGGCGGTCCTGCAGAAGCTCGACACCCGGCCTGAGTTGAGCGCGGCCACGATCGCGCTCGCCACGTTCGACGTCTTCGAGTACCTGACCAAGGACCCCATCCGGCGCAAGATCGATGACGGCGTGAAGAAGGCGATGACCGACGGTGCCGAGAGCGTCGTCGTGGGCCATTCGCTGGGCAGCGTGGTGGCCTACACGGTGTTGCGGCGATTCGGCGGCCCGCAGTTCGAGGGCGGACCCGCAAAGTGGAAGGTGCCGCTGTTCGTCACCGTCGGGTCACCGCTGGCGGTCAACGCGATCCAGAAGTTGGCTCCGGCGGTGATCGGGGCGGGCGCCAACCGCACGCCCGAGTGTGCGTCGGCGTGGTTCAACGCGATGGATCCCCGTGACGTGGTGTCGCTGTTTCCGTTGGATGCCGAGCATTTCCGGATCAACCCCGAGAATCCCGCCATCGAGAACAAGACCGACGTCGACAATCCCACGCAGAACCGGCATGGCATCAGCGGCTACCTCGGTGATCCTGTGGTGGCCAAAAGGATTCACGAGGCTATGCAGGGCTGAGAAGAGGTAGTCGACTACGCACGCCAACACAGCCGTCGAGGTCGAATGTGGATCCTGACCGGTCGCGGGGGTGACGGTACAGAACAGACGCAGCGCAGGCTGGGGGGCCTGCCCGAATGTTGGGGGAGATCATGGCAACAACGGCGGCAACGCGGCGGACCAGAAGGGTCTCCGTCACGTCCCGGACGAGAAAGGCGGCCACCAGGGCGGCGGTACAGACCCTGCAGAATTCAGAGATGCCGCTGTCGACCTTCCTGGAGGGGGCGGGCGGGCTCACCCTGGGGCAGCGCAAAACACTCGTCGAGCAGGCGCTGGTGCTGCTCGAACAGAACTACGTCCACCTGCCGTTGAAGATCGCGATGCACGCGGTCAACCCGTTGCAGCGGTTGCGGCTCATGCGAAGCCGAATGGATCGCCAGACCACTGCCACGATGTCGAAGGAGTGGATCTTCCACAAGGAGATGTCCAGCATCTTCCATTCGATGCGGGATCTGCACACCAACTATCTGCTGCCCGCGCCGTTCGCCGGCCGGATCGCGTTCCTGCCGTTCAGTATTGAGAAGTACTTCGACGGTGACGACGAGCATTACGTCGTGACCCGGGTCCGGAACGGTTTCAGTGCTCCGCAGTTCGGGCCAGGGGCCGAGGTGACGCACTGGAACGGCACACCCATCAAGCGTGCGGTCGCGCTCAATGGCGCGCGGTTCGCCGGTAGCAACGACGCGGCAAACCTGGCGCGCGGCCTCGATTCACTCACCCTGCGACCGTTGGTCATTCAGCTTCCTCCCGACGAGGAGTGGGTCACGGTGACCTACAAGGGGCTGGACGGTTCCACACAGGAGCTTCGCGAACAGTGGAGGGTCATCGAGAACCAGCCCATGGCCGACGATCTCAACGCCGTCAGCAGCAACGCCCTGTCGATGGGACTCGATCTGGATTCCGATGAGAAGACCCGGGCGAACAAGCTTCTCTACGTCCCCGAGGTGATCCAACTCGAGGGCGGCATGACGTCTGCTGTGCTCGACGAACCGGCAGCCGTCGCAGGGGCGGACCTGCCCACGTCCATGCCGGGGGTGTTCCGTGCCAGGACGGTCGACACGGCGCACGGGACCTTCGGGCATCTGCGGATCTTCACGTTCGCCGTCCCCGATCCGGTGGCATTCCGAGATGAGTTCGTCCGGCTCGCAGCGGAACTGCCACAGAACGGGCTGATCGTCGACGTCCGCGACAACGGCGGCGGCAGCATCCTGGCCAGCGAGTTCACCCTGCAGACCATGACGCCGAGGAGGATCTCGCCCGAACCGGTGCAGTTCATCAGCACGCCGCTGAACCTGCGGATCTGCGCGCGCCACAAGGACGATCCCCGGATCGGGCTGCGTCCCTGGGTGGAGTCGCTGGACATGGCCACCGAGACGGGTGCCACGTTCTCGGCGGCTCGGCCCATCACACCCGAGGACGGCGCGAATGCCATCGGTCAGACGTACTGCGGCCCAGTGGTGCTGATCACCGATGCCCGCTGCTACTCGGCCACCGACATCTTCGCGGCCGGTTTCGCCGATCACGCGGTGGGCAGGATCCTCGGAGTCGACGAGAACACCGGTGCAGGCGGTGCCAACGTCTGGACGCACGCGCTGCTGACTCAGCTGCTGCAGGAGCCCACGCCGGCGGACAGTTCGTCGCCATACCGGCCGCTGCCCAACGGCGCCAATATGCGGGTGTCGATCCGGAGAACGCTGCGGGTCGGCGAACTGTCCGGGACCCCGGTCGAGGATCTGGGCGTGCGTCCCGACGTCGTCCACAGACTGACCCGTGACGACCTGTTGGCGAACAACGTCGATCTGCTGAATGCGGCCGGGGAGCTGCTGGCCTCGATGCCGGTGCGGCGATTGGCGATTGCCACCTCGATCGCCGGGGGCACGCTGACGGTGACGGTCGATGCCGAGGGCGCCGATCGGGTCGACCTCACACTGGATGACCGTCCGCTGACCTCGGAGGATGTCGGCGCAGATCAGATCAGCATCGAGGTCGAAGGCGCGACGGCCGGACAGGTCCTGCGGGTCGACGGGTACGCCGAAGGGGGACTGGTCGCGTCCCGTCGCGTGACCGTCTGACTGAGGGCCGGGCTGGTGCGTGTGGCCCGCGGGGGTGAGTCAATGTCGCTTCACTCCCGCGGGCCGCATCTCTGTCCGACACGTGTCGGGGCGCTGGCTCTCCGCCTTTGGAAGGCCTGTCCGGCACGCGATTACGCAACGCAGGCGGCGGAATGCACTCCGGGACCGGCGGTCTGGAGTCCTCCGGCCGCCGAACCCCCACCCTCATGGTCGGGTACCGCACTACGCGATGCCCCAGCGCCGGCCGAACCTAGGCTCAGATTGACCGCGGACCGATCACGGGGAGGAACGGCGATGGTCACTTTCATCGACGCGCAGCAACCGGAACTGGATCAGGCGATCCTCGATGAGGGAATCGCCAGCCTTCAGGCCAACGAGGCCCGAACGTACTACGACGCCGCCGCCGACGCGGAACAGGCGCAGCGTTACTACAGCGACATCGACCCGGATCGTTCCGGCGCCGCGCTTCTCGACGCCCTGCACGCACTGGTGCTTCGGACGCACACGAACCGGCCGCGTTACGCGCCGGCGCGAATGGTCTATCCGTGGGTGGATCTTCATCCCGACCGCAGGCTTCGGTCGGTGTACTCCGGCAAGGCCTTTGACCCCGAGGACTTCATCCGCGCAGACGCCCAGATCGCGGCGGCCCGAACCGCTGCACTTCAGCAGCTGCGCATTCAGGATGGTGACATCGACGCGCAGGATGCGGCGGCTCAGGTGGCGGATGCACTGCCGTTCAACTGCGAGCATGTGGTGCCGCAGTCGTCGTTCGCCAAGGCGGAACCCATGCGGGGCGACCTGCACCACCTGTTCGCCTGTGAAGTGCGCTGCAACAGCTTTCGGGGGAATACGCCCTATTTCGACTTCCCGGAAGCCGACCGGGCTCACATGCTGGACTGTGGCAGATCGGAACCGGGCCGGTTCGAGCCCAGCGCGGGCAAGGGTGCGGTCGCGCGGGCCACCCTGTACTTCCTGGTGCGCTACCCCGGCGTGATCGGTGATCAGGCCCGCGAACTGCAGCCCGATCGGCTGCCCCTCCTGCTGGACTGGCACGAGGCCGAGCCCGCGGGTGAGTGGGAGCTTCACCGCAACGCGGCCGTGGCAGAGATCCAGGGCAACCGCAACCCGCTGATCGACCACCCGGAGTGGGCGCGAAGGATCCCGTTCGTGGCCGCCTTCGGCGCCGGCGGCGGATGACTTGGGAGCTGAAACGGCAGTGTCGACCACTGGCGAGGGGCACATGACACGGTCGACGTGCTGGTGCTCGGGGCGCACACGCTGGCGATGACGTGGGCGGCGGCGTGGAAGACGTGCGGTGGCGCCTCAGCCCTGCTGCAGGAGGTGCCGGACCGCGCCGACGTCGAGGACCGGATTCTGACCTGATCCTGAACGCACAGGGCGGGCCCGGGAGAACGTTGAGCGCGTCTCATTATCTCCAACGCGGCCGGCTTTCATCTCTTCGCCGACTCTTCGGATCAGTCACTCCCGAACCCGTCGTGAAATCGATGCTACGCCTGCATCGCGGCCCACACCAGAAGTTTCTTCTGACTCCAGAAGCCTTGTCCCGCAGCACTGATGGCAGTTTCTGTCGTCACCGGCGCGAGGCACTGCTCTGGGCGTTTCGCCGTCGTGGCCGGCAGTGTCGGGGGCCATTCTGCAGGGTTTCTCGGCGGCCGGTGCGGGTGAAATGCAGGTGATCCGATCAAGGCGGAAAGTGCGGATGTGGACGCCGCAACGAACAGATGGGAAGTCTGACGGGACGAGCATGACGAGCGCATCCGAGGGATGCGGCGCGAACTGGCCGAGGGCACGGCGGCGACGACGGACACCCCGGCTCAGTTGCGTGGCGTCACACTGCACATCTCACCGTGCGTGACGCTCACATCTCACCGACCTGGCGCGAGATCTGAGGCTTAACCAAGTGGCCCTGCGTGCCGTAATCAGGGCATTGCTGAGAATCCGATGGCAAGCAGTATTTGCGTAGGTAACTAATCTCCGTGAATGCGACAAAAATGCGGTACGCACTGTACAGACGGTGGGAGGATCGTTCTGTCTCGGACATGAGGCGTCGCAGAGGGGGAGTGACGCCCCAGCCAGGCAACCAGTGAAGTGATAGCTGCCATCGGGGGGTGTCGGCTATGCGTACACGGTCGTGTTCGCTGGGGATGGCGGGGGGGAGCGGTCGCCGCCCTGCTCGTCGGATGGGCGGCGCCGCTGCCGTCCCTGATCGAACTTCTGGCCACCAACGCGCTCATCATGGGTGGGTCCGAGCATCCGCTTGTCTGCGGCGGTCATCGAGCCCGACGGCAACCGCCCGGTCCCCGATGGCCTGCAGTGGATGCCATCGAGGACATCACCGAAACTCGTCCGTTCTGGCACCGCGCCGCCCGGGATCGGCGATCCCGCAGTCGGCCAGGCCGACGGCGCACTGCCTGCCCCGTCCCTCGATGTCGCTGAGATCGAGCCTGGCCCAATCGATCCCGTGGTTCCGAAACCTGCGAGGGAGGATCCCGGGCTCGCCTGGAAGGACTGGCGGTCGGGCCGACGCGGATACCAGGCCTGAGGCGAAGCGGAAATCACGGCGGCGTCCAGGACCGCTGCCGGTGACGTGCGGGATGCACCCGGTGCGCGTGCGAAGGCGGTCGTCAAGCGGATCGTCGATCGGTTGACGGCCAGTCCGGCAGGCCGACCAGGCGGGCCGATCCGTCGGATGCGCGGGACTGAAGCGATTGGTGCAGTCTGCCCGGCGCCCACCGCCGGGCGGACTCCCCGCAACGCTTCAACCGTGAGCCGCCGATCCTCCACTGCATGGCCTGCCTGACGCCAGCCTCTTCACGGGTCCAGTAACCGTGGGGATGCGACGAGCGATATATAAGCAGATCGCCAATCAGCGGCTTCCCGCAAATAATTTACGCATCAGCTAATTAGAACTACCAAGTAGTTTATGACCAAATCGTAATTTCAGCAAATTTCTGTTTGATCGCGCGCGGAACTGAGAAGCCTGATCACGGGGAGCAGGTGTGCCAGTCACACAGGGCGGACCGATTCCGCCGCCGGTGCGACGTATGGGGGGTCGGGGTAACCGGATCGCTGCTTTCCCAGCATGAAGGGAATGGCTGATGTTGAGAACAAGAAGTTCAAGCGTGGCCCGGCTGTTGACGATGTGCGTGAGTGTCATCGTCAGCCTCGCCGCGGCTGTACTGGTGTCGGGAGTGGGCACGGCCTCGGGTGCACCACCTGATGTGCAGGGCAACAAGACGACGACCACGGTCCATGGAAAGGCCGACAACGGCGCCGTTTTCAACGGCAAGTTCACGGTCAACAGCTTCGAGCAGCGTGGCGAGCAGCTCGTGGCGGTCGGTGATCTGACCGGCAAGCTGTCCAACACCGGGCAGGGAGCCGCTCAGGATGTGTCCCAGTCGGGCGTGGCGCTTCCGGTGAATCTGGCGCAGACCACGGCGAGCTGCCAGATCCTGGATCTGGTCCTGGGTCCGCTTGACCTGGACCTGCTGGGGTTGGTTGTCCATCTCGACACCGTGCACTTGAACATCACCGCGCAGTCGGGCCCCGGCAATCTGCTGGGGAATCTCTTGTGCGGTCTGACGGGTCTGTTGGACGACACGCCGCTGGACCTCGGAGCGATCCTGGCGATCCTGCAGCAGATCCTCGGGGCACTCGGGTAACCCCCTGATGCACACTCACCGCCTGCATCGCAACGGTGCAGGCGGTGGGTGGCGTTCGGGGCAGGTCGTGGCCACCCGATCGGGCAGGGTCGTTCACGCGAGGTGCTGCACGTCGACGACCAGACGCGGCGGTCCGCCGAGCACGTCGACCCGGAACGGGACCTGCGCACGCATGCCGACCACCCAGGTCAGCACGGCCTCGAAGTCGCCCGCGGACTTGGCCGCGGTGACCACCGTGGTGTCGGCCGTGACGGTGGGCGGCCCGGAATAGGTGACGGGACCGTCGGTCCAGCCGGCCGCGGTCGCCGGGGTGAGCGTCACCTGCAGCTGTGCGTTGGCCCCGGGCAGCGGAATCTCCTCACCCGAGGCGTCGGCGTAGGCGGGCAGCGGCCGGTAACCGACCGTGTAACCCGGCACTCGGTCGGTGAACTCCAGCACCAACCGGTCATACCCGTCGTGGCGGGCCAGGCGCACCGCCGCCAGGTGCGCCGAATCGCCGGGCCGATCCTGGTGCACCTCGGTGGTCGCGGCATCGGGCAGCGCCGAGTCGCCGCCGCAGCCGCTCACCAACGCCAGTGCGGCCAGGTATGCGGCGAGGTGGATGCGGGACACCGCCCCAGCGTAATTCCGGTGTCGCCGGCAATCTCCTCCATTCGCCGCGAAAGGCGCAGAGCCTTGGGTAGTTTCGAGGCCGTGTCGGAGTTGAAGAACCGCCAGGTCAGGCTGTGTCGGCGCCCCAGCGGACTCGTGCGGCCCGAGGACACCGAACTCGTCACCACCGCCGCGCCGGAACCCGCGCAGGGGGAGGCCCTGGTCCGCACCACCTACGTGGGCATCGACGCGGCGGCGCGCACCTGGCTCAACGACCAGCCGGGCTACCTGCCGCCGGTGCAGTTGGGTGAGGTGATCCGCGCGGCCGGCATCGGCGAGGTCGTCGCCTCGAACTGCCCGGCGTACGCCGTCGGCGATGTGGTCACGACGTTGACGGGGTTCCAGGAGTACGTGATCGTCCGCGACGACGTGTTCTGCACCCCGGTGACGGGGATGGACGACGTGGACCAGACGGCCGTGATGGCCATCTACGGTCCCACCGGTGCGACCGCCTACTTCGGCATGGCCGACATCGGCCGACCGCAGCCCGGCGACACGGTCGTGGTGTCAGCCGCCGCCGGCGCCACAGGTTCGGTCGCCGGTCAGATCGCCAAGATCGCGGGCGCGCGGGTGATCGGGATCGCCGGTGGCGCCCAGAAGTGCCGCGCGGTGGTCGACGACTTCGGCTTCGACGCCTGCATCGACTACCGAACCGAGGATGTGCCCGCGGCGCTCAAGCAGCACTGCCCGCGCGGGGTGAACGTGTACTTCGACAACGTCGGTGGCCCGATCCTGAACGCGGTGCTGGGGCGGTTGGCGCCCAAGGCGCGAGTCGTGCTGTGCGGTGTGATCTCCAGCTACCTGACGGGTGAGCATCCCGGCCCGGAGAACTACGTCAACCTGCTCGCCAAGACCGCCACCATGCAGGGATTCAACGCGCTCGACGAGTGGGGCCGTTTCGACGAGGCGTTCGCCGCGCTGCGCGGGTGGGAGGCGCAGGATCTGCTCCGCCACCGCGTCACGGTGTACGACGGCATCGAATCGTGCGTCGACGCCTTGAACGGTCTGTTCAACGGCGCCAACATCGGCAAGATGCTCGTCAAGATCGCCGAACCCACGCCGCGCTGAGCCACCGGCGCTGCCGAGGTGAACCCGCGGCCGCGGACCGACGGCCAAGGTCACCGCCGTCACCGCGGTGGCCATATCGGCGGGCTCCAAGCAGCCCGAGATCCCCGCTGAGGTGCACACCACAGCGTGCCGATGTTTGCTCAGCGTCTGGATGTGGACATTATAGGTGGGTGAATCTCCTGCCCACTCCCGAGGTGACGATCAGCGACGCCGACGTCGAGGACGCCCTGCGCCGTGCCGTCCGGATCATCAATCCACTGCTCGACGCGCTGGGTTCAGACCCGCTGCGGGTGAAGCGCCGGACCCCAGATTTCGACGACGGACCGCTGGACAGGGTGGCTGATGGGCTGGCGTGGGCGCTGAACGCGGCTGATGTCCCAGGCACCTCGGCGTGGGACCGCCTCGACGTCGATGACCGCATCCGGTGGTGGGTGCGCCGGGTCGGAGCATTGAGCACGGTCGCGGTGGCCTTTCCCGGCGTCCTCGGCGCGGTGGGCCGGACACTGCCGATCCAGGACCTTCTGGGATTTGCCAGTCAGGCCATCGTGTTGTGTGCGGTGGCCCGCGAACTCGGTGTGACCGACCCGGCCTGCCAGGCCCGACTGCTGGCGGAGGTGCTCTGCGATCGTGACCTCAGTGGCGTCGGCACGGGCACCGATGATCCAGCCGCCGAACCGGCGGAACCGGTCTCGCGTACCCCTGTCGGCATCGCCAAGGCGTTGTGGCGGCTTGTCGGTCTCTTCGATGCGATCGGCGATGAGGTCGCCAAACGACCCCAGCCGCAGGGGCCGGCCCGCCTTCTCGGGGTGCTGCCCGGGTTCGGCGCGTTCGTCTCCTACATCGGAGAGGGTTGCGCGCTGTCGCGTGCGGCCAAGGATGCTCGGAGTTGGGTGAACCGACACTCCGCGAAGGCCACGGCGTAACTGCGGCGGTCAGGCGGGGCGGGGGCCGCCGGTCAGGTTGGCCACCCAACGCCGCGGACAGACTGTGCGCAACATCGAGGACGGCTGTACCTGGGGTGCGGGCGGCGTCGCCTCGGTCACCATCTCCTGCACGATCGCCCGAAGTTCCCGCAGCGCGAAGTGGAGGCGGGCTCGCACCGCCTCCTCGGCGATGCGGCACTCCGTGGCGATCTGCTCCGTCGTCGAGTGTTCATAGAACGACCGGCGCAGCAGGGCGCGATGCTCAGGGGAGAGGTGTTCCACGGCGGCGGCCATCAGGGTCTGGTCCGGGGCGCGCTGACCTGCGGGAATCTCGTGCCGACCGTTCGGATCGGCCGCTCCGTGGTGCTCTGAAAGGCTCAAGACACGCCCCCTCGATCAGTCCCCAACTGGACGTTCTGTTGTTATATTAATAGGACAACTCGCGATTTGGGAAGGCTCAATCACAAGGGGCGGCGCAGTGATCACTCTCGAACGGGCGGCGCACCGATGATCCGCCGGGGCCGTCCCGCCGTCCCCGAGACGGTGACCACCGCGGCGGGGGTGCCGCTGCACCGGCAGCTGTTCCTCGTCCTGCACGACGAGATCGAGCGCGGTGCGCTGACGGCGGGCGACCCGCTGCCGACTGAGCAGGAGTTGTGTGAACAGTTCGGCGTCTCCCGCATCACCGTCCGGCGGGCGCTGTCTGACCTGGCCGACCAGGGTTACATCACCCGCAGGCAGGGCGTCGGGTCGTTCGTGCGCGAGTTCGGCCCGCGCGCCGGTCAGGCGTCCACCCGGTCCTACATGGATGAGCTGCGCCAGGTGCACTTCGAAACCGATGCTGAGGTCATCGACTGCTCCCTGAGCGACGTCCCGCACATCGTCGCCGGCAGGCTGGGGGTCACCGGGCGGATGCTGCACACGCTGCGGGTGCGACGGGAACGCCGAACGGGGGAGGCGTTGATCGTCACCGAGGCCTGGCTGCCGGCCGAGCTCGCCGAGACGATCACCGCCGACAGGCTGGCCCACACGGCGATGTATGAACTGCTGGCCGAGGTGGGACTCGTGGTGCAGCGGGTGCAGCACGAGATCACCGCCGAGATCGCCGGACCTCGCAACGCCCGGCTGTTGGACCTGGCCATCGGCGCACCCGTCCTACGGGTCAATCGGCTCGCCTTCACCGGAGACCAACAGCCCCATCACTATCTGTCAATCCTGCTGTCGCCGAGCAGGAGTCGCATCGTGCTCAACCACACCGCCGAAGAGCTGCTGCGTGCCGACACCATGGCGATGCTGCACGACGTTCGTCCAGAGGACTGACCTCGCAATCCGACCGGGCAGCGCCCAGGTTCGGCGGGAGTCCGCCGTCATCTGCTTCAGCGCTGGGTGCGGGCTCAATCCCCGGAACCGGTGGGCGGACTGAACTGGGTCCGCGGCCGGTCCAAGGCCACCCCGTCCACGGTGATGTCCACCTTCTCGTTGTAGAACGCGATCAGGTTGGCGATCGGTGCGACGGCAGGCAGGGGCGTGTTGTACGTCCAGGCGATGTCCTCGTGCAGTGTGTCCGCCACGCGCGCGGACCAGTATCCGGACGTGACGCCCTTGTACGGGCACAGTGACTGGGTGTTCGAGGGCTCCAGATGAGAGAACCTCACATCGGTGCGATCGATGTAATACCTTGTGGGCAGGCCGGTTTCGAACAGAAGGACCGGAGCGTGGGTGTCGGCCAGTGGCACGCCGCCGAGTGTGACCGTGATGTGGCGATGAGAGCGCAGCGCGTCGATCCGGGCGTAGGGATTGCGGGGGTGGCCATAGATCGGCTCATCCTCCTCGAACCAGGTCAGCACGTCCCACTCGAAGCGCACCAGTTCGGAGAACGGTCCCTCGCCGGCGTCGAACACCCGTGCCGCGGCCTCGGCCGTCCCGGCCGCGCCGACCACCGAGAACAGCCGGGACGGACCGAACTGCACCCGCTGCGGGTGGTCGTCGTCGCGCAGGGCACCGGTTCTGACATCGGCCAGCGGGATGTAGTACTGCGGGTAGTACGGCACCTCCCAGACGTAGCGAGCCGCGACGGTGTCGAACACCAGGTCGGAACCGTAGTAGCCGCGGACCCGTCGCGGCGACGGTTCGATCCGTCCGCGGGCCGCCGGGGCCGCAGGATAGTCGGGCGAAGTGCTCATCTGCGGTCTCCCTGGCTCGGAGTGCGGGATGAATCGACGATCCCACTGTTCAAGCCTCGCCGCGATGGCAATCGCTTCACATGATGCCGACAGGGGAGCACCGACGGCGCGCCCGAGGACGGTGACTTGCTGTTCCCGGTCGTCGACCAGTGAGAATTCACCCGCGCGGGAGGCCCGTGGGCGGGATAATCACCGGGTGGTCAGCCTGCCGGCCGCGGTGTGGCGAGGGGGGACCGTCAGCCGAGGGGTGATGGTCGGTGTCAGCGCGGGCCTGTTCTTCGGGTTTCTGGCGTGGCTGGACTCCGGCATGCTGTGGGCTGCCGTGATCGTCGTCGTCGTTCTCGGCGTGGGCGCGGGCATCTGGATGCCGCGACGGATGGCGCGGTACTGGCCAGGGTCCCTGCAACTGAGCGGGACTCAGCGTGTCGAGGTGGTCCAGGCCGCCCGCCGCGGCACCGCGGTGAGCGCGGCCGCGCTGGCCCCCGCGGTCGGCGATTACGCCCGTGGGATGCACGCGGCCGCCGAGCGGGGCATTCGGTGGCGCTGGCTGATCGCGCTGCTGCTGCTGGTGGCCGTCGGCACGGCGCTGTGGGACGCGGTCAACGGATCGCTCGGCAACACCGTCGCCTCGGTGATCTACCTGGTGCTTCTGATTCTCGAAGTGTTCTGGTGGCCCACGCGGCAGGCACGCCTGCTGGCCAACGCCGACCGGGCCGCGGCGCTCGCGGCCCAGGTCGACGTCGACGACTGACGAATCAGCGGGCCAGCGGCTTGTAGAAGACCAGGCCGTTGCCCTTGTTGTCATAGACCACCGCGCGGCGTTCGTGCGCGTCGTCGTACGGGCCCTTGACGATTCCGCCACCGCTGGCCTCGATGGCCTTCGCGGCGGCGTCGACGTCATCGGTCTTGATCCCGACGACGACCTGGCCCGGGATCGGGTGGTCCACCGCAGTCGCGAGCGCGAGCGTCACCGAACCGGCGTCCAGTGCCGCGAAGTGGGCGCCGTCCCGGAACTTCAGCTTCATCCCCAGCGTCTCGCTGTAGAACCGAATCGACTCATCCAGGTCATCGGTGGACAGGATGATCATCCGAACGTCCATGTCACTCATGGGTCCTCCTGTGGGCGAACAGCTTTCATGCAGGTGTTGGACTCTACTCCCACGCCTGCGGAGTCCAGGTGTGTGGTGCAGGCTCTGCCGGTCACCCGGCGTGGGGTCACAGGGATGCCGGTGGCGTAGTCGGACTGTGATTCCACGGCGAGTCCACCACCTGGGCGGGAACGGGCAGCCGTGACTGCGGCAGCGGCGGAACCGCTTTCAGAAGTGGGTTGCGATCCAGCAGTGAACCGAGGGTTCGGCCGCGACCCCAGCCGACCATTTCGCGGTATCCGCCCAGCAGGCCGGCGCGCGCCACGGTGTCCTCGTCGGCGTGCGGGCTGTCCGCCCCCACCGGGGCCGAGACCGGCGAGACGTACAGCGCGTCGACGGGACAGTACGCCTCACACATGAAGCAGGTCTGACAGTCCGACTGACGGGCGATCACCGGGATGCCGTCCGCGCCGCGGTCGAAGACATCGGTGGGACACACCTTGACGCAGACGTCGCAGGCGATGCAGGCCGTGGCACTGACGATCTCGATCATGCGACCGCCTCCGACGACAGGGCCTGCGGTGCAACGGGATCGGCCCGCGACCAGACCTCGTCGAGCCCGCCGACCAGTATTCGGTGGTCGAATCGGCGATCCGTGTCGGGGTGATCCTCACGGCGGTGCAGGCCCCGGCTCTCCGGGCGTGCCAATGACGCCGCGGTGATCCACCGGGCCGTCGCGACCATCGCGGTGGCCTGCCTCGACTTGTAGGACTCGCGCGGCGGCAGGGGGGCCAGCCCGTCCGCGATGTCGCGCCACAACCGCTCGAGCGCATCCGCGGACTCGGTCAGCCTGTCCTGGGACTTGGTGTGGCTGCGGAACGGCGGCAGCACGTGGGCCTGGGCGGCGGCGGCCACCTCGTCGACGGTGGGCGCGTCGTGCCGCCCGGGGCGCAGCCCCACCCGGTCGACCTCGACGGCCACACCGGCGGTGCGTCTCCGACTGAACTCGGACGCACCGCGGCCCGCGAAGGTGCCCGACGCGATGGCCCACGAACCGTTGTGGCTGCCCCCGCCGCTGATGGAACCCGTGATCAGTTCCCGGGTCGCGGCGTCACCCGCCGCGAACAGGCCGGGAACCGTTGTCGCACAGTCCGGCCCGCGCAGGCGAAGACCGCCCGTCCCGCGGACCGACCCCTCATAGACCATGCGAACCGGGTAGGCCGTCACGAACGGGTCGATGCCGGCCTTGTCCAAGGGCAGGAAGTAGTTCGGCTGGGCCTCCCGCATCGTCTGGCGAATGTGTTCGGGGGCGCGGTCCAGCCTGGCGAACACGCGTTGCCCGCGCATGAGCGCCCGCTGCGCATCCCCGCGTCCCCCCAGGCCGAGCTCGGTGGGAAGCGGACGGGCCTGCTCGTCGTAGAAACTGGCCCACTGCAGCATGCGTCCCTTGGTGTGGACACCCCATTCCGGTGCCAGTGCGTAGGCGGTGCAGAACTCCATGCCGGACAGGTCGGCGCCCAGCTCTGCTGCCATCAACAGGCCGTCACCGGTGTTCACATTCGTGCCGAAGCTCCCCGACAGGAACGCGGCGCCGCCGCTGGCCAGGACCACCGCCCCCGCGGTGATCCGCCATGGCCGCCCGCCGTCCTGCCTGGCGACGCCGGTGGCGCCGTTGACCACGCCGTCCTCGTCGGAGGTGAGCGCGAGTGCCGGGTGGTGGTCGAGGATCCGGACCCCGCTTCGGTGGGCCCTGCGCCGCATCCGGCGCATGTACTCCGGACCCTGCAGACTGCTGCGAAGCTGATTGCCGTCGTCCCCGACCGGGAACGGGAAACCCCACTGCGCCAGACGTTCGATGCCCTCCCACGACGAGGACAGCACCCGCAGCATCCACTCGGCGTCGGTGAGACCGCCCGCGGCCGCCTCACGTTCCCGGATGGACTCCTCCCGCCTCGGGCCGGGCGGGATCAGCCACAGGTTGTTGCCGCCGGCGGCAGTGGCGCCACTGGTGCCGCAGTAACCCTTGTCCACCAGGGTGACGCGGCTGCCGCTCTCGGTGGCGGCGATCGCCGCCCAGGTGGCTGCCGGGCCACCGCCGATCACCAGGACGTCTGTGCTGTGTACGTCGAGGTCACCGGCTGAGGTCATGCCCGACCTCCTCCTTGACGCCCAGTTCGGCCAGCAGCACCCGGCGCAGCTCGCCGAAGCCCTCGTCACCGCGGGTCCGCGGGAACGGCAGGTCCACCCGACGATCCAGGGACACCCGACCCCCGGAGAGCACCACGACACGGTCCGCCAGCAGGATCGCCTCGTCGACGTCGTGGGTGACGTGCAGCACCGCCATGTGCCTGCGGGCCCACAGGTCGTGCAGAAGCCGGTACATCTTGAGCCTGGTCAGCGCGTCCAGGGCGCCGAACGGTTCGTCGAGCAGCAGCAGGTCGGGTTCGCGCACCAGTGCGCGGGCCAACGAAACCCGCTGCGCCTCACCACCGGACAGTGACAGGGGCCAGGCTCGGGCCTTGTCGGCCAGGCCGACCTCGTCGAGTGCGGCCTGCCCGCGCGCGGTGCGAGTGGGCGAATCCGGGCCGCCGCCGGGCAGCGCGAAGGTGACGTTGGCCAGCGCGCGCCGCCACGGCAGCAGTCGTGGGCTCTGGAACACCACGGCCCGCGACCGCGGCACCACCACCGATCCCTCGGCCTGATCGTCGAGGCCGGCCAGAATCCGCAGCAGCGTGCTCTTGCCCGATCCGGAGCGGCCCAGCATCGCGACGAACTCGCCGTCGGCGATGTCGAGCTCCACGCCGTCGAGCACCTGCTGGGCACCGAACGCGCGCCGAAGCCCTCGGACGTTGACGACCGGCGCGCTCACGCCCGGCCCTCAAACCCGTCGAAGCCGTTGCGCCACGACAACAGCAGCCGCTCCAGAACCAGCACCAGCGCGTACGACAGCAGACCGGCGACCGCGTAGATCACGATCACCAGCAGCGACACGTCGAACTGCAGGTTGGTCTGGGCGCGTGACATCAGGTAGCCGATGCCCTCGGTGGTGTTGATCATCTCCGCGAAGATCAGGCTCAACCACGCGCTGGACAGGCCCAGCCGAAGTCCGATCAGGAAGTTCGGCATCGCGCCGGGCAGGATCACCTGGGTGATCAGGGTCGAACGGCGAGCCTGAACTGTCTGCGCCATCTCGACGAGCTGCTGGTCCACGCCGCGGATGCCCGAGTAGGTGTTGATGTAGATCGCGATCGCGACTCCGGTCGTGATGAGCACGATCTTGGGGCCCTCACCGATGCCCATCCAGATGATCAGCAGCGGCGTGAGCGCGAAATTCGGTACGGCCTTGAGGATCTGCATGGTCCAGTCGAGCAGGTCCTCGCCGGTGCGAGTCAGGCCCGCGAGCACAGCGAGCAGGACACCGATCAGAATGCCGAGCACCGAACCGGTGATGACCCGGGTTGCCGACGCCCCGACGTGGACGGCGAGTTGGCCGTCGTTCAGCAGGCGCCACGCGGTGCCCGCGACGTGCGCGGGGGAGGGGAACAGATCGGGGTTGAGCAGTCCGCTGCCCGAACCGATGGCCCACACCGCCAGGATCAGCACGGGGCTGACCATCCGGCGCACGGGGCGCGGAATTCGCGCCCACAGGCTCCGCCGGCGGCGATGCCCCGCGACGACGTCGATCAGTTCGGGTGCCGGAACCGGCGGGTGGAGACGGACCGCAGCGTCGACGGCGGTCATGACTGCGCTCCCGCCCACTCCTGTACCGAGTACTCGTTCTCCAGCGATCCGTCGGCATTGAGGAAGTTGTAGGCGGCCTCAAGCTGCTCGACGCCCTGCTTGGGGAACGGTTCGGTGTTGAACTCGTCGATGCTGGTCGACTTCTTCACACTCTCGAGGCTGGTGTCGTCGGTCTTGGCGATCCAGGCCGCGTAGTCGTCGAAGTTCTCGATGATGTCGCGGTTGACGGCGGAGATGGCCTTCTGCCACGCCTCCTTGAAGCCGGGGTGCTGGTCGGTGAACGACGTCAGCGCGATGTTGGTGCCGGTGCTGCCGAAGCCGTGCTTGGACAGGCTGTCGATGATCGGGAAGCCCTTGTCCTGCAGTTCGATCGCGCTGGCGCCGGTCACCACGGTGGCGTCGATCTGCCCGGAGCTGAGTCCGGCGATGGACTCCGGGGTCGGCACGTCGCGCACCTGGATCTTGTCGGACAGGCCGGCCGCCTCGATCAGCTGCTTGGCGGCCCGGTCCCGGATGGTGCCCTGCGGGGCCGTCACGTTCTTGCCCACCAGGCCGGCGATGTCGGTCGGGCCACCCTTGGCGCCCACCAGCCAGGCATCGCCGTTGATCGAATCCAGGGCCAGCAGGACGACCTTCGGGTCACGGCTGCGCGCCCGCAGGGCGGGGTTGTCGCCGATGGCGGCGACGTCGACCGCGCCGGCGATCAGCGCCGAGGCGACATCACTGCCGGACTGGAAGAACGAGTACTCGATCTTGTCGACTCCGGCGGACTTGAGCTCCTCGGTGAGGATGCCCTCCTTGTCGCCCCAGCCGAGCGAGCCCGCGGGCGTTCCGGTCGGGGAGGTCGCACCGATCCGCAGCGTGTAACCCTGTCCACCGTTGTCGCCGGATTCTCCGTCGGTGCTGCAGGCGACGGCTGAAGCGAGGACGGCAAGCGTCAGTGCGGTGCGCACAACGGGACGAAACATGGATGGGGCCTCCGGGGTCATCTGCGGGAAAGCACGAATTGCTTCCAGTAGATGACGAATCCGCAGGCCCCGGCGACCGTTTGGATCAGGGTGACCAGAACGCCGATCGGTCAGACGACTCCGTCAGACGCAGTCGATGCAGATCTGCTCGGTGCCCTTCTGCAGTGCGATCCGGTTGCGGTGCTGAACCAGGAAGCAGCTTGAGCAGGTGAACTCGTCGGCCTGTTTCGGGACCACCCGGACCGTCAGCTCCTCGCCGGTGAGGTCTGCGTCGGGCAGGTCGAAGGAGTCGACCACTTCGTCCTCGTCGATCACCGCGGTGTCGACCGCGGTGCGGCGCTGAGCGGTCAGCGCCTCCAATGACTCGTCGTTCGACTCGTCGGTCTCCTTGACGCGGGGGGCGTCGTAATCAGTGGCCATCGTGATCCTCCCTGCCAATCCCAACGTCTCCCCAACGTCACGGGAACGAAGGTTGTTCCCGGTCCTGGCGGCGGTCAAACGTCGAACTTCGGACAGGCCTCAGTTGAGTCTGTTCAGCACCGTCGTGATCTGCTTCTCGGTGTCGTTGGCCAGCTTCTCGAACGCGATGCGCATGACCGGATTGAGCAGCTTGGCCCACCCCTTCATCTGCACATCGGACTGATAGGCGAGCTTGGAGCCGGCGCCGTCGGGGGCGACCGTGATGGTGTCTGTCGAGGTCGAGGACTTGTTGGTGCCCACGAACGCCAGCGTGTCCGGGGTGAGCTTGTGCAGCACATACGTCAGCTCGGCCCGCACACCGAAGATGTTGGACACGTTGTGCCAGGTGGCGCCGCGGGTGATCGGGCCGTCGTCGGACCTCGTGCAGGTCACGGTGCCGGGATCCCACTCCTCAGCGTGCGAGAAGTCCTTGAGGTAGTCGATGACGGCTGACGGCGGGGGGGTCACCGAGAAGGTGCGCGAAACGGTGGGCATGTGGCCCGGATACCCAACTTCGGCGCTGAAACCGCACTCAGGGCCCGAAAGCGCGGGTGGAAGGCCGCCGTGAGTGTGGTGATCCCATGGTGCGGGAGTCCACCGATCGGGGGACAACCGATTCATCCGGTCGATCAACCGGCCGCCTGACAGACGTCGCCATCAGCGCAGGGCATTCTTATCCCATCGCCGGAACACACCGGCCGCAGAATTGAAAAGCCAAGCCACACAGGAGAACTCATCGTGAACGTCATCACCCGTCGAATCGCCGCCTCCGCCGCGCTGCTGGCCGCCCCGGCCCTGATCGCGCTCGGAGCCGCGTCCAGCGCCAACGCCGAGACCTGGGACAACAACCCGGCGATCACCTCGCCGGATCATCGCGGGCCGAACTTCAACAGCCCGTCCACGCGGGCCACACCCTGGCAGCCGATCTACGGCCGCGGGTTCATCTTCGTCGGCTGACCCGCGACCCACTGCCGCGCCATGAGCTGATCACCGCTCATGGCGCGGCCTCGTCGGTGTCAGCCCGCCGCCGGGGCGACCAGCCGGGCCCGGGTGCCGTGGCCCCGTGACGAGATGATGTCGAACGTTCCGCCCATCGCCTCGACCCGTGCCTTCAGCGATGCCAGACCGATGTGTCCATCGGCGATGCGGGTGTCGAGAGTGTTGGGGTCGAATCCCGCACCGTCGTCGGTCACGATCAACTCGATGTCCTCGTCGCGGAGCTTGAGCGTGACGCAGACGCTGGACGCGCGGGCATGTTTGGACACGTTGCCCAGCAGTTCGCGGGCCGCGCGGTACAGCAGGTCCTGGACCGGTGGTTTGCCGACGTCGTCGAGTTCGGCCTCCACCGTGAACGAGGCGCGGTCCCGGTACTGGCGCAGCAGCTCGGCCAGGGCCGGTGTCAGCCCGAGTTCGGACAGCACCGCGGGGTGCAGCGTCCGCAGGGTGGACCGCAGCTGGGTCGCCGTGCCCGTCAGGGTGTCGCGGATGGCGGTCACCGCGGGATCATCGACGCGTTCGGAGAGTTCGTCGAGCGCCATCCGGGCGGCCAGCAGTTCCTGCAGGGGGCCGTCATGCAGGGTCTCGGCGAGCTCACGGCTGTTGCGCTCGTCGGCCCGCAGCGATTCCGACACCAGCTGGCGCTGTGCCTTCAGAAGCCCGCGGACCCGGTCATCGCGCCGCGCTATCACCAGGCTCAGGCCCGTGGTCGCAAGCGCGAACCACATCAGGAACGCGAAGTGCATGTAGACGATGTTCGGCAGCCCGACCGTGTCATCGCGTTTGGAGTAGACGATCCACACGCCGAGATAGGCGAAGGCCGTGACCGCACCCAACAGTGCGGTCAACCACGGGCGGTCCTGGAACGCCACCGAGATGGGCAGCACGAAGAACACCGGAAGAAGCCAGGCGGTCGCGCCGCCCGAGGTCAGGCAGACCGCCACCACGGCGAGCACGTCGACCAGCGTGGTCACCCAGCCGGCCCAGCTGGGCGTCGGTCCACGGAAGACGACCGCGAGCCAGATCAGCGCTGCGACAAGGTAACTGATGATCGCTGTGTTGTAGACCTCGGGCAGCCAATGCGCGACGTCACCGACGTCGACGATGAAGACGATGAGCCCGATCAGCGGCAGGCGCAGCAGAGCCGCCACCCGCACCGGCTCCGCCGTCACATAATCGAGAAGGTTGCCGCGCGTGCTCATTCCAGCAGCCTGCGCCGCATCGCCTCGGCCACAGCGGCCGCGCGATCACCGACACCGAGCTTCTCGTACAACCGCTGGACATGTGTCTTGACCGTCGACGGCGCCAGGAACAGTTCGGAGGCGATCACGGGAATGCTCTTACCCCCGGCGATCAGATCAAGCACCTCCCGCTCGCGCGGGCTCAGCGCGGGTCCGGAAGGTTCGGCGCGCCGCCGGATCTCACCCGCCAGGCCCGCGGCCAGACCCGGGGAGAGCACGTCGCGGCCACGCGCACAGTTGAGCACCGCCGAGATGATCTCGGCCCTCGTCGACTCCTTCGGAAGGAACCCCGCCGCGCCCTCCTGGATCGCGTGGTAGACGATCGCGGAGTCGTCGTGCGCCGAAACCAGCAGGACGCGGGTCGGCAGTTCGTCGCGCACGACAGCGGCCGCGACCTGCGCACCGTCCAGGCCGGGCATGCGGTAATCGAGCAGCGCCACGGCGGGTCGATGTTCCTTGATGGCGGCCAGCGCCGAGGTGCCGTCGTCGGCCTCGGCCACCACGTCGATCTCACCGCTGGACACCAACGCACGCACCACTCCGTCGCGGAACAGCGGATGGTCGTCCCCGACGACGACACGCACCTTGTCAACCACGGAGTAACTGTCCCACAGGGATCGGATGCTGTGGGGCCGAAGCTCCGACGCCGAGCGTCCCGGGTGAGGCCGAATTCCGGCCCGATCCAGTGCAAGTGCGCACGTTCAGCCCTGCCCGACGACGTTGTCGAAACCAGACTGCTCGATCTCCGGTGCGCCGGAACGGAAAGTGATCCTGTTCTTGAGTCCGGAGACGCCGATCCGGTCCACGGAGTCGACGACGATCACGTTCTCCACACCGGAGACCGTCAGCGCGGCGCAGTGCCCGGTGATGGTCACGGTGTTGTTGACGCCGCTGACGCTGACGGTGTTGTCGTTGCAGGCCAACGTCTTGTGGCCGTCGACGCCGGCGACCGTCACCACGCCGCCGGGCGGCAGTGTCTCAACGACCACCGGTGCATCCGGCGCTCCCGTGGGCACCGGGGGCACGGTCGGCCGGCGCGCGGTGGGACTCGGAAACCCGCCGCCGCCACCGGAGAACGTCGGCCGGCCCGAGGTGGTGTTCTCCGCGGCACCGCTGGACAGCACGTAGACGACCGCGCCCGCGGCGATTCCGGCCGTGAGAACGGCGGCGACGATGCCGAACACCTTGAGTCCGCTGCGCCCCGGGTTCGGCGGTGGGGGAAAGCTGTCGTAAGACCACGGTTGCGTGGGTGGTGGGCCGCCAACCCCGAGTTCAGTCGCGGTGTCGGCGAACGGGCGCTCCAAGTCCCGGATCCGGGCCTCCGGGTCGTCCTGCGGCGTCACCCGCAGATCGTCGCATATCCAGGGCTTATCCGGTGCAGTCAAGCGAAACCACGACAGAACGGCGCACGATCACCGGAACGAACACGTTCATGCCGTTGTGGATGTCGTCGTCGTCGATGTCCACGAACTGCTGCTGTGATCCGGTGTTGCGCACATTGGTGACGACGCAGTCCGCCAGAGGCGCGCTGCCGATGCGGTCGACGCTGACGTTGAAACCCTCGGCCTCGAGTTGCCCGATCACCACCGCGGCCGAATCATCGGCAGCGCTCACCCCCGCGGGCAGGAGAAGCATGCCCGCCGATGCGGCCGCCGCCGCAACGGAAACTGTCAACGCGGTGTACATGGCGGTCCCTTCTGCGCTCGGGTCAGCCGTGCCGGCCCTGCAGATGACACGAGCTGCGGGCCCACGCAGTTCGACCGATTGTCGGTGCGACCGGAAATCCGGCGCGATGCAGGCCGTCCCGCTAGCGTGAGGAATCCCAGCAACCTCGGGAGGTTCAGGATGCGAGTCGGTTCCAGACCCTGCGGCAACACCAGGTCCAGGCGATTACGGTTCCGGCATCTCGCCGGCCTTCTCGCGGTTCTGCTGGTCGGCGGCATCGGTGCCGGGGCGTGGGCACCCGCCGCGGGCGCCGCGGGCGAGACCTATGTGATCGCCACCGACACGACGTTCGCACCGTTCGAGTTCCAGGACGCGCAGGGCAACTTCGTCGGCATCGACATGGATCTGATCCGTGAGATCGCCAAGGACCAGGACTTCGTCGTCGACATCAAACCGCTGGGCTTCGACGCCGCACTGCAGGCCGTGCAGGCCGATCAGGCCGACGGGGTCATCGCCGGCATGTCGATCACCGACGCCCGGAAGAAGGTCTTCGACTTCTCCGATCCCTACTTCGAGTCGGGCGTGCAGATGGCGGTCCTCGCCGACGACGACGAGATCAAGTCGTACGCCGATCTCAAGGGGAAGAGGGTCGCGGTCAAGAACGGCACCGAGGGTGCGGAGTTCGCCGAATCCATCAGGGAGAAGTACGGGTTCGAGGTGGTGTCGTTCGCGGACTCGGCCTCGATGTTCGAGGAGGTCAAGACCGGCAACTCGGTGGCGATCTTCGAGGACTACCCAGTGCTGAACTACGGCATCCAGCAGGGCAACGGATTCAAGACCGTCACGCCGAAGGAGAAGGGGTCCAGCTACGGGTTCGCGGTCAACAGGGGTCAGAACGCCGAACTGCTGTCGAAGTTCAACACCGGTCTGAAGAACCTCAAGGAGTCCGGTCGCTACGACGAGATCCTGGAAACGTATCTGGGGGAGGGCGCTTCCGACGCCGACAACTCGTTCATCGGTCTGCTCAAGAGCACCTTCCCGGTGCTGATGGCGGGTCTGAAGATGACGATCATCCTCACCGTCGTGTCGATCGCGATCGCGCTGGTGCTCGGAATCATCTTCGGGTTGTTCCGGGTGTCACGCTCGATCTGGCTGCGTGCCATCGGCACCACCTACGTCGACATCTTCCGTGGCACACCGCTTCTGGTGCAGGCGTTCTTCATCTACTTCGGCATCCCGTCGGCGCTCGGGTTCCAGATGACGGCACTGACGGCGGGCATCATCACGCTGTCGCTCAACGCCGGTGCTTACATGACCGAGATCGTGCGTGGCGGGATCCAGTCGGTCGACAAGGGGCAGATGGAGGCCGCGCGCAGCCTGGGCATCGGCTATCTGCCGACGATGCGCAGAGTGATTCTGCCGCAGGCGGTTCGGACGATGATTCCGTCGTATGTCAACCAGTTCGTGATCACGCTCAAGGACACGTCGATCCTGTCGGTGATCGGCATCGCCGAGCTGACCCAGACGGGGCGGCTGATCATCGCCCGCAACTACCAGTCGTTCACCATGTGGCTGATCATCGGCATCATCTACTTCATCGTCATCATGGCGTTGACCAAACTCTCGGACCGACTCGAGAAGAGGCTCGTGAAATGAACCAGTTGGTACCCGAAGAGGCGGTGGCCGAACCCGAGGGCGCGGTGAAGATCCGAATCGAGGGGCTCAAGAAGTCCTTCGGTGATCTCGTGGTTCTCGACGGCATCGACACGACGATCAGCCAGGGGGAGGTGGTCTGTGTCATCGGCCCGTCGGGGTCGGGCAAGTCGACCTTCCTGCGGTGTCTCAACAAGCTCGAGGACATCACCGCCGGCAAGGTCACCGTGGACGGGTTCGACCTCACCGACAAGAAGGTCGACCTCGACAAGGTGCGTCAGCACATCGGCATGGTGTTCCAGCACTTCAACCTGTTCCCGCATATGACGGTGATCGACAATGTCACGCTGGCGCCGTTGTTGACCAAGAAGATGGACAAGGCCGCCGCACGCAGGCGTGCGATGGACCTGCTGGGTCAGGTGGGGCTGGCGGAGAAGGCGGATGTGCGGCCCGCGACGCTGTCGGGCGGGCAGAAGCAGCGGGTGGCGATCGCCAGGGCGCTGGCGATGAACCCGTCGATCATGTTGTTCGACGAGGCCACCAGCGCACTCGATCCCGAGATGGTCGGCGATGTGCTGGAGGTGCTGCGCGCGTTGGCCGCCGAGGGCATGACCATGGTCGTGGTGACCCATGAGATGGGGTTCGCGCGTGAGGTGGCCTCGCGGGTGATCTTCATGGCCGACGGCAACATCGTCGAGGACGCACCGCCCGCGGAGTTGTTCGACAACCCGAAGCACCCACGGCTTCAGGAGTTCCTGTCGAAGGTGCTCTGAGCCGCGTGAGCGGCAGCAGGGGCACCCCCCGACCGGCGTGACCGACTCGCACCGGGGCAGCGACACGCGCCAGACCGCATTGCCACCTGCGTGGCGCTGCTCACTACAGCGAACCCCCCGAGAACATCACTGCGGTTATGTCCGCCCGCGCGTCGCCGGGGCTGTCGGCGACGGCCGCGGAATCCTCATCCGCGGCGGCCGAGAGCCGAACACGCCTTCAAAGCGGCTGTGATTTAGCCCTCATTTGATGCCGTTTGCGGTAAGAAATACTTATTAAGAAACCTCGAAGAATTTGATCAAGCCAATTAGCTGGTCGTGGCATCGCTGCAGCACTCTGCGGTTTCGCTGGATTGCCGTCAGCAAACAACACGATTTGGTAACGGCGAGTCCTGTGTAATGCCTTAGACATTTCCGTGTCACGGGTCGCAGGCGCTGCGATGAATGGATTTCGTGTCTGTACCGGTGACTACACTCGATCAGGATCGGCGCCGAGCATGGCGCTCGAATACGCGGCCGGACGCGCCGTGATCGGGTTCGCCCGAGAGAGGATCGACGACCATGGCAAACAAAGTGGCACCTGTGGACCGAGTGGCTGGAGTTGACGCTGAGGCGGCACGCTCCCTGCCTGTGCTGTCCCCGCGTTTCGACCGCAGGCCCGCTTCCGCCACGTCGCGCGCCGTCGAGGCCATGTCCGCGTCAGCCCCCGTGGTCGCCGCGTCTGACGACATGCGGGCCTTCGCCCCAGTCGGTGCCGCGGTGATCGCCTCCGGGCCGATCACCGCGATGGCCGAACTCGGAGGCAACCTGCTGACCGCCAACTACGCCGACGACACCCTGTCGCTGGTGGCGCGGCGCGGCCCGCGACGCGCGGCCACCGTCCCCGACGTCTACGAACCATTCGCGATCGCGGTGGCCGGCCGGCGTGCCTACGTCACCTCGGTCGAACCGGCCTACGACACCGTCACGGTGCTTGAGCGCGGCGAGGTCGTGGCGCGTATCCCGGTCGCGGGTGCTCTGCGTGATGTCGCCGTCAGCCCCGACGGGCGCCGGGTCTACGCCCTGCAGGCCGCTGATTCGGCGGTGCTCCTCGGGGTGATCGACGCCGAGACGCATGAGGTCAGCGACGTGGAACTCGTCGCAGGCCCGCACACCGTGCCCACCGCGCTTGCGGTGAACCCCACCGACGGATTGGTCTACGTCGCCGCCGTCGACCACACCAGTGGCGTCGTGATGGCGGTCAAGGACGGCCGAGTCGCCGGTGCCGCGCCGATCCCGTCGATGGTGCGCGACATCGCGGTCAGCCGCGACGGTGCCGTCATCGTCGCCGTCAGCGATGACGACGAGTTCGGCGGAGTCATCGACTTCCTCGATGCCGCGACCCTGCAGATCACTGGGACCATCGAACTCGACGGCGTGGCAGCGCAGGTGTCGTTGAGCGCCGACGGTGAGCGGGCCTACGTCGTCAGCGGTGACCACGTCACCGTCATCTGCACCGCGACGCGGCACATCATCGACCGCATCGACGCCGGCGTCGAACTCTCGGCCGCGCTGGAGAGCAGCGACGGGGTGCACCTCTTCGTCTCCGACAACACCGGTCGGGTGACCACCTACGAGGTCAACGTCACCACCAACGAGGCGATCGCGCAGATCTTCGACGCCGCCGTCATCGACGTGCCGATGCGGGAGCTCGAGCCCGCCGTCTGAGCCGAGCGGGTCAGCCGCCGCAGTTCAGTGAGACGGTGATCGTCTGCCGCAGCGTGACGGTCCCCGTCAGGTCCATGTCGTCGCGTTCGTCACCCAAGGGCATCCGCGAGATCGACTGCGGGTTGCGCACCCCGGTGACCACACAGTTGTCGAGGTTGCCCGAACCGACGCGGTCAACGATGACGTTGTAGCCCTGCGAGCGCAGGTCGTCGATCACGTCGCGGGCCGACTCGTCGGCCGAGGCCGTGCCTGCGGACGTCAGCACGCCCAGCGCGGCGACCGCAACGGTGATGGCTGCGAATCGCATGATCTCCCCCAGGGGTCCGATGAGCACTGCAGAGTCTGCTCTGTATATCGCGCGGAGCGGCCGATTCGTTCCCGTCAGGCCCCGCGCGGCGCGTACATGATCACCGAGACGCCCAGCAGGCAGATCAACGCGCCGATGACGTCCCACCGGTCCGGGCGGAAGCCGTCCAGCACCATCGCCCAGGCCAGCGAGCCCGCGACGAACACCCCGCCGTAGGCGGCCAGAATTCGGCCGAAGTTGGCGTCGGGCTGCAGGGTGGCGACGAACCCGTAGGCGCCCAACGCCACCACGCCCAGACCCACCCACAGCCATCCGCGCTGCTCACGTACGCCCTGCCAGACCAGCCAGGCGCCGCCGATCTCGAACAGGGCGGCGATGACGAAGAGCAGAACGGACTTCGTTATGGTCACCGGCGATAGCGTAGGACACGAGCGTGCACGTGCTGAGAGTTCGGAGGCGGCGATGGACAGCACCATGCAGGAGTTCCCGTTGACGGTCGCGGCGATCCTGCGATACGCCGAGACGGTGCATGGCGACCGGATCGTCACCACGGCCACCGGCGACGGCGGGTACCGGCATGCGACGTACCGGGAGGTGGCGCGCGACGCCGCGCGCCTGGCCAACGGACTGCGCAAGCTCGGCATCACCGGCGACCAGCGCGTCGCGACGTTCATGTGGAACAACCAGGAGCACCTGGTGGCGTATCTCGCCGTGCCCTCGATGGGCGCCGTGCTGCACACCCTGAACATCCGCCTCTTCCCCGAGCAGATCGAGTTCATCGCGTATGAGGCTGAGGACCAGGTGGTGATCGCCGACGTGTCGCTGGCCAAGCTGCTGGGGCCGGTGTTGCGGTCGATGGAGACCGTGCACACCGTGATCGCGGTCGGCGACGGTGACCTGACCCCGCTGACGGCCTCGGGTAAGACCGTACTTCGCTACGGCGATGTGCTCGCCGAGGCGTCCGACGAGTTCGACTGGCCGGATCTCGACGAGAGGTCAGCTGCCGCAATGTGTTACACGAGCGGCACCACGGGCCATCCGAAGGGTGTGGTCTACAGCCACCGGTCCAGCTACCTGCACTCCATGTCGGCATGTACGGGTAACGGTATGGGTCTGAGCTTCTCCGACAAGGCCCTGCCGATCGTGCCGATGTTCCATGCCAACGCCTGGGGACTGCCGTATGCGGCGCTGATGGCCGGCGCTGATCTGGTGATGCCCGATCGCTTCATGGACGCTCCGTCGCTGGTGAACCTGATCGAGACACAGCGGCCCACGGTGGCCGGTGCGGTGCCGACCATCTGGAACGACGTGATGCACCATCTGGACGGCAACCCCGGGGACATCTCGTCCCTGCGGCTGGTCGCCTGCGGCGGTTCGGCGGTGCCGGTCTCGTTGATGAAAAGCTTTGAGGCACAGTACAACGTGAGGATCCGTCAGGCGTGGGGCATGACCGAGACCTCGCCGATCGCCACCCTGGCCTGGCCGCCGCCCGGCGTCGACGAGGACAAGCACTGGGAACTGCGTGGCACCCAGGGGCGGCCGTTGTGCGGCGTCGAGGCTCGCATCGTCGACGATGAGGGCGTGCCGCTGCCGCACGACGGCGAAGCCGTCGGGGAACTCGAGGTGCGTGGCCCATGGATCACCGGGTCGTACTACCGCAACACCGATCCGTCCAAGTTCCAGAACGGATGGCTGCGCACCGGTGACGTCGGGCGCATCGATGCGCAGGGTTACGTCACGCTCACCGATCGCGCCAAGGATGTCATCAAGTCCGGTGGCGAGTGGATCTCCTCGGTGGACCTGGAGAACAACCTCATCGCGCACCCCTCGGTGTTGGAGGCCGCGGTGGTCGGGGTGCCCGACGACCGCTGGCAGGAGCGTCCGCTGGCCGCCGTCGTGCTCAAGGAGGGCGGTGAGGCCAGCGCCGCCCAGCTGCGGGAGTTCTTGAGCGACAAGGTCGCCAAGTGGTGGCTGCCCGAACGCTGGACCTTCGTCGCCGAGATCCCGCGGACCAGCGTCGGCAAGTACGACAAGAAGACCATCCGCGCCCGGTACGCCGACGGCGAGTACCACGTGCAGACGCTGGGCTGAGGGCATGTACATCACGGGTGCTTCGCGCTATGAATGACTGGAACGTGTTCTAGTCGCGGCAAGGAGGCCCGATGGCGTTGAAGGTCGTGCAGTGGGCCACCGGTGGCGTCGGTGTGGCCGCCGTCAAGGGCATCCTCGACCACCCCGACCTCGAGCTCGTCGGCTGCTGGGTGCACTCGGCGGACAAGAACGGGCGTGACGTCGGCGAGATCGCCGGCGTCGGACCTCTGGGCGTGGCCGCCACCGACAGCATCGACGACATCCTGGCCTTGGACGCCGACGCCGTCATCTACGCGCCGCTGATGCCCAACCCCGACGACGTGGCGGCCCTGCTGCGCTCGGGCAAGAACGTGGTCACGCCGGTCGGATGGCTCTACCCCAGCGCCAAACAGGCCGCGCCGATGCGCGAGGCCGCGGTCGCGGGCAACGCGACCCTGCACGGCACCGGCATCGCACCCGGCGGCATCAGCGAGAAGTTCCCGCTCCTGCTCTCGGCGATGACCACCGGTGTCACATTCGTTCGCGCAGAGGAGTTCTCCGACCTGCGCACCTACGATGCGCCCGACGTCGTCCGGCACGTGATGGGTTTCGGCGACACCCCCGACCGGGCGCTCAGCGGGCCGATGCAGAAGATGCTCGACGGCGGCTTCATCCAAGCGGTCAAGATGGTCGTCGACCAGATCGGGTTCGACGCCGACCCCAGGATCCGCGCGACGCAGGAGATCGCCGTCGCGACCGCACCGATCGAGTCGCCGATCGGGGTCATCGAGCCCGGCCAGGTCGCTGGACGAAAGTTCCACTGGGAGGCGCTTGTCGGTGACGAACCCGTCGTCCGGGTGACGGTCAACTGGCTCATGGGTGAGGAGAACCTCGATCCGCCTTGGGAGTTCGGCCCGGCCGGACAGCGGTACGAGATGGAGGTGCGCGGCAACCCGGACTTCACGGTGACCGTCAAGGGCTTCCAGGGTGAGATCGGCGATGACGTCGAGTCGGGCGTCGTGGCCACCGCGGCGCACTGCGTGAACGCGGTGCCCGCGGTGTGCGCGGCGCCGCCCGGGGTGGCGACGTACCTCGACCTGCCGCTGTACTCGGGCCGCTCGGCGCCACGGCTTGCGCGGGCACGCGGTTGACGCGGCGCCGTGCCCTGGTGCTCGCCGGTGGTGGCATCGCGGGAATCGCCTGGGAGACTGGAATTCTCGCCGGTGTCGCCGACGAGCATCCCGCCGCCGCGGCGGCACTTTTGGCCGCCGACGTCCTGGTCGGCACCTCGGCCGGGTCGACGGTGTCGGCCCAGCTGGGCAGCGGGTTGAGCCTGCGGGAGCTGTTCGACCGACAGGTCGGCGGTGAGTCGCATGAGATCGACTCGGGTGTCGCGGTGGACGACATCGCGGAGCTGTTCCTGTCGGCGATGACGACGCCGGGCGCGACGCGAGCACAGAAGCTGCAGCGGATCGGGGCCGTCGCGGCAGCCGCGGCGACCGTGGCCGAACCCGTACGCCGAGCGGTGATCGCCCATCGCCTGCCTTCGCATCAATGGCCCGACCACGACCTGCGCATCACCGCAGTGGACATCGACAGCGGTGAGCTGGTGGTGTTCACCCGGGAATCGGGTGTCGGGCTGGTGGACGCCGTGGCCGCCAGCTGCGCGGTCCCCGGTGCCTGGCCACCCGTGACGATCGGTGATCGCCGGTACATGGACGGCGGGGTGGCCAGTTCGGTGAACATGGCCGTCGCTGGGGACTGCGGGGCCGCGGTGGTGTTGGTGCCGTCCGGCATCGACACACCGACGGTGTGGGAGCAGAGCACCGCCGAGGAGGTCGAGGCGTTCCCGGGTGCGACGCTTGCGGTGTTCGCCGACGCCGAGTCACTCGCGGCCTTCGGGCGCAACCCCTTGGACCCCGCATGCCGCACCCCGTCGGCGCAGGCCGGTCGCGCCCAGGGGCGTCGGGAAGCCGCCCGCGTCGCCGCGTTCCTAGGGCTCTGAGCCGCGCGCCTCCAGGGTGTCGAGCGCCGTCTCGGCAAGTTCACGGCCGATCTCGATGACCTCGGTGGCGCGGTGGAAGTCGAGGCTCCGGCACACCGTGCGGGGCACCTCGATCAGCAGATCGGGGGGATAGGCGGCCAGCGTGTGCCGCGCCAGCGAGGCCTGCGCGATGTCGATCGTCCGGTTCATCACCTCGAACCCGCCGAGTTTGGGCACCAGCGGTGCGACCTGCTCGTTGATCGACTCCTCGCCGTCCTCCTCACTGGAGGTGAACCGGCCCAAGACATTTCGTCCGGTCTGAGTGTCCAGCACCGACCGCGCGGCCTTGGTGTCCAGCAGTGATGACGTGCTGCGCCACATGCGGCTGAGCCACTCGGCGCTGGGGCGGGGTTCCCGCTCACCGCGTCGGACCTCTGGGTCATCACCGCCCAGGCTGATCGCGATCGTGACATCGGCGTTGACCGACGCGATGGGCGCCATCGGAATGGGATCGAGGATTCCGCCATCGGCCAGCAGCCGTCCGTCCAGCACGTGAGGGGCGATGACGCCGGGGATGGCGATCGAGGCCCGGATGGCGTCGTCCACGGGACCGCGCTGAATCCACACCGACTTGCCGGTGATCAGGTCGGTGGCCACCGACGTGAACGGGATCGGCAGATCCTCCACGCGCGCGTCGCCGAGGATCTCGCGCACGGCCTCGAGAATCTTCTCGGCGCGCAGGACGCCCGCTGCCGTGATCGACGGATCCAGCAGCCGCAGCACGGCGCGCTGGGTCAGAGAACTGGCCCAGGTGGTGTATTCGTCGAGTCTGCCCGCCGCCTGCAGACCGCCGACCAGGGCACCCATCGACGACCCGGCGATGCCGACGATCTCGTGCCCGCGTTCCCGAAGCTCCTCGATGACCCCGATGTGGGCATAGCCGCGCGCCCCGCCACTGCCCAGGGCCAACGCCACCCGCATCAGTCCATTGTTACGGGTTCCGGCGACCGGTGACCGGCAACCGTGACTCCAAACCCACTGACCCGACCCGGCCGCGCAGGTCAGGGGCGGTTCGACGGGGTGCTCAGCCGCACTGTCCGTCGGCGGCCCCGGTGACCGCCAGGATCACTCCGGCCTGCTGGGCCGGGGTCAACTCGGCCCACGGTGTGTTGAAGTTGCCCGGGTCCTGGAAGCCGGGCTGCTGCAGAACCTTCAGGTACGGCTCGACGAGGGTCTTCGGATCACCGCCCTGGGCGTCCATCCACGTCTTGGCGGCCAGGCACGCCTGTCCGTACTGAGACTCCTCGGCGTCCGAGGGCACGTCGACGCGCGTGGTGACGCCGCCGGGGGACACCCCCACGGCGTCCGGCGGCGTCGGTTCCGGCGGCAGCGGCGTCCACTCGGCGGTGGTGGCAGTGGTCGTGGTCGTGGTTCCCGCGGTGTCGTCCCGCTCCGTCGCACAGCCCGCACCCAGAAGCGCCGATGTGGCCGCGACGCCGAAGACGAGCAACGTGGAGTTTCTGCGCATGCCACTCAATGTAGGCAACGGCCGCTGAACCCGGGTACGCGACCTGCGGGTTATCAGATTCACCGTGAGGTTAATTCGCTGAGCTTTCCGGCCCTCGGGTCGCTGTGCCAGACTGGCCGCATGACGCAGTACGAAGAGACCCGGGAGTGTTGTCCGGTCCGTTGACCGCCGGCTTCCCTTTTCCCGTCTCTTTCAGGAGTACTTGTCATGACCGCCCCTGCGGCGTCGCACGCTGTCGTCTCCTCCAGCGTCGCCCCCGCCGTCTCCAATCCCACCCGCCTGCGCCTGCCGGACCTCCTGCACGCGACTGACCGCGCCGCCGCCGACTTCCTCGACGGCGTCTACGACCATCTGCTGCCGCCCGGCGGCGTTCCCGTCGATGACCGCTGGTACGTCCGCCTGCACGGCGACGACGACCTCGACGTCTGGCTGATCAGTTGGGCACCGGGGCATCCGACCGAACTCCACGACCATGCAGGCTCGCTGGGCGCGCTGACCGTGCTCTCCGGTGCGCTCAACGAATTCCGTTGGGACGGTGAGGAGTTGCGTCGGCGCCGGCTCGACGCCGGTGACCAGGCCGCGTTCCCGCTGGGCTGGGTCCACGACGTGGTGTGGGCGCCCACCGTCGTGCAGTCCGCGCCACGCCAGTCGACGCTGAGTGTGCACGCGTACTCGCCGCCGCTGACCGCGATGTCCTACTACGAGGTCACCGGCAAGGGTCGCCTCAAGCGCGTGCGCACCGAGCTGACCGATCAGCCCGAGGGGAACACATGAGCCGAATCGACTCGATCCTGGAGGCCGCGCGGGCGCGCCTGAATCGTCTGTCGGCATCCGACGTTCCGGGCGCCGTGGAGCGCGGAGCAGTCCTGGTGGACATCCGACCGGCCGCCCAGCGGGCCGCCGAGGGTTCGGTGCCCGCCGCGCTGGTGATCGAGCGCAACGTGCTGGAGTGGCGCTGTGACCCCACCAGCGATGCCCGCATCACCGAAGCCGTGGACGACGACGTCGAGTGGGTCGTGGTGTGCTCGGAGGGCTACACCTCGAGCCTCGCAGCCGCCGCGCTGCAGGACCTGGGCCTGCACCGGGCCACCGATGTCGCCGGCGGCTACCACGCGCTCGCGGCCGCCGGCGTGCTCGACCGGCTGTCAGCCGTCGGCGTGCATCAGCGGGCGTAGCCGCTCGGTCTTCTCCGCGGTCCACCCCGGCGGTTCCAGCACCTGCGCCCAGCCGTTGACCACATCGCGGACGTACCGGTGCCCGTGGCCGTCGGGCACATCGACCGCGACCGCCATGTCCGCCGACACCTGCAGGAACGTCACCACGGGTATCCAGTCCATCTGCGGGCTGACGTCGTAACCGCGCGGTTCCCGCAGCCAATCCGGTTCCCGGAACAGCAGATCCGGTGTCCACCACGCGATCGGATCGGAGGCGTGCTGGAGGTAGACGACGCGGGGCTGGCTCCACGGCTTGGCGGGACGGGTGAGGTCCTCGGGACGTGCCACGAACCGCACGTTCTCCCCGTTGTCGTAGATGGGCAGCCACATCGGCGAGCCCTCGTCGCGGTTGGCGGTGAGGTCGGTCCAGATGGTGTTGTTGAACGTCGGGCCGGAGAACAGGGCGCCATCGGTGCGCGCGACCAGATTGTTCAGGCTCAGGAACGGCGCCTCGCCGCCGAACGAGCCCAGGCTCTCGCCGAAGACCACGAGCTTGGGCCGCTTGCCCTCGGGCAGCGTGCGGATCATGGCGTCGACTGCCTCGAAGAGGGCCTGCCCGGCCTGCCGGGCGTTCTCCTTGTCGACCAGGAACGACAGCCAACTCGGCAGGAACGAGTACTGCATCGACACGATCGCGGTGTCGCCGTTGTACATGTACTCCAGCGCCGATGCCTCGGCCTCGTTGATCCAGCCGGTGCCGGTGGTCGTGGCGACCGCGACGACCTTGCGGGACAGCCCGTCGGTGCGCAGCAGTTCCCGCGCGGCCATCTCGGCCGTCTCCCGGATGTTGTCGGCCGACCCCATGCCCGCGTACGCGCGGATCGGTTCGGTTGCCGGAGCCCCGTTGAACTCGGTGAGTTGTTCGACGCTGGGCCCGCCGGCGACGAAGATGCGGCCCTGGTGCCCCAGGGAGGCCCAGTCCACCAACGACTCCGGCCCACCGGAACGCAGCGTCGTGGTGGGCGCGGTGATGTCGGGAGAGTCCTCGTCGTTCACCGCCGCGAAGGTCTTGTTCAGCCAGTCCATGCCGACCCGCACCACGACACCGTTGAGCAGGGCGACGAACAGTGCGAGCACGAGGCCGACCGCGACGACCCCCGACACCCTGGGAGGCGCAACGCGTTCGAGTTGGCCGACCAGGAACAGCACCAGCCTGCGGACCAGTTGGCCGATCTTGACGAAGATGAACAGCACGACGACCGCGATGATCGCGGCCTGCGGGTAGTTGAACCACTGCAGTCGCGGTACCCCCATGAGGTCGCGGACCGCGTCCTGCCACCTGTGGAAGTAGAACTGCATTCCGACCATGCCGACGATGCCGACGACCAGCAGAGTCAGCCATGCCCAGCCGGGAGCCCTTGGGCTGGAGTCCTTTCCGCGCAGGTAACGCACCAGCCAGACCGCGAAGACGCCGATCAGATAACCGACGGCGCCCGCGGCGCCACTGACCAGACCCTGGAACAGCGGACCGCGGGGGAGCAGCGACGGGGTCAGCGACAGGAAGACGAAGATCAGCCCGACGGCCGTGCCGAAGAACGTGTAGTGCCTGGCCCACCAGGGTCCGTCGGCCGGCGCATCGACTCGCGCCTCGGTCTGGGTGTCGACCGGAGCCGGCGCCGGTTCATCCTGGGGCGCCGGTTCTTCGGGCTTCTCGTCGGTCGGGGTGGTGTCAGTCACCCCAGCACCTTAGCGGTGCGTGAAATTCGGTGGGCGCTTCTCGGTGAAGGCCTGCATCCCCTCGGTCTGGTCGTCGGTGGCGAACGCCGAATGGAAGAGGCGGCGTTCGTAGAGCAGGCCTTCGGTCAGAGTCGTTTCGAAGGCACGGTCGACGGCCTCCTTGGCCATCCGCGCGGCCGACAGCGACATCTGCGAGATGGTGGCCGCCACGGCCTTGGCCTCGGTGAGCAGGTCAGCGGCGGGGACGACGCGGCTGACCAGACCGGCCCGCTCGGCCTCCTCGGCATCCATGTTGCGGCCGGTGAGGATCAGGTCCATGGCCTTGGCCTTGCCGATCGCGCGGGTCAGTCGCTGGCTGCCGCCCATCCCCGGCAGCACACCGAGTTTGATCTCGGGCTGTCCGAATTTCGCGGTGTCGGCGGCGATCAGCACGTCACACATCATCGCCAGTTCGCATCCGCCGCCCAGGGCGTAACCCGCGACCGCGGCGACCGTCGGGGTGCGCACGGCCGCGAATTCGCCCCACTTGGCGAAGAAGTCGCTGCTGAACACGTCGGCGAAGGACAGGTCGGCCATCTCTTTGATGTCGGCGCCCGCGGCGAAGGCCTTCTCGCTGCCGGTGAGGACGATGGCGCCGATGCCCGGGTCGTTGTCGAATTCCGCTGCCGCGGCGGTGACTTCGTTCATCACCTGGCTGTTGAGCGCGTTGAGCGCCTTGGGGCGGTTCAACGTGATGAGGCCGACGCGCTCTTCGCGTTCGACGATGATGGTCTCCCAGGTGGCCATGGGGCGTCTCCTTCTAGAAGGTGAGGTCGGGATCGGCGGGGGTGAAGTAGGCGTCGACGTCTGCTGGTCTGACCTGCTCCAGCGACGACGGGTCCCACGTGGGGTTGCGGTCCTTGTCGACGAGTTGGGCGCGGATGCCCTCGACGAAGTCATGGCTGCGCAGGCTCGCACAACTCACTCGATACTCCTGGACCAGGATGTCTTCCAGCGTGCTCAACTGCGCTGCGCGACGGACTGATTCCAACGTCACCGCCAGCGCGATGGGGGACCGGCCGGCGATCACCTCGGCGGCGTCCCTGGCCGCCGCGTCGTCGTGCCCGCGGAGGGCGGCGACGATGTCGGCGACTGTGGCGGCCTGATAGCACTCCTCGATCCAATGCCGTTGCGCCGCCAGGGTGCTCGCGGGTGGTTCCTGCGCGTACTTGCCGAGCGCGGTGTCGACGTCGGTCGCGATGATCTCGGCCGTGAAGTCGGCCAGCCGGTCGTGCGGCACGAAATGATCGGCGAAGCCCAGCGCGATCGCGTCGGCCCCGGAGAACGGCGAACCGGTCAGCGCGGCATGCAGGCCCAGTGCGCCCGCGCGCGCCAGCAGATCCGTGCCGCCGACGTCGGGGATGAAGCCGATGCCGACCTCGGGCATCGCCATCTTGGTGGTGTCGGTGACGACGCGGACGCTGCCGTGTGAACCGATGCCGACGCCGCCGCCCATCACGATGCCGTCCATCAGCGCGACGTACGGCTTGGGGTAGCTGCCGATCAGGGCGTTGACCCGGTACTCGTCGAACCAGAACTTCCGCGCGGCGCTGCCGTCGGCGCGTGCGCTGTGATAGAGCGCCACCACGTCGCCGCCCGCGCACAGGCCGCGTTCGCCCGCACCGTCGACGACCACGGTGCGGATGGCGTCGTCGTCGGCCCACTCGCGCAGGCGTTCGGCGAGCACATCGATCATCGTCTGGTTGAGCGAGTTGATGGCCTTGGGCCGGTTCAGCGTCAGGACGCCGACGCCGTTGTCGACGCGGGTCAGGATCTCGTCGGAGTCAGCGGTCACGCGTGTCATTCCTGTCAGCTCAGAAGGGTGCCCGATATTAGTTGGACATCCTAGTATCTAGGGGGCCGCCCGGGACAGTGCCCCTCAGGCGCCGCGGAAAATTCTCCCCGAATCGGGAACCTGGGCAGGCGGGCTGTTCGTTGACCCTCTGTTCATGCAAGACTTTCAGGTACCTCACAGGAAGGAACCGACGGTGCGGGAAACCAGCAATCCGGTATTCCGCTCGCTGCCGAAGCAGCAGGGCGGATACGCGACATTCGGCTCCGGTGCCGCCGGCGCCGCAGCGGCGCAGGTACACCAGGGCTACGAGCCCTACATCGAGGAGCAGCGCGGGGTCTCCCGGCCGCTGACGATCGATGACGTCGTCACCAAGACAGGCATCACGCTCGCCGTGCTGTCCGCGGTGGCGGTCGTCTCCTATTTCCTGGTCGCCGGCAACAACGGCCTCGCGCTGCCGTTCGCCGCGATCGGCGGTCTCGGCGGGTTCGCACTCGTCATGATCGCGACCTTCGGGCGCAAGCAGGACAACCCCGCGATCGTGCTGAGCTACGCGGCGCTCGAGGGCCTGTTCCTCGGGTCGATCTCGTTCCTGCTGACCTTCAACATTCAGGGCGCCGGAGCGGGCGCGCTGATCGGCCAGGCCATCCTCGGCACCATCGGCGTGTTCTTCGGCATGCTCGTGGTCTACAAGACCGGGGCGATCCGGGTGACGCCGAAGTTCACCCGCATGCTCGTCGCGGGCATGATCGGTGTGCTGGTGCTCATGCTCGGCAACCTCGTGTTGTCGCTGTTCAACGTCAACGGTGGCGCGGGCCTGGGCCTGCGTGACGGCGGCATGCTGGCGATCGTCTTCTCGCTGGTCTGCATCGGCCTCGCGGCATTCAGCTTCCTGCTGGACTTCGACGCGGCCGACCAGATGATCCGCGCGGGCGCGCCGGAGAAGGCCGCCTGGGGTATCGCCCTGGGCCTGACCGTCACCCTGGTCTGGCTCTACATCGAGATCCTGCGACTGCTCAGCTACTTCCAGAGCGACTAGCGATCTTTCGTCAGAAGGCCCGGTGCGAGCACGCACCGGGCCTTCTGCTTTTCGCCCTTTTCGCCGAGACTGCCGACCATGCGAAGGTCCCCAGATTTCGCACCCCCAGCGACAGCGAGGCTGCGGTGAGTGCGAAAGCGAAGCCGGATGATCGCACTCACCGCAGTCTCGGCGGGAATCAGCGACTCAGGAGAGGCGCTCCAGCACCATCGCCATACCCTGCCCGCCGCCGACGCACATCGACTCGATGCCCAGCGACTTGTCATGCGTGGTCAGGTTGTTCAGCAGCGTGGCCGTGATGCGCGCGCCGGTCATGCCGAACGGATGGCCCAGCGCGATCGCACCGCCGGAGACGTTGAGGCGGTCCTCGTCCATGCCCAGCGCGCGGGCCGAACCCAGGACCTGCACCGCGAACGCCTCGTTGATCTCGTAGAGGTCGACGTCCGAGAGCGCCATCTTGGCGTTGCCCAGGGCCTTCTTGATGGCCTCGATCGGGCCGAGGCCCATGATCTCCGGCGACAGCCCCGACACGCCCGTGGAGACGATGCGGGCCAGCGGGGTCAGGCCGAGTTCCTTGGCCTTGGTGTCGCTCATGATCACCACGGCCGCGGCGCCGTCGTTGAGCGGGCAGGCGTTGCCCGCGGTCACGGTGCCGTTGGGGCGGAACACCGGCTTGAGACCCGAGAGGCCTTCGTACGTCGTGCCCGCACGCGGACCGTCGTCGGTGGTGACCACGGTGCCGTCGGGCAGGGTCACGGGCGAGATCTCACGCTCGAAGAACCCGCTCTTGATCGCCTCTTCGGCGCGGTTCTGGCTGCGCACACCCCAACGGTCCTGCTCCTCGCGGGTGATGCCGGAGTACAGGGCGACGTTCTCGGCGGTCTGGCCCATCGCGATGTAGACGTCGGGCAGTTCACCGGCCTCGCGCGGGTCGGTCCACTCCTCGGCGCCTTCGGCCTGACGTGCGGTGCGGGCCTGCGCCTCGGCGAAGATGGGGTTCTTGCTGTTGGGCGCGCCGTCGGCGGAACCGACGCCGAAGCGCGACACCGTCTCGACGCCGGCCGAGATGAACACGTCGCCTTCGCCGGCCTTGATGGCGTGGAACGCCATCCGGGTCGTCTGCAGCGACGACGAGCAGTAGCGGTTGACGGTGGTGCCGGGCAGGAAGTCGTAACCCAACTGCACCGCGACCGAACGGGCGATGTTGTAGCCCGCCTCGCCCGCGGGCTGGGCGCAGCCCATCATCAGATCGTCGATCTCACGCGGGTCGAGGGCGGGCACCTTGTCCAGCGCGGCCCGGACCATCTGGACGGCCAGATCGTCGGGACGCATGGTCGCCAACGAGCCCTTGACGGCGCGACCGATGGGGGAACGGGCAGTGGCGACGATGACGGCTTCAGGCATGACGGACTCCTTGAGGGGAACAACTGAACAAGTGCTTGGTTGGGTTCACGCTAGCCCGACGACACAACCAGCGGAGCGGGCACCCCGGTGGTCCGGTGCGGCCAAATCCGGGCGAGCATCCTCAACCGGGCGCCCAGCGACCGGTTCTCGGCGCCCCGCGACTCCCACGGCAGCTCACCGGCCGCCTCACCCAACGCGTACCGCAGTGCCGGAAGCAGCTGCTGGGCCGCGATCTTGTAACCGGCCGCGGATGGGTGGTACCGGTCGTCGGAGAACAGCAGATCGGGCGCCTTCTGGAACTCGGGCGCCAGGAGGTCGGCGAACGGCACCGGCACGCCGCCGGCCGCCCGAACGGCGGAAGCCTGGGCCCGGGCCAGGCGCAGGCCGAGACTGCGGGCCACGAACCGCAGCGGCTGCGGGATCGCGGTGATGACGCCGAAGTCCGGGCAGGTCCCCACCACGACGACGGCCCCGCTGGCACGCAGGCGTTTGACGGCGTCACCGAGTCGACGCGCCGAGGCCGCAGTGCCGTTGAGGGCGGTCAGATCGTTGGCGCCGATCATGATCACCGCGGCGTCCGGGGGTGGCCCGGCGACGAACATCGCGTCAACCTGACCGGACAGGCCCTTCGACGTCGCACCCACTATCGCCTTGGTGCTCAACCGAATCCGCTTCCCGGTCGAATCGGCCAGACCCCGGGCCAGGAGGACACCCGGCACCTCGTCGGCCTGGCGGCAGCCGTAACCGGTGGCCGTTGAATCACCGAAGATCATCAGATGCACGTCGACTGGAACGTCGCGCTGCCATCGCTCGACCGAGCCGCCGCCGGGGGCGTACACCCCGTCCGCGCGCGGTGGCACGTCCCACGCCTTGGGGATCACCTCGCGGGCCGCGGCGGCCTGACCGGTCAGGAGATTGCGCGCGCTGACCACACCGACCCCCACACCGGTGGAGGCCAGGACCGCGGCGAGTGTCAGACGCGAAGCGCGTGAGCCCACGGATCCCAGTCTAAGCACGCGGCGGCGGATATCTGGTTGCTGACGGCGTGCGCCGTTCGCTGCGGATCACAGAGGTGTCTCGGATGAGGTATCAATCTGACCAAAAAGATTGTTAATACCTTAAGAAGTGCCAAGCTAAGTTATCCGAGTTGGCTGAACGGGAACACAACGTTCAGTGGTGCTCGGTCAGACAGCCGCTACACCGACGTAGGGGAGTGTTGACATGACGGCACCAAGCAAGGTCTCAGGCGCTCCTCGCACGCATATTGGTGCAGGTGGGCCGCGTAGACCAAGAAAATTTCCGGTCAGCGACGGCGCGCCCCTCGAAATTGTCGAGACGTCGATCAGTGCGATGGCCAGGCTGGCCGCGCTCACCTGTCGCGCCACGATTCGGCCTGCTCTGGCCATCGGCAGCTACGTCCCACACCTGCCGTGGCCGTTCGGTGTCGTCGATCAGCTGGCCCGCACCCTGGCACCGACACCGGGCACGGTTCGAGCCACCATCACGTTGCCGAACGCCTCCGCGCTGTTGGTCCGGGCGCCGGGTGTGCTGCCGGCCGATGGGAATCGAAGGGTCGTGCTCTATCTGCACGGCGGTGCCTTCCTGACGTGCGGGGTGAACTCGCACGGACGGATTGCCAACACGCTCTCGCAGTACGCGGACACACCCGTGCTGGTGGTGAACTACCGAATGATCCCCAAACACACGGTGGGCCAGGCCGTCGACGACTGTCATGACGCCTACCGGTGGCTGAGGCTGCGCGGCTACGACCCGAGCCAGATTGTGCTCGCCGGTGATTCGGCCGGCGGCTACCTGGCGATGACGCTCGCGCAGCGGCTGCAGGCCGAGGGTGAGACGCCCGCCGCGCTGGTGGCGATCTCGCCACTGCTGCAGTTGGCCAAGGAGCCCAAGCAGGCCCACCCCAACATCAAGACCGACGCCATGTTCCCGCCGCGCGCGTTCGACGCACTGGTCGACCTGGTGGCCCGCGCCGCGGCCAAGCGGATCGTGGACGGCGAACCCGAGCAGGTCTACGAGCCACTCGACCACATCGAACCCGGGCTTCCCCGCACGCTGATCCACGTGTCCGGATCTGAGGTCCTGCTGCATGACGCGAGGCTGGCTGCTCGTCGGCTCGCGGCGGCCGGGGTGCCGACGGAGGTGCGGGTCTGGCGAGGGCAGATTCACGACTTCCAGATGGCGGCACCGTTGATCCCCGAGGCCAAGCGTTCGCTGCGTCAGATCGGCGATTACATCCGCGAGGCCACGGGCTGACCCACCGCTGCTGACCTTCCGCACCGACTGGGCCAAGATAGAGGTATGCGGATCGCCCGGCACATCAGTGACCTCATCGGCAACACTCCTCTGGTTCGACTGAACTCGGTCGTGCCCGAAGGGGTCGGCACCGTGGTGGCCAAGATCGAATACCTCAATCCCGGCGGCAGCTCGAAGGACCGGATCGCGGTCAAGATGATCGACGCCGCCGAAGCCAGCGGAGAACTCAAACCCGGCGGCACGATCGTCGAGCCGACGTCGGGCAACACCGGGGTGGGCCTGGCGCTCGTCGCGCAGCAGCGTGGCTACCACTGCATCTTCGTCTGCCCCGACAAGGTCAGCGAGGACAAGCGCAACGTGCTTCGCGCCTATGGCGCCGAGGTGGTCGTGTGCCCGACGGCGGTGCCGCCGGACCATCCCGACAGCTACTACAGCGTCTCCAACCGACTCGTCACCGAGATCGAGGGCGCCTGGAAACCCGATCAGTACTCCAACCCGAACGGGCCCGAAAGTCATTATGAGACAACGGGGCCCGAGATCTGGGCGGACACCGACGGCAAGGTGACGCACTTCGTCGCCGGCGTCGGCACGGGCGGCACCATCACCGGTGCGGGGCGTTACCTCAAGGAGGTCTCCAACGGCGCGGTCAAGGTGATCGGCGCCGACCCCGAGGGCTCGGTGTACTCCGGCGGGACCGGGCGGCCCTACCTGGTCGAGGGCGTCGGCGAGGACTTCTGGCCCAGCGCCTACGACCCGAGCATCCCCGACGAGATCATCGCGGTGTCCGACGCCGATTCGTTCGAGATGACTCGCCGGCTGGCCCGTGAAGAGGGTCTGCTGGTCGGGGGATCGTGCGGGATGGCGGTCGTGGCGGCCATCGAGGTGGCGGTCAAGGCCGGGCCGGATGCGTTGGTGGTGGTGCTGCTGCCGGACGGTGGGCGCGGCTACCTGTCGAAGATCTTCAACGACTCGTGGATGTCGTCCTACGGATTCCTGCGGAGCCGGCTCGACGGGTCGACCAGCGAGCCGACGGTCGGAGACGTGCTGCGCGGCAAGTCCGGGTCACTGCCTGACCTGGTGCACACCCATCCGTCCGAGACGATCCGTGATGCGATCGGAATCCTGCAGGAGTACGGCGTCTCGCAGATGCCCGTGGTCGGTGCCGAGCCACCGGTCATGGCAGGTGAGGTGGCCGGCAGCGTATCCGAGCGCGAACTGCTCTCGGCCGTCTTCGAGGGGCGCGCCCACCTCGCGGATGCGGTGTCTCAGCACATGAGCCCGGCGATGCCGTTGATCGGTGCTGGGGAGCCGGCGAGTTCGGCAGCCAAGGCACTGCGTGAATGCGATGCCGTGATGGTGGTCGAGGACGGAAAACCGGTCGGTGTCATCACCCGCAGCGACCTGTTGGGATTCCTGTCGGAAGGTAATACGCACCGCTGATCCGGCGAAATCCGCGGACAGATCTCGGTGGGCGTATTTCACCGTTTTGTTATGCATCTCCGGTAGTGTTCGCCGCGCAATCAGCAGCATTCCACCGTAGAAGGCGAACATGACCGAGAACCCGCCACCGCCGTCCGGCAGTACTCCGCCGCCCGGGGACTACCCGCCGCCTCCGCCGGGTGGGCCCGCAGCGTTCCCGCCGCCCCCGCAGGGTGGCTACCCACCGCCTCCGCAGGGTGGCTACCCGTCGCCTCCGCAGGGTGGTTACCCGTCGCCTCCGCAGGGTGGCTACCCGCCGCCTCCGCAGGGCGGCTACCCGCCGCCTCCGCCCGCGCAGGGCGGATACGCCCCGCCGCCACCGGTCGGCTACGGCGGACCGGGGACTGCGTTCAGCGTCGGTGATGCGTTCAGTTGGGCGTGGAACAAGTTCAGCAAGAACGCCGGCCCGCTGATCGTCGCAACACTGGTGCTCACGGTCGCGGTGAGCCTGATCTCAAGCATCTTCCAGGCCGTCGCCACGGCGGTGTCGCCGGACCGGGTGACCTCCTATGACGAATTCGACTCCGGCTTCATGTTCGCGACCGGCGTCGAGTACAGCCCGGCCGGCGTGTTCGTGCTGATCCTCGGTTATCTGGTGGTCACCGTGGTGGCCGCCGCGATCGGCTCGGCCTACATCGGCGGGGCCCTGGACATCGCCAACGGTGTGCCGGTGACCTTCGGGTCGTTCTTCAAGCCGCGCCGAATCGGCGCCTACATCGTGCTGGGCCTGATCGTCGGACTCATCACGGGCATCGGCTTCGCGCTGTGCTTCCTGCCGGGCCTGATCGCCAGCCTGTTCCTGTTCTTCTCGACCGTCGCCCTGCTGGACCGCAATCTGACGCCGGTCGACGCCATCAAGGCGAGCTTCAACCTGGTGAAGAACAACTTCGGGCAGGCATTCCTGGTGTGGTTGGTGAGCTTCGTGATCGTTCTGGTCGGTCTCCTGCTGTGCGGTGTCGGTCTTCTGGTGGCGGCTCCGCTGGCGCTGCTGTTCGAGATCTACGCGTTCCGCAAGCTCAGTGGCGCGGACGTCGCGCCAGCCACCCCCTGAGACGGAAGTGGTGATGATTGGGGCGGCACTTCGGTGCCGCCCCAATCGTTTTGTTGAGCCATTCGGTGGGCAGGCTGACTTTGAAGCTCGCACCATTCGTTTGACGACTCGACGTCATTGGGAATGGCGCTCAAGAATCGCTTCACTCCGAACCGAATTCACGTCGATCCGAGGTCGGCGAGCGACCGCGGGTACGGTGTGCGTGCCGGTCTTTCGCGAGAGAGGACGTTGTCGTGACGCAGCCCCCGCCGTGGCCCTACAACTCCCCGCCACCGCCCGGATACGGAGCGGCAGCGGCCTATGGCTACCCGTCGTACGGTCAGCAGCCTTACGGATACCCGCCTCCGCCGCGCGGAGTGGTGTTCTTTCCGGGGGTGGGCACCGTGCCGGTCGCATCGTTCGGGCAGCGGTTCGCGGCCAGACTCATCGACGGCGTCATCACCGTGCTGGCCATCGCCGTGATCGTCGGAGCCGGCGTGGCGGCGCTGATCGCCAGCTCGCACGACACCGTCGATGCGTGGGGAGCCACATCCCGTGAACCGACGGCGGGCGGGATCGCGATGCTGCTGCTGTCGATCGCCTTCGCATTCGTGCTCGGCGTCCTCTACGAGTGGCTGTTCATCGCATACCGGGGCGCGACGCCCGGGAAGATGGCGATGAGCATCGTCGTCGTGGACGAGGTCAGCGCGCAACCGATCGGACTCGGCAGATCGCTGCTGCGCGTGCTGTTCCCAGCCCTCGCGAACTGGGTGCTGCCGATCGCGGCGCTGGTCATCTATCTGTCTCCGCTGTTCGACGGCACCGGCCGGCTCAAGGGCTGGCATGACCAGCTGGCCAAGGACTTCGTGGTGCAGAGGGCGGGTCTGCCGGCCCGATAGGCTTTGCGAATGAGCGAGCAACGAAGCCGTGCCGATGCGCACTCCTGGCAGGGTCTGGCCACCCGCGCGATCCATGCCGGTTACCGACCCGATCCCGCAACCGGCGCGGTCAACGCCCCGATCTACGCCAGCTCGACGTTCGCCCAGGACGGCGTGGGCGGCCTGCGCGGCGGCTTCGAGTACGCCCGGACCGGAAACCCCACCCGCGCTGCCCTGGAGGCGTCGCTGGCCGCCGTCGAGGGCGGAACATTCGGGCGCGCGTTCGGATCGGGCATGGCCGCAACCGACTGCGCACTGCGCGCGCTGCTGCGCCCCGGCGACCACATCGTGATCCCCGACGATGCCTACGGCGGGACCTTCCGCCTCATCGACAAGGTGTTCAGTCAGTGGGGCGTGACCCACACCCCGGTGGCGCTGTCGGACGTCGACGCGGTGCGGGCCGCGCTGACGGACAACACCAGGTTGATCTGGGTCGAGACGCCGACCAACCCGCTGCTGTCCATCGCGGACATCGAGGCGATTTCGGCGATCGGCACCGAGCGCGGGGTCAAGGTGTTGGTGGACAACACCTTTGCCTCACCCGCACTGCAGCAGCCGTTGTCGCTGGGCGCCGACATCGTCCTGCACTCGACCACGAAGTACATCGGCGGGCACTCCGATGTGGTGGGCGGCGCGCTGGTGACCGATGACGAGGAACTCGACACCGCGTTCGCGTTCCTGCAGAACGGCGCCGGCGCCGTGCCGGGTCCGTTCGACGCGTATCTGACCATGCGCGGGCTCAAAACCCTGGTGGTCCGGATGCAGCGGCATTCGGAGAACGCGGCCGCCGTGGCCGAGTTCCTCGACGGCCATCCGGCCGTGAGTCAGGTTCTGTACCCGGGCCTGCCGCACCACCCGGGCCATGACGTCGCCGCCCGTCAGATGAGCGGATTCGGCGGCATGATCTCGGTCCGCATGCGGGGCGGAATCGAGGCTGCGCGCCAATTGTGCTCGAAGACCGACATTTTCATTCTCGCTGAATCTTTGGGCGGCGTGGAGTCGTTGATCGAGCATCCCGGCGCCATGACGCACGCGTCGACCGCGGGTTCGCAGTTGGAGGTGCCTGCGGATCTGGTGCGGCTGTCGGTGGGCATCGAGGACGTCACCGACCTCATCGGCGATCTGCAGCAGGCGCTGGAGTCCTGACCAGAAGACAACTGCGCGGATCCGTCTGAGTTCCAGACAGATCCGCGCAGTTGTGAAGAGCCAGGAGACGACGTCAGCCCTGGTAGGGCTCGGCCGAGACCAGGGTCACCTCAACGGTGCTGCCGTTGGGGACCGTGTAGCTGCGGGTGTCGCCCACCTTCGCGTCGAGCAGTGCGCCGCCCAGCGGAGAGTTGGGGGAGTAGACCTCGAGGTTGCCGCCGTTGACGCCCTGCTCGCGGGTGCCGATGAGGAACGTCTCGGTGTCCGACTTGTCACCGTCGTAGTAGACCGTCACCACCGAACCGGGCAGTGCCACACCGGACTGCTTGGGGGCCTCGCCCACCTTGGCGTTGTTCAGCAGCTCCTGCAGTTGACGGATACGGGCCTCCTGCTGCCCCTGCTCCTCGCGCGCGGCGTGGTAGCCACCGTTCTCCCGCAGGTCGCCCTCCTCGCGGCGGTCGTTGATCTCCGCGGCGATGACGGGACGGTTGGCAATCAGTTGGTCCAGTTCGGCCTTGAGCCGGTCATAGGACTCCTGGGTCAGCCAGGTCACCTGGGTGTCAGTCATGTCGTTCGCGCTCCCTCGTTGTTCGGCTTGCGCTGTGATCTGCGCTCGGCAGTCTGGGCCTGTGGGGCTGCTGCCGGGGCACGCGGAGTCCGCGTCGTATTGCATCTCGGTGCCGCGGCGTTTCGCGCTAAGAAGCAATACACGGCCCCAGCAGGAACCGTGTATGTGTGAATCATACCACTGGATCGTTAACCGGCCGTCATGATTGTGCACCCCTGGGTTGGCCTGACGGTCACCCGCGGGGTTCCTCCACGAGGTAGCCGGGCACATCGGCGCCGCACCCGTAGACGTCACCGACCACGGGTGGCTTCGAGGTCTTGACCAGGCCCGTCACCTGCACCGTCGACTCGGTGGACGGGGGAACGAGAAGCTCGCGCCTGCCCGTTTCGCTGCCGTCCTTGGACCGCCCGCGCACGATGCACACGACGGGTTGCGACGGGTCGGCACGCGTCACGCTGACCGTCACCTCCACGGTCTGATCGTCGATCAGGCGATAACTGGCGAGCTCCCCCTTGACGTCCCCGCTGCCCCAGCGCTGATAGGCGACGGTCGCGACCACGATCCCGATCGCGATGACCAGCACCGTCAGCGCGGCGATGACCATGCGGCTGGGCCCGCGCTGCGGTTTCCCGTAGCGGGACTCGGGTCGCGCCGGCGTGGCGTCGGTGTTGGAGGTGTCGGTCATAGTGTGTGGTGCGCGTCTCTGGTGGGGGATCGGGTGTGGGGCCACATTCGTCGGGATGAAAAGATTGCGGCGGGTACTTGAGAATAAGGCCTGCCCCGCACGGGGCGACGACGACTACGAGCGAGCGAAGGCGCACGGTGACCCAACTGCGGCTGATGGCGGTGCACGCCCACCCGGACGACGAGTCCAGCAAGGGTGCGGCGACGACTGCCCGTTATGTCGACGAGGGGCACCGCGTGATGGTCGTGTCGCTGACGGGCGGGGAGCGCGGGAGCATTCTCAATCCCGCCATGGACCTGCCTGACGTGCACGGTCGCATCGCCGAGATCCGTCGCGACGAGATGGCCAGGGCGGCCGAGATCCTGGGTGTGGAGCACACCTGGCTGGGGTTCGTGGACTCGGGCCTTCCCGAGGGTGACCCGCCGCCGCCGCTGCCCGAGGGATGCTTCGCGCTGGTCCCGCTCGACGAACCGGTCGAGCGTCTGGTGCGGCTCATCAGGGAGTTCCGTCCGCACGTGATGACGACCTACGACGAGAACGGCGGCTACCCCCATCCCGATCACATTCGATGCCATGAGGTGTCGGTCGCGGCCTACGAGGCGGCCGCCGACCACCGGCGCTTCCCGGACGCGGGGCGTCCGTGGGCCGTGTCGAAGCTGTACTACAACCACGGATTCCTGCGGCAGCGGATGCAGATGCTGCAGGACGAGTTCGCCAAGCACGGTCGCACCGGACCATTCGAGAAATGGCTGCAGAATTGGGATCCCGACCATGACATCTTCGCGGACCGCGTGACGACCCGGGTGGAGTGCTCGGCGTATTTCGAGCGACGTGACGACGCGCTGCGGGCCCATGCCACGCAGATCGATCCCACCGGCGACTTCTTCACCGCGCCGATCGAGTGGCAGCAGCGGTTGTGGCCCACCGAGGAGTTCGAACTGGCACGCTCCCGGGTGCCGGTGTCGTTGCCCGAAACAGACCTCTTCGCGGGAATCGAACGATGAACGAACTGCTGCTTGTCGGATTGACCGTGCTCGCCGAGGAGGGGCCGCGCAACACCGGCCCGGACTTCGGCAAGGCCAGCCCCGTCGGCCTGCTGATCGTGGTGCTCCTGCTGGTCGGCACCTTCGGGCTGGTGTGGTCGATGAACCGGCACCTGAAGAACCTGCCGGAATCGTTCGACCCGGAGCATCCCGAACCCGACCAGGCGGTCGATGAGGGCACCACCGTCGGACCCGACGATCCGAACCCCACCTCGACTTCACGGGAGACCGGTGGTCAACCGTCTGGGTGAGGCCACGAGCCCCTACCTGCGCCAGCACGCGGACAATCCGGTGCACTGGTGGGAGTGGACGCCGGAGGCGTTGGCCGAGGCCGCGCGCCGCGATGTCCCGATCCTGTTGTCGATCGGGTACGCGGCCTGCCATTGGTGTCACGTGATGGCGCATGAGTCGTTCGAGGACGACGAGGTTGCGGCGGCGATGAACGCCGGATTCGTGTGCATCAAGGTGGACCGTGAGGAACGCCCGGATCTGGATGCGGTCTACATGAACGCGACCGTCGCGCTGACCGGTCAGGGCGGTTGGCCGATGACGTGTTTCCTGACGCCGGATGGGCGTCCCTTCTTCTGCGGGACGTACTACCCCAAGCCCCAGTTCCTGCAGCTCCTCGCGGCCGTCGAGGACACCTGGCGGGGCAGGCGTGACGAAGTCGAACAGGCCTCGGACCACATCACCGCTGAGTTGCGCAGGATGGCCTCCGGCCTGCCCGACGGCGGGGTGCCCGTCTCGGCCGAGCTGTGCGACCACGCCGTGGCTGTGGTGCTGCGCGAGGAGGACACCGTCCGGGGCGGCTTCGGCGGCGCGCCCAAGTTTCCGCCTTCGGCCCTGCTGGAGGGGCTGCTGCGCAACTACGAGCGCACCGGATCCACCGAGGTGCTGGCGGCGGTGGCGCGCACGGGTTCGGCGATGGCACGTGGGGGCATCTACGACCAGTTGGCCGGGGGCTTCGCCCGCTACAGCGTCGACAACGACTGGGTGGTACCGCATTTCGAGAAGATGCTGTACGACAACGCGCTGCTGCTGCGGGCGTACGCGCACTGGGCACGGCGTACCGGCGACCCGTTGGCCGTGCGGGTGACGGGGCAGACCGCCGACTTCCTGCTGCGTGACCTGTCGGCAGGCGACATGTTCATCTCATCGCTGGACGCCGACGCCGACGGCGTCGAGGGTTCCACGTATGTGTGGACGCCGGAGCAGCTGCGCGACGTTCTCGGCGATGACGACGGACTCTGGGCCGCAGAGGTTTTCGAAGTCACCGCTGCTGGCACGTTCGAGCACGGCACTTCGGTGCTGCAACTGCTGTCCGATCCGGATGACCCAGAGCGGTTGCGCCGGGTCAGCGCCGCCCTGCTGTCCGAGCGGGCGCAGCGGATTCAGCCCGGCCGCGACGACAAGGTGATCGCGACGTGGAACGGCCTGGCGATCACCGCCCTCGGCGAGGCCAGCGTGGCATTGGAGCGACCTGATCTCCTGGATGCCGCAATCCGTTGTGCGCGTGCACTGTTGGACCTCCATGTGGTCGACGGAAGATTGCGCCGGGCCAGCCTCGGTGGCCGGGTCGGCGACAGTGCCGCCATCCTCGAGGACTACGCCACCCTGGCCACCGGCCTGCTGACGCTGCATCAATTGACCGGTGCGGCCGAATGGGTCACGGCGGCCACCGCGCTGATCGACACCGCGCTGGCGCACTTCACCGATCCGGCCCGGCCGGGTCGCTGGTTCGACACGGCCGACGACGCCGAGCAGTTGATGGTTCGCCCGGCCGACCCGATCGACGGCGCCACTCCGTCGGGAGCGTCCACGATCGCCGAGGCCCTCTTGACCGCAGCGCATCTCGTCGATGTCGACCGGGCCTCGACATATGCCGAGGCGGCCGCACAGACCCTGCTCGCGCACACCCCGGTGCTGGCGCGCGCGGCCCGGTCAGCCGGGCACTGGCTGGCGGTGGCCGAAGCCGCGGTGCGTGGCCCCCTGCAGATTGCGGTGGCCTGTGACGGCCCCGACTCGGCGTTGCTCGCCCAGGCCCGCAGGCTGGCGCCGGGCGGCACCGTCGTCGTCGGGGGAGCCGTCGACTCCTCGCCGCTGCTGATCAGCCGTGATCGCGTCGACGGCGCGGACGCGGCTTATGTGTGCCGCGGCACGGTGTGCGATCTGCCCGTCACGGACGTCGGGGATCTGGCTGTCGCACTGAAGGTGCCCGTGTAGCGTGCCGCACATGAGTTTTGAGCCGGATGCCCTGAAAGCCTTCGTGAACCGCTATCTCGACACCGTGGTCAGCGGTACGCCCGATGACGTCGCGGCGCTGTACGCCGAGGACGCCACCGTCGAGGACCCGGTGGGTTGCGGTGAAGTGCACATCGGCCGACAGGCCATCGCGGGTTTCTACAAGAATCTGGCCGGGGTCGAGCTCAAGACAGAACTGCACAGCTTCCGCCCGGGTGGCAGCGAGGCCGCGTTCCAGTTCGCGATCACGGTGGGCGGCACGATGCGCATCGAGCCCATCGAGGTGATGACGTTCAACAGCGAGGGTCTGATCACGTCGATGAAGGCGTATTGGAGTCCGGCCGACGTCACGCAGCTGTGACGGTCGGCAACATCCGCGTCTAGAAGACCGCGAACCACATCGCGATGTAGTGGCAGATCGCCGCGACCGCGGTGCAGGCGTGGAAGAACTCGTGATGGCCGAACGTGGTGGGCCACGGGTTCGGCCATTTGAGCGCGTACAGCACGCCGCCGATGCTGTAGAGCGCGCCGCCGACGATCAGCAGCACGACCGCGGCCACTCCCGCGCCGTTCATGATCGGGCCGATGAACCAGGCCGCGACCCAGCCCAGCAGGATGTAGAGCGGCACCCCGAGCCAGCGGGGCGCCGACGGCCAGAACATCTTGAGCAGCACGCCCGCGATGGCGCCGCCCCACACGATCCAGAACAGCACCATGCCGCTGCGTGACGGCAGTGCCAGCAGCGCGAAGGGCGTGTAGCTGCCGGCGATGAAGATGAAGATCATCGAGTGGTCGAGACGCTTCATCCATTTGCGCGCGGTCGCCGAACGCCAGTTCACCCGGTGGTAGGTGCCGCTGACGGCGAACATCGCCACGATCGTGAAGGTGTAGAGCAGGGTGGCCAGGCCGGCGCGCGTCGATTCGAGTGACCACGACACCGAAACCAGTGCGGCGCCTGCGATGAACGCCACAATGGCGGAGTAGACGTGAATCCAGCCGCGGGCGCGTGGCTTGCCGAGGAATTCGGCCACACCATCGACGACGGCCTGCGGGAAGTCTTCGGCTTCGGCGAGGTCGATCTGGGTGATCTCGCGCTTGCCACTTGTGGGGGCACTCATCGGCTGTTCTCCGTGGTCCGCTGGTACTGCTCGGATCGTTCGGGGTTCACCCCGCATCACAGTAGTCTCCATTGTTGTGGACATCATTCCCCCGCGACTCAAAGAGCCCATCTATCGGCTCTATGAGATGCGGCTGCGCCACGACCTGACGCGATCCCGCTCACAGCTGCCCCGCCACATCGCCGTGCTGTGCGACGGAAACCGGCGCTGGGCACGGGATGCGGGGTACGACGACGTCAGCGTCGGCTACCGGATGGGTGCGGCCAAGATCGCCGAGATGCTGCGCTGGTGTCAGGCCGCGGGAATCGAGATGACCACCGTCTACCTGTTGTCGACAGAGAACCTGCGCCGCGATCCCGACGAACTGGCGGCCCTGATCGAGATCATCACCGAAGTGGTCGAGGAGATCTGCGCGCCGGCCAACAAGTGGAGTGTGCGCACCGTCGGAGACCTCGAACTGCTCGGTGAGGAGACGGCCCGCAGGCTGCGGCAGGCCGTTGAGTCCACGCCGTCGGAGGACTCCGCCGGGGCGTTCCACGTCAACGTCGCGGTCGGCTACGGCGGCCGGCAGGAGATCGTCGACGCCGTACGCGCGCTGCTGTCGAAGGAACTGGCCAACGGTGCGACGGCCGAGCAGCTGATCGACGCGGTCTCGGTCGAGGGGATCTCGGAGAACCTCTACACCTCCGGCCAACCCGATCCCGATCTGGTGATCCGGACGTCGGGGGAGCAGCGGCTGTCGGGGTTCCTGCTGTGGCAGAGCGCGTACTCGGAGATGTGGTTCACCGAGGCGCACTGGCCGGAGTTCCGGCGGGTGGACTTCCTGCGTGCCCTGCGCGACTACAGCGCACGACATCGACGGTTCGGGATCTGACCCCATGGCTGCGCTCTCGGCGGTGGTGTTCACGCTGAGTTGGTGGCTGGGTCTGTACCTCCTGGCGCGCAATCCGCGCAAACCCGTGCTGGTGCTCGCGGCCGCGGGACTGTGCAGCTTCGCGCTCGTCGTGGCCCTCGACGCGATCCGGCTCACCGCCGACCACCACGCCGAACTGCTGGGCCGGATCGAGATCCACCTCGTGGCGCTGCCGGGCATCGCGTGGTCTGCGGTGCTTCTCGAGCTGGCGCGCTCGGGTGAGCGCTGGCGCAGCCGAATGGGCCAGGGTGCTGCGCTGGCGGTGGTCGCGTTCGCGGCGCTGGCCGGTGCGGCCTGGGCTGGCGGGGTCGAGGGGCCGCTGCGGGCCGGACACTGGCTGATGTTCATCGCGATCTCGGCCGCCGCTTTGGCGGCCATGGTCATCGCGGTTCGGCACCGGCCGCGCCCGGGTTCGGTGGTGGGTGTCGTCGTCATCGCGACGCTGTTCTTCGCGCTGGCCAACGCGATTCTGGTGATTCCGCTGGGACTCGTTCCCAGTTGGATCGCGCTGGCGTCCACCGGATTCGACGTGCTGCTGCTCGGCGTCGCGGTGGCGGTGTGGGACGCATTCGACGAGGGGCAGGCGCTGCGGGCGGACATGCTGCGCTCGTTCGTCGGCACGATCCTGGTGGCCGCACTCTTCGGCAGTCAGGCGCTGCTGAGCCTCGCGGTGATCCCCGAGGACGGGCGCACTGTGGTGACCGTGCTGCTGTTCACGAGCCTGGCCGTCGCGATCGCCATCAACGTGCTGGCCGATCCGCTGGCCGGAATGCTGGACCGGTTGGCGTTCTCGAGGTCGCCCGCGCTGCGGGCCGACCGGGCGGCGCTGCGCCGCACCGAGGCCGCGCTGCCCCTGCGCTCCGAGAGCCCCCTCGCCGGCCTCGACGACGACACCTTCGTGCGCCTGACGCGCCGGGCCCTCGGCCACTACGGAGATCTGAGCAAGCTGGTGGCCAGCCCGTTGACCGCGCTGCCGGAGATCGGTGAGCGCCTGGCCGCCCGCGGCGCACCCGACCAGCCGCTCGAGCGCGCCAACGAACTCAAGGCCGTGCTCGCCGACCGGATCGCCGCACTCAAACCGCGCGACGGCCGGGACTTCGGCACCACCGAGGAGTGGCGGTACTACAACTCGCTGTACTTCCCGTACGTCGTCGGGGTGCGCGCGTACGCCCAGAACGCGACGGCGGCGGGTCTGGATCCCGTCGCGCGGCAGGCGTGGCAGTGGATGGTCACCGAGGTGCCGCAGCGCTCGCTGCACAACTGGCAGAACGCCGCGGCCCGGGTGATCGCGGCGGACCTGCGGGCGCCCGCCTTCAGTGAGTGATCTGGCAGTGGTTGGCAGTGCCGGGGGTCGATCTGGCAGTGGCCGCTGAGCAGCATTTCTCCTGTAAGCAACCCACGATCACAGGAGATCGCCATGACTGCCACCACTGCCAGGACCACCCCGGACCAGACCGACTCCCTGCTGCGCTTGGCCCTGCGACTGGACGCCACCCTGACCGGCGTCTGCGGGCTGGCGGTGGCGGCGTTCGCCGGTCCCCTCGCGAACCTGACCGGGCTGACGTCGACAGTCGCCTACGTCGTCGGCGCGGCACTGGTGCTCTACGGAGTGGTGGTCTACGCCCTCGCCGGCCTGCGTGAACTGCGCACCGCGGGTATCGGGGTGATCATCGCGAACCTCGTCTGCACCGTGGGCGCGGTCCTGGTCGTGGTCGAGGGACTGGCACCGCTGACCGGGGTGGGCGTCGCGGTGGCGCTGGCGTCGGCGGCCTACACCGCGTTCTTCGCGGTGCTGCAGTACATCGGAGTGCGCCGTCTGGCGTGACTCCCTCCGCCCGGTGCGGGGTGTGCCGCCGCAAGAGGTTACGGCGCTGCACCCCCGCACCGGTTTCTGCGATTTCTGCAGTCTGACCGGCGCTGGGCGCAGGTCGCTTCAGAGTTTGCGCAGGCGGAGGCGGTTGATCGAGTGATTGGAGTCCTTGCGCAGCACCAGAGTCGCGCGCGGACGGGTCGGCAGGATGTTCTCGATCAGGTTGGGGCGGTTGATCGAATGCCAGATGTCGCGCGCGGCGAACACGGCCTGCTCGTCGGTCAGCGTGGCGTAGCTGTGGAAGTGCGACTGCGGATCGGCGAACGCGCCGGCCCGCATCGACAGGAACCGCGAGATGTACCACTGCTCGATGTCCTCGATGCGGGCGTCGACGTAGACCGAGAAGTCGAACAGATCCGAGACCATCAGCGTCGGGCCGGTCTGCAGGACGTTGAGGCCCTCCAGGATGAGGATGTCGGGGTGGCGCACCGTGTGCATCTCGCCCGGCACGATGTCGTAGATCAGGTGCGAGTACACCGGCGCGCAGGCCACTTCGGCACCCGACTTCACCGTGGTGACGAAGCGCATCAGGGCGCGGCGGTCGTAGCTTTCCGGAAAGCCCTTGCGGTGCATGATGTTCCGCCGGGACAGCTCGGCGTTGGGGTAGAGGAATCCGTCGGTGGTGACCAGGTCCACCCGTCGGTGCGGTTCCCATCGGGCCAGCAGGGCCTGCAGCACACGCGCGGTGGTCGACTTGCCCACCGCGACACTGCCGGCCACGCCGATGATGAACGGCATCGGGCGGTCGGGATTCTGCTGTGGTTCGCCGAGGAACTCCGCGGTGGCCGCGAACAGGCGCTGGCGCGCGGCGACCTGCAGGTGGATCAACCGCGCGAGCGGCAGATAGACCTCTTCGACCTCGAGCAGATCCAGCTGCTCACCGAGGCCGCGCAGCCCGACGACCTCTTCCTCGGTCAGCTTCAGCGGCGTGGACATACGCAGCGCCCGCCATTGCGTTCGGTCGAACTCCACATACGGGCTCGGCTCGCTCAGCCGCGACATGGCGTTCAGTCTTACAGCACGCGCTGCGCGGTCGCCGTGTGGGTAGCGTTGAACGTCATGGAACCCGCCACGCTGATCCGCGAGTACCTCCTGCTGGGACTGCGGTTCGATCGCATCGAAGAGGGCTACGTCGACTCGTTCACCGGTGATGCGGCGCTGCGTCGCATCGTCGCCGACGAGGCCGCACCCGCCCCCGCCGAGCTGACCAGACAGGCCCAGCGCCTGCTCGACGCGCTGCCGGACGTCCCACGTCAGGACGGATTCGACGAGACCCGCGCGGCGTATGTGGGTGCGCATCTGCGCGCATTGGCATGTGCGGGACGCAAGTTCGCCGGCGAGGACGTCGGCTTCGTCGACGAGGTCCGCGACTATTTCGACGTGGAGATCAGCAGGGGCGACGAGGACCGCTACCGCGAGGCCCACGCCCGGCTCGACGAGGTGCTCGGCGGCGCGGGGCCGCTGGCCGAGCGCATGGAGGCCGACCGTCGCAACGACGAGATCCCGCCCGAGCGCCTCGGCGAGTGCATCGAGGCGTTCTCCAGCGCACTGCGGGATCGGGTCCGTGCGGAGTTCCCGCTGCCCGAGGCCGAGACCGTGGTCTACGAGATCGTCACCGACAAGCCCTGGTCGGGGTTCAACTACTACCAGGGCGACTACCGCTCGACCGTCGCCGTCAACGCCGACCTGCGCCAGCAGATGTCGAACCTGCCGTCGCTGGTGGCCCACGAGTCCTACCCGGGTCATCACACCGAGCACTGCCGCAAGGAGGCCGGCCTGGTCGAGGGGCTCGGTCAGCAGGAACAGACGATCTTTCTGGTCAACACCCCGCAGTGCCTCATGGCCGAGGGACTGGCCGACCTCGCGCTGTATGCCGCGATCGGTCCGGAATGGGGCGGCTGGGCCGCCGAGATCTACGCCGACCTCGGTCTGCGGTTCGACGGCGAGCGTGCTCAGGCGATCTCCGCGGCCCGGGCGACGCTGGCCGACGTGCGCCAGGACGCGGCGTTGATGTTGCACGACGAGCACCGCGACGTCGACGACGTGGTGGCCTTCGTGCGGCGCTGGCTGCTGGTGGACGACACCAGGGCCCGGCAGATGATGCGATTCCTGTCGTCGCCGCTGTGGCGCGCGTACACCAGCACCTACGTCGAGGGCTACCGCCTGCTGCGGCCGTGGCTGGACAATCGGCCGGCCGGACAGAGCCTGACCGAGCGGTTCGGCCGTCTCCTCGACGAACCGCTGATCCCATCGTCGCTGCGGGCCGCCGCCTGACGGCAGGACAGGACGAACGCGGAGTTTGGCCTGCCAGGCTCGCGGATTAGGCTGACAGGCATGACTGCAGACTCCACCGCGACCGCCTCCTCCGCAGCCCCCGGCGCCGAGTACGCCGAGACGGCGAGCGCGGCCTACCGAGCCGCGCTGGAGGTCATCGAGTCCGTGGAACCGCGGGTTGCCGCGGCGACCCGCAAGGAGCTGGCCGATCAGCGCGATTCGCTCAAGCTGATCGCCAGCGAGAACTACGCCTCGCCGGCGGTGCTGCTGACGATGGGCACCTGGTTCTCCGACAAGTACGCCGAGGGCACCGTGGGACACCGGTTCTACGCCGCCTGCCAGAACGTCGACACCGTCGAGGCGCTGGCCGCCGAGCACGCGCGGGAACTGTTCGGTGCGCCGTACGCCTATGCGCAGCCGCACTCGGGTATCGACGCCAACCTGGTCGCCTACTGGGCGATCCTGGCCACCCGCGTCGAGGCGCCGGGCCTGGCCGAACTGGGCGCCAAGCACGTCAACGACCTGTCCGAGGCGGACTGGGAGAAGCTGCGCGCCAAGCTCGGAAACCAGCGACTGCTGGGCATGTCGCTGGACACCGGCGGCCACCTCACGCACGGCTTCCGGCCCAACATCTCCGGCAAGATGTTCCACCAGCGCCAGTACGGGACCGACCCGTTGACCGGCCTGATCGACTACGACGTCGTGGCAGCGGCCGCCCGGGAGTTCAAGCCGCTGGTGCTCGTCGCCGGCTACTCGGCCTACCCGCGCCGGATCAACTTCGCCAAGATGCGCGAGATCGCCGACGAGGTCGGCGCGACGCTGATGGTCGACATGGCGCACTTCGCGGGTCTGGTGGCCGGCAAGGTCTTCACGGGCGACGAGGATCCGGTGCCGCACGCCCACGTCACGACCACGACGACGCACAAGTCGCTGCGCGGTCCGCGCGGTGGTCTGGTGTTGGCCACCGAGGAGTACGCACCCGCGGTCGACAAGGGCTGCCCGATGGTGCTCGGCGGCCCGCTGTCGCACGTCATGGCCGCCAAGGCCGTCGCGCTGGCGGAGGCGCGCCAGCCCGCGTTCCGGGACTATGCGCAGGCCGTCGCCGACAACGCCAAGGCGCTGGCCGAAGGCTTCCTCAAGCGCGGGGGCCAGCTGGTCACCGGCGGCACCGACAACCACCTGGTGCTGCTGGACGTGACGTCGTTCGGCCTGACCGGCCGGCAGGCCGAGTCCGCGCTGCTGGACGCAGGCATCGTCACCAACCGCAACGCCATCCCGAACGACCCCAACGGCGCCTGGTACACGTCCGGCATCCGGTTCGGCACCCCGGCGCTTACCACGCGGGGCTTCGGCGCCGACGACTTCGACCGCGTCGCGGAACTCGTGGTCGAGGTGCTGTCCAACACGCAGCCCACCGCGGCCTCGAACGGCCCCTCCAAGGCCAAGTACACGCTGGCCGACGGCACCGCCGACCGCGTGCACGCCGCCAGCGCCGAACTGCTGGCCGCCAACCCGCTGTACCCGGGCCTGACGCTCTGACCTCTTTCTGCGCCCAAACGAACGTTTGGGCGCAGAATTGGGCCGTTTTCGCGGCCCAAACGTGGGTTTGGGGCGACCTGGGTGGGACTTTGGTCACCAATGCCCCGACACCCCGGACCCGATTTCAAGGAACGTGTGAACCCGGGTTACAGTTAGTTTCATGGCG
>NZ_LZHW01000053.1 GCF_001667265.1 Mycobacterium sp. ACS4331 | reverse complement strand
GGAGGTGACACAGCGGGCAGGGCGGGAGGTGGCACAGCGGGATCGGCTGCGGGCACCTCGGGCGGCGTCGCGGGTGGAACCGGCACGACCGGCACCCCGAGCGGGTCATAGGTGTAGTTGGCATACCACGGGTCTCCTGGAGCACCCTCGAGCGGGAAACGTGGGACGCCGAATCGTGTGCCCAGCAGGGAAGTTCGCTTCAGCCGGGGAACCGTGAGGTCGATCACGGCGAACAGGTTCATGTAGTCGCCGCGCACCCCGCGGTCGATGATGTCCTGAGTCAGCGGGTACGTGGGCAGGTATGCGAGCACACTCCCGAGGTCGGGCCCGACGTCGGCGAGGACCCGCAACGTGGGTTCGAGGTTCTTGAGGTTGGTGATCAGGTCATCGTGGATGTCGGCGACGACACCGGTTGCGGTTCTGCTGAACTCGCCCAGGGAGCGCAGCGCCGCCGTGATGTTGGGTCGCTGAGCGACCAGCACCTCCAGGGCCGGCGGGATCTCCTTCAGCGCCCGGTCGAGAACATCCTCCTGACCGGCCAGTGTTGCGCTGAGCCGGTCGAGATCTCGGATGGAGCCGATCACCTCGTCACGCTGGTCGTCGAGCCGGGTGACGATGTCGTTGAGTCGGGTCAGCAGTTCGCGGATGTCGTCCGCACGACCGGTGACCGCCTCGGCGGCGTTGCTCAGGACGTCCCCGATCTGGCCCAGCCCCCCACCGTTGACCAGCGCCGACAACGAGGACAGCGTCTGTTCGGTCGACGGGTAGGTCGACGTCGCGTTCAGTCCGATCGTGGCGCCCGACTCGAGGCGGCCCCGAGGTGGCTCCCCGGGGGGTGGGTTCAGTGCCAGATGCATCGATCCCAGCAGGCTGGTCTGGCCGACCGTGGCGACCGTGTTCGCCGGAACCGGAACGTCTGGCTTCACCCACACGTCAACCCGGGCGTGCCATCCCGCCACCGTCATCGAACCGATCGTGCCGACCACGACGTCGTCGATCAGCACGGGCGAATTGGGTTCGAGAGTCCCCACATTGGCGATCTCGACGTGGAACAGCTGGGCGCCCGGACCGCGCCCGACGGTGCCCGGCAGCGGGACCGAGTTCGGCCCGCCGAACGAGCATCCCGCGGTCAGCACGGCGGTGCTGACGATCAGGGCGATGATGCGGTGGCTGATCATGGATGCGGCGTCCCCTCCGGCCCGGACGGCGGCAGCACACGGCCGTCGACCGCGTCGGGATACGCCGAGACCGCCGGGGGCTGCTCTGCCGGGGGCGGCGGCCCGCCGACGGCCGGATCGAGCCCGGGCGGCGAGTAGACGATGTTCTCCGGGCTCGCCGACGGCGCCAGGAACGGATTGACGGGGAACGGCAGGTAATTGAAATCCATTGTGCTGAGCGCGGGGCCGAGGTACTGCGCACACAGCTTCGCGGTCTCCGGCGCGGTGGCGTTGTACACCGACCCGATGGCCGAGCAGACGAACTGCATCGGATTTGAGAAGTTGTGCAGCGCGAACGCCCCTGCGACAGCACCTGAGTCGGGGTTGTACATGTTGTAGAAGTTTGCGAAGGCCGTGGGCGCACCGTGCAGGAGATTCTCCAGGTCGATCCGATGGTCCACCAGAGTCTGCGTCACGTTCGCCAGTCGCTGCACCTGCTCGGCCGTCTGGTCTCGGGTGCCCGCGACGAAGCGCTGGACCTCCCCCACGGCAACCGCGACATCGCTCAGTGCGGCGTCGAGGTCGGACCTGGCCCCGTTGAGAACGGAGGTGAGCGTCGCGAACTGATTCTCGAACTGCACGATCGCGACATTCGAATCCCGCAGCGCACTCACGAACGACTCCAGATTGCGGACCACGTCGGTGATGTCTCCGCTGCCGTCGGCGAAGATCCGCGCCGCCGCGGACAGGTCCGCCAGCGTCTGCCGCAGTGTGGCTCCGTTGCCGCCCATCGCACCGGCCATGCTGTCGATGAGCCGGCCGGCTGCGCTGGTGGAGAGATCACGGTCTGGGCCGAGGTCGGTGACCAGCCGCATCAACTGGGTTTTGACCTCGTCCCACTCCACTGGGACCGCCGTGCGTTCGAGGGGGATCACCGCGCCGTCGGCCAACACGGGGCCGGTGTCGACATACGCCGGGGCCAGCTGGACGTAACGGGCCGAGATGAGGTTCTGGGGCACGATCACCGCGCGGGCATCGGCGGGGACAGGCACCTCACGACGCACCGACAAGGTCATCCGCACGCGATCGGGTTCTGCGTGGATCTCCTCGATGGTGCCGACCTTGACGCCCGCGACCCGAACCTCATCTCCCGCGTAGATCCCGGTCGCGCTCGAAAAGTAGGCGGTGATCCGGTTGTCGCCGAACAGACCTCCGCTCACCAGCAGCGCGGTCGCCGTGGCTGCGAACACGACAAGCGCCACTGCGACTGTCAGCCGGGTGAGGGCCCGGCCGGTCATCGTGAGCCCCCAGGGATGCCGTTGACCGGCCAGGGCAGTTCCGCACGCGGGCCCGCGTTGTCGGGCGGTTGGCCCGCGTCGGTTCCGCGCCGGAACCCGAAGCTGTAGTCGAGGAAGGGCTGCAGCAGCTGTCCGGGAAGCAGATTGGGGATGTTGGCCGTGTAATAGAACCCGTTGGACACCGTCTCGCCCTGCGTGAGTTGGAATTTCGCCAACCCCGGAATGGCCTTTGCGATGTTGTCGCGATTCTTCTCCAACATCGCGGTCACGGAGTTCAGCCGCTCCAGGGCCGGGGCCAGCTGCTCCTCGTTGTCGGCCACCAGCGCGGTCAGTTCGCGCGAGACCGCCGACGTGGCGGCGAGGAACCTCACGATCTCCTGGCGCCGCTCGGTGAGCACCGCCAGCAGCTGACTCCCGTCAAGGATCAGCTGATTGACCTGTTGACTGCGCTCGGAGACCAACTCGGTCACAGTGGCGGCCCTCTGCAGCAGGGTTCGAAGGTGCCCGTCCCGCTCGTTGAGCGACCGGGACAACCGGGTCAGCCCGTCCAGCGTCGGGCCGACCTGCGGTGCGATGCGATCCAGAGTGAGCGCGAGAGCGTCCACCGACTGACTCAACTGCGCCGTGTCGGTGCCTTGAGTGTTCGTGGTGAAGTCGTCCACCGCGGTGGTCAGCGAGTACGGCGACGAGGTGCGGCTCACGGGAATGACGGCATTCGGTCGCAGAGGTCCGTCGCCGTCAGAGGACAGCGTGACCACACGTTCACCCAGGAGGGTGCCCGTGCGGATGTGGGCCGTGGTCTGATCGCCCAGTCGGACAGTCGAGTCGATCGCCATGGTGACCTCGGCGACCCCTTTGACCAGAGAGACCGCGGTGACGGTGCCCACCGTGGTCCCGGACAGGGTGACGTCGCCGCCGGCCGCCAGCCCGGCCGCCTCGACGAACAATGCGCGGTAACGCACGTCGCCGGCCCAGGATTCCAGCCGCTCCGGGTTCAAGCCGACGACGATCACGAGCAGGACGAGAACGGTTCCGAGGAAACCCATCTTGGCGATGCCGGCGCGGCGGTACTTGAGCATCAGGGCTCCCCGCAGCGTCCGCCGGGGTTACGGATCCAGGGGCTGACGACCGTCCGCCCCTGCAGATCTGTGAGCCGGAGCGTCGCTGCACAGAAGTAGTAGTTGATGAAGCTCCCGTATGAACCGATCCTGACGAGCTTGCGATAGTTGCGCGGCGCCTTCTGCAGGGCGACATCCATTGTGTCCCTGCCCTCGTCGAGCAGCGGTGCAACGCGAGCCAGTTGGTCGACAGTCCCCGCCAGCGGCGGTCTGGCGCCGGTGAGAAGGTCGGCCACCGTGGCGGTGCCGGTCGCCAGCTGCTCGATCGCGTCGGCGATCGGATCCCGTTCCGCGGCAAGACCACTGACAAGGTGCTGAAGCCGATCGACCGCCTCGGAGAACTGTTGGCCGTTCTCCGACAGTGTCCCCGTCACCGTGTTGAGCCTGTCGATCACACGCTGGACGACCTCGCCGTTGTCGGCGATGGCCTGAGTGAACGACGACGTGCGCAGAAACAGTGACTCCACGGTGCCCTCCTGGCCCTGCAGGATCTGGACCAACGCGGCACTGAAGGCGTTCACGTCGTCGGCGTTGAGGGCGCGGAGCACCGGTTTGAGTCCGCCGAGCAGGAGGTCGAGGTCGAGAGCCGGTTCGGTGCGGGTGAGCGGAATCGGTGTCCCGGCCGGTTGCGGTTCGGAGGAGCCCGGGCCGTCCTGAAGTTCCAGGAAGCGGTCACCGACGAGGTTGAGATATCTCACGACCGCCCGCGTGCCGGTGGTCAGCACGATGTCACGGTCGACGTCGAAGCGCACGACCACAGTGTGGTCGGGTTGAAGACGAATGCCCGTGACACTGCCCACGACGATGCCCGCCACCCGCACGCTGTCACCGCTCTTCAGCCTCGAGGTGTCGGTGAACACCGCCGACCGTTCCACGGTGTCGCCGCCGCGGTAGTTGCCGAACACCATCAGCAGGGTCGCGGTCAGAATGACCATGACCGTGACGAAGACCGCCAGCTTGATCGGCGTGGTCCGGTTCATCCCGGCATCCCGATCTGAGCTCCGTTGCGCGGCGGGCCGTCGACGGGTCCGAACAGCGCCTGCTTGAGCCCGTCGGAGTTCAGCAGGATGCCCTGATTGCCGTATTCCCACGGATTGGCTCCGACGTCGGTCACCACGAAGGGCGGAACCTCCTGAGGTTTCAGCAGGGGCAGGCCGAGCAGCTGGCACAGTCCCGGTTTGGCGGTCGCGTTGACCTTGGGCAGGTGCCGGGGATATCGGTACCGCTCGATCCCCGGCTTCAGACCGGCGAGCGTGTACACACCCGGTTCGGGCAGCGGCGGTCCCTTCGTCAGGGGCACCATCCCCTTCAAGGTGCAACCGAGCAGCTCCTCATTGCGGCTGAGCATGTCGGTGGTGGGCACCAGCAGATGAACGACGTCGCGCAGGGGGCCTCCGTTGGTCGTCAGAACGTCGTCGCCGATGTGCGCCAGGCCGATCGCGCCGATCAGCAGCGCGTCGAGATCGTCCTGTTGTGCGACCAGGGTTCGGCTCATGACGGTGGCGTTGTCGAGAGCGTGCATCAGATCGGGCGCGGCGTCGGCGTAGGCGCCCAGGGTCGCGGGCAGCATGTCGATGTCTCGGCTGAGATTGGGCAGTCCCGGTTCCAGCGTGGCCATGGCGGCATTCAGGTCGCTCAGCGTCTGCCCCATCTGGGCGCCCCGGCCGCTGGCCGCGCGCGACAGGGTGGACAGGATCGCATTGACCTTGGTCGGCTCGAGACTGTCCAAGATCCGGGTCAGCTGCTCGAACACGGTGTTGGTCTCGACCGTCACGTTCTGGCCGACCAACTCCTGGCCCGGCCGTACGGGCTCCGCCGGCGGCGTCTCCGATGGAGGCGAGAGTTGGACGTACTTGGCGCCGAAGACCGTGCTGGAGGCGATGTCGACCACCACGTTCTCCGGAATATTGCGCAGCTCAGCGGGTTTGATCGCCAAGTGCAGCGCCGCGGTGCCGTCGGGGCGATACTCAATCGATGAGACGGTGCCGACCTGGACGCCGCGCATCTTCACCTTGGCGTCGGGGTTCATCACCAGACCGCTTCGCTCAGAGATCACCGTGAGGGGCACGGTGCTGCTGAAGCTGCCGTTGAACAGGCCCACCGCGACGGCGACGGTCGCTGCGACCAGCAGGACGGTGGACACTCCGGTGACGGGCCGCGCGAGGCTGGCCACCCCGAAATGCCGCCCGGCCGAGGCGGCCAGCGGGCTCGCGGCGCTCGCGGTCTCGGACCGGTGGATCGGTCCTGGCCCCAAGTGCCTGGTCATCGCCGCCAGCCGTCAGCCACGGTCACGCATTTCGCTCGGAAACAACTGCAGGTCAGTCTCTTCCGCGCACTCAGTGCTTCTCCCCCGGAGCCGGAAGACCGCTTCGGCTGCCATTCCATCCATCCCCTCGCCCCCGCGAACCCATCCTCCCAGATGTCGAGAGCGTGAGTTGCCGCATTCTGTAAATAGGTGTTTTCACACGATCCCAATCGCCCATACGCCGAACGGCGCCGCTCAGGCATTCAGCAGACGGTCGCCGATGACCTGCTGCTCCCGAAGCGCCGCGATGTCCTCGGCGGTCAGGCCCAACTCCGCAAGGATCTCGGCGTTGTGCTGGCCGAGGGTCGGTGGTGGTCCCAGATGGTGCCGCAACGGTCCCGGGGTGATGCGAAAAGGCCACCCCGGGAAGCGATGCCGTCCGGTGATTGGATGTTCGACCTCCTCGTAGAATCCCCGGGCATCGAGTTGGTCCAGGTCGTACATCCGGTCTGGCGTCAGCACGCGTTCGGCCGGCACGCCGCGCGTCGTCAGCGCGCCGACGATGTCGTCGGGGGCCCGGGATGACGTCCAGGCCGAGACCACGGCGTCGAAGCCGTCGTGGTGGTCGAGTCGGTCCCGCCACGTGGCGAACCGGACGTCGCCCGCCAGTTCGGGGTGTTCCATCGCCTCCGACAGGGCGGTCCAGTCAGCGTCGTCACGGACCGAGATGGCCACCCACTCGTCGGGTTGGCCGGTGGCGTACACGCCCTGGGCGAAACGACGATGGCGGTTGCCCTCCCGCCCACGGACCCTGCCGGTCATCGAATGCTCGATCACGGGTTCGGCGGTGACCGCGGCACCGACCTCGATCTGTGCAACCTCGATCAGCTGTCCCTCGCCGGTGCGGTCTCGATGTTCCAGCGCCGCAAGAAGCGCGACGGTGGCGTGCACGCCGGCGAGGGGATCGGCTGGACCCTGCAGATTGCAGGGCGGACCGTCGGGATACCCGGTGCACGCGGACATCCCGGAGAGCTGCTCGATGTTGAGTGCCCACCCCACGTAGTCGCGCCAGGGGCCCTCGAGTCCGAATCCGGGCATGCGCACCATGATGACGCCGGGGTTGATCGCTGCCACCGAGTCGTAGTCGAGCCCGAACTGTTCGACGACGCGGGGTGAGAAGTTCTCGACCACGATGTCGGCCTCGGCGACCAGTTGTCGCGCGAGGGCACGCCCTGGCTCGGAGGTCAGATCCAGGGTCAGGTCACGCTTGTTGAGATTGGTGCCCTGCCACAGTGGCCCGCGCTCGTACCAGTCGTCGCCGTCGCGCAGCAGAGATCCGGAGTAGCGGTGGGAGTCGGGCCGTTGAATGGACTCGACCTTCACCACATCGGCGCCGAACGCCCCGAGATAGCAGGTCAGGTACGCGCCCGCCCAGAACGTGCTGAGGTCGAACACTTTCAGGCCCGCGAACGGAAGCGTCATGTCTCCGCCCGGGACCGCCCTGCATTCAGGGCGCTCGCGCCAGCCGGCGCTGTGATCCCCGCCGAGACGCGGTGGCGCACCGGGAATCGCCACGGGGGTTCGAGAGAGCCGGAACGGCGCACCCGGCCGCAGGAACCGCACCGATTCGGGGTCGGTCTCGGATCCGGCCTGCACGAAGAACCCGCGGTCACGGTACTGCGGGCAGTCCAGAACGGTCGCCCCGTCCGTGACGGGCGCGGCCGGTATCCGCATCGCCTGGCTGAGTTCGACGAGGTCGGCCACACTCATCGACTCGAGCCACGGCTGGGCCTTGGCGAAGAACTCGTCTCGCTCCGGGCCCCCGAGCATGATGGCGATCTGATGTTCACCGAACTCAGGCAGGCCCACCATGGCGCACACGTCGAGCCAGTGTTGGCCGGTGAGACAGTTGATCCCGATCCACCCGTCCGACGCGCGCACGATGCCGAGCATCGGCGCGGCGCGGGCGTTGGTCGGAAGTCCGAGCTGTCGCAGGCGTTCGGCGAGCAGCATCGGGTACGGCAGTGTGGCGATCATCGCCTCATGCGTCGAGACGTCCACCTCGACGATGCGCTGGGCATCGGCATCGGCCACCCGCAGTGCGGTGAGTCCGCCGAGCGCCGCGTAGGCGCCGGCGATGTACTCGGGGATGCGCGCTCCGGCCTGAACCGGTGGCCGGTCGGGTTCGCGGTGACTGACCCATCCCGACGCCGCCTGCAGCGTCAGAGGCGTCGTCCGGCGGTCGGTCGTGGGCCCGGTCTGGCCGAAGTCGGAGATCCTGACCACGGTCAGACGCGGGTTGAGCGTCTGCAGCGTTTCGGTGTCGAGCCCCCACCGTCGGCGTTCGGGGCCGTGCGGTGGAAGGTCCTCCACGAGCAGATCGGCGTCGGCGATCAGGGCGTGGAGTGCGTCGACTCCGCTGCGCGATGTCAGATCGAGTGTGTGACCGGTCTTTCCGGCGTTCAGATAGGCGAACAGCCCGCCGTACCCGGGGTTGGCGCCGTCCGGGGGGAACGGCCCCCACCGCCGCAGCGGATCTCCGCTGCCGGCCTCCACCTTGTGCACTTCGGCACCGAGATCGACGAGGAGCTTGGTGCAGTACGGACCGGCGATGTCGCTGGCGAGCTCCACGACCCGCAGGCCGTGCAGCGGACCGCTCATGCCGGCACGCCGATCGCCTTGGGCTCCATATAGGCCCGCATGCCCATCAGCCCGCCCTCTCGGCCGATGCCGCTCTGTTTGAATCCCCCGAAGGGCGCCGCGCCGGCGATGGTCCCGTTGATCGACACCTGCCCGGTGCGCATTCTGCGGGCTACGTCCAGCGCCCGCTCCACATCGGCCCCCCAGACCGCGCCGCCCAGACCGTAGGCCGAGTTGTTGGCGATACTCACCGCTTCGTCGTCACTCCGATAGCGCAGCACGGTCAGCACAGGGCCGAAGACCTCCTCCTGCGCGATGAAGGAGCTCGGTGCGGCTCCCGTCAGGATCGTCGGTTCGAAGAAGAATCCTGAGCGCAGGTTCTTGGGGCGGCGACCACCGGTGACCACGGTGGCTCCGTCCCGCTCGGCATGGGCCACGAAGCTCTCGACCCGAGCGGCGTGCTCCGGGCTGATCAGCGGACCCATGGTGACCTGCTCGTCGGTCGGGTCGCCGACCCGGACCTGGCGTGCCAATTCCGCCAATCGGCTCACGACGTCGTCGTGTACCGAATCAGGCAGCAGCAGACGGCTGTTGAGAATGCACGCCTGTCCAGCATGCAGCGTGCAACCCTCGAACAGCAGTCGCTGCAGGAGTTCGTCGGTGAGGTCGGCGTCATCGAGGACAACGCTCGCGGACTTGCCGCCGCACTCGAGCAGCAGGCGCTTCATGCTCGCGGCCGCGCCCGCCATGACGTCGCGTCCGACCGATGAGCTTCCCGTGAAGCTGACCATGTCCACGCGCGGGTCCGTTGTCAGGACCCGGCTGGCCGCCACGCCACTGGGGGTCACCACGTTGACGACACCCGGCGGGATGTCGGTCTCCTCGTCGATGATGCGTGCGAGCTCCAGGCCGGCCAAAGGTGTCAACGGAGAAGGCTTGAGCACCACTGTGTTTCCCGCGGCGAGAGCCGCACCGACCTTCATCGAGTTGAGGGTGTGGGGGAAGTTCCACGGGGTCAGGATGGAGACCACCCCCAGCGGTTCGTACCGCAGGAGGGTCGACCCGGCCGCACCCCAGGCGTCCATCGGCGCCTCTGCGGGTTCTCGGGCCAGCTCAGCGGCGTGTCCGACCATGAACGCGGGACCCTCGATCTGGATCAGTCTCTCGTTGCCGGTACACCCCCACTCGGCCTGGGCCAGGGCGTAGATCCGGTCCGCCCCCGCCAGCAGGGCGTCGCTCAGCTGTTGCAGGCAGCGTGCCCGCTCCGACGCTGGTGCGTCCGACCAGCACCCGGAGTCGAACGCGGTGCGGGCTGCCCCAATGGCCGACTCGACCTGCTGCACGCTGGCGTCCGGTGCGGACGCGATCACCTCTTCGGTGGCGGGGTTGACGACGTCGTAGCGGCCGATGTCGGGCTCGATCCAGCGCCCCCCGATGTAGTGCCGATGAAGGTCCAGAGGTGGGCGGGTCTGAGGCATCGTTGGGCTCTGCCTTTCTCACTGCCGTCGTCCAACAGATTGAGTCTGTGTGTACACCTGTCGTATCCGAGGCGTCAATGGCTATGCCCATCTAGCTGCTCAAATGATGATTGACAGTGCGACAGGGGTCCGGTAGACACTGAACTTGTCGTACACCTGGGTCTGATCTGTCCGATCAGTCCATCCCCGAAGGTGTCGAGGAAGGCCGCGATGCCCACCACCACCGTCCCGTTGCATTCACCGGACTTCTATGCCGGCGACCCGTTCCCGGCCTACCGGGAGCTTCGTGAGACCACCCCGGTGGTCTGGAACGAGGTCACACAGTTCTGGGCGCTGCTCAAGTACGAGGACATCCGGTTCGTCTCGGGACACCCCACGCTGTTCTCCTCGACGCGCGGCATCACCATTCCCGATCCCACTCAGCCCGAACCCGTCCAAGAGGGCAATCTGATCTTCACCGACCCGCCCCGCCACCGTCAGCTGCGAAAGCTGATCAACTCGGGTTTCACGCGGCGCCAGGTCACGCTGCTGGAGCCCAAGGTCCGCGAGATCGTCAAGGGGATCGTCGACGGCGTCAACCCGTCTCGGGTCTACGAGTTCGCCGAGGAGATCGCCGCTCCCCTGCCGACCCGGATCATCGCCGAGATGCTCGGCGCGCCAGCCGAAGACTGGGAACGGTTCCGCACCTGGTCCGATGCCGCGGTCGGAACAGCTGACCCCGAGATCGAAATGGACCACCTGGCCGCCCTCGGCGAACTCTACGAGTACTTCACGTCCCTCATCGCCGATCGACGATCGGGAGCCGTCGACGGTCGCGATGACATCTTGACGATCCTGGCCAATGCCGAGGTGGACGGCGAGCGGCTCAGCGATGAGGACCTGCTGAACTTCTCCTTCCTGCTGTTGGTGGCAGGAAATGAGACCACCAGAAACCTGATCGCTCTGGGCACACTCGCGTTGATCGAGCATCCCGAGCAGTTCGCTCTGCTCCGCTCCAATCCGGCGCTGCTGCCCAGCGCCATCGAGGAGATGCTGCGTTACACCAGCCCCGTCACCCACATGGCGCGCAGTGTCACCGAGGACGTCGAGATCCGTGGGCAGCGGCTGAAGGCCGGCGACACCGTGGTCATGCTCTACGGAGCGGCCAACCGCGACAGGGACATCTTCGGCGACTCCGCCGAGGAGTTCGACATCACCCGTAACCCCAACCCGCACATCGCCTTCGGCGCGGGTGAACACGCCTGCCTCGGTGCCCAACTGGCTCGTCTCGAAGCCCAGGTCATGTTCGAGGTGCTGTTGGGCACCTATCCCTCGATTGAGCTCGCCGGCGATGTGACGCGTCTGCGCGCGACCATGGTCCCGGGAGTCAAGAAGATGCCGGTCCGACTGAACGCAGGAATCTGATGGATTTCGACTACACCCCCGAACAACAGCAGCTGCGTCTTCAGTATCGCGAACGCCTGGAGGCGGTCATGACACCGCAGCGGCGCGCGGCGGTCGCGGGACTCATGGAGGGCGGCGAGTCCGTGTCGGAGTGCAGGCGTGCACTCGGTGCGGCCGGACTCCTCGGCGTCGCATGGCCCAAGGAGTACGGCGGAAGCGGGCTCACCGCATTGGAGCAGTACATCTTCAACGAAGAGGCGCGCCGAGTGCACGCGCCGCTTCCGATGATCACGCTGAACACGGTGGGCCCCACTCTCATCCAGTACGGCACCGAGGCGCAGAAGAATGAGTTTCTGCCTGCGATACTGCGGGGCGAGATCGATTTCGCCATTGGATACTCCGAGCCCGGAGCGGGCAGTGACCTCGCGTCGTTGCGGACCACGGCCGTGCGTGTCGGCGACGAGTACGTCATCAACGGTTCGAAGATGTTCACCAGCGGAGCGGAGTACGCCGACTACATCTGGCTCGCGGCACGCACCGACCCGGAGTCCAAGAAACACAAGGGAATCACGGTTTTCATCGTTCCCACCTCCGCCCCGGGATTCTCCTGGAAGCCACTGCACACCATGCCGGGGGTCTCGACGTATTACACCTTCTACGACGACGTCCGCGTCCCGGCCTCGGCCGTCGTGCTCGGTGAGAACCAGGGCTGGACGCTGGTCACCAATCAGTTGAATCTCGAACGCGCCGCCCTGGGCAACCTGGGGGCGTTGGAGCCGCTGTTCCAGAAGACACTCGACTGGGCACGATCGACCCCGCTCGACGGCGGTCGGGTGATCGACCAGCCCTGGGTTCAGCACGCGCTGGCCAGAGTCGAGGCTCAGGTCGCGGCATATCGCCTGCTCAATCTCCGGGTCAATGCCGAAATGAGCTCCGGCGCAGTCGGTATGGGCCAGGCATCGGCGGCGAAGGTGTTCGGCACCGAACTCACCCAGCAGGTGGCTCGCGAGCTGCTCGACGTGGTGGGCGCCGCCGGCGCCCGCAAGGGCCGCGATGCGCCGCTGGGTGGCGAGTTGGAGAGCGCCTACCGCCTCGCGGTGATCAACACCTTCGGCGGCGGTGCCAACGAACTGCAACGCGACATCATCGCGATGGCCGGTCTCGGCCTGCCCCGCGCACCACGCGACACCCGAGCCACAGCGTCCTGATCTGAGGAGAATCATGACAGACACGAAAGACGAGCTGCGAGAGCGTCTCGACGCACTGATCGGCCAGCCGATCAGTCCCGACCAGCCGGTCAAGGCCCCGGATCCGGTGAATGCCGCGATGATCAGGCATTGGGCCTATGCGCTGGACGACCTCAATCCCGCCTACCTCGACCCGGAGTTCGCCGCGGCGTCGCGACACGGCGCACTGGTGTCGCCTCCGGTGATGCTGCAGTCATGGACCATGGCTCCCCCGAAGCTCGTCGGCATCCACGAACGCGGCGGGGTTCCGGTGGAGATCAAGGCGAATCCGCTCCAGTTCCTCACCGATGCCGGGTACACCGGCACTGTCGCGACGAACTCCGAGTTCGAGATCGAGCGTTACCCGCGGGTGGGTGACGAGATCACGGCAGAGACGGTGTTCGAGACCATCTCCGACGAGAAGAAGACCGCAATGGGTGCCGGTTACTTCGTCACGTGGGTGACCACCTACCGTGACCAGCACGGTGAGGTGATCGGCCGGCAGCGGTTCCGGACCCTGCGATTCAAGACGGGAAGCTGATGGCCGCCAGACTCGCCCCATCGATCAGTCCCGACACCGCGTTCTTCTGGGACGGGCTCAAGGACCGGAAGCTGCTCATCCAGCGGTGTGCAGACTGCGGAACGCTGCGCGTTCCGCCACGCCCCATGTGCGGGAAATGCCAGTCACTGAACTGGGATTCGGTGGAGTCGAGCGGGCGCGGCACGGTCTACAGCTTCGTCATGCCCAAGTACCCCCCGCTGCCGTTCCTCCAGTACTCGTACGTGGTGGCCCTGATCGACCTCGAGGAGGGCGTGCGAATCGTGTCGAACCTCTGCGGCGTCGACCCCGAGGCCGTCGAGAACGGCATGCCCGTCGAAGTGTTCTACGAGACGTTCGAGTCCATCACCGACAACACAGAGCTTGTGCTGCATCAATTCCGCCCGGCGAACTGACGAACGGACGACGAACATGGACTTCTCGTTCAGCGAGGAACAGGAGACGGTCGGCAAGGTCGCGCGTGAGTTGTTCGAGCACCACGCCACCCCCGAACGTCTGACGGAGGTCGAAGCTGGTGGGCTGCGCCACGACGGGTCGTTGTGGAGCGATCTGGCCGACGCTGACCTGCTCGGGGTGGGGCTTCCTGAGTCGGTGGGTGGCAGCGGAGGTGGCTTCCTCGAGGTCGCGACGCTCCTCACCGAGGCGGGACGGTCCGTGGCACCGGTGCCGGTCCACGCGACGCTGGTGCTGGGTGCCGACACCATCGCGCGCCACGGTGACGAGGATCAGAGGCGACGCCATCTGCCCTCCGTGGTGGCCGGGCAGACCGTCCTGACTGCGGCGCTGTCCGAACCGGGCAACTCCGATCCGACCGCGCCGCGCACCACCGCACAGCGTGACGGTGACGTCTGGCGCCTGGAGGGACCCAAGGAACTCGTACCCGCGGCCCAGCTGGCCGCGACGCTCGTCGTGTCGGCACGCGATGAGAACGGCCCGGGCCTGTTCCTCGTCGAATCCACCGCGCCCGGAGTGCGACTCGAGGCGGTCGACACCACCAACGGGGAGCCCTATGCCGATGTCGATCTCGTCGGCGCCCCCGCGCAGAGGCTGGGCGATGGGGATGGGGCCGAGGCCGTGCGGTCGTTGTACAGCCGCGCGCTCGTCGGTCTGTGCGCCCTTCAGCTGGGGGTGACCGAGCGGGCACTGTCGCTGGCCGCGGCCTACACCGCCCAACGTGAACAGTTCGGCAGGCCGATCGGATCGTTTCAGGCCGTGCAGCAGCGGATGGCCGATGCGTTCATCGACGTCGAGGCGATCCGGTGGACGACCTGGCATGCCGCGTGGCTCATCGCCCAGGGCAGACCCGCTGATCGGGACGCCGCGATCGCCAAGTTCTGGGCCGCGGAGGCCGGCGCCCGGGTGGTGGCCACTGCACAGCAGGTGCACGGCGGTATGGGCATCGACGTCACCTATCCCTTGTCCCGCTACTTCCTGTGGGCCAAGCAGATCGAACTGTCCCTCGGGTCGGCGACCCAGCAACTGGTCCGCCTCGGCGGCACCTACTCGGAAGGAGTCCGATGACCACCACGCTGAGAAGCCGGACGACACTGGCATGGAACACAGTCTCCGTCGGGCAGGAGGTCACTCCGCTGGACGTGCCTGTGACGACGACGTTGATTGTGGCCGGCGCCATCGCCTCTCGCGACTACATGCCGGTGCACCACGATCGCGACTTCGCGAACTCACAGGGCTCCAAGGACATCTTCCTCAACATCCTGACCACCAACGGGCTGTGCGTGAAGTTCCTGCACGACTGGGCCGGTCCCGAGGCGCTCATCCGGAAACTGTCGATCCGACTCGGCGTCCCCGCCTATCCGAATGATCCGCTGCGCTTCACCGGCACTGTGACATCCACCTCGACGGTGGGCTCCGAGGGGCTGGTCGAGGTCACCTTCAAGGGCACGAACAGCCTGGGCGACCATGTCAGCGGCACCGCCGTGCTGAGTCTGCTCGACGGGGTCACCGGATGAGCGGGCTGGCCGGGCGCGCGGCGTTGGTCGGGATCGGCCAGACCGAGTTCTCCAAGGAGTCCGGGCGCAGCGAGATGCAGTTGGCGTGCGAAGCGGTCAAGGCCGCAATCGAGGACGCCGGACTGCGGCCCAGCGACGTCGACGGCATGGTGACCTTCACGGTCGACGAGAACGAGGAGATCGAGGTCGCCCGCAACGTGGGCATCGAGAACCTCTCCTTCTTCACGCGTGTCCCGCACGGCGGCGGTGCCGCGGCCGGCACCGTGATGCAGGCGGCGATGGCCGTGGCCACGGGTGTGGCCGAGGTGGTGGTCTGCTATCGCGCGTTCAACGAACGGTCGGGGTTCCGGTTCGGCGGTGCCGGTCGGCAGCCCGGGGTGACCCCACTGTGGATGGCGCCGTATGCGCCGTTCGGGCTGATGACCCCCGCCAGCTGGGTCGCCCTGCACGCCCAGCGCTACATGAACGCCTACGGTGTCACCAACGCCGACTTCGGCAAGATCGCCGTCATCGACCGTTTGCATGCGGCGCGGAATCCGGATGCGTGGTTCTTCGGCAAGCCGATCACCCTTGAGCAGCACCAGCAGTCGCGGTGGATCGTCGAGCCCGTCCTGCGCCTCCTGGACTGCTGCCAGGAGAGCGACGGCGGCGTGGCCATGGTTGTCACCTCCGTCGAGCGGGCGCGCGATCTGCCGCAGCGACCGGCCGTCATCACCGCTGCAGCGCAGGGCGCCGCCTATGACGGCGAGGTGATGACGAGCTACTACCGAGAGGACATCACGGGTCTGCCCGAGATGGGGCTGGTCGGCGACCGGTTGTGGCGGGACTCCGGCCTCAAACCGATGGACATCTCGACGGCCTTCCTCTATGACCACTTCACCCCGTTCGTCTTCACCCAGTTGGAGGAGCTCGGCTTCTGCGGCCGCGGTGAGGCCAAGGATTTCGTCTCAGTCGACGATCTGTCGTTGGGAGGCCGCATGCCGATCAACACCAACGGAGGTCTGCTCGGTGAGGCTTACATCCACGGTCTCAACGGCATCACCGAAGGTGTGCGCCAGGTTCGTGGGACCTCGCACAACCAGGTCGACGATGTCGAGCACGTGCTGGTCACCTCGGGCACCGGCGTACCCACCAGTGGCCTCATCCTCTCACCGGACCACTGAGGATATTCTCAGCGGCGATGGCCGCCCGGCCCCTGACCTCCGGGCCAGCCGAGCAGAGAGGTGGCCGAGCATGACGCAGGAGACGGACGTCGACACCCGAGAGGCGATCATCTCGGCCGCCTTCCTGTGTTTTCGCACCCAGGGACTCCGCAAGACCACCATTGTCGACATCGCGCGGGCCGCCGAGGTCTCGCGGAGCACCTTCTACGAGTACTTCAAGGACAAGGAATCCGTGGTGGAGGCCTGCGCGGAGGCTGCGTCCCAGCGGTTCTACCGGAACATGGCCAAGGCGATCGATCGAGACGGTGGCAGCACTCTGGAGGGCCGACTGGTGCGCGCCGCGGTGTTTGTGACCCAGGCTCGCCAGGTGGTCGAGCCGGAGGCGTATTTCGATCAGCGCGAAGTCAGCTTGATGATGACGAAGAACGCCGCCACGCTGCTTCAGGAGTGCGGCGATTTCCTCACACCGTACATCGCGGCCGCGCGGCTCACCGGTGAGGTCCGCAGCGACCTCGACATCGGCACTGCCACCGAGTGGTTCGCCCGGATGCTGTTCTCGCTCTTCACCACTCCGTCGCCGAGGGTCGACATGAAAGATGACGAGGCAGTCGCCGACTTCGTTCGTCCATATGTCGTCAACGGATTCATTGAAAGCCGAGCCCGCCGCCGGTAGACCCAACACGCAGCGAGTATGGACATTCTCATATTTGGAAGCGATCATTATCACATGAGTCTTCCGAGTGGGGTTCAGTCCGTGAGTCCGTGGTCGGCCGCCCCGAGCGTGCGTCCGAGGGCCGGTGCAGGACGGCACCGTCTCGCGGTGCTGGCGACGGATATCGCCGACGCGGTGACGGGAGCGGGCGGGCTGATCTTCGATCATGCCAGCACAGGCTGGACCGTGACCGTCCACCTCGAAGACGGCGATGACGAACTCCCCCTGCACATTCTGGGTGTGCGCGCCGGTGTCCGCGCTGATCTTCTGGACGCGTCAGAACCAGACCTCGAGGCCGTCTTCGTCTCGGCCGAGCTGATGGCGAGCAATGCCCGCGTGCGCAGGCACTGGGCTTCGGCGGGCCGCCGCGGTGGCATTCAGGTGGCGGTGTGGGGTGCCGAATGGCCGATGGCCCCCGCATCCGCCCAGGGCCTGGTCGAGCACCCGCTCAGCGTTGCGGCGCGGGCATTCAAGCGCCACGCCCTCATCGCCGCCGGGGTCGGCACCGCACCGGCCGCGCTGGAGTGCTTCCACACCGACGCGCGCAACGGCGGCCGATTCAGCTGACCCTGACCACCGGCACATTGGCGTAACCGCAGACGTTGGACATCGCGACTCGGCGCAGACCGTCGCGGTCGACCTCGAACCGTGGGAGCACTTTCGTCAGCGCCTCCAGCGCGATACGGCTCTCCATACGCGCCAGCGCGGCACCAAGACAACTGTGCACTCCATAACCGAACGCGAGGTTGAATCCCATCCTGCGCTCCCGCTCAATGTCGAGCCGGTCGGGGTCGGCGAAGATCCGCTCGTCCCGAGTGGCGGACCCGGTCACCAGCAGAACCGCGGCGCCCTCGGGAATCGTGGCGCCGTGCAGGCTGACATCGCGCGTCGCGGTGCGGACCTGGTACTGCGAAGGCGGTTCGTAGCGCAGAAGCTCCTCGACGGCCGCGGTGACCAGGGCGGGCTTCTCACGCAGTTTTCGCCATTGGTCGGGAAAATCCGCGAAGGCGACCATCGCGTTGCCGATCAGCTTGGTCACGGTTTCGGCGCCGGCACCTCCGAGCATCGTGGCGAACCCGGTGATGTCGATGTCGGAGAGTTTCTCGATCCCGCCGTCGCGCTCCACCTCGGTCTCGATGAGCCGGCTGATCATGTCGTCCTGGGGTTGGGCGCGCCGTTGCCGCACGAGGTTGTAGTAATAAACCCCGGTGTTCACCGAGGCCTCGTAACCCTCTGGCGTGGTGGCGATTTCACCCGGATGCCGCTCAAGCAGCAGATCCAGCCACCGTCGAATCTGGTCTCGATCCTCCTTCGGCACACCCAGCATGGTGGTGATGACCTCGTTGGGGAACAGTGCTGAGAAGTCCGCGACGAGATCGAACCCGGCGGGATCGAGTGCCTCGATGCGCTCCGAGATCTTCTCGCGCACCATGGACTCCAACGAGGCGATCGCGCGCGGGGTGAAAACGCTGCTCACCAGTTTGCGCATCTTCTGGTGCTCCGGCGGGTCCATCGAGATGATCACCTTGGGCACCGGAATGGCATTGTCATGTGCTTTGACCATGTCCAGGGTCGCACCCTTGGCCGATGAGTACGTCTCGTGGTCCCTGGTCGCCGTGGCGACATCGTCGTAGCGCGTCAGCGCCCAGAAGTCCCACTTGGCGTTGTGATAGACCGGCGCCTCGTCGCGCAGCCTCCGGTACGTGCCGTAGGCACCGTCGAAGAAGTCCGACGAGAAGGGGTCGAACTCGACGGGACCGCCCGTGACCGCCGATGGCGCCGGCGTACTCACAGAATCGCCCCAGAGGCCTTGTACGCCTCGATGCTGTCCCAATCGAAACCGGCGTCGGCCAACACCTCTTCGGTGTGCTGGCCATGCTCGGGTGCCCCGGGCGGAACCACGTGCTGTTCATCGAACTGCACGGGATTGGTGGGCAGGGAGAAGCCGGCGCCGTTCATGGTCGTCGTCTCGGCGATGTAGCCGTTGGCGACCACAGCCTCGTCGGCGCTCAGTTCTGCGGGTGTCTGCACCACTCCCCAGGCGCCGGACAACCCCGCAAGCTGTTTTCGCCACTCCGAGAGCGTGCGCGCCGCGAACACCTCATCCATCATCGAGATCAACATCGACCTGTTCTCGAACCGCGACGCCGGCGTGCTGAACCTCGGGTCGTCCAGCACCTGTGGCAGACCGATCGCAGTCATGGCCTCAGCGAAGAATTTGTCCAGTTGGAGCATCATCAGCTGGACGTGCCGACCATCCTTGGTGCGGTAGGTCCCCACCAGCGGGTTCGGGGCATCGGCGTGGCCGAACTTCGGGACGGCGCTGCCGCCGTGGATTTCACCCACCGCGACATCCGGGCTCAGATTCCACGCGGCCAGCCCGAGCAGGGAGACGTCCACCACCGAGCCCTTTCCCGTCGTCGCCTTCCGGTACAGGGCCGCGGCGATGCCACCGGCTATCGTCATGCCGCCCAGCAGGTCACCGAACGCCGGCCGGGAGCGCACCAACTCGTCGGCCCCTTCGGTCAGGGCGGTGGCGATCCCGCCCCGCGCCCAGTAGGAGACGCCGTCGTAGCCCGGCTTGTCTGCGTCCGGCCCCTTGGGCCCGTGACCGGAGCCACGCACATAGACGATGGAGGGGTTCACGGCGCGAATGTCGTCGACGTCGATCCGCATCCTCCTGCGGCGGTTCGGCAGGTAGCTCGTCAGGAAGACGTCGCACGTCTGGGCGAGCTTGTGCACGACCTCCTGACCACCCTCGGTGAGCAGGTCCACACCGATGGACTTCTTGCCGCGATTGGGGATCTCGATCATGTAGTTGACCGAACCGCCGCCCTCGTCGACGATGCCCATCGTCACCAGACCACGCTGCGGGTCCCCGCCAGCGCGAGGCTCCACCTTGATGACCTCGGCGCCCCATTCGGCCAGAACGGCTCCCGCCGAGGGGACGAAAGTCCAGGCGGCCACCTCCAGGACACGGACACCGCTGAGCACCTTGTCGACGGAAATGATCGCCTCCAACTCTTCGCCGCGTGCGGAGCGCCGGCTGGAAATGGTCACAACCCATTGCGGCAACACCTGTATGCACCTGCGAGAATGTCACCTCCGCCTACTTTTGTAAACCCTGAGCCACAACGAGAATGCCTGTTCTCATCCGGCCGGATTGCCACTATCCTGCATGGACGACACCCTGCACCGCGCAGCGCCACCGAATGCGAGGCGACGAAGGCCATGCCCTCACCGGACATCACTCCGACGGTCCCCACCCTGTTGCGGAACGCGGTGCGCTTCGGCGAGAAGCCCTTTCTGATCGCGGATGGGCAGGAACTGACCTACGCCGATCTGGACACGCGCTCCGCATCGGTGGCACGACGACTTCTGGCCGCGGGCTTGGGCAAGGGCGACCACGTCGGCATCCTGATGGTCAACAGTGTCGAGTGGGCCCTGGTCTGGTTCGCTGTGACGCGGATCGGGGCTGTGGCGGTACCGCTCAACACCTTCCACCAAGCCGCAGAACTGGCCTGGGCGGCCCGACATGCCGACCTGAAGGCCATCGTCACGGCGCGGAGCTTTCGCAACCACGACTTTCTTCGGCGGCTCGAGGATGCACTCCCCGGACTCGCCGACCAGAAGTCGCCGGGTGGCATCGTCGTGCGCGGCGCTCCGTATCTGCGCACGGTCGCGGTGTGGAACGGTGACGGCCGGCCCTGGGTGACGCGGGTGTCCGATGACGCGTCCGGCACCGCCGAGTACGCCGGGATCGACCTGTTGGCCGAGGTCGAGGCGTGCGTCACTCCTGGTGACGAGGCGATGATCATCTACACCTCAGGCAGCACCGGAGACCCGAAGGCCCCGGTGCACACCCACGGCACCCTCGTGCGGCACACCTACAACCTGACATTCCTCTACGTCGTCACAGAGGATGATGTGCTGTTCACGTCCATGCCCTTCTTCTGGGTCGGCGGACTGATCACGGGCCTGCATGCGGTTCTGCACCACGGGGCGACGCTTGTCACTCAACCGGCGTTCGACGCGGCCGACGCGCTCGAACTCATCGAGAAACACCGCGCGACGATCGCACTCGGCTGGCCCCAGCAGGGGAAGACACTGGCCGCGCACCCGGACTTCGCCCGCCGCGATCTCAGTTCCGTGCGACGTACCAGCATGCCGGCGATGGTGCCCACCGACCGTCAGCCCACCGGGCCGAGTTCCTTGGGCATGACGGAGCTGTGCGGCAACCACATCGGTGTGGATCCCTATCTCGCGCAATCCGTGGACCGGGGCGAGACCGGCGGGTGGTCGATCGAGGGCCTCGAACACATCATCGTCGACCCGGAGACCGGCCTTCCCGTCCCTGTCGGAGTACCCGGTGAGATCGCGGTCCGCGGATGCTCGCTGATGCAGCGCATGCACCGGAAGGAACGAGAGGACGTCTTCACACCAGACGGCTTCTATCGCACCGGAGACTGCGGAGTACAGGCGGCGGATGGCTGGATCACCTTCACCGGCAGGCTTGGCGACCTCATCAAGACGAGCGGCGGGACCAACGTCACCCCGACCGAAGTCGAACTCGCCCTGAGTGATTGTCCCGGTGTCCTCGAGTCCTACGTGGTGGGTGTCGAAGACCGTGAACTCGGCGTGGTGGTCGCGGCCGCCGTCGTGCCGCGGCCGGGCACAACGCTGGACGGTGAGGAACTGCGCTCCCAGTTGCGCACCACGTTGTCGGCGTACAAGGTGCCGAAGTTCATCTGGATCACGGCCAAGGAGGCCCTGCCGTTCACGCCGACAGGCAAGATCAGACGATCCGATCTGGCCGAACAGCTCCGGGACCTGCACGAGCGCCGGTTGATCAGCGGTGCGGGTTCGTGACAACCCTTTGAAGACGGGAGAGAACGCGTGGATCTTGGACTCGCGGGCGCGCACGCCGCGGTGACCGGCGGCAGTAAGGGCATGGGGCTGGCCATCGCCAAGTGCCTGGCCGGCGACGGTGCCGCGGTGGCGATCATGGCCCGGGGGCGTGACGCCCTGGAGGCGGCCGCCGGTGAGATCCGCGCGGCGGGGGCACCCGAGGTGCTCACCGTTGAGGTCGATATGGCTGTGCCCGAATCGATCTCGTCCGCATTCGACCGCGTGCGGGATCAGTGGGGACAGCTGAACGTCCTGGTGCACACGGTCGGTCCCGGTGCCGGGACCTTCGAAGAACTCGACGACGACGACTGGCACGCGGCCTTCGATCTGGGCACCATGTCCGCAGTGCGTGCGGTCCGGGCGGCACTGCCCATGCTCCGCGCCGCCGAATGGGCCCGCATCGTGACGTTGTCTGCGCATTCGATCCAGCGGCAGAGCCCGCGACTGGTCGCCTACACCGCGAGCAAGGCCGCGCTGTCGAGTTTCACCAAGAACCTGTCCAAACACCTGGGCCCAGAGGGCATTCTGGTCAACTGTGTCTGTCCGGGCACCATCGTGACCGCCAGTTTCACCGAAACCCTCAGGGACGTCCTCGGCGCCGACGGTCTGGATTCGGCCGACCCGCACGACGTGATGACCTGGGTGGAGCGGACGTTCGGCCACCCCTGCGACATCGGCCGTGCGGGATTGCCCGACGAGATCGCCTCAGCGACGACCTACCTGGCATCGCGGCGCAACAGCTATGTGACGGGCGCGACGGTCAACGTCGACGGTGGATCCGACTTCATCTGATCGTCAACTATTCTTCGCGATCAGTTCGGTGTCCTGCGCCCACTGCGCCTCATGGCGACCCATGGTCATCGCGCCGTTCCATCCGCCGTCGGTCCAGAGCACCTCTCCCCCGACGTAACTCATTCGCGGACTGCCCAGGCACACCAGCGGCCAGGCCTGCTCCTCGGGCTTCGAGTACCGTCCGACCGGACCGACCGCCTGGTCGACGGTCTCCTTGCCCATGAGGTCCTGGAACGCCGGCATCATCGCGGTCTCGGTGGGACCGGGATTGATGCAGTTGATGCGGATGCCGCGCCTGCCCAACTCGGGATACCACCAGCCCACCCACGCGTCGATGACGTACTTCGAGTACGCGTACCCACTCCAGGACCATGTCTTCTCGTTGGCCTCGAGCCACTGCACCGCGCCGGCGAACCCCGTCGTCTCCAACAGTCCGGTGATGACCTTGATGTGGTTCTGCCAGCCGATCGCCGCCGACGAGGAGATCACGCTGATGGATGAACCGCTGGGCATCTTGGGCACCAGCTGCTCCGCCAGATGGCGCGCGCCGACGAAGTTCACCAGGATGGTGTCCCACTCGCTGAACGGCGGTCCGGGCAGGCCCGCGCAACTGAAGAGCCCGTCGACCGGGCCGTCGATGGCGGCCGCGACCTCCTCGATGCTGGCGGCGTCACGCAGGTCGATCTGATGGCTCTGGGCGACCGGTACGGTCGTCGGCTTGATGTCGAGTGCGGTGACGACGGCGCCGAGGTCGACGAGAATCCGCGCGGTCGCCTCCCCCATGCCGGACGCGGCGCCGGTGACGACGACGGACTTCCCCTCGTAACCGAGAACATCATCCATGGTTTCTCCTCACGCTGTGGGACTGTGGGTGGCGACCACGGGTGCGATGGTCGACAGGTCATAGAGGCCTGGGTCGGCGGCGAGCACTGCGGGGATGGCGTTGATCGCATGCATCGCCGTCGCGAGACAGCCCTGTTCCGCGTGATCCTCGCCGTGCTCTCCGATGACCAGGTGCAGTCGCATGCTCGGCGGACCGGCCAATTCCAGGTGGTATCCGATCTCGCGGGGCCACTCGGGGGCAAGATCGTCCGCCATCCGGGTGAGATGCTCGACGGCCAGAGTCGTGTCACCACAGTCCACCTCGACCCCGAAGCGCATCGCGGCGACCGTGCCGGCGGGGATGTCGCCCGCGGCCACGCGCAGCGGTCGCGGTGTGGTGGCCACCTCCCGATAGCCCTGCACGGCAGTGATCTTCAGGCCGAGCGCCGCGGCGATCACGGTGGCGCTGCCGATCCATGCGGCCGCCGCATACTGAGGGTCTATCAGCAGGGGCGTGGTGTCCTCGGGCAGATGCCCGAAGCCCATCGCATTGAAGATCAGATCGTGGCTGGCGTAGGTCGAATAGTTGAGCACCTCACGCACCGTGATCCGGCCGGTGGACTGTGTCAGTCGAGACAGGACCGGGACCAGTGACTCGCCCACGAATCCCGGGAACAGGCCGAGGCCGAGGAACGAGGTCCCGCCTGCCCGACAGGCGGTTTCGATATCGGCCGCGAGTTGTTCGTGCAGGGATCGTGGATGGATGAACCGGCTTCCGGTCGCCACCACGTTCTTGCCCGAGGCGAGAAGATCACACACGTCGGCGAAACACCCCGGCGTGTCCGTCTCGACCTTGCCCATATAGAGCACCACGTCAGCGTCGGTGGCGAGCAGCACGTTCCGGTCATCGGTGGCGATGACTCCGGTGTCGGGCAGGCCGACGAGACTGCCTGCGTCGACGCCCACCTTCGCCGGGTCGTAAACCCGCACACCCACGAGCGTCAAGTCCGGCCGGCCGATGACATGCCGCAGGGACATGCTGCCGGTGACACCGGTTGCCCACTGGATCACGCGCGTCATGCGAACTCCTCAGTCCCAGACCACGTCGAGTCGCGGTGGTGAGCGGAACATCGTTCCCGAGACGTAGGGCGGCGGCGCGTCCGGGTCGAGCCGCAGACCAGGCAGCTCATCGAGAAGCGCAGTGAAGATCTTGGTGGTCTCCAGGCGGGCCAGGTGCATGCCCAGGCACACGTGTGCACCGTGCGCGAATCCGATGTGAGGTCTGCGGTCCCGGAAGATGTCGAACTTCTCCGGTTGATCCCAACGGGATTCGTCGTGATTGGCGCTGCCCAGGCTGAGCATCATCGTGGCACCCTTCGGGATCGCGATCCCGCACATCTCGGTGTCGCGCGTCACCTCGCGCATGAAGTTGAGAAGGGGTGTCTCCCAGCGGATACCCTCCTCGATCGCCTGCGGTAGGAGGCTGCGGTCTTTCCGAACCGCCTCGAGCTGGCGGGGATGTGTCAGCAGGGCGAGAGCCAGGCTCGCGGTCGATCTCGACGTCGTCTCGGCACCGGCCGGCAGGAGATTGCGCATGAATCCGTAGATCTGCTCATCCGACATTCGGACGCCGTTGACCTCCGCCGCGGCCAGAATCGACACCATGTCGTCCCGGGGGGTCGCTCGCCGGTCGGCGAGGATTCCGACGAAGTACTCCTTCATCTCTGCGGATGCCGCCATCGCCCGATCCATGTCGCCGCGAAAACCCAACAGGTCGATGGCCAGTCGGTGGAAGTACAGGACATCCTCGTCGGGCAGTCCGAGCAGAGCCGCGATCACCCGCACCGGGATGGGCATGAACACCGCGTCCACCAGATCCGCGCGCTTGGCATCCTTGAACCTGGCGATCGTGCTGTGCACGAGCGGACCGACGAGCTCGGAGTCCCAGCGCCGCATGGAGGACCGCGCGAAGGCGAACTCGTGGAGTCTTCGGTACACCGCGTGCTCGGGTTCCTGCATCTCCAGGATGGTCGGCCCCTGCAGTGGTCGCACCACGTCTTCGTAGCACCGCGTGCTGAAGGTGGCGTTGTCGGTGAAGATCGCCTTGACGGCGTCGAACGTGTAGGCCGTGAAGATCGAGGAACTCGCCTGGACACCCATCTCGGGCCACCCGGGATGAATCGGCGCCTGCGAGCGGAGTTCCTTCAGCAACGGATACGGCGAAGCGTCACCCTGGGCCCCCATGCCTTCGTTGAATCGCTGCTGAGCGTCCCGGATGTCGCGTTCGAGTTCTTCGACGGTCGCCGGGTCCCCCATCTGTCGGCTCCTCACTCCGGCCACACCAACTTCAACATACACACTGGTGGTTGCAAACATACATCATGTAGGTTGGGCGCGGAAAGCATTCCACCGGCGCGAAAGCATAACCAGGAGCGATCGATTGGCAATCCGAGCCGTTCAGTGGGCCACCGGTGCCGTGGGCCGCGCCGCGCTCGCCGAGCTCATTGAGAATCCAGATTTCCAACTTGTCGGGGTTTTGGTCTATGACCAGGCGAAGTCCGGCAGGGACGCCGGCGAGTTGTGCGGACTCCCGCCCACCACGGGCGTCCTGGCGACCACCGACAAAGCCGAGATCATGGCGCTGCGTCCGGACATCGTCATCCATGCCGCGAGTAAGGCGCATGCGGTCGAGACCAACGCCGAGGACATCTGCGCGCTGCTCGCCGCGGGAATCAACGTCATCAGCACCACGTCCTACAACCACCTGCCCACCTACGGCCCGGAGACCGAAGCGGCGTTCCGTCAGGCGTGCCAGGCGGGGGGAACACGGTTCCATGCTGCGGGCGAGAACCCGGGCTTCATGTTCGAGCGACTGATCGCGACGGTCACGGGGTTGAGCAGGTCGGTGGACCGAATCGACCTGTACGAGTCCACCGATGTGTCGGCCGTGGCCAGCCGCCCCATGCTCATCGACCTGATGGGGATGGGACGGCCACCGGAGGACGTCACCGTCGACTCCCCCATCATCAAGAAACTCGACATGGCCTATCGCCAGGCGCTGAACGCGACGGCCGACGTGCTGGGTGTCGAACTGAGCACCATCGACATCTCCGTCGACGCGACCACGCTCACGCGAGACCTCGAGGTGGCAGCGGGCACGATCGCGGCAGGAACCGTTGTCGGACAGAGATTCTCGTGGACCGGACACTGGTCTGGACGCCCGCTGCTGGCGATTCACGAGGAATGGGTGCTCACCCGCGACCTTCCGCAGTGGGGACTCAAGCCGCTGGCCCCGGGGCAGCGCGCCCCGCTGATCCGGGCCGTGATCAAGGGCATGCCCAGCTTCGAACTGAACCTCGACGTCGGGTGGGACGGTGAACTGCCGACGACACAGCACGCGGCACCGGGACACCTCATGATCGCGATGAGCGCGATTCGTGCGGTGCCCGACGTCCTGGCCAGTCCACCGGGCGTCGTGACCGCACCCGTGTTCGGTGCGCTGCGGTTAGCCGGAACCGGCGAGCTCTGAGATGTGCGCGCTGGGCGCCGCATGGAAGACGTGCGCGCTGGCGTCGGGCAGGACGCGCCGCGCCACCAGGTAGTCGACCCCCATCCAGCCCTGCCGGATGAAACGCCCGAACCGCAGGCACGTGCCCGGTGCCCCGCTGGCGCTCGGCACCAACTTGATGTCCTCCATCGCGGCCTTCACCCCGGCACCGGTCAGGGGACGCGCGCCGGCCAGTCCCAGGACGATGACGGTCGCGACATCACGGCACAGGCCCGGCATGAAATAGTCTCGCCGCCTTCCGTAGCGGGCTTCGAAGCGCGCAAGGAAGGCCTGGCCCACCGGGTTCCGCTCGTCGTAGCTGTCCAGCCCGATCCATCCCGCCAGCTGCCGGAACCATTCCGCGCTGATGTGCGCCATCTCGAAGGCCGTGGTCGTGTACCGCGGCGGATCCCAGCCGGCGGCGGCCAACGCATCGTTGAACCCCCACAGGCCGTGCCCGAAACCGACGTGCACGACGGCGTCGGGATCGGCGGCCCGCAGGCGCGCGACGGCGTCCACCTTGTCGGTCTCGACCTGCGGAATCGGCACCGTGGTGACGACGCTCAACCCGGCGTCGGCATAGGCCCGTTCGGCGTGGGCCAGGTACTCCTTGCCGATCAGCGACCCCTCGTAGGCGATGGCGATGCGGCGATGACCGTCCCCACAGAGGATGGCGGCCAGCATCCGGCCCTCCTCGGGCATCGACCCGTTGTTGAGCGCGAACGTCCACTCGCCCAGCGCTCCCTCAGAGCCGGACAGAATGATGTTGGGCACCTTGCCGACCCGGTCGGCGTGAGCGCCCAACGGCACCGCGTTGTCGGAGACATAGGGGCCGAAGATGGCCAGGCACCCCTCGTCGACAAGCTCGTCGTAGGCCCGCTCGACGGCATGGTAGGTGCCGTTGGGCAGGCCGATCACATCCCGCTGCACCAGTTCGATCGGGCGGTCGACCACGCCCGCGGCGACCGCTTCGTCGAACACCATGCGAATGGCGTCGACCGTGTCGTTGTCAACGTCGGCCCGAGTCGGATAGTCGTTGAGCAAACCGACTTTCAGGGGAGCCACCGAGCCGTACGCACGAATCTCCGCCGCTGCCATACCAGCAACCTACAACATGAATGTTGATAGCATGGCCCACATGGCGAAGAGGGGTGGCACCGACACCGACCGGCGGGCGCGCGGTGACCAGACCCGCCGCGATCTCGTGGACGCGGGTCGCCGGCTGTTCATGGAGAAGGGATTCTTCGGCACCAGCGTCGGGGATCTCGTGGCGCGCTCGGGCGTGGGCACCCGCGGCGCGTTCTACCACCACTTCAAGGACAAGGCTGAACTCTTCCAGGAGGTCTTCACGGAGGTCGAGCGGGATCTCACCCTGCGCTCGATCGCCGCGCCGCCACCCGGCTCCGACTCGTGGGAGAGGCTCACCACCGGCCTGCACAGCTTCCTCGACGCCGCCCTCGAGCCCGAGGTGCAACGCATCATGCTGCTGGACGGGCCAGTGGTTCTCGGCTGGCAGACGCTGCGGTCGATCCAGGAGGGCAACAGCCTCGCGATGATCGATTCGGTCGTCGCGGACGCGATGCGCGACGGCATCATCGACACACAGCCGGTGGCCGAACTGACCCACATGCTGGTCGCCGCGCTCGAGGAGGCCGCCCTGCTGGTGGCGCACTCCGCCGAACCCGAGCATGCCCGGGAGCGGGCCGCGCAGATTCTCGATCACTTTCTGTCCGGATTCGCGCGCCGAGACCGAAAATCCCAGCACCGCTGAGAGTTAACAGCAGCGCGTGAATGTTCTCCCCGATGTGAAAATGTAGATTTCCAATTTCGCGAACCAGGTATTCCACGTCTGATAGCGTCGCTCTCACAGCCTAAGGAGACAGCGAATGCAGGCCGAGAACGCACTGCGCGTGGCGGTGGTGGGGGCATCAGCGGGACTAGGTCGGTGCATCGGCATGAGTCTGGCGGGCAAGGGCGCGCAGGTCGCGTTTCTCGCCCGCCGCCACGACCGACTGGTCAACGCCGCCCGCGAGGCCGGAAACGGATCCATCGCAGTGGTCTGCGACGTCACCGACGCCGACTCGTGTCAGCGTGCGATCACCGAGGTCGTTGATGCGTTCGGCGGTCTTGACGCCCTGGTCTACACCACCGGCATGGGAATTCTGGCCTCGCTCGACGAGGTCACCGCCGACCAGTGGGCGCAACTGTTCGCCACCAACGTCACCGGAGCCTCCCTGGTGACGGCCGCGGCGGTGAAGCATCTCGCCGATGCCACAGGAACCGCCCTGTATCTGTCCTCGCTCAGCGCGTCCTACACGACGCCGTGGCCGATGCTCGGCGCCTATGCCGTCAGCAAGGCGGCCTTGGACAAGCTGGTCGAGGCCTGGCGCATCGAGCAGCCCGGCATCGGTTTCACCCAGCTGGCGGTCGGAGACAGCTTCGGTGGTTCGGGGGATTCCCAGACCGAGTTCAACAAGAACTGGGACCCGAAGGCCCTGGACTCGGCGATCCGCTTCTGGATGGAAGAGGGCTACATGCTGGGCGGGCTGGTCGACGCCGACCACCTCGCCGATGTCGTGTTCGCCGTACTGCGCTGCGGCAAGAGCAGTTTCATCCCCCACCTCACCCTGGCGCCCCGGCCGTCAGAGTCGGTGAAGGAACTCCGTCAATGGTGAAGGACTGCATGTGACGAAAGCCAACGCGGCTCACGAAACCCGTATGCTGATCGACGGCAAGCTCGTCGACGCCGAGACCGGCGGGCAGTTCCAGAACATCAATCCCGCGACCGAGGAGGTGCTCGGCGGAGCCGCCGACGGCACCCGTGCGGACATGGAGCGCGCCGTGGCCGCGGCCCGGCACGCCTTCGACCACACCGACTGGCCTCGTGATGGTGCGGCTCGAGCCGAAGGGCTGCGCCAGCTGCAGGCGGCGCTGGAGGCCGAGCGCGAGGACATCCGAGGTGAACTCGTCGCCGAGGTCGGATGCCCGGTGCTCACCACATATGGGCCGCAGCTCGACGTCCCGCTCAACGAAGCGCTCACCTGGCCCGCGGACATGATCAGCCAATTCGCTTGGACGCGTTCACTTCCCGACAAGGATGCGTTCGGCATGGGTACACCCGCCACGCGCGAGGTGTGGAAGGAACCGATCGGTGTCGTCGGGGTGGTGACGCCGTGGAACTTCCCCTTTGAGATCATCCTCAACAAGATCGGCCCCATCCTGGCGATGGGCAACACGATGGTGCTCAAACCCGCTCCCGACACACCGTGGAACGCCACCCGCATCGGACGGATCATCGCCGAGAAGACCGACATCCCGCCCGGTGTGATCAACATCGTCACCTCGTCGGACCACCTGGTGGGTGAAGTCCTTTCGACCTCACCCCTGGTGGACATGATCGCCTTCACCGGTTCCACCGCGACCGGGCGCAGGATCATGCGGGCGGCCGCCGACACCGTGAAACCAACCTTTCTCGAATTGGGCGGAAAATCGGTGTATCTGGTGCTTGACGAGGACGGCGACATCAGCGGGGCCGTGGGCGGGAGCGCCTTCATCTCGATGCACGCCGGTCAGGGCTGCGCGATGCCCACCCGCCTCCTGGTCCCCCACTCCCGCTACGACGAAGCTGTCGAGATCGTCACGGCCGCGATGAAGAAGAACCGGTACGGCGATCCCACCGATCCGTCCGTGTTGCAGGGCCCGCAGGTTTCGAAACGCCAGCAGGACCGGGTTCTCGGCTACATCGAGACCGGCAGGCGCGAGGGGGCCCGGGTCGTCACCGGTGGTGGTGTGCCCAAGGATGTCGACCGGGGTTACTTCGTCGAACCGACGGTCTTCGCCGACGTGGACAGTCGGATGACCATCGCGCAGGAGGAGATCTTCGGGCCGGTGTTGTCGGTCATCGGGTTCCGGGACGACGACGACGCGGTGCGCATCGCCAACGACTCCATCTACGGGCTGTCGGGGGTGCTCTTCAGCGCCGATCTCGACCGGGCGAAATCGGTCGCCGCGCGCATCCGCACCGGAACGCTGGGCATCAATGGCGGCCTGTGGTACGGCGCTGACGCCCCCTTCGGTGGTTACAAGCAGTCCGGTGTGGGCCGTCAGTGCGGCATCGAGGGTTTGGAGATCTTCACGGAGACAAAGACTGTCGGCTGGCCCGCGGCTTGATCTCTGCGCAGACAGAGAAGGGAGACTGCGATGAAATCCAGGGCGGCTGTCCTGCGAGGGGTTGGGATCGACTGGGAAGTGACCGAAGTGGACCTCGATCCGCCCGCGGCGGGCGAGGTGCTGGTGCGAATGGCCTACGCCGGCATCTGCCACTCCGACGAGCACTTCTACACCGGCGACAGCGTCCCCAGCGCGGACATGGAGGCCATGATGCGGGCCGCGGGCGTCGCGGTTCCGGAGTGGTTTCCGATGCTGGGCGGCCACGAGGGCTCCGGCATCGTCGAATCCGTGGGCCCAGAGGTCCACTCGCTCAAACCCGGTGACCATGTGGCGATTTCGTTCTTCCCTGCCTGCGGGAGCTGCCGGTGGTGCGTCACCGGCCACACCTACCTGTGTGATGTCGGTGCCGACATCTACAACAAGGAGATGACCACCGACGGCACCCGACGTCGCCACCTCGGCGATGAGGACCTGATGGCCATGATGCAGGTGGGCACGTTCTCGGAGTACGTCGTCGCCTCCGAGCGATCGCTGGTCAAAGTGCACGACTGGATCTCGCTCGAGGCCGCGTCGCTGGTGTCCTGCGGCGTGACGACCGGATTCGGGTCCGGTTCGGTGGCCGCAGGCACCGAGGTGGGCGACACCGTGGTGGTGGTGGGCGTGGGTGGGATCGGCATGAACGCGGTCCAGGGTGCGAAGGCCGCGGGCGCAAAGCACATCGTGGCGGTGGATCCCAACGAGTTCAAACGGCAGATCGCACCGACGTTCGGCGCGACGCATACGGCCGCCGACGCGGCTTCGGCCGTCGACCTGGTCAAGGAACTGACCTGGGGCGTGATGGCGGATCGGGTGGTGCTGACCCCGGGAGTGGTTCCACCAGACCTCGTCATGGTGGCGATGATGCTGCTGCGGAAGGGCGGGACCTGCGTGTTGACGGGGATGGCGAAGGTGTCGGACATGATGATTCCGCTGATCCTGCCCGACATGGTCAGTTCCTGTAAGACGCTGAAGGGCGTGCTCTACGGCGAGATGAATCCGCGCGAGGCGATGCCCCGGCTGTTGGCCATGTACGAAGCGGGAACGCTGAAGCTGGACGAGTTGGTCACGCAGAGATACAAATTGGACGACATCAACGAGGCGATGCGGGATCTGCGCGCCGGCAGGAACATTCGCGGAGTCATCGAGTTCGACGCGGGCTAACAGCCCGCCTCGGCGGGGACGGGAGCGGGCCTGGCGCCCGTGCGCGCGGCACCGATTCCCGCGGCCACCACGAATCCGATGCCGAGGATCGCCGTCGGGCCGGGGATCTGCGCCAGGACGAGCAGTCCGATGAGCATCGCAGCGGCCGGCTCGAGGCTCATCAGGGTTCCGAACGCCGCGGTGGTCAGGCGGCGCAGGGCGACGAGTTCGAGGATGAACGGTACGACCGGCAGCAGCAGTGCGAGTGCCGCACCGAACAGGAACAGCTCGGGAGTGAACGATCCGATCACCGAGTGGCCGACTGTGGCGGTGGCGACCAGGCCGGCGACGGGCATCGACACGGCCAATGCGGTGATACCGGTCACGGCGTCGCCGGCACGCTGAGTCAGCAGGATGTAACCGGCCCAGCAGGCCGCGGCGGCGATCGCGAACAGCACGCCGGCGGTGTCGACGTCGCCCGTCCACGGTTCGGTCAGCAGCACCACCCCGACCGCGGCGAGGGCGGGCCAGACGATTCGGCGTGCGCCCGAGCCGGTGGCCACGGCCACCCCCAGCGGCCCCAGGAACTCCAACGCACTCGCGGTGCCCAATGGGATGCGCGCCGCGGCTGCCATGAACAGCAGCGTCACTGCCGCGGTCACCACGCCGAGCAGCACACAGACGAGGAAACTCCGGCGGGTGAACGCCGATGCTCTGGGCCGGACGATCACCAGCAGGATCAGCCCGGCCCAGACGAGCCGGAGCCACCCCGCACCTTCGGCGCCGATCCGATCGATCAGGGACACCGAGATGGCCAGGCCCAGTTGGACGCACAGCATGGAGGCCACGGCCATGACGGCTCCGGTGCGGGCTGGATGCGGTGTCACTCCTGCATTGAAACCTGCGGTTATTGTCCCCGTCCACGTGATAATTCCGGACATAACGTTCGGAAGTGCTGAACAATGGGCGGATGGACCCGCGTCGTCTGCGTCTGCTGCTCGCGCTGTCTCGGCTGGGATCGATGCGTGCGGTCGCCGACTCGGTCGGCATGTCCACCTCGACCGTGTCGCAGCAGATCGCCGCCCTGGCCGCCGAGGCGGGGACCGCGCTCATCGAACCCGAGGGCCGCCGGGTGCGGCTGACTCCGGCGGGGCGGCGGCTCGCCGACCATGCCGTCGGCATCCTGGCAGCTCTGGACGCCGCACGCGCCGATCTCGATCCGCGTTCCGACCCGTTCGGGGTCGTCCGAGTGGGCGGGTTCGCCACCGGTGTCCGGGTGGCGCTGCTGCCGGTGCTGGCGGAGATCGCCGAGACGAATCCGGGTGTGCGAGCCACCATCAGCGAGTTCGAACCGCTTGAGGCGTTTCGCCTGCTCGTCGACGACAGCCTCGACCTGGCCCTGGCCTACGACTACAACCTTGCCCCCGCGGCAGCAGATCCCGTCCTGGAGTTCGCTTCACTGTGGACCACGCCGTGGGGGCTGGCCGTGCCGGGCCGGGCCCCGGAGTCCGTCGATCTGCGGGCCTACGCCGATGCGTCCTGGATCGTGAACTCGCGCAACACCGCCGACGAGGAGGCCGTACGGATCCTGGCGTCATTGGCCGGATTCCAGCCGCGCATCACCCACCAGATCGACAGCCTCGACCTGGTCGAGGACCTGGTGTCGGCGGGCTATGGCGTCGGGCTGCTGCCGCTGCACCGGCCGGCCCGACCGGGCATCACGGTCCTGCCGCTGCCCGCACCGGGCGTGGAGATGACGGCATACGCCGTGACTCGGCGTGGGCGGAGCACCTGGCCGCCACTGCGACTGATTCTGGATCGACTGCAGGACAAGGCATCCGGAGGGGCAACACGACTGGCTCTGTGGCCGAGGTCGGCGGTGCCCGGATCAGCGGCTGTTCAGATGTAGCGACCGCCGTTGACGCTGACCGTAATGTCACGATGCCGTCTCTCCCCCGTCGCGCTCACATGCGGAACAATCCAGAGATGTCCGATATCGCTGGCGGCAGCCTGCGAGAACGTAAGAAGCAGCGGACGCGTGAAGCTGTCCGGGCTGCGGCGTTCCGTCTGTTCGAGGAGAACGGCTACGCGGCCACGACCGTCGACCAGATCGCGCAGGCCGCCGACGTCTCCGCTCGGACCTTCTTCCGATATTTCCCCAACAAAGCGTCCGTGCTGATCCCCGACCACATGATGGGGCCGATCATCGACCTCTTCCTGGCCGCGCCGCCCGAGGTGCCGCCGATCACCGCGTACCGCGAGGCGTTGACCCGGGTTTTCGGCGAGATGAGCACCCAGTACTGGCGCGAGGAGGTGGAACGCCAGCGGCTTCTCTATTCACTGCCCGAGGCGGCCGGTGCCCTGTACAACCAGTACCTCACCGTGATCGAGGCGATCACGTGTGCCCTCGCGACCCGATTGAACCTGCCTGCCGACGACCGTCGGCTGCGGATCACCGCGGGCGCCGTCACCGGCGTCATGATGGCAGTCCTGCACGGTGAACCCATGTCGCCCGACGCGCTCGATGCGGGTCTGCGGTTCCTGGAGGACGGCCTCCCGCTGTGACAAAAGGGTGCTACAAGAGGGCGAACAGGCGCAGAATCGCACTATGAGGGGCCGGTCACGGCGATTCTGCGCCTGCTCTGGTGTCAGGCTGTTCGGGTCAGCCGATGTCGCCGTTCTCACTGCCGGAGTTGCCGGGCACGCCAGGATCCTCAGGTTCGATCGTCGGGGGCGTGTACACCGTGGTCGGGGTGACCTCCTCCGAAGTGCTCGTCGTGGCCTCCCCGCCGGGGGTCGGGTCCTCACTGCCGAAGTTCTGCGCCGCGGATCCGGTCGCGACCGCGACCGAAGCCGCCGCGACACCGGCACCGATGCCGACCGCAGCCGCGAACCGCCGAGCGCGTTGTCGATGGAGTTTCATGACGTGCTCACCTCCGAGTGGTTCGATATCTGTGAACTGGTCGTGCACTCTGACGGCTACCCGGATGCCTCGAGGACTAACCGGTGATTGCGTTCCGATGTGAGGGAGGTTGGATGGCTGCTGTTGCGTTCATCATCCGTAGGCCCCAAAATCAACAGATTCCATTGCGAAGATGAAAAATCGTGACGGAATCGGTTGCGATGACCCTGCGAATGGGTGATTGTTAACCGAATGCATCACCTGCGTTGGTCCGGGGGGGACGTAACCGCACACGAGGAGGCTCTGTCCTGACCGAGATCGGCACGACAGCCACAGAACAGCACACCGACCCTTCGGGTGGTCGAACCACGACGGGTCCGGCCGTGATCGAGATCGACCACGTCTTCAAGCGGTTCGACGACTACGTCGCGGTCGATGACGCCGACTTCTCCATCGGAGCCGGGGAGTTCTTCTCCATGCTCGGCCCGTCGGGATGCGGCAAGACCACGACGCTGCGCATGATCGCCGGGTTCGAGACCCCGACCGAAGGGGCCATCCGCCTCGAGGGCCGGGACGTCTCCCGCATGCCACCCCACAAACGCAACGTCAACACGGTTTTCCAGCACTATGCGCTGTTCCCGCACATGACGGTGTGGGACAACGTCGCCTACGGTCCGCGAAGCCAGAAGCTCGACAAGACCAAGGGCAAGGGCGAGGTCAAGCGGCGTGTCGACGAGCTCATCGAGGTGGTCCGCCTCACCGACTTCGCGCAGCGCAAGCCCGGCCAGTTGTCGGGCGGTCAGCAGCAGCGCGTCGCGCTGGCCCGCGCCCTGGTCAACTACCCCAGCGCGCTGCTTCTGGATGAGCCTCTGGGCGCCCTCGACCTCAAACTGCGCCACGTCATGCAGTTCGAACTCAAGCGCATCCAACGGGAACTGGGCATCACGTTCGTCTACGTGACCCATGACCAGGAGGAGGCGTTGACGATGAGCGACCGCATTGCTGTCATGAATGCCGGCAAGGTCGAGCAGATCGGGTCCCCCACCGAGATCTATGACAAGCCCGCCACGGTTTTCGTCGCGAGCTTCATCGGCCAGGCCAACCTGTGGCACGGGC
>NZ_LZHW01000052.1 GCF_001667265.1 Mycobacterium sp. ACS4331 | reverse complement strand
TGTCATCTCCCAAGACATCGGTGACAGTTCTGCATCAGGACATCGGTGACGGTTCGGATGGTCTTGGTGGTGACACTTCTGCCTCAAGGCTCGGGTGGTGGCTGTCAATGAACCCATCGATCCTGTCGTGCGGCTTGCGATATCGCAGTGGCCCGATGACGCACCCCGCGGGGCGGTCTCGACGTTCTGCGCCGAGCACGGCATCTCTCGAAAGTCGTTCTACGAGTTACGTAAGCGCGCGAAGGTCGATGGGCCGGCGGCAGTGCTCGAACCCAAGACTCGGCGACCGAAGTCGAGCCCATCGAAACTGAGCGATGAGGTCAAGACACAGGCTGTGGCGGTTCGTGCCGCGCTGGAGTCCTCCGGGCTGGATCATGGGCCGATCAGCGTGCACGAAAAGATGCAGGCGATGGGCTTGGAGCAGATCTCGTCCACGGCATCGCTGGCCCGCATCTTCCGGGAAGCCGGCGTGGCTCGCCTGGAGCCGAAAAAGAGGCCACGCTCGGCATGGCGGCGATTCGTCTATCCGGCCCCGAACGCCTGCTGGCAACTCGATGCCACGGAGTACGTGCTCAGCGGCGGGCGTACGTGCGTGATCTTCCAACTCATCGACGACCACTCCCGCTACGCACTCGCCTCCCACGTCTCAACCAGCGAGACCGCCAAGGATGCGATCACCGTGGTGGACAAGGCCATCGTCGCTCACGGTGGGCCACAACGTCTGCTGACCGACAACGGACTCGCAGTCAATCCCTCACGGCGTGGCTACGTCGGCCGGCTCGTCGGTCACGTCGCCGGTCTGGGCGTGGAGGCGATCACCGGCAAGCCCTACAAGCCGACCACCCAGGGCAAGAACGAACGGTTTCACCAGACCCTGTTCCGTTACCTCGACAAACAGCCGATCGCGGAGTCGCTGGCCGAACTGCAAGCCCAGGTCGACGCGTTCGACCACATCTACAACACCGAGCGTCCCCACCAGGGTCTACCCGGGCGCGTCACACCGCTGACAGCGTGGGAGGCGACCCCCAAAGCTGATCCACCCCGACCCAAACCTGACCGGCCGATCTACGACGTACCTGCCCCGAGCCCCCACCGGCGCCCCAAAGCGCAAGCACCCACCGATCTGCCCGTCGGCACACGGGTCAGAACGGTGACCACGGCGGGGACCATCGGGGTCGACACCGTCACCTACCTAGTCGATGTGCAGCGTCGCTTTCAGCAGGTCCTCGTTGTCAGCGTCGGCGACAAGATCATCGTTACCGACCTGCAAGGCGAGGTCCTGGCTGAGCACACCCGACCCGCACCCGGCATCAAATACGTCGGCAACGGCCGACCCCGAGGCCCACGCCCCAAAATCTGACAACTGTCACCGAAGTCCTGACACACTGACCGTCACCGAAGTCCTGATGCAGAACCGTCACCGATGTCCTGAGACATCACAC
>NZ_LZHW01000051.1 GCF_001667265.1 Mycobacterium sp. ACS4331 | reverse complement strand
ACACCGCCCCCCCCCCCCCCCCCCCCCCCCCCCCCCCCCCCCCCCCCCCCCGCCGCCCGCCCCCCCCCCCCCCCCCCCTAACCCCGCGCCGAAATCGCTAAGGTGGCGGGCATGCGCGCGGTTCAGATCACCAGGCTCGACGGTCCCGAGGCGATTGAGGTCAACGATGTCGCCGAACCCGCCGGCGACATCGTCATCGACGTCCACGCCGCGGGCGTGGCCTTCCCCGATGCGCTGCTGAGCCGCGGTCTCTACCAGTACAAACCCGATCTCCCGTTCACCCCGGGCGGAGAGGTCGCCGGCGTGGTGCGCAGCGCGCCCGACGGAGCGCACGTCAAGCCCGGTGATCGCGTGCTGGGGCTGACGATGATCACCGACGGCATGGCCGAGGTGGTGGCCCTGCCGGCCGACCGCGTCTTCGCACTGCCGGACAACATCTCCTTCGAAGCGGGCGCGGGCATTCTGTTCAACGACCTGACGGTGCATTTCGCGTTGCGCACCCGGGGCCGGCTGATGCCGGGTGAGACCGTTCTGGTGCACGGCGCCGCGGGCGGTATCGGCACCGCGACGCTGCGCCTGGCGCCCGCCCTCGGCGCGGCCCGCACGATCGCCGTGGTGTCGACCGAGGACAAGATCGAGGTGGCCACGGCGGCCGGGGCGTCCGATGTCGTACTCGCCGACGGGTTCAAGGACGCCGTCGCGGAACTGACCGGCGGCCGCGGGGTCGACATCGTGCTGGACCCCGTCGGCGGTGATCGGTTCACCGACTCGCTGCGGTCGCTGGCACCGGCGGGCCGACTGCTCGTCGTCGGCTTCACCGGCGGTGACATCCCGACGATCAAGGTGAATCGACTGCTGCTCAACAACGTCGACGCCGTCGGTGTCGGATGGGGTGCATGGGCGATGTCGCATCCGGGCTATCTGGCCGAGCAGTGGGATGAACTCTCGGCGCTGCTCGCATCGGGCAAAGTCGCCGCGCCCCAACCCCAGGTCTATCCCGCCGAACGTGCCGGAGAGGCGATCGCCGCCCTCGAGAACCGAAGCGCGCGTGGCAAAGTCGTCATCACGTTCCACTGAGCGCTTCCCATACCCGCGACCTCGCGGCCGCACTGGCGGCGCCCCGTCACCGAACGATCAGTTCAGCGCGAGATACCACGCAGCAGAGCATCAACGACTCCGAGATATCGCCCAGCCGTTTCTCCCGCGGATGCGGTGCCACTGAGCACCCGGTAGAGCGTCGCTCCGATCAACGCATCGGTGGCAGCGTCGATGTCGGCGTCCCCGCGGATCTGGCCCGCCGACACCCCGACGCGCAGGCGGTGCGATATGGCGTCGTGCATCGGACGAGTGAGTTCTTGGTAGAGGGTGTCGCGATCGCCCAGGTCTTCGGCAGCGGCAGCGGCGAGCGAGCGAATGAGTGCGATGTTCTCCGCGGACGAGGCGATCTCGGAGTACGCACGCATCCAGGTCGTCAGGTCTGCGATCGTGTCTCCGGTGTCGGGCAGCGTGAAGTCGGCCTGGTTGTAGGCCTGCATCACCGCCTCGGCCACCAAGGGAGCCTTCGACGGCCACCGCCGGTACACGGTCTGAACGGCCACTCCAGCAATCGCGGCGACCTTGTCCATGGCAACGGACCGATAGCCCGCTTCGACGAGAAGCGTGCGGGTGGCCTCCAGGATCGCCTCGTGCACGGCCGCGCTTCTCGGTCGCCCTCGACGGGATTGGCTCACATGAACAACGTAGAGGAAATGCTCGACATCACCCCTGTCCACGAGCGCCGGCATGTGTCACCATTAACGAGAAAATTTCTCTCGTAAATAGTGCGGTTGCTCAATCGCCTTGAGCAGAGCGGAGCGCTTAACGATGCACTTCCACACTGAGCGCTCGCGGCGGCGTCTGGGGCTGTCGGTCAGCGTGGTCGGTGTGGCGCACTTCGTGGCGCCGAGGTATTTCGACCCCATCAACCGGCTCGGCTTCCCCCGCCATGCCCGCACGTTCACCTACATCAACGGTGCGATCGAAACACTGATCGGACTCCTCATGGCGAACCCGCGCCGCCGTCGCCTGTCCACGGTCGTGTCCGCCTGCTACGTCGTCCATCTCGCGACTGCCATCCTCATCACCCAACAGAGGACCCTTCGCAGCCGCGGGCACGTCACCGCCGCGCACAGTTAGGACCCACGATGTCGATCGCACAGGCCCAGCGCAGGATTCACGATGCTCTCGACCCGGTGGCCAATGCCGTTCGAATGAACGTCGCCGCCGCCTTCCGGACGCGCCGGCGCGGTTATGACGGCTGGACGGGTGCGATCAACACCGACTACGACCCGCAGGATCCAATCACCGCCGCCGAACCCTTCGAGGCGTACCGCGCCCTCCATCGAGGCGGCCGCGTGCACTACAACCCGAGGCGTGCCACATTCATCATCAGCCGTCTCGACGATGTGCGAGCCGCATTACGCGACACCGATGAGGTCACGAGCGCTCAGGGCGTCACCCGGCTCAGGTTCTCTGCGCCGCTGGCGGTGCTCACCGACGGCGACGAGCACACCCGACTTCGCAAACAGGTCCAACCGGGATTCAGCAGGGGCGCCATGCAGTCCTGGCAGGAGATCACCGAGAGGCTGGCGGTGGAACTCGTCACCGACATCCTGAACGACCCCGGATGTGATGTCGTGCAACGGCTTGCGATACCGATGCCGATACGTCTGATCGCCCAGATCCTGGGTGTGCCAGACTCCGACGTCGACGACTTTCGCCGATGGTCGGAACGCGGCGTGGGAATCATGGAGTTGACGCCCACCCCTTCCGGTGTCGTCGACGCGGTCAAGTCGATGGCGGCCATGGTGTCGTTGCATCGTTACTTCAGAAGGCAGTTCGCGACGGGAGGACTCAAAGGATCCAACACGGTCCTTGGCCGGCTCATCGAGCACAACACCGACGGCGGACTCACCGACCAACAGCTCATGCTCATCGCCATCCACCTGCTGATCGCCGGCAACGAGACCACCACCAACCTGCTCGGCGGCATGTTCGACACGCTCGCCCGTCACCCCGACCAGTACGACCTCATTCGCGCACATCCCGATCTGATTCCTCTCGCCGTGGAGGAGCAGCTGCGGATCACCACGCCGATCCAGAACCTCTACCGCTACACCCGAGCCGACTATCGCGTCGGTGACGTCACCATCCCCGTCGGATCCCGCGTGCTGCTGTCCTTCGGCGCAGCCAACCGTGATCCCTCCGCATTCGAGGATCCCGACGAGTACCGGGCCGACCGTGACCCGCGCAAGCACATAGCCTTCGGCTACGGTGCCCATATGTGCCTGGGGGCACCGCTGGCCCGCATGGAAGCCCAGGCAGTACTGCGCCAACTCGTCACCCGCGTCAGCCGAATCACCCCCGCTGGCCCGGCACGATGGTCGAGCCACAGCTCCCTACGTGGACCGACCCACCTGCCGCTCCGCCTCACGACCGCCTGAGAGCGGCGGTGTGCTCATGTTCGGTTGGGACCCGCCCCCGCGAACCGCGTCATGTCGGTGCCGCGCTCGTATTCAGCCATCCACACCGCGGCCCACTCGGGTAGCGGTTGGTCCGCCGGATCGTGATTCGGCATCTGCGACAACGCCAGTCGCCACACCATGCGCGCCAGGTCGCGGGTGGGCACGGCGTTGAACAACGTGGGGACCTGCGTCCGAGGTGCACGTCGCGCCCAGGGGCCACGGCGGGTGAACTCATCGACCAACAGCGCGGGACTCATCAGGTCGGCGGCCGAGACCACACGCTGCTCGACCGGCACCACGGCGTCGACGGTCGCCCCGATGGCAGCCGCGACTTCGCCGATGTGCCGGAACGTCTCGCGCACCTGCCGCACGCGATACCACCTGTCCGGGCTCAACGCGCGCGACAGCATCAGCCCGGAACTGCGATGCTCGATCTCCTCGACGAAGTGCCACATCATCAACGATGCGACCCGCTCGTCGGATCCGGCGAACAGTGAGTCACGGTTGTCCAGAACGAGTTTGAACAACGGCGTGAAGGTGGCTTCGAGGTTGGCGATGTAGGCCGCGTGGAACTCGGCCGGGCGGGTGGCGACGAGTTCGTCGAATGCCGCGGTCGCGTCGTCGTAGGCGCGCTGCAGTCCGGGATACGCAGCGATCAGGGCGTCCATGTGCTTGCGGTGCGCGGCGGCATGTTGGCCCTCCTGACGCAGGAAGGCGTCGGCCTCAGCCGCCACGGCGGGATCGGTGAACGTCGCCTGCGTGGGTTTGAGGGCCTTGATGATGTAGTGCTCGAACGGCACCGCGATGAACGTGAAGACCGTGCAGAACATGCCGAAGGCCGGGTTGTTCGGCTGCCACAGGAACGGCACGCCTCCGTCGAAGTCCCAGCGGATCCTGCGGATCACCAGATCTGTCACGTGAGTCGCACCTCCGTGTGCCGGGCCCCTCGGCTCAGGCCACTGTGACAGCGCAGCGACGTCATGTAAAGCGTTCGGTGCAGCCTGGCCCGCCGATCGGCCGCCTGACGCGTTCCCCATGGCCGACACTGGGGTGATGACGGAGACAGGCGAGTCACGCGTCGCGGTGTACCTCGATTTCGACAACATCGTGATCTCGAGGTACGACCAGGTCAACGGCCGCAACTCGTTCCAGCGCGACAAGGCCAAACCGCCGCCGGATGCCGCGGACCGGCTCACCCGCGCGACCGTCGACGTGGGTGCGATCATCGACTTCGCGGCCTCCTTCGGGACCCTGGTGCTCACCCGCGCCTACGCCGACTGGTCCGCCGACATCAACGCCGACTACCGCGGCCAACTGGTCGGCCGGGCCGTCGACCTGGTGCAGCTGTTCCCCGCGGCGGCGTACGGCAAGAACGGCGCCGACATCCGGCTCGCCGTCGATGCGGTCGAGGATATGTTCCGGCTGCCCGACCTCACCCACGTGGTGATCGTGGCCGGCGACTCCGACTACATCCCGCTGGCGCAGCGCTGTAAACGGTTGGGCCGCTTCGTGGTCGGCATCGGCATGGCGGGATCGTCGAGCCGCATGCTGGCCGCGGCGTGCGACGAGTTCGTCATCTACGACGCCCTGCCCAGCGTTCCGGCGTTCGTGCCCGCCCCCACCGAGGACGCCGCACCGCCAAAACGGCGGGGCAGGACCGCGGCCCGCGCCGAACCCGATGCCCCCGACGCGCAGGCCGAGGCCACCGGCCTGCTGACCCGCGCCATCCGCATCGGCATGGACAAGGACGACACCGACTGGCTGCACAACTCGACGGTCAAGGCGCAGATGAAGCGCATGGACCCGTCGTTCAGCGAGAAGTCGCTGGGGTTCCGGTCGTTCAGCGATTTCCTGCGCTCACGGTCGGACTTGGTCGAACTCGACGAGAGTTCGACCACCCGGATGGTGCGTCTGCGCTGACCGGGCCGGCGGCAGAGGTCACCGCAGCGCGTCGATGATCTCGCCGATCTGCTGAACCGACAACGCGCCACCGGAGTAGATGCACACGGTGTCGGCCACCCCGTCGACCCGGTCCTTGATGTGCGCGGCGATGTCGGCCGGACTGCCCACGGCCGCGATGGTGCCCAGCACGTCGTCGTCGATCAGGTCCCCCATCTCCTGCCAGCGGCCCTGCTTGCTCAACGCGTGCAGTTCGGGCTGCAGATCGCCCCACCCGTGCGCGTCCAGGACCGGCCGGTAGGCCGGCGTCGACCCGTAGAACGCCAACAGGCGGCGAGTCCCCGAGTGGTCCTCGCCCGGCGACACGATGATCTCGGGCACCACCGTGAACTGGTCGGGTCGCCGTCCCGAGGCCGCGACGCCCTCGCGCACCGCCGGCATGGTGTGTTCGTGCAGGAAGCGCTTGGTCCCGAACGGCATCACCAGCAGTCCGTCGGCGTGTTCGGCCGTCGCCCGTGTCAGCCGGGGACCAAGGGCGCCAACATAAATCGGTGGAGGGCCATACGGCAGGCTCGGCGGGCTGAAGTTCGGGGTCATCAGCGTGTGCGAGTAGAAGTCACCGCGGAAGGTCAGCCGCTCACCCGTCGACCAGGTGTGGAAGATCGCCCGCAGCGCCTCGATCAACTCCGTCATCCGCGCCACCGGACGGTCGAACTCGGCCCCGAACCGCTTCTCGATCTGGGTCCGGATCTGGGTCCCCAACCCGAGCACGAACCGCCCACCGGACAGCTGCTGATGGTCGACCGCCTGGTGTGCGAGGTGAATCGGATTGCGCGGGAAAGCGATCGCGACGTTGGTCATCAGGTCCAACCCGCCCACCGTGCTGGCCAGCGTCAGCGGCGCGAACACGTCGTGCGGACCCTCGAACGTGAAGACACCCGCGGCGCCGGCCTCCTTGAGCGCGCGGGTGCGCTCGATCGCGTCAACGGGACCGGACAACGCTGTCAAGATCTTCACGGGCCGCAGCCTAATGCGCTTGACTGGACCCCGTGCGTGCGCAGACAGATGTCGTGGTGATCGGTGCCGGATTCGCGGGGTTGACCGCCGCGCGGGAACTCAATCGGCGGGGCCTTGGGGTCCTGGTGCTCGAGGGACGCGACCGGGTCGGCGGCCGGTCGTACACCGGTGCGGTGGCGGGCCTGCCGGTCGACCTCGGCGCCACCTTCGTGGGACCCACCCAAGACGCGGTGCTGGCGCTCGCGGCCGAACTCGGCTGCCCCACCACGCCGACGTTCTGCGACGGGAAGAACCTGATCAACTGGCGCGGCAGCGTGCGGTCGTACTCGGGAACCGTCCCCGCGCTGTCGATCGGTGGACTGCTCAACATCGCGCGCGTGCGCTGGCAGTTCACCCGCGCGGCCCGCGGAGTCCCCGTGGACAGGCCGGGCGCGGCCCTGCACGCACACGAACTCGACTCGATGTCGCTGCAGGATTGGCTCACGAAAAAGCGCGCATCCTCGACGACGCTGGACCTGATGGCGATCATGTCGCGGGTCACCTGGGGTGCGGAACCCTCCGAGGTGTCCATGCTGCACGCGGCGCGCTATGTCGCGGCCGCGGGCGGACTGGACCGCCTGCTCGACGTGGCCAATGGCGCGCAGCAGGACCGGTTCGCCGCCGGAACCCAGTCGATCGCGCTGCGGATGGCTGAGGAACTCGGGGATGCCGTGGTGCTGGGCGCCGCGGTTTACGGTGTCGAGCACACCGACGACGGGGCGACGGTGCATTCCGCGGCGGGATCGGTGAGCGCGCGGGCCGTCGTGATCGCGGTGCCTCCACAGCACCGCGCCGCCATCGAGTTCAGCCCCGCGCTGCCGGACGGGCACGCCGAACTGCCGTCGCGCTGGCCGCAGGGCAGACTCAGCAAGGCCTACGCGGCGTATGAGACGCCGTTCTGGCGCGCCGACGGCTGCTCTGGTGAGGCGTTGTCGGACACCGGGCCGGTGTTCATCACGTTCGATGTCAGTCCCCGCAGCGACGGACCGGGCATCCTGTTGGGATTCGTCGACCCCCGCGAGTTCGACACGCAGCCACCCGAGCAGCGCCGGGAACACGCCCTGCGCGGCTTCGCGGCGCTCTTCGGCGACGCCGCGCTTCATCCCATCGACTATCTCGACTTCAGTTGGGGCACAGAACCGTTCTCACCGGGTGGCCCGACCGCCGCGGTGCCACCCGGCTCGTGGACCACTGTGGGCCGGGTGCTGCGGGAGCCGGTCGGCTCACTGTTCTGGGCCGGCACCGAGACCGCCGACGCCTGGACGGGGTTCCTCGACGGCGCGGTCCGCTCGGGACTGCGTGCGGCCGACGAGGTCGAAGGCGCGCTGACCGGTTAGCCGCGCACCGAGTCGACCAGCGACCGCAGTCGGCTGTTGACCGCCTCGGGATGTTCGAGGATGCCGCAGTGCCCGCCGGGCAGTTCGACGAAGTCGACGAGGTTGGGCACCACGTCGGCGATCCGGCGCTGCGCGGCAATCGGCAGCAGGCGGTCATGCGTGCTGCCGATGACCAGAGTGGGCACCGTCAGCCCGTCGAGTGGGATGTGCCGCTTCTCGACCGAATCCATCAGCATTCGCGCGCAGCCCCCGCGGCCCGCGGGCGGCGTGGTGGCGAAGAGTTCGTAGACGAAATCAGTGATCGCCGGGTCCGCATCCCGACCGACCGCCAGCCGCGCGACGACGCCGCGGCTCGGGCCCTTCACCGCACGCAGCGCAGGGATCCCGCCGAAGTTGCGGATGACCTGGGTGGCGACGACGGCCCGCGGGTTGGCCAGGCGCGGGGTCAGCGCGAGGAACTTCACCTGCCGGACGAGTTCACCCGTGGTGGTGTTGATCAGGGCCACCGCGTCGGCGCGGTCGGCCACCTTGTGCCGGTACCGCTCAGACCACGCCTCGATGGCGATGCCGCCCATCGAGTGCCCCGCGATCACGGCGCGCTCACCGGGCGCCAGCGTCGCCTCCAGAACCGCGTCGAGGTCGGCGGCCAGGTGATTGAGGCTGTAGTGCCCCCGCGGCGGGACACCGCTGCGCCCGTGCCCGCGGTGGTCGAACGCGATGACCCGGTGATCCCGGGCCAGGTCGTTGATCTGTTCCCGCCAGACCCGAATGGCGCACGTGATGCCGTGCGCCAGCACGACGGGATAACCGTCCTCCGGTCCGAACACCTCGGTGTGCAGTCGGGTGCCGTCGGCGCCCCGGACGATGACCGGTCGACTGGGGGGAAGCTCGATTGCGGTTCGTGTGCTCAACGGGACCCTCCTGCGCCGCGGCTCCTTTGCCGTATCTGCCCGAGCATAACCCCTGTGATGACCAAACTGGTACGCCCACCTCGGCTAAGTGGCGACTCAGAAGACCCGAACGTAATCGACCAGCATTTGCGCAGGATAGGAGCCTCCGGCCGGATCCCCACCGCCGGAACCCGCGACCGCGACGTTGAGCACCGGTACGAAGGTGTAGCCGGGATTGTTGAACGGCCACGGATCCATGGAGAACGCGGGCACCTGGAAGTACGGCTCCATGCCCGGAACGTAGTCCTTCCAGAAGTAGATGCCGTTCTGGTCCCACGTGGCGCGCCAGGTGTGCCAGTTACCGTCGACGGCCATCGGCTGGGTGACGTGCGAGGTGCCGTCCAGCAGGGAGTGCACCGTGGTGCCCGACGGCCACTCACCGTTGCCGTACCACTCCATGAGGTCGATCTCGCCACCGTCGACCGGGTTGTCGTTGAGAATCCACCACGCCGGCCAGCAGCCCGCGGTCAGACACTCGAGCTTGATGCGGGCTTCCCAGGTGCTGCCGATGCCCACCGGCTGCGTGCCGACGATCTTGGCGCCGAAGTACTTGTCGCCCTCCTTGGTGGCGCGGATGACGAGGTTGCCCCTGCCGTCGAGGAACAGGTTCTCCCGGCTGTCGCGGTATTCGCCCATGTTCTCGGGGCGATCCCAGAACACCGGGTTCTTGATCCGCTCGCGGGCCGGCATCACACGCCACTTGGCGTAATCGACGCTCGATCCCGCCGGACCGTCGAACTCGTCGGCGAACAGCATGCCGGTCTGGGCCTGGGCCCGCGGCCCCGGCGCCGGGGCGTCCGGTTGCAGCGGTTCGGCCAACGCCGTGGGAAGGGGAAGGGCGGCGGCGGCAACACCGAGACCCGCCATCATCATCAAACTCCGGCGATCCATCTGAGGCACAGCCAGACCTTAAGGCACGGAATGCCAGAATCGCCGACCACCCGGGCGGCATCGCGCGCCGGACGCTCAGTCCTGCACCCTGAGCCGCAGCCCCTCGAGGCGCCGCACCAGGACGCTGGGCACCCAGTCCCCCACCTCGTCGGCCTCGATCCAGCTGGTGCCGGCCAACAGCTCACCGAGCACGATCCTGGCCTCCAGCCGGGCCAGCGCCGCCCCGACACAGAAGTGCGCGCCCTTGCCGAAGGTGATGTGCCCCTTGGCCGAGGCGCGGTCGAGTCGAAAGTCGTTCGGCGCGTCGAACTGCCGTGCGTCCCGGTTGGCCGCTCCCCACATCAGCAACAGTCGCGAGCCCGCCGGCAGGTCCACTCCGGCCAGTGCGGTGTCGTGACGCACGTGCCGGTAGTGCCCTCGAAACGGCGCCTCGTACCGCAGCGCCTCCTCGACGAAGGCGCCCAGCAGATTCGGGTCGTCACGCAGTTGCCGCTGCACGGCGGGTCGCGTCGCCAGAATCCATGCCGCGCTGCCCAACAGCGAGGCGGTCGACTCCCCCGCGGCGCTGAACAGCGTGATCATCATGGTCAGCGCCGTCATCTCCTCGATTTCCCCACCGGCACAACGGCTGGCGAGGTCGCCGATCAATCCCGGTGTCGGCGCGTCGGCGGCGGCGTGGAAATGCTCGAGCACGTAACCGGACAGCTCCATGGCGGCCATCCCGGCGCTCTCCATGTGTTCGGCGGTTCCGATACCGTCGAGCAGACTGGCCGCGCGGTAACCGAGGTCGACCAGTTTGTCGACGTCGTCCTCGGGAAGCCCCAGCAGGCGAGTGACGACCATCATCGGCAGTCGGTTCGCCACGCCGCCCATCCAGTCGATCGTGCCGTCGGACAAGCCGTCCGCGATCAGCTGGCGCGCCGTCCGCTGCGCGTACTCACTGATGACCTGCACACGTTTGGCCGACAGGTGCGGCAGCAGAATCCTGCGGTGCACCGCATGAACCGGGTCATCGGCGGTGGCGAGGGCATGGATCGGCCCATCGAGTTCGCCCATGGGAAACGGGGTCACCTCCCCGCCGTCACCGAACACCATCACGGCGGTGAGGTTGGACGAGAAGTCATCGACCCGGGTGATGGCCTCCACGACGGCATCCCAGGAGCACACGGCGTAGAAGCCGGAGTCACCGATGCGGTGCAGGGGCGCCTCGGCGCGCATCTGGTCGAACAGCGGGTAGGGATCGCGCACACCGGCAGCGCCGAAGAGCGTCATCGGGTCGTCGAGAACCGGCATGCAACGAGGCTGCTGCCGCAGCCCCGACAACGTCAATGACCAGCGGCGAAGTCGACAGGCGGAGCACGCCGCCGCGCAGCGGGGTCCGTCTCACCCGGGGGCGCCGACCTGCGGAGCAGGGTGAGAGAAAGCTCGCTATTCCTCTCATGATGAGAGATTCTGTATCGATGTCACGCAACGACTGGCTGGTCGGTGGGGATCGGTCCGACGCGGCGGCCGAGCGGATCTACGCCGGTGCCGCGGACCTGATCGCGCGCCACGGCTACGACGCCTTCACCATCGACGCGCTGGCCGCCGCGGTGCACTGTTCGCCGGCGACCATCTATCGGCACACCGGCGGCAAGACCGCGATCCGTGAGGCCGTCGTCGCGCGTCAGGCGCTGATGGTGGTCGCGGAGGTGCGCACGGCGATCGAGGGACTGACCGGCGCCGAGCGGGTGGTGACGGCCACGGTCGTGGCGCTGCAGCGCATACGGTCAGATCCCCTGCGGCGCATCATGCGGACGATGCAGCCGGGATCGGACTGGTTGACCACGTCCCCGATGGTCACGGCACTGGCGGCCGAGATGCTCGGACAGGACTCGCCCGACCCGTTGGACACCCAGATGCTCATCCGGGTGTTCCTGGCGCTGTGGTCCTGGCCGGTCAAGGATCCCGCGCAGGAGCGCGCCCTCGTGGAACGCCTGTTGGGTCCCGCGTTCGAACCCCGCCCGAATCCCTGAGGGCTGCGATACTCGACGAATGCCTGACCGCAATGTGCTGGGCGGCCCGCTGCAGGAGTGCGGTACCGACCCACTGACGGGGTTCTACCGGGACGGCTGTTGCTCGAGTGGGCCCGAGGATGTCGGACTGCACACCATCTGCGCGGTGGTCACCGCCGAGTTCCTGGCGCACCAGCGCGCGATCGGCAACGACCTGACCACGCCGATGCCCGCCTACCGCTTTCCCGGCCTCGTTCCGGGGGACCGCTGGTGCGTGACCGCCGCCAACTGGCTGCGCGCCCACGAGGACGGGTGCGCCGCGCCGGTGGTGCTGGCGTGCACGCACGAGCGGACGCTGGACGTCGTGCCGTTGGAGGTGCTGCGTGAGCACGCCGTCGACGTGCCCGACGATGCCGGCTCGCTGGGTTAACCGAAGTTGGTGAAGGGGCTGACGGCATCGCGGGCGAACTGCACGATGTTGACCATCGGGTTGCCGTCCGGGTAGCTGACCGTCGCGAGCAGATGGCCGCCCGCGTCGACGAAGTTGCTGTCGGCCCGGCCCTGGTGGGTGGACGAGGTCACCAGAATGATTCCCGTGGTGCCGGCGTTCTTGGCCAGCGGCACCGAGAACGCGGCGTTCTGGACGGTGCTGTTCGCCTTGGGTTCGACGATCACCCGTCGGTTCGGAAACCCAAGGGAGACCAGCATTCTGCGCATCTGCTCGGCTTCGGTGATGCCGCTGCGCGGGTTGCCGCCCGTGACGATGACGGGCGACTGCGGGAAGAACTGGGCGACCGCCAGGCCGGTCAGCACGCGGCGCCGCAGGATGGTCTGCATGGTGCCGTCCGGATTGAGTCCGTAGCCCAGGATCACGATGGCCGGCTTGGTGAAATCCTTGGCCACCGGCGTCGGGGCCGCGGCCGCGGCCACCGGGGCGATCTGGCCCAGGACTGTCGCCACCGCGACCGCCACTGCCGCGACCGCACACCTGCATCGACTGCGCATGTCGGTGTAGTCGTTGCGGAAGTGTCAATTGTTACCGACGGGACTCACCCACCCGCGGCCTGACGCGCCTCACGCTCCTCGTGGATGCGGACGAGTTCGCGGAATCCGAGGCGGTGGTACTTGGGGATGGGCTGGATGCCCCATTCGTCCTGCGCGGTGTCCTTGCCCTCGGCGCCTTCGGGGGGACCTAGCGGCGGATACGGGTACTTGCACTCCAGGTCGTCGTCGGAGTACCGGACCTTGAGCAGTTCACTGCAGATCTCGGTGAGGCTCAACGTCGGGTAGCCGTAGTACACCGCCATGAACGGCAGAGTGAAGGCTCCTTCGATGACCAGCGCGACCAGGCACACCAGCACGGCCCGCTTGATCCACTTGTGCATGCGCGCGTAGTACGGCGTGGTGCCGGGCGGCAGGTCGGCGGCCGCGTCCTGGTCTGCGATGGGTGACGGCATGCTCACAGTTGTCTCCTCGTTCTCCGTGCGAGTCAGTCGGTGAAGATTTCGCGGTTGACCGTGTGCAGATACGGGATCGCGAGGAACGGCGTGATGTAGAAGATGTCGTACAGCCACCACCCGATGACGGGGAAGACCACACCGGCGTAACGGATGTCGGCGAACATCGTCATGTTGGTGATGTAGGCGACCCAGATGACGACGCCCATCCAGCACGTGACCACCATCCACTGGTGGCCCCACCGCTTCATCTGCAGGAAACCGATCGCCGCAGCGACACGCATCGCGAACACCGTGAAGATCAACCCGACGACGTAGGACTTCTCACCCGGCGCGGCCGAACCGCCGACCCAGAGTTCGTTGTAATGCCAGAAGTAGCCAGCGTCGAACATGTTGCCCCACCCGATCATCAGGACTCGGTTGATCAGGGTGTGGTTGGCCACCAGGTCCAGTGCCCAGCCCAGGCTGTTGAGCATTCCGTCGATCAGCACCAGATAGCCGATCAGCGTGACGATCATGGGGCGCACGGACAGGCCGGACTTCAGCGCCTGCCGCTGCAGCCAGACGCCGCGCATGAAGATCGGGAACCCGATCAGGCCCGGGGCCCACATGCCCATCAGCGCCGCGCCGGTGATCATCCACTTGTCGGCCCTGCGCTGCGCGAGCCGGGATTCGTCGTGATGATCCTCGAGGCTGCCGGCCTGCGCCGGGGCACTCACAGGTCCCACCATCCCCTGGTGAACGACATGTACAGCTGGATGAGGAACATCGTCAGCAGATAGCCGTAGATGACGATCTGGAAGACGATCAGCGCCCTCTTGCGCTTGCGCTCCTTCTGGTCGACCATGTCCCGAACTCCTCCCTAGTGTGGCCGCGCGCCCGCGGCGTCGGCTCCGAGCAGGCTTGCGGCGGCGACCTCGCGAAGGCCGTCGGTGATGGCCCCGTCGCTGCTCAGCGGCGCCAGGATGCAGGCGTGCGCCGCCTCCAATTCGGTTGCGCCCGCGCTGATCAGCTGCGCGGCCGTGACGAGCACGCGCGTCGACGGGGGTTCGAAGTGGAAGGCGCGGTCGGCCGTGCGGATCGCGGTGGCGCACCGCACCAGACGCTGGGCGGTGGCCAGCTCGACACCCGACTCCGAGACCACCACCTGCGCCTCGCGGTCGGCAGGCAGGTAGGTCATCGGCAGCGTGACGAACCGCTGCCGGAACGAGGGTTTGAGCTCCTTCAGCGAGCTGCGGTAGGCCGGGTTGTACGAGCACACCAGCATGAATTCGGTTGGCGCGTGGACGACTTCGTCGGCCCGGTCCAGGTACAGCGCGCGCCGGTGGTCGGTCAGGGAGTGCAGGATCGCCAGCGAGTCGTGACGGGCCTCCACCACCTCGTCGAGGTAGCAGATGGCACCGGATTTCACCGCTCGGGTCAGCGGTCCGTCGGTCCAGATGACGTCGCCGCCGGTCACCATGAAGCGCCCGACCAGATCCGAGCTCGTGAGGTCGTCGTGGCAGCTGACGGTCACCACAGGCCGCCCCAGCAGTGAGCCCATGTGCTCGACGAAACGTGTCTTCCCGCACCCCGTCGGGCCCGTGAGCATCACCGGGAGGTTGCGCTGATACGCCTGCTCGAACAGGCTGACCTCGGCGCCGCTGGCGAAGTAGTTCTCGGACGTCATCGACTCCTCCTGTGCTCGCGGGTCACGCGCTGACCAGTTCGCGGTGCACGTGGGCCAGAACCCGCGGCAGTTCCTCGACCCGCCGAATCCGTTGTGAGCGGCGCGATCCGAAGACCTCCGGCAGCGGGTCGACACGGGCTGGACCGACCCCGACGTAGTAGACCGAGACGCCCGCCTCGTTGGCCTCCTCCACCGCGTGCGCGGTGTCGGCCCACGCGTAGCGGCCCTCATAACCCTCGTCCGAGATCATCCCGTCGCCAATGGCGATGATCAGTCTTCGCTCGGCGGGCTGTGCGAGCAGTCGGCTGGTCAGATGGCGGATGGGCGCGCCGAGCCGGGTGTAGCCGCCGGTGGACAGCCCGAGCCCGCTGGGAGGGACGAAACCGGGATCGGCGAAGTCCTTGAGGCAGCGCACCTCCACCCGATGCCGGGTGTTGCCGGTGAACACGAAGATGCCGTGCCTCTCTCGGGCCCGGGTCATCGCCTGCGACAGCGCGTCCGCGCACGCCAACTCCAACCGGAACACCCGCCCGCCGTGTACGCCGAGCGACGAACTGCCGTCGAGCAGCAGTGCGGTGCTCACGTCGCGGCAGGCCGGGAGCAGATCGCGGAACACTCGAGGCTCTCCTGCCTCCCCGGTGCGCAGGTCGATGTAGTGCCGCACGTACTGGTCGACGTCAAGGTCCGCGCCGTCCTCGAGGCGGTTGGTCATCGCCCGGTGCGTGTGCTCCTCGAACCACTTCCGCAGATCCGCTGGCGTGGTCTGCGATTCACCGACGTGCGCATCGCGCGCCAGTTCGAGCACCGCGACGTGGTCGGGCAGGAAGCGCTGGGTCCAGGCATTCCATTCCGGATACGGGATGCCGGGCCGATGCTCGGGCGTGGAGTCCATGTCGTTGTCCTGCGGCCGGCTCGGCGGCGGCAGGTTGGGGTTGCGCACTCCCCCGTCACCGCCGACCGGCACCGAATACGGGCGCGGCATCCGCTTCTGCGCCGTGGTCCACGGCATCCGGCCGAACTGTCGTCGCAGCCGGTCGGTGAGTCCGCCGGATGCCGTGTAGGCCAACGGAAGCCGACCCAGAAGCGGATCGGTGAGGGCGGGCCGCCCGGCCGCCGCCCAGGCGATCGCCCGCGCCAGCATCTCCTCGGCATCCATGTCGGCGTCGAGGATCTCCACGGCGGGCAGCAGGCGGCGGAACTCGCCGAGCAGGCCGGGCCAGCAGACCGCCGCCCATCCGATCGCGACGCCGGCCTCCACCAGGGTCAGCGCCGAGAGTTCTCGTGCGCTCAACTCCCCCAGCCGGTAGCCGACGATGCGCTCCTTCGACGGCGAACACTGCAAAGCCACGGCGCAGGTCACGTCCCGTCGGGACCACGTCCGCGCCAACGGGTAGGGGACGTGCACGAACGTCAGCGCACTGTTGAGGCCGAAGGCGCGGCGGTCTCCGGTGACCAGTCTCGCGCCCTCCCTGCGGTTTCCGCTCAGCGCAACCGCGGTCAGGGCGCAGGCGCGCTCAAGGTCGGCGGCATGTCCGGCAGCGGCGTCGGCCATCGGCTCAGAAGGTGCCGATGTTGGAGAACATCCAGTACCAGAACCAGATGATCAGCCCGGTGCCGCCCCAGGCTCCCACGTAGCGCAGCAGTTCCCAGAGCATGTCCATGACCTGTTCCTCCCCGTCGTCGACGCGCTGCTCTTTGTAGTCGAGTCACTGATTGAAGTCAATCAATCGGTGAAGATCTCGCGGTTCACGGTGTGCAGATACGGGATCGCGAGGAACGGCGTGATGTAGAAGATGTCGTAGAGCCACCACCCGATCACCGGGAAGACCACACCGGCGTAGCGGACGTCGGCGAACATCGTCATGTTGAACACGTAGCCGACCCAGATGATCACACCCATCCAGCAGGTGACGATCATCCACTGGTGGCCCCACCGCTTCATCTGCAGAAAACCGATTCCCGCGGCGATGCGCATCGTGAAGACCGTGAGGATCAGGGCCACCTCCCAGGACTTCTCGCCCGGCCCGGCCGCACCGCCGACCCACAGCTCGTTGTAGTGCCAGAAGTAGCCGGCGTCGAACATGTTTCCCCAGCCGTTCAACAGAACTCGGGCCAGCAGCGTGTGGTTGCCGACGAGGTCCAGCGCCCAGCCCACGGTGTTGATCGCGGCGTCGATGATCACCAGATACCCCAGCAGCGTGACCATCATCGGCCGCACCGAGAGTCCCTCTCGCTGCGCCCGTCGCAGCAGCTGAACGCCGCGCAGGAAGATGGGCAGCCCGAAGATGCCCAACGCGGCCGTACCGATCAGCAGTGAGCCCGAGATCAACCACCTGTCCGCCTGACGCTGCGCCCGGCGCGACAGCTCGTGGTGATCCTCGAGCGACACCTCGGCCGTCCCGCCGTTGCGCCGCAGCCCGAAAGTCGGCACGTTCACGACTCACTCCTCCCACTCGGGAGTCATCGTGACTGACTTTAGTCACCGACGCAATGGAACGCGTGAGTTCGACGCCACGGTCGTTGCACGCGCCATCGCACAGTCCTGGTGTCGAACTGGGCGCGTGCTGGGCTAGGAGCGGGCCTCGATGCTGCGCAGGGTGCGCGCGACGTACTCGTCGAGCAGGGCGTCGCGGGTGGGCCAGTCGCTCGTGGTGATCATCAGCGCATAGAAGCCCAGCAGGTAGAACACCGCGCTGTTGAGTGGATTGACCTCGGCATCCACCTCACCGCGCTGTTGGGCACGTTCGATCTCGTGGGCGACCGACACCACCAGAGGATGGTCCTGTCCATCTTCGGCGGGTGGTCGTGACTGCGAGAAGTGCAGTGCCAGAAAGTCTTTGAACAGCAGAGCCCCGAGTCGGGACTCCAGCGCGAGCACCACCCGCACCGCCTCGCGCAGCGCACCCAGCAGATCGTGCGGCTTGGCGACATACTGCTCGAACTGCCTGGTGATGCGTTCCTCCTCGCGACGCTCGAGTTCGAACAGCACGTGTTCCTTGGTGGGAAAGTGGAAGAAGAACGTGCCGTGCGCGACGCCGGCGGCCGCGACGATGGTGCTCACCTCGGCCGCGGCCATGCCTGATCGCTTGAACTCCGCGATGGCCGCGCCCAGCAGGCGCTCCCTGGTCTGCAGCCTCTTGGCCTCGCGCGCCGACAGCCCGTCCGCCACCGCCATGTCTCTCCTTCGCCTCAATCCGACCACGACACTAGCCCCTGGCCCGGCGAGCTGACTGCGGTCAGCGCAGATCCGCCCGCCGCCGGGGCACCGCCATCCCCTACCGTGAGCAGGGTCCGATGCGAAGGAGCCACCCGTGAGTTTCGACGACTATGAGCAGCTGACACTGACCCGCCGCGACAACGGCGTTCTGCTGATCACCCTCGACCGCCCGGAGAAGTACAACGCGGCCGACGAACAGATGCACACCGAGCTGGCCCGGATCTGGCGTGACGTGGCGGCCGACCCGGAGACCCGCGTCGCGGTCATCACCGGTGCGGGCAAGGCCTTCTCGGCGGGCGGCGACCTCGCGATGGTCGAACGCATGGCCGGCGACTATGACCGCGTCTCGCACATGCTCTCGGAGATGAGCGATCTGGTCTACAACATCATCAACTGCGACAAGCCGATCGTGTCGGCCATCAACGGTGTCGCGGTCGGAGCGGGCACGGTGGCGGCCCTGCTCGCCGACGTCGCGATCGCCGCCGAGGATGCCCGCATCGGTGATGGTCACGTCAAACTCGGGGTGGCCGCGGGTGATCACGCCGCGATCATCTGGCCACTGCTGATCGGTATGGCCAAGGCCCGCTACTACCTGCTCACCGGCGAGATGATCACCGGCGCCGAGGCTGAGCGCATCGGCCTGGTCGCCAAGGCCCTGCCCCGCGACCAGGTCCTCGACGAGGCCCTGCGCGTGGCCGACGCCCTGGCCACGGGAGCACAGCAGGCCATCAGGCTGACCAAACGCAGCCTCAACAACTGGTTGCGCACCGCCGGACCGACTTTCGAGCAGTCCGCGGCCTACGAGATGCTGACGTTCCTGGGGCCCGACGTCGTGGAGGGGTACACCGCGCTGCGTGAGAAGCGCGCGCCCCGGTTCCCCTCCGCACAGGGTTGAGGGGAACCCGGGTCAGCCACCCGAAGGCAGGTTGTAGGCGAAGGACTTCTCCTGCCGCTTGGCCATCTTCTGCAGGCACTGGTGGTGCTTGCGGGCGTGGTAGGCCAGCGGGAAGTAGGTGAACCGGTCGGGCAGCACCCGGTACGCCCCCCGAATCGTCGCGTAGATGCGGTGAAGCTGACGCTCTTCGGCGTCGCTCCAGCTGACCCCGAGCTTGGCTCGCAGACGCGGGTCGAGCAGGCCCACGATGGACAGGTAGTTGAACCGCAGCATCGGGCGCAGTCCCAGCTTCGCGACGGGGTGCAGCGGCTTGGGCACCGACGACAGCAGATCCACCTCACCGGTGATCATCTCCTCGACCAGTCGCAGTGCCTGCGGCGTGCCCTGCAACCGGTCGATCATGGCCTCGTAGTAGTCATCCATCTCCGCACGCGTCGTGGGGTAATCGCGCATCGGCACGTGAAGCAGGTTCGCCAGCCGGCGGTTGTCACGCAGCAGTTCGTCCTTCTCGGCGTCGGAGAAGTCGCGGCCGATCAGCAGACGACCTCCCCGCGCGGTGACGATGTAGCCCGTCGCGATGACCCACTGGTAGGCCTCGGGGTTGAGCGCACTGATCTGCTTGCCGGTCTCAGCGCTCTTCATGGTGATCGGTTTGTGCAGGTTCCGCACCCGGTCCCCCTCTGCCAGCGCCTCGGTGCCCCCGTACGTCCAGCGCAGCACGGAGTCGATCGAGCGGATCGCGCGCCCGCCCGCATCGCCGTGGAAGGCCGCCGAATAGCGCCCGGTGATCTCGGCGATCACGGGGTGCATGGCCTGCATCATGAACGCGGCGCCGTCGACGATCAGAAACGTCCACCGACCCGTGTGCTCGGCGGTCAGGGAGTCCAGCGGCACCAGTTCCCGTGGACCGGCGTCGTACTCGTCGGACACAGCCCCGAGTTCGGGGGTGGCGGTGCGGTCCGGGGTGGTGGTCATGCAGCGACGCTAATGTGACCCTAAGGTCGCATTCAAGTCGCATTAGGAGACCCCGATGCCCATCGATAAAGCCAGGTCAACGCGTCGAAAGGCGCCGAAGCAGGAACGCTCCCGCGAGATGGTCGCGAAAATCGTGTCGACCACGGCACTGTTGATGCACACCACGGGCCCCGACGAGATCACCACCAACGCGATCGCCGAGAAGGCCGGCATCAGCAAGGGCTCGATCTACCAGTACTTCGCGAACAAGGAGGAGATCATCAACGCGGCCATCGAGCAGGTGGCCGCCCAGCAGGCGCCCGCGATCGAGGAGATGCTGCGCAAGATCACGATGGACGAACCGCGGACCGCGATGCAGTCCTCGATCGACATCCTCATCGACGTCACGATCGCCAACCGCAGACTGATCCGCTACCTCGCCGAACGGCCTGACCATGTGCGCACATTCGAGAACATCTCGGGACTCAACGCCACCCTGCTGGCCATGGCGACGCTGCACATGGGCCACTACCGCGATCACTACCGCCATGAACTGAGCCCGCGCGCCCTGGCCTGGCTGTTCTTCAACATGGCCGTCGCGACCACGATGCGCTACATCGAGAGCGACGATCCGATCGACCTCGACGAGCTGCGCAGCGGGCTCAAGTTCGCCTCGACCGGGCTGCTGGCGGGCGGACGATCCTGAGCGCATGCGCACTGGCCATAATGGACAATGGAACCATCCGAATTGTCCGGTCGGGACACCCGGTAGACCTGCCGGTGAACCTAGTCTGAGGCGATGACCGCGACACACTGACCGGCGGCCGCGCACTCCCCGCACGGTGCGCAGGCTGATCACCGAGGCTCCGCCGCCCTGCAGACAACCAACCAGGAGTTCATGATGAACCTCACCGCACCCCCGGCCAGGAAGACCACCTACGCGCCGTTGGAACTGTTCGACATCGACCGCCTCCTCGACCAGGACGAGCGCGACATCGCCAGCACCGTGCGGCAGTTCGTCGACACCCGGCTGCGGCCCAACGTCGAGGGCTGGTTCGAGTCGGCGACCCTGCCGCGCGAGCTCGCCAAGGAGTTCGGCAGCCTCGGAGTGCTGGGCATGCACCTGCAGGGCTACGGATGTGCCGGCACCAGCGCCGTCAGCTACGGTCTGGCCTGCCTGGAACTCGAGGCCGGTGACAGCGGGTTCCGCAGCTTCGTGTCGGTGCAGGGTTCGCTGTCGATGTTCTCGATCCACCGCTACGGCTCCGAGGAGCAGAAGAACGAATGGCTGCCGCGCCTGGCCGCGGGCGAGGCCATCGGCTGCTTCGGTCTGACCGAGCCCGACTTCGGCTCCAACCCCGCGGGGATGCGCACCCGTGCGAGGCGCGACGGGAGCGACTGGGTGCTCAACGGCACCAAGATGTGGATCACCAACGGCAACCTCGCCGACGTCGCGACCGTGTGGGCCCAGACCGACGAGGGCATCAGGGGCTTCCTTGTCCCCACCGACACACCGGGATTCACGGCCAACGAGATCCACCGCAAGCTCTCGCTGCGCGCCTCGGTGACCTCAGAACTGGTGCTCGACGACGTCCGACTGCCCGCGTCGGCACAGCTGCCGCTCGCCGAAGGCCTCGGCGCGCCGCTGTCCTGCCTCAACGAGGCCCGCTTCGGCATCGTCTTCGGCGCCATCGGCGCGGCCCGCGACAGCCTGGAGACCGCGATCGAGTACACCAAGTCCCGCGAGGTCTTCGACAAACCGCTGTCGAGTTATCAGCTGACCCAGGAGAAGCTGGCCAACATGACCCTCGAACTGGGCAAGGGCCTGTTGCTCGCGCTGCACCTGGGCCGGATCAAGGACGCCGAGGGTGTGCGCCCCGAACAGATCAGCCTGGGCAAGCTCAACAACGTCCGCGAAGCCATCGCGATCGCCCGCGAATGCCGAACCCTGTTGGGCGGCAGCGGGATCACGCTGGAGTACTCGCCGCTGCGGCACGCCAACAACCTCGAATCGGTGCTCACCTACGAGGGCACCTCCGAAATGCACCTGCTGTCCATCGGCAGGGCCCTGACCGGACAGGCGGCGTTCCGCTGATGACCACGAACATCCAGCACCTCGTCGGCGGCGCCTGGTTCGACGGCCGCGGCGACACCGTGCACAGCGTGAACCCGACGCGGCCAAGTCTTGTCGTCGCCGAGGGCGCGGCCGCCACCGTGTCCGACGTGGACGGTGCCGTGAAGGCCGCGGAAACGGCCTTGTCCGCGTGGGCCGCCACCCCGTTGCATCAGCGCGGGGCCGTACTCCTTGCGGCCGCCGACGTGGTCGACCGCAACGCGCAGGCCTGGGGCCTGGAACTGGCCACCGAAGAGGGCAAGACCAGGGCCGAGGGGGTCGGCGAAGTGCACCGCGCCGCCCAGATCCTGCGCTATTACGGCAACGAGGGTGACCGCCAGACCGGCGAGATCTACACCTCCCCGCGCGCCGGCGAGCAGATCCTGGTGACCCGCAGGCCCGTCGGCGTCGTCGGCATCATCACGCCGTTCAACTTCCCGATCGCGATTCCGGCCTGGAAGATCGCGCCGGCCCTGGTGTACGGCAACGCGGTGGTGTGGAAGCCCGCGAGCACGGTCCCCCTGCTGGCGCTGCGTCTGGCACAGGCCCTGACCGAGGCGGGTCTGCCGCCGGGCGTGCTCAACCTGCTGATCGGTGGATCGGACCTCGGGGACGCGATCGTGAGCCATCCCGGGATCGAGGCCCTGAGCTTCACCGGGTCGACCGCTGTGGGTCGTCGCATCGCGGCCGCCGCGGCATCGCGGGGCGTTCCCGCGCAGGCCGAGATGGGCGGCAAGAACGCCGCTGTCGTCCTCGATGACGCCGACTTCGACCTCGCGCTCGAGCAGGTGCTGCTGGGCGCGTTCCGCTCGACCGGCCAGAAGTGCACCGCCACTTCGCGTCTGGTGATCACCGAGGGCATCGCCGACGAATTCCTGGCCGCGTTGGTCGATCGGGCGCAAACACTGGTGGTCGGTGATCCCACCGATGACGCCACGCAGATGGGGCCCGTGGTGAGCGCCTCGGCGCACGCGTCCATCACCGCGGGCATCGACACCGCCGCCGCGCAGGGCGCGACGGTGCTGGCCGGCGGTGCGCCCTACACCGAGGGACTGCTGGGCGAGGGGTACTTCATCGCCCCGACCGTCGTCGAGATCGACGGTGCCCCCGCCGATGTCTGGACCGAGGAACTGTTCGGCCCCGTGGTGGCGGTCCGGCGCGCCGCGGATCCCGAGGAGGCCTTCCGGCTGGCCAACGACAGCGAGTTCGGGCTGTCGGCAGCGATTTTCACCCAGGACCTGACCAGGGCGCTGCAGGCGACCGACATCGTCGATGTGGGAGTGCTGCACGTGAACTCCGAATCGGCCGGCGCCGACCCCCACGTGCCGTTCGGCGGTGCCAAGAAGAGCGGACTGGGCCCCAAGGAACAGGGTCGTGCGGCGCGCGAATTCTTCACCCACACCACCACGGTCTACCTGCGCGGCGGAGCGCCCCGAGCATGACCGGTGGAGCACTCGACGGAGTCCTCGTCGTCGATTTCAGCCGTGTGCTGGCGGGGCCGTACGCGACGATGATGCTGGGCGACTTCGGCGCCGAGGTCATCAAGATCGAACGGCCCGGGGTCGGCGACGACACACGCCAGTGGGGTCCACCCTACGACTCCGAGGGCGTCGCCACGTATTTCAACTCCGTCAACCGGAACAAGCGTTCGGTCGTGCTGGATCTGACCGACCCGCGGGGCCGCGACGAGGCTCGTCGGCTGGTCGCGGGCGCCGACATCGTGGTGGAGAACTTCCGGCCGGGGACCATGGAGAAGCTCGGCCTGGGCTACGAGGACCTGCGCGAGCTCAAGCCCGACCTGATCTTCTGCTCCATCACGGGATTCGGCCGCGACAAGGGCTCCGCACTGCCCGGCTACGACCTGCTGGTGCAGGCTGTCGGCGGGTTGATGAGCGTGACGGGGACCGAACCCGGCGATCCGACCAAAGCCGGGGTGGCCCTGGTGGACGTGCTGGCCGGTCTGCATGCGCTCTCCGGAATCCTTGCGGCGCTGGCGCATCGGGATCGCACCGGGGAGGGCCAGCGGGTCGACACCAACCTGTTGGCGGTACTGCTGTCCTCGATGGTCAATCAGACCTCGGGGTACCTGGGCGCGGGGGCGGTGCCGGGCATCATGGGCAATCGGCATCCCAGCGTCGTGCCGTATCAGACGTTCGAGACCGCAGACCGTCCCATCGCCGTCGCGGTGGGCAACGACAAACAGTTCCGCGCCTTCACCGCGGCGCTGGATCTGCCCGAGCTCGCCGACGATCCCCGGTTCGTCACCAACCCGCAGCGCGTCGCGCACCGGGATGAGCTGTGCGCGCAGCTGCAGACCGCGCTGAAGGCCGAGGGGGCCGACCACTGGTACGACCTGTTCAGTTCCGTGGGCGTGCCGACCGGGCCGATCAACGATCTGGCCGAGGCGTTCGCGTTCGCCCAGCGTCTCGGCATCGAGGCGACGGTGTCCGTGCCCGACAGTCCCACTCCGCAGGTGGCCAACCCCATCAGCCTGTCGGCCACTCCGGTGACCTATCGCTGCGGCCCGCCGAAGCTGCGCGGCGACGCTCGGTCAGCAGTCGATCGGCCTTGACCGCCAGCCACAGCTGAGTGCGCATATCAGCGGACTCCAGATCGTCGCCCAGAAGTGCGGTGATCCGACGCAGCCGATTGCGCAGCGTGTGCCGGTGAACATCGAGGTCGGCGGCCGCGGCCTCGACCTGACCGTTGTGCCGCAGGAATGCGGTGAGCGTGGCGATCAGTTCCCGGTCGTCGCCCAGCGCCTGCAGGGGCTCGGCCAGCATCTGGAGTTCGGCCGCGCCGCGGCCACCCAACAGCGCGCCGAGCCCCCCGAGTCGGCCGAACTCGACCAGTCCTTCGCCGCCGCTGTGGGCCGCCAGTCGGGCCTGCTCGAGGCCGACCGCGACGTCGCGGATCCGCACGGGCGGACTCACTCCGGCCGCCACCTCGGACCCCAGAACGGTCAGCACCCCTTCGATGCGACGCCGGCTTCGGGCGGCGGGCAGCACCACCACGACGTCGTCGCCGATCGGCACCATCAGGTGCGGACCCGCGCCGAGCGCCTCCGAGACTCGGTGTTGCGCGGCCAGCACCGGACCGACGTCCGCGCACACCGCCACCACGACGTCGGAGCCGGGCTCGAACCCGAAGTGACGCAGCACCCCGTCGTCGACAATTCCTGAGCCACAGAGCATTTCGCGAGTCACCGCGACACGGAACATCTGCTCGGCGTCAACCATGCTGGCCGGCTTCTCGACGGCGATGGAGATCAGTGACACCGCGTGCGCGACGAGCAACCGGTCCGCGGTGGATGTCGGCCGCTCGGTGCGCACCGCGAGGTGGCCCCGCACGGGCCGGGCCGCCCGCAGCGCCTGGACGGTCACATAGGCGGACCCGTCGGCCAGAACCGATGCCGCGTGCTGTCGGGTCAGCTCAGTGTCGCCCAGCACCGCGGTGAGGCGGTCCTGATCGGCACCAGCGGCCGCCAGCACCGCGCCGTCGGTGTCGACCACCACGACCGTCGCCCCCAGGCAGTCCGCCAGGGCGTCGACGACCCCGGGAATGCCGCCGCCGAGGGTGGCGCGGGCCAGCACCTCCTGCTGGTCGACCACGCGTTGCACCGACCGCAGTTCGTCGGCCCGCAGCGCGTCGATGACCACCCTGGTGATCGCGATGAACGGCGTCTCCGCCGGCACCTCGAGCACCGGTAGACCCAGCGCGTCCCCCGCGGCCAGCACTCCCGGTGGCATCGCGGACAGCGTGGTGCCCGTGTCGACGGCAAGCGCCGCTGTCCCCGCAGCCGCCAGCCGCTGGACATAGGCGAACTGTGCCTCCTCGTCGGCGCCGATGTTGATGCCCGTCGTCATCACCAACTCGGCGCCCGACAGATAGGGAGTGGGGTCGGCCAATTCGATCGCGTGCGCCCACGAGATCTCCCGGTCGCCGCCCTGCGCGCCGGCGACCAGGGTCAGGCCGAGCCGCTCGACCGCGGCCAGCCCCCGCGCCGTGACAGCCATCCGGCTACGGAACCGGCGGGCCGTAGATGAGGTCGGACGGCACACCGTTGTGGAACTGCCCCCACAGGTCGCCGAGGTATCCGCCCTGGTCGAAGGTGGTCTGCGTGCCGTCCTGATTGGTCACCGGCGGAATGTACGGCGCCTGGCCGGGGGCTGGGAGGCCATTCCCAGACGGCGGGGCGCCGGGAGCGGGCAGCGGCGCCGACTTCGGGAAGGGCGCCGCCACCTGGCCGGGGCAGGACAGCACGGGTTGCGGCGACATCGCCATGGTCTCCGGAATGCACGGCGACTCGGCGGCGGCCTGCGGCACCACCATGACACCCACGCCCATCAGACCCACCCCGACGATGCCGGATACGGCGACCCTGGCCAGATTCTTCATGCTGTTGAGGTTAGTGGGTCTGCCCGGGCAGGTCAGTGGGCATTCCTCAGCAAGTTCACGGGTTGCATGGGGTCCTTCGCTCAGACGCGGAGGGGACGCTGGGTTGAGTACAGCCGTTTCGGTGAACACAGCAGGAGGCCGTCATGGCAGAAGAACTCGCGACCACCGTCGTCGACCTCAGGTCTCGCCTGTCTCGACGGTCGGCCGAGAATCACTCGCGCGAGTTCGTCGAGGCCATGCGCAGGCACCCGTCCTTTCAACCCGGCCCCCTGGACCGCCTCGATCGCCGGGCCTGCGTGGTGACACCCCTTCGCCCGCGCTAGGGGGTCTGCGCCCGCGGGTCTCGTCGGCGCCGCGGCGGTCAGGAATCCGGGTCGTCGAGGACGGCCAACGCCTCGGCGGTGAGCTCCTCACGAATTCCGCTGCGCGCGTGAGCGAAGGGGACGAACGCGCGCAGGAGATCGGGCAGGTCCAGAAGGCACTGCGTCGAGACGCTGCTGGAGTCGGTCGGCCGGTTGAGCACCTCCTCGATTCGGCTCGCACTCCACCGCAGCGGATCCCCCGTCCCGGTGTCGGAGGCGATGTCCTCCAACATCTCGCGGTGCCCGCGATCCGCGAACCTCGCTGCGTGACTTGAGAAGAACTCGTCGAACAGTTCGGCGGCCTGCTGGTCGTCCACCGGCGGCGGCTGATGCCGGCGACCGCCGTCAGGCATATGACGGAGCAGCCACCGCAGCACCGGACGACAGGCCGGCCAGGTGTCGGATCGGGAGAGCACCATGATCCGCTCCGCCTGCTCGATTCCGTACTCCACCGTGGCCCGGGCGTCGGCGGGATCCATGTCGCAGAACGTGGTGTCGGGATCGGTGTTGTGGGCCTGCGCGACGGCGGTCATCTCATCGATCGACACCGGCAGAATGAACGCATCGCTGGCCTGCGAATTCCACGTGTGGTCGATGTGGACCGCGCAGGTCAGTTCCGCACCATCGGCCAGACGTGCCCCGATCACCACCTCGTCGCCCTCCCCGAGCACATGCGTCATGCGCACGACTCGGCGGATCTGCAGCTGCGGCAGACGCGGCACCCAGGCCGGTGGAGCGTCCTCGCGGGTGGCCAACTCGTCGCGGCACCGAGCCGCCAGTGCGGTGTCGTCGAGCAGTTCGACCAGCACTGCGAGCAGGGCCGTGGTCTCCGGGATCCGCACGCCGATGAAGCCCGTGACCAGGTCGTCGATGTTCACCGGTTCGGGGGCGTCGGGGTTGGCGAACGCCAGCGGATCCTGCGTCGTCGCCTCGAGCAGTACGCCGACGAGCGCGAGCAGGTCCAGCGGGTGGTCGGAGGCCAGGGCGTGGCGCACCTCGTCGACCAGCGGAGTCTCCTCGGGAGTCTCCTCCACGCTCGCCATGTGCTGTGCGCGCATACGCCGTGCGTCGCGTCGCGCCTGTTTGGCCCTGCGCCGCCTGCGCGCGTCGTCACTCATGGCCGGACCCTACCGTGCGCATCGGAGCACTCTCACCACCACGAGGTGGCCTCGGCCAGTTGCCGGCCGAGCTCGTCGGCCAGGGTGCGCACATACGTCGCGGAGAGGTGGTGCGCGTCGTGGTAGACGAGCACATTGCCCTCCACCGCGCGGCAGACGTCGGGCCGGCACACGGCGTCACTGAGATCCAGTGCAGTCATCGTCGGATAGTTCGGCAGGTGCTTCAGGGTGGGATTGCGCGGCGCCAGGGCCTCGTGACGCGCCAGTCCGCAGCTCTGGGCGTCGCCCCCGGCGGACAGGCAGTCGACCGGCGAGAAGAACATGCCGTCACGCACCATCCACGGGGTGTCCCGCATACCAAGAATTGGAATCCCGTTGTCCGACAATTCATCCCAAATCCCCAGGTAGTAGTCGGGGACGTAGTCGCCGGGCCCGTTGAGGATCGGCCGCGTGCTGGTGAAGAACACGTAGTCGGGTCGGTCGGCGATGATGCGCGCCAACGCATTGTCCGACCATGTGCGACAGGCCGGGTAGGGGTTGAACGCACCCGCGAGGACCGGCACCTCCTTGGTGGTCAACGGGCAGCCCATCTTGAGATAGGTGACCACCTTGAAGCCGTGCTGCCGGCCGAGCAGATGCAGCGCGGTGAGCCAGTGCTCGGAATGCGATCCTCCTGCCAGCGCGATGGTCCGCTCGGCCTTGGGGTCTCCGTACACGCACGTGACCACGTCCTCGCCCGCGAAGTCCGCCAGGCATTCGTCCACCGTCGCGGGCGGCACATCGTCGGACGCCTCCAGCGCGGTGGGGCGCATCGGCAGCTTGGGGACCTTCCGATGCTCGATGAGCGCGAGCCCACCCGGGTAGTCGCGGAGGGGCAGCGTGCTCAACTCCGCTCCGGTGGCCCGGGCCGCGGCGACGTGCCCGCGCCAGGCGAACGACGCCAGCGTAAGCAGCACGACCATCACCGCGATCGTGGGGATGGCCACCGCCCGCTGCAGACCCGGGTGCTGGGGCACTCGCCAGGGGGTCTCGATCAATCGCCAGGTCGCAGCGGCCGCGATGACCGCGGCCACGACCACCAGCGCACCGTCTGGGAGTCCGACTCTGTCGTCGTTGATGTGTGCGAGCCAGAAGATCAGCAGCGGCCAGTGCCACAGGTACAGCCCGTAGGCCAGGGTGCCCGCGGCCACCAGCGGGGCCGCGGCCAGGATCCGCGTCGGCCATGTCGGGGTTTCGGTCTGCGCCCCGCTGAGGATGACCAACACCGTCGCCAGCACCGGGACCAGCGCCCAGACGCCCGGGAACTCCAGAGTCCCCTCGATCAACGGCCCGCACAGCAGGATCGCCACCAGACCCGCGGCCGCCGACAGCGTCCGCAGCCAACTCGGCCAGTGCACGCGCGTGACGATCGCCGCGGTCAGCACACCCGCCAGCAGTTCCCAGGCCCGCGACACACTGCTGTAGTGGGCCAGCAGTTGGTTGCTGGACTGCATCGCCGTGGCGTAGCCGAATGACGCCACCATCGCGACCGCGGCCACGGCGACGAACACGGTGCGGCGGGCCCGACCAGCGCGCGTCAGGACGATGACCAGCGCGGCGAGCACCAGAAGGAACAGGAAGAACTGGCCGAGCACCGACACCACCCACAGATGCTGCAGGGGCGTCACGGCCTCGCTGGCCTGCAGGTAGTCGGCGGCGGAGGTGACCAGCTGGAAGTTCTGATAGAAAGCCAGGCTGGCCAGGGTCTGATCGGCGAAGGCCTCCCAGCGGGTCTGGGGCTGCACGACGACGGTCAGCACCGTGCACACCGTGAGCAGCACCACCAGCGGCGGCACGAGTCGGCGGGCCAGCCAGGACAGTTCGGCCAGCAGCCCGGGCGCATCGAGATGACGCAGCATGCGGGTGCCGAACACGAACCCCAGCACCACCAGCAGGACGTCGACGCCCCCGGAGACCCGCTCGGAGAAGACGTCGTAGCCGATCACCAGCGCGATGCCCAACCCCATCAACCCGATCAGATCGGCCCGAAATCGTCGCCCGACGGGCGCAGTGAGGGTCGGGAGGGGTTGGAGTGTCTGCACGCGAAGTTCCTGGGCCGGCGACGGGGGCGCTGACGAGACAGTCCTGCGGACGCGTCAATCGCCGGACAGAGGATAACGGATGCCGGCGGTCATCCCGACCCGGCGATCAGTGGCCCTCCCCCTCGCCGGCGCGGGACCGCAACACGTTCTTCTGGATCTTGCCGGTCGAGGTCTTCGGCAGCTCGGCGAACACCATCGTGCGCGGAACCTTGAACCCGGCCAGGCGTTCACGCAGGAAGCCCTTGAGTTCGTCAACGGTCACGGTCGACCCGGTGCGCGGAGTGATGTAGGCGACCGGGATCTCGCCCCACTTCTCGTCGGGCACGCCGATCACCGCGGACTCCATCACCTCGGGATGGCTGTCGATCACCTTCTCCACCTCGACGGAGGCGATGTTCTCGCCACCGGAGATGATCACGTCCTTGGCTCGATCGCGGATCTCGACGTAGCCGTCGGGATGCATCACCCCCAGGTCGCCGGTCAAGAAGTGCCCGTCGATGGTGACCGCGGCCGTCGCATCGTCGTCGTTGTAGTAGCCGAGCATGACGTCGTTGCCGCGGACGGCGATCTCGCCGATGGTCGATCCGTCGCGGGGCACGTCGACGCCGTTGAGGTCGACGACCCGCAGGGGGCAGGCGATGATGTTGCCGATGCCCTGCCGGGCGCGCAGCCTCGCGGCCTCGTCCGGCGGCAGGTCGTCCCATTCGGGTTGCCAGACGTTCACCGCGACCGGCCCATAGGTCTCGGTCAGCCCGTACAGGTGGGTGACGTCGAAGCCCAGCGGGGTGAGCCGGGCCAACAGCGCAGGCGACGGGGGCGCACCGCCGGTGTCGACGTGGACCCGCTCGGCCAGCGGCTGGGCGGCCGGATCCTCGGCGATCATGGTCAGAACCGTGGGCGCCGCGCTGAAATGCGTGACGCCGCCGTCGCGCAACAGGCGCCAGATCTCGGCGCAGTCGATCCTGCGCAGACACACGTGGGTGCCACCCGCCGCGCCGATCGCCCAGGTGAAGCACCAACCGTTGCAGTGGAACATCGGCAGCGTCCACAGGTAGCCCGCAGCCGGGCCGAGGCGGGTGTGATACGCCATCGCGACGGCCTGCAGGTAGGCCCCGCGGTGGTGGTACATCACGCCCTTGGGCCGCCCCGTGGTACCTGAGGTGTAGTTGATCGCGAGCAGATCGCGTTCATCGACGGTGACCTCATCATCGGGCGACGCCTCGGCGGGCAACCACGCCTCGTAGCCGTCGTCCCCCTCGATCACCACCTCGAGGCCCGTCAGCGCTGCGAGCTCCTCCGCCTGGCGCCGGAATTCACTGGTGGCGACCAGCATTCGAGCGCCCGAATGGCCGAGGATGTACTCCATCTCCGGAATCGACAGTCGGGTGTTGAGCGGGACGAGGACAGCTCCGCGGGCCGGAACCGCCTGGTGCAGTTCGAGCATCACGTGGCTGTTGGTGCACAGCGCGGCCACCCGGTCCCCACGTTGCACACCGGAGGCGGCCAGGGCCGAGGTGAGCCTGCGGCACCTCTGTGCGAACGCGGAGTAGGTCAGCCGGAGGTCACCGTCGATGACGGCGACTCGGTCGCCGAACACCTGGGCGGATCGCTGCAGCAGGCTGCTCGGTGTCAGCGGTGCGAAGGTGAAGTCAGCCATGTCGAGACCCGCCTCCTTCGATGTCGGCCGATGAGTGGCCGCACTGAGGACCATCCTGCCCCTCACGACCGGATCGTCACGCGGTTTGTCTCAAGATGTGCAGCCGGGGCGCGGTGATGGGTGCAGGACTACACCGGTTCGATCACTGCCGCCCGATCCGGACGTAGATGTCGGGACGCCTGTTCTTGAGCACCTGCGCGACCACCACGCCGATGACGAAGACGACGTAGATGCAGCCCATCACGAAGTAGGCGAAGCCGTCGGAGGATCCGAGCAGGAGCGCGAAGTTCGTCGTGGTCAGATACAGCGCCGCGAGCAGACCGAGGATCGCCAGACCTGGCGCAATCGTGGTGTGCCACACGGTGAGTCCCGGAATGTTCTGCCGCCGCAGCCACAGCGGGACCGCGAAGCTGGTGATCACGAGCAGCAGGATGAACGCGTAGCCGAACACACCGGACAACTGCGCGTAGAGGATGTTCGGATCGACATTCAGGAACGCGAAGGGGGCCAGGCCCAGCACGGCTGCGATGGAGACCGCCACCGAGGACTGGTGCGGCGATCCGTGGTCGCCGTGCACCGCGGCCAGTCGCTTCGGCAGAATGCGGTCGACACTGAGGTTGTACGCGTAGCGCGCCGTGATGTTGTGGCTGGCCAGGATTGCCGCGAAGACACCGCTGACCACCAGCACCGAGACCAGAAGCTGCGCCCAGTTGCCGACGAACTGGCCGACGGTCACCGGGACCACCCCGGCCGGATCGGCCGCGGCGGCTTCGACCGCCCGTGAGGGGCCCAGCGCCTGGACGATGACCCAGGCGGCCAGGCCGTAGAGCGCCGTGACGGTGAAGATGAAGATGGTCGAGGCCAGCGGAATGGTGCGATCGGGGTCCTTGACCTCTTCGCGATAGATCGCGGTGGCCTCGAAACCACCGAAGTTCATGATCGCGAAGAGCAGCGCGAGTCCGATGGAGCCGGACAGGAAGTTGCTGGGCTCGAAAGAGGCCATCGACAGACCCTCCGCACCACCCTGGAAGGTCACACAGGCCGCGTAGACGAGCGTCACCAGGATCTCGGTCGCCAGCACCCAGCTCAGGACGCGCGCCGACAGTTCCACCTTGAGGTAGCCCAGGATGCCGGTGATGACCATCAGCAGCGCCACCCAGAACCACCATGGGATGTCGGGGCCGTTGAGTGTGTCGGCCACCAGCGACTGCATCAGCACGCCGTTGAACGCGTAGACACCGAGCAGGATGAAGTAGTAGCAGATCAGCGCGACGAACGAGGCTCCGAGGCCCGGCAGTCTGCCCAGACCCGCTGTGATGAAGGCGTAGAAGCCGCCCGGGTTGGGAAGGTGTCCGGCCATCTTGATGAATCCGACGGAGAACAGCCAGATCAGGACACCGGTGGCCAGGTACGCCACCGGTGCGCCCAGACCGTTGCCCATGCCGATGACGACCGTGATGTACCCGACGACGATGGTCAGCGGACCGTTGAACGCCAGTACGGTGAACAGGAGGCCGAACAGGCCCATCGATCGCCGAAGTGCCGGCTGCCCGGCGACCCCGTCCTTGGACGCCACCTCAGGCGTCTCACTCAATTCGTGCGTCACGTTCCTTCTCCGGTTGAGCTGACGGGGTCAGCGGTGGCTACGTCTGACTCTGGTCGAAACCCCTTGTGCGCCATCTGTTGTGCGGCGGCGACGACAGGGTGTGTGAAGTCGCGATTCCTCCTGGCGGGCCGCGCGTGCGACGACGGGACAGGCCGGCAGACCATGCTTAGTCGGTTGACCTGATCACTTGACCAACTAGTGATGCGGATCATAGAACAACGCCGCCGCGCCCACGTCAAGCAGAAACGCGAAATTGACCGTTTCGGATGTGTCGGATGAGCTTTTTCGCGTCAGCCCTGGAGCGGTGCCGAGTTTCGGTACACCCCGGCCTCGACCGCCGCGACCAACGCGGCAGCCGCGCGGTCCATGTTCGCGGCCAATCGGTCCTCCCCGGCAAACTGAACCTGCAGCGAGAAGCCGTCCGTCACGGCCAAGATCGCGCGGCCGAGCGACTCCACATCGACGTCCCGGTCGACGTCCTCATCGGAACCGGAACACGCCAGCGTCAGGTATCCCGCCAGTCGCGAGGTCCACAGTGCATAGACGACCTTTGAGGCTCGATGCCGCTCGGGGGACCGCATGGCCCACGCATAGAACTCGAACTCGCCGATCTGCGCCTCGTTGCTCTCAGCGACCAGTTCCGTGAAGGCCCGGAGCAGCTCCTGAGTGGCCTTGAGGACACCCATGCCGGCCACCACATTGCGTCCGACGTAGGCCGTGCCGGACTCGCCGAACGTCTGCGACACCGCGACGAACAGATCCTCTTTGTTTCTGAAGCAGTAGTGCAGGCTCGCCAGCGGTGCTTTCGCCTCCTGCGCGATCCGGCGAGTCGTCGCCTTGGCCAACCCCTCTTCCCGGATCACCTTCGCCGCGGCCTGGATGAACTGATGGCGCCGCTCATCCGAGGGCACATACGCCATTCATCCCACCCTTCCGCGTTGAGCACCGTAAGGCCAGCGCACATGGGATGCTACCCGGCTGTCGCCGCCCCGCCCGGGCGCGCCGAGGACCGGTGCACCCGTCAGTGCCCCAGCCGAGTGCGCGCGACCTCGGCGGCGCCGTCTCCGGTGAGCATCCACAGCGTGGTGAGAGTGGCGATGAGCTCGTCGAGCGAGACCTGCGCCCGACCGTCGACGAAGGCCAGGATCGCATCCGCGGTGCCGCCGACGATGAACGCGGGCGCGAGCTGCGCCAGTGGATCCTTCTCCAGCGCGACGCCATGCACCGCACGCGCCCGCGAGACCAGGACCCGAGTCAGCCCACGCATGACACTGACCCGATGTTGGTGAAGCGCAGCCGAACTCGGCACTGCCCCGAAGATCACGCGGGCCCGGCGGGGATCACTCACGACCGTGCGAACCACGGCGCCCACGGCCGCTTCGGCCTGCCGCTCCAGCGACTCGGCCGCGGTCTCGGCCGCGGCGGTCAGTGCCGCGGTTCGCACCTCGTCGGCGATGTCGTCGACGACCGCGGCCGCAAGCGAGTCGAGGTCGGTGAAGTTCTCGTAGAAGTAGCGCTTGTTCAGGCCCGCAGCGGCACACAGCTTGTCCACGGTGACGGTTCGCCAGTCGTTGCCGGCCATGGCCTCGAGTGCGGCGCCGATCAGCCGCGCCCGCCGGTCCAAGCGCCGCTGCTGCGCGGACCTGCCACCGTAGGTTCGCTGATCGGTCATCGGTTCTCCCTATCCGCACTTCACACCCTTGACACCACCGCGGCCATCTGGGACGGTTCTGTACCAGATTGTCACGGATCCGGATCTCAGTCCAAGGAGCGCCCGTGCACGTTCTCGAAGCCCTCCCCTCCCCCGACGTGCTCTCGGCGACCCGCCAGCGTGTCCTCACCGCGGCCGCCAACCTGGCGTCGCGCTATCCCGGCAGGACGCAGCCGCTGGCCTCTCCGCCGGCGGGTTCCGGGCTCAAACCGGTCATGGGCGACTACGGACTCCCCTTCCTCGGTCACGCCCTCAGTTCCCTGGCCGAACCCCTTGAGTTCGCCCGCCGCCGTTATGAACTGCATGGGCCGGTGTCCTGGGTGGGCGGTGTGGGGTTACGGGTCGTGCAGTTGATCGGACCGGAGGCGCTCGAAACGGCATGGGTCAACCGCGACAAGGCGTTCTCCAGCACCCGAGGATGGGCGCCGATCATCGGACCGTTCTTCCGCCGCGGCATCATGCTGCTCGATTTCGAAGAGCACCGCGACCACCGGCGCATCATGCAGACGGCATTCACCCGCAGCGCGCTGAACGGCTACCTCGACCTGATGAAACCCGGAATCGCGCAGACCATCACGCATTGGCCTGCAGCAGAGCAGTTTCCGCTCTACGACGGCGTCAAGCACCTGCTGTTGGACCAGGCCGCCGAGGTGTTCGTCGGTGCCACCCTCGGCGCCGAGTCCGATCAGCTGTCGCGCGACTTCCACGACACGGTCTGCGGCGGCCAGGCCATCATCCGGGCCGATGTCCCCGGCGGGGTCTGGGCTCGCGGGCTGCGCGCCAGAGAACGCCTGGAACGCTATTTCGCACACCAGCTTCCAGCCCGCCGCGCCGGTGAGGGAACCGACCTGTTCTCGATGCTGTGCCGAAGTCGCAGCGAGGACGGGGACGTGTTCAGTGACGCCGACATCGTCAATCACATGATCTTCCTGCTGATGGCCGCCCACGACACGAGCGCGATCGCCATCTCCATGCTCGGGTATGAACTCGGCCGCAACATCAGCTGGCAGAACGCCCTGCGCGACGAGGCGCGTGCGTACTCGGGGGACCTGTCCCTTGAGGATCTCGACCACGCATTCCCCCTCCTCGACGCGGCCTTCAAGGAGATCCTGCGGATGTACGCACCGGCTGGCGGACTGTTCCGGCAGACCATCAAAGACACCGAGGTGGCCGGCCACTTCATCCCGAGCGGAACCCACGTGGCCATCAGCGTCTATGCGTCCATGCGCCTGGAGGACTGGTGGCCCAATCCCGACCAGTTCGATCCCGGACGGTTCCTGGCGGGGGCGGATGCCACACCGATCCACAGGTACGCGTTCGCACCCTTCGGCGGCGGCGTGCACAAGTGCCTGGGCCAGCAGTTCGCCGATATGAACGTCAAGGCGATCATGCATCACCTGCTGCTCAACTTCTCCTGGCGCCTGCCCGCCGGGTACCGGCCGCGAATGACCTGGGGCACGGGGCCGACGCCGGCCGACGGCCTCCCCGTGCGGTTGGGCCGGTTGACCTGAGATCCGCAGACGCAGATACTTTTGGCTGATAACTCCGCAAAAGCGGTTCAGTCGGCCCCGGAGGACAGCATGCCCGCCATTCGGATCAAGGATGCCGCCGCGTTTCTCGGGGTCAGCGACGACACCGTGCGCCGCTGGATCGACAGCGGGACCCTGCCGGCGTTCAAGGACGAGTCGGGGCGGAAGGTGATCGCCGGTGACGTGCTCGCCGAGTTCGCCCGTGAGCACGCGTCGCCTCCGCCGGACCCGACCGGAGCCGGGAGTTCGGCACGCAACCGCCTCGTCGGTCTGGTCACGAAGGTGACCTCCGATCAGGTCATGAGTGAAGTGCAGATGCAGTGTGGACCGTTCACCATGGTCTCGCTGATGAGCACCGAGTCCGTGCGGCAGCTCGGCCTCGAGCCCGGTGTCCCGGCCGTGGCCGTGGTCAAGGCCACGAACGTGGTCGTCGAGACGGCACGCTGATGAAGGCCCCCGCCGCCCTCGTGCCCCTGACCCTTGCCCTGCTCGTCGCCGGATGTACCTCCTCACAGGAGGATTCGTCATCGATCATCGTGTTCGCCGCCGCATCGCTCAAATCCACCTTCACCGAACTCGGCAGCAGGTTCGAGCAGGACCATCCCGGCACCACCGTCACCTTCAACTTCGCCGGATCCTCGGATCTCGCAACGCAACTGAACCAGGGCGCGCCCGCCGACGTCTTCGCCTCCGCCGACACCGACAACATGACCAGGGCCGCGGATCGTGTGAGCGGCGAACCCGTCGACTTCGCCACCAACACCCTGACCATCGTCACCGCGCCCGGAAACCCCAAGGGGATAGCGACATTCGCCGATCTGACCCGGCCCGGCATCCAGGTCGTGGTGTGCGCACCGCAGGTGCCGTGCGGGGCGGCCACCGAGAAGGTCGAGAAGGCCACCGGAGTCGCCCTCTCCCCGGTCAGTGAGGAGTCCGCGGTCACCGACGTGCTGGGCAAGGTCACCTCGGGACAGGCCGATGCGGGACTGGTGTACGTCACCGATGCCAGGGGCGCCGGCGACAAGGTCACCGCCCTGGCGTTCCCCGCTGCCGCTGATGCGGTGAACACCTATCCCATCGCCGTCCTGAAGGATTCGGCCAACCCCGAGGCGGCCGCAGCGTTCGTCGACCTCGTGACGGGGCCAGTCGGCCGGGCGGCCTTGGCGGCTGCCGGCTTCGCAGAGCCATGACCGCGCTGCGTCGGACGCGGGGGCCGGTCCGTGTCGGGTTGCCCACATGGGTCTACGTCCCGGCCGCGGTCGGTGCGCTGTTCGTGATCGTGCCGTTGATCGCGATCCTGCTGCGAATCGACTGGGCCCACTTCATCCCGCTCGTCACCTCCGAATCATCGCGGACCGCACTGGTCCTGAGCCTCAAGACCGCGGCCGCGAGCACGGCGGTGTGCGTGCTGCTGGGCGTTCCGATGGCACTTGTGCTGGCCCGCAGCCGGTTTCGCGGACTGTCGGTGCTGCGGGCGCTGGTGCTCCTGCCGCTCGTGCTGCCGCCCGTCGTCGGCGGCATCGCCCTGCTCTACACCTTCGGTCGACAGGGCCTGATCGGCGCTGAACTCGAGGTGCTGGGCATTCGGATCGCGTTCTCGACCGCGGCGGTGGTGCTTGCGCAGTCCTTCGTGTCGCTGCCGTTCCTTGTCGTCAGCCTCGAGGGTGCGCTGCGCTCGACCGGAACCGGTTACGAGCACGTCGCGGCCACCCTCGGCGCCCGGCCCACGACCGTGCTGCGGACCGTCACGCTGCCGTTGGTGCTTCCGGGTCTGTTGTCCGGTGCGGTGCTGGCGTTCGCGCGCTCGCTCGGCGAGTTCGGAGCGACACTGACATTCGCCGGATCGCTGCAGGGCGTGACCCGCACCCTGCCGCTGGAGATCTATCTGCAGCGCGAGACCGATGCCGACGCCGCGGTCGCGCTGTCGCTGGTGCTGATCCTGGTCGCGGCGGCGATCGTCATCCTCTCCGCCGGCAGGCGTTTGGCGGGTCCGCTGTGAGCAGCGTGCGGGTGCGCGCCCGGATCGCGCAACGGGGCGTGGATCTCGACGTGGCGCTGGCCGACGGCGAGGTGCTCGCCGTGCTGGGACCCAACGGTGTCGGCAAGTCCACCCTGCTGATGATGATCGCGGGTCTGCTGCATCCCGACGACGGTCGCATCGATCTCGGGGACACGGTGCTGACCGACACGGCGACCGGGACCTTCGTACCGACGCACGCGCGCGGGGTGGCCATGCTGTCACAGCAGGCCATGCTGTTCCCACACATGACTGCGCTGGCCAATGTCGCCTACGCGCCGCGCTGCCAAGGGCGGTCCCGGGCGCAGGCGCGGGCGGCGGCACGGCACTGGCTCGACGCCGTGGGCGCCGCGGACCTCGCCGACCGCAGGCCCGCCCGGTTGTCCGGAGGCCAGGCCCAGCGGGTGGCGGTCGCCCGCGCGCTGGCCGCCGAGCCGAAGGTGCTGCTGCTCGACGAACCGATGGCCGCCCTCGACGTCACCGCGGCCCCGGCACTGCGCCGACTGCTGCGTGACGTGCTGCGTGAGGCCGGTCGCACGGCCATCATCGTGACCCACGACCTCCTGGATTCCCTGGCGATCGCCGACCAGGCCGTCGTCATCGAGGACGGACGCGTCGTGGAGAGCGGTGCGGTGCGCGACGTCCTGGCGTCCCCGCGCAGCGACTTCGCGGCACGGATCGCCGGCATCAATCTGATCCCGGGTCACGTCTCGGCCCCGGGGCTGCTTCGAACCGGTTGGGGTGATTCGATTTCCGGCGTCGGCGAGGTCACGGTTGGCAGTGGTGCGGTCGCGTTGTTTCGGCCCGCCGCCGTCGCTGTGCACCTGTCCGCCCCGCATGGCAGCCCGCGCAACGTCATCCCGGTGACCATCGCCGAACTCGACCTTCACGGTGCCGGGGTCCGGATCCGTGGCGCCGACCTTCCCGACGGCGGTGTCGGACTGGCCGCCGACATCACCGCTGCCGCGGCGGCCGACCTGGACCTCGACGTCGGCCAGACGGTGTACTTCGCGGTGAAAGCGCAGGAGGTGCAGCTGCATCCGGCGTTGCCCGGGTGACTGTGACCAGCGACGCCGTCGCCCACGCATGTGACGGCGACCACGTACGTGCACCGAAAAATGTTGGGCTGTACCCAATCTCACACCAGAATTTTTTGCGTTACATGGAATTAACACCGATGATTGTCGTGTTGCACACATCGAGTGATCCTCGATCCGTGGATGCCACCCAAGAAATGAGCTCCCCCGCGACCCGGGGGGTCTACAGAGGAGTTGAAAGACATGTCCTTCGCGCAGTTCCGCGAAAAACAGAAGCGCGCCATCGGACGTCGGCGCCTCTACGCCCGCATCAGCTCGCTGCCCGCCTCGACGGTGCGCGAAGAGCTGATCGCGATCGCGCAGCGCTACGAGCGTGAGAACGCCTGACGCGACGTCTCCCCATTCCAGAGCCGGCGGCCTTCGGGCCCCGGCTCTGTTTGTCTGCCGGGGCTCGGACTGCTCAGAATCCCACGGCCTGCCCATCCCGGCGTGGATCGCTGGCGCCCAGATAACCGTCGCGCAGACGCCAGATCGCCTGACAACTGCCGAAGTGATCGGTGTCGTCGACGACGGCCACGTCGTGGCCTCGCGTGCGCAGCTCGTTGACCGTCGACGCTGAGAAGCCGGGTTCGAGGCTCACGCGCATCCCGTGCTCCCACCGGAACCGTGGCCCGTCACAGGCGGTTTGAGGGTTCTGGCCGTGGTCGGCGATGCGCACCATCATCTGCAGATGCCCCTGTGGCTGCATGGTTCCCCCCATCACCCCGAAACTCATCACGGGAGACCCAGCACGGGTGAGGAAGGCGGGGACGATGGTGTGGTACGGCCGTTTTCGCGGGCCGATGAGGTTCGGATGCCCGGGAGTGACACTGAAGCCGGTGCCACGGTTCTGCATCGAGATCCCCGTGCCCGGCACCACCACCCCCGACCCGAAGCCGTCGTAGTTGGACTGGATCATCGACACCATCATCCCGGCGGCATCGGCTGCGGTCAGATAGACGGTTCCGCCCTTCGGCGGGCTGCCGGGCGCGGCGGCCGTGGCCCGCATCGGGTCGATCAGCGCCGACCGCTGTTTCAGATAATCGTTGTCCAGCAGTCGATCCGGCGACACCGTCATGTGGTCGATGTCGGCGACGTGCGCCTGCGCGTCGGCGAAGGCCAGTTTGATCGCCTCGATCTGCAGGTGCACGCTGTCGGCGGAGTCGACGGGGAACGAGGGCATGTCGAAGTGTGCGAGCATGCCGAGCGCGATGAGGGCGATGATGCCCTGACCGTTCGGGGGGATCTCATGCAGCGTGTAACCGCGGTAGTCGATGCCGATCGGATCGACCCAGTCGGCACGGTGCGCGGCCAGGTCGGCGGCCCGCATCGCGCCACCGTTGGCACTGGAGTGCGCCTCCATCTTCGCCGCCAGCTCGCCGTGATAGAAGTCCTCACCCCCCGACTCGGCAATGGCCGCCAGCGTGGCCGCATGCTCCGGCAGACGGAACAGCTCCCCCGGCCCCGGTGGTCGTCCACCCGGCAGGAACGCCCCGGCGAATCCGGGCTGTGCGCGCATCACGGGCGCCTGTCGGGCCCACTGGGCGGCCACCGTCGGCGAGACGAGAAATCCGCTGCGGCCGTATTCGATTGCGGGCTCGAAGAGCTGGGCGAACGGCAGCCCGCCGAACCTGGCGTGCAGTTCAACCCAGGCTGACACCGCGCCCGGAACGGTGACCGAGTTCCACCCCCGCGAGGGGATCGGGCCGTCGGGGAAATAGGACGGAGTCCACGCCTGCGGGGAACGTCCCGAGGCGTTCAGGCCGTGCAGGCGCTCCCCATCCCACACGATGGCGAACGCGTCCGAGCCGATGCCGTTGGACACCGGTTCGACGAGGGTCAGGGTGATCGCCGCGGCCACCGCCGCATCGACCGCGTTGCCACCGTGGGCGAGCATCGCCAGGCCGGCCTGCGCCGCCAGCGGCTGGGACGTGCAGACGACGTTGCGCGCCACAGTGGGTGTGTGCGGCCACGCGTACGGCAGATCCCAGCTGAACGGCCCCGTCATCGCTGCAATTCTAGGGGCTGGCCGTGGCGACGCACGGGTCTGGACGCATCAGATCCAGGGCCACCAGGGCTCCCACACCGGAGCTCCATAGAAGCCGTGGGGATAGCCGTGGAAACCGCCGTAACCATGGAAACCACCCCCATAACCGTGGCCCCCGTATCCGTGACCGGCAGGCACGATGTCGCCGCCGGTGGCCGTCGAGACCACCGCCAGCCGCACCGTGCCGGTGTCGGCCCCGGCCAGGGGTGCGGCGGCGATGGTCAGCGCCGCACCGCATGCCGCCAATGCCGTTGTGATGTAGATGATTCCACTACGCATGATCGGGCTCCTTCGAGAATCCGTTGCAGGCTTGCTCTTTCCAGAGTTGCCCTCCCCCACGGCCGCGCCATCACCGCTGGCCTGCATCGGGACTACCAGCCAGCAGGTATCACGCGATGGCACGAGCCTCCTTCTCCACGTCGTAGTCCTGTACCCAGGAATGGTTCAGACTCACAGGTTGTGCGGAGTCGAAGAGATGCCCGTTGATCCGCGCGTCGTGCTGCACGCGGGCGGTGTGTCCGCGACGCAGCGTTTCGTAGCGCGTGAGCGCGTCCGGGACGTCGGCGGCGGGCACGCCGCGCAGCAGGATCGCCAGGGCCAACGCGTCCTCGATCGCCTGGTTGGCACCCTGCCCCAGATGAGGCAGCATCGGATGGGCCGCATCACCGAGCAGGGCCAGCCTGCCGGTCGTCCACCGTGGCAGCGGATCGCGATCGTAGAGGCCCCACCTGAAGGTGGACTCGACACGCGACAGCAGGTGGCGGGTCGGCGGCGCCCACCCGGCGAACGCCGCCACCAGCGCAGCGGGATCACCGGGGGCGGACCATGTTTCGACCATCCCCTCGTCGGCCGGAACGAAGCCCACATAGTTGACGAAGCGACCGGCGCGCACGGGGTAGGTCAGCAGGTGGCGCCCGTCGCCGCCCCACGTCACCAGTCCCCGCGGCCAGGTGGGCAACCGCCCGGAAGGAATCAGTCCGCGGTAGGCGACCATGCCGGAGAACACCGGGTCCCCCGCCTCCAGGACGTGACGCTGCAGTGTGGAGTGGATGCCGTCGGCGCCGATCACGACATCGGCACGCACGAGTGCGCCGTTGTCGAAACCCACCACCGCCGAGTCCTCGTCCTGACCGAACAGCACACAGCGGTGCCCGGTGCAGACGGTGCCCGGCGGCAGGGAGGATGCCAGGGCGGCCACCAGGTCAGCACGGCGAAGTGCCAGTGGCCAGGCGCCGACGCTGTACATCTCGTGTGAAACGAGCGTCCCGTCGGGAGTGAAGAACTCGAACTCGGGCAGCAGTGAGCCGAACCGGCGGACCCGCGCGCCGACGCCGAGTCGATCGAGCACACGCTGACTGTTGCGCTGCAGGGAGACACCGGCGCCGACGTCACCGAGCCGATGCGCCCGTTCATAGACGCGCACGTGTGCCCCGATCCGGTGCAGCGCAAGGGCCGTCGACAGTCCGCCGATGCCGCCGCCGATGACGGCCGCTCTCAGTCTCTTCGCCATGTTCGCCCACCTGCCCGTTCGCGGCCTGTTCGATGGCCTGTTCCATCTTCAGGATCAGCACCCCGCGCACCCGGTGTCATTGGTGCTGGCACCCATCGCTGATTCCGGTGAGCCGGAACCGATGCCGGCGCATCGGGTAGCCGACTACTCGCGACCGGTACCCGTCGCCATGCCTAATCTCGGCCCACCAACACGCGACGCAGCCCGCGTCCAGACCCGGGGGGATCCATGTCTTACATCAGTTGCAGCATCAAGACACTGCCGACCGAACTCGCGGAGGAGGCGGCGGCCAAGGCCATTGAACTCAACCCGGAGAATGCGCCCACCGCGCAGGACCGGGCCGCGCTGGGGCCGGACCTGCCACTGTCGGCGATCACCGCACGCCGCTGGCCGAAGTCCGGCGTCCGGCTGACCGTCAGCTTCCTCGACAACCCCGGCGCCGATCTGCGCGCCCGCATCCTGTCCCACATGAACGCCTGGGGGGCCTGGTCGAATGTGCAGTTCACCGAGACCGCCGGCACCGGTCAGGTTCGCATCGCGCGCAAGGCCGGCGACGGCTACTGGTCCTACCTGGGCACCGACGTCCTGTCGATCGCGGCCAACGCGCCGACGATGAACCTCGCCAGCTTCAGCATGAACACACCGGAATCGGAATTCCACCGGGTGGTGCGGCACGAAACCGGGCACACGCTGGGCTTCCCGCATGAGCACCGCCGCAGGGCGATCGTCGACCGGATCGACCGGGAGAAGGCCATCGCCTACTTCATGCGCACCCAGGGCTGGAGCCGGGCAGAGGTCATCGAGCAGGTGTTGACCCCGTTCGACAACTCGGCGTTGATCGCGAGCGCGGTCACCGACCCGACGTCGATCATGTGCTACGGCCTGCCCGCCGAGATCATGAAGGACGGCATCGCGGTCCCGGGCGGTCCCGACATCAACAACCTCGACGCCACCTTCGCCGGACAGTTGTACCCCGGTCCGGTGTCACCGACGTCGATGTGGCCCAACGGCAGGGTGTATCTGTTCAAGGGCGACAAGTACGTGCGCTACAACGTCGCCGCGGACAAAGTCGACGCGGGATACCCGCTGCCGATCGCGGGCAACTGGCCCGGGTTCCCGGCCGACTTCGCCAGTGGGATCGATTCGGGCCTGCTGTGGACCAACGGCAAGGCCTACTACTTCCGCGGCAACCAGTACATCCGCTATGACGTCGTCAACGACCGGGTGGACGCCGGCTACCCGCGGCCCATCGCCGGCAACTGGCCGGGGTTGTGGGCCGACGGGATCGACGCGGGCGTGGTGTGGCCCAACGGCAAGGCCTACTTCTTCAAGGGTTCGCAGTACATGCGCTACGACATCGCCTCCGATCGCGTGGATCCCGGCTATCCGAAGCCGATCGCCGGCAACTGGCCGGGCCTGCCCGCGGCGTTCGCGCAGGGCATCGATGAGATCGTCGTATGGCCGGGCGGCAAGGCCTATCTGTTCAAAGGCTCGGAGTATGTGCGTTACGACATCGCGGCCGACCGTGCGGATTCCGGCTATCCGCTGCCGATCGACCCGCACTGGCCCGGCCTGTGGAGCAGTGGAGTCGGCACACGATGAGCACTGCGCACATCGGCGGGCCCAGGCTGGAGACACCCCGGCGACGGCGGCTGCGGACCTTCGCGTTCGACCCGATGTCCACCCGCCTCTCGGGCCGGCACCTCACGGTCAGCGTGCCCTACGAGACGGGGCTGAAACCCGGCCCGCGTGGGCAGGCGGTGGAGGTCGTCGACTACAACCCGGTGCACGACACCTGGTCGGCGATGATCGATCTGGACGATCCGTTCGTCCTGGCGCACGACGGCATGGAACCCGCCGAGGGCGATCCGCGGACACACCAACAGATCGTCTACGCCGTCACCACCGGCGTCCTGGAGCGCTTCGAGCGCTATCTGGGACGCCGGTTCCGGTGGCGCGGCGACAGACCCCTCCGCCTGGTGCCGCACGCGTTTGAGGGCCGCAATGCGTTCTTCGATCCGAAACGGAAAGCCGTGTTGTTCGGCTACTTCCGCGCCGATACGAACGATCCCGGGGCGAACCTGCCGGATCAGATGATATTCACGTGCCTGTCCTCGGACATCATCGCCCATGAGGTCACGCACGCGATTGTGCACCGGTTGCGGAGGTACTTCTCCGAAGCGACCAACCGGGACGTGTTGGCGGCGCACGAAGCGTTCGCCGACCTGATCGCCCTGTTCCAGCACTTCACCCATCGCGACGTGGTGTTCGACGCGGTTACCACGACCGAGGGCACCCTCGAGCGGGGCGGCGTGCTCTTCGACCTGGCCGACGAATTCGGTCGGTCGACGGGGCGCGGTGAGGCGCTGCGCAGGGCCATCGACCCCAAGGTCCCACGCGAGGAACAGCGGACACCGGCGAGGTTCCGCGCCGCGACCGAACCACACGAACGCGGAGCCTGTCTTGTGGCCGCGGTGTTCGACGCCTTTCTGGATCATTTCGAGGCATCGGTCGCCGATCTGAGGCGGATCGCCAGTGGCGGCACCGGCATACTGCCGCCCGGGCGTCTGCATCCGGACCTGGTGAACCGGGTGACCACCGAGGCCGTACGCTCGGCCGATCGGCACCTGGCCATGGTGGTGCGTGCCTTCGACTACCTCCCGCCGGTGGACGTCACGTTCGGTGACATCGTCCGAGCGATCGTGACCGCCGATCATGCTCTGTACCCGGAGGATTCGCTGCGGCTGCGGGCCGGGCTGGTGGAGTCACTGCGTCGCCGCGGCATCTGGCCGGCGCAGGTCGCCTCGCTGAGCGAGGAGGCGCTGCTGTGGCCGGGCCCAATTCAACCGTTGAGCCTGTCCCCCGACGTCCCGGTGGCCGATCTCGTTCTCGAGGCGACGATGAACCTGGACACCGACAGCAGATCCGGCGAGGGCAGACCGGACGTCTATCCGAGCCTCCAGGCCTGGGCCGTCCGCAACGCGGTGGCGTTGGGACTTGACCCGGATTCGGGATCACCCATTGCGGTCGAAAGCGTGCACGTCACCTTTCGGCTAGCCGACGATCGGCAGCCTCGACCCGAGGTGGTGATCCAATTGGTCCAGCGCCGTGAGGATCTCGAGAACCAACTGCAGCCGGGCCTGCCGGAGGCCGCACGCACCCCCCTGCGCGCCGGCACCACGCTGATCGCGCGGGTCAGCGGTGACGTGATCCATGTGGTCTCCAAGCCGCTGCCTTTCACCGTCCCACCGACGGGCGACGCTCAGCTGTTCCATTACCTGGGCACCGAGCGGTTGCACAACCTGCAGAACTGGGTCGGCCAAGTCGACGACGACGACCCACTGGCCCCGTGGCTGGCCGAACCCGGCGTCAGTCGGCTCACGTTCGCCAATCTGCACTTCAACGACTGACGGAGGTGGGGAGAAGATGGGCGGGAAGAAAGTTGAAATCCGCATGTACAACGTGGGTTTCGGCGACGCATTCCGGATCACGGTCCGCGACGGCACCGAGGTGTGGCGGATGCTCATCGACTGTGGCAGGCATGCCCAGAGCAGCGACGCGCCGCCGATCGCCGAGACCGTGCGTGCCGTGATCGCCGACCTGACCGAGGACTGCGACGGCACACCGCATCTCGATGTCCTGGTCGCCACGCATCGTCACCAGGACCACATCTGCGGGTTCGCCTGTGACGAGTGGAAGGACGTCGCCGTCGACACGGTGTGGCTGCCCTTCGTCGAGGATCTCGACGATCCGGATGCCACAGCGCTGCGCGCCAAGCAGGACAGGGCGGTGACTCAGTTGGAGGCGCTCATCACCACCCGTCTGGCCCTGGCCGTCGAACGCTCCGGTGAGTCCCGTCGGCTCACAGCGGCGCAGGCGTTCCTGGCGAACTCGCGCGGCAACGCCGCGGCCATCGACCGGCTGTTGGGCCGCAACGGCAGCGGGTTCGCCGGACCGCACGACGTGCGGTTCTTCCCGAAGCCGGACACCAGCGACGACGTCGTGGAGGTCGGGCGGTGTGGGATCGTCGCACATGTGCTGGGCCCGTCCCGTGATCCCGCGATGCTCAAACGGATGGATCCGCCCTCGAGCGCGGGCTGGCTGCGCCTGAATCTCGACGACGACACGACGCCTCCGGTGAACAACGGCCGGCCCCTGTTCGCGCCTCAGTACACCATTGCGCGCGAGAGCGTTCCGGCGGAACTGCTGGCCGCACAGAAGGCCCTCGCACTGTCGGCGGTCAGTGACGACGTGGGCCTGCTGACCGCGGCGTCGGTGCTGGAGCAGTCGGTCAACAACACCAGCCTGTTCTTCGTCCTCGACGTGGACGGGTTTCTGATGCTCTTCCCCGGGGACGCGCAACACGGCGCCTGGGAGCACGTCCGCAGCGACCCCTCCTGCGAAGAGCTCATCAACAGCGTCGACTTCTACAAGGTGGGCCACCACGGCTCTCACAACGCCACCCCGAAGGATTTCGTGCTGGACGACTGGCTCAACAAGGGTGACGCGATGGTGCCGTGGGGAATGGTCAAGCGTTGGCAGGACACCATTCCCAAGCGGGAGCTGCTCACCGCGCTCAAGGACACCCACCACGCCGTCGTGCTGCCGACTCCCGCCGAACCCGCGGCCGACGACGTGCCGCCGCGGGGGAAGTTGGAGCGCAGCGAGCGCTGGGCTCAGCTGACGTTCACGGAGTAGGCGGGGTCATCCCTTCGGCCGGGCGGTGATCCGCACGGGCAGCGAGTCGATTCCGAGACCGACGTTGTGCACCGGTCCCCCGCCGGCCCACACCGCGGGCCCGACCCGCTCGATGTCGTAGTCGGCGAGGGCGGCGAACACCACCTGCACCTCCTTGCGGGCGAGGTTTGCACCGAGGCAGTAGTGCACCCCGCCACCACCGAAGGACAGGTGCGGGTTGGGTGTTCGCCGGACGTCGAACCGGAACGGATCCTCGAACACGGCCTCATCCCGGTTGCCCGACGGGTACCAGAACAGCACCCGATCGCCCTCCTTCACGTCCTGGCCGCCGATCGTCACGTCGGTGGTGGCGGTGCGACCGAAGAACAGCACCGGACTGGCCCAGCGGATGGCCTCGTCGGCCGCTGTCGCGGCCACCGTGGGATCGCGGCGCAATTCGGCCAACTGGTCGGGATTGTCCAGCAGCGCGACCAGGCCCTGCGACAACGCGTTCCGGGTGGTCTCGCTGCCGGCCATGGCCAGGATGATGAAGAACATCTCCAGTTCGAAACCGTCGAGTCGGCTGGCGAGTTTGGTCCACACGTCGTCGGTGGGATGGGCCCGTTTGTCGGCGGTGAGTCGCTGCGCGTACTCGAAGAGTTCGACCTGCAGTGCGAGCTGGTCCTGTTCGGAGAAACCGTTGGACGGGTTGGCCGTTCGCAGAAGCCTGTCGACACGCTCGAACACCCACGGCCGGTCGGACTCCGGAATGCCGACGATGTCGGAGATCAGGTGCATGGGCACCTGATAGGCGACGTCACCGACGAAGTCGCAGGTGTCACCGGCGGCCGCGGCCAGAACGTCTCGGGTCCGGGTGGCGATCAGCTGCTCGAGGCGGCCGATCATCCTGGGCGTGAACTCCGAGGTGATGATGCGGCGCATCTCGGCCTGCTCGGGCGGGTCCATCGACACCAGGGTGGGGCCGGCCTCCAACAGTGGGTCCGGCGCCATCATCGGTCCGCCCGCGGCGGCGAAGGTCTTCCAGTCGCGGTTGGCCTGCTGGATCTCGGGGTGAGTGACGATGGACCAGAACGGAATCGGCGGAATGCCCGGCCTGCCCTCGACCGCCTGGTGGCGGTGCACAGGGCCGCGATGGCGCAGTTCGGTGAAGAGCTCGTGTGGGAAGCCCTCCGAATACAACTGTGGATCCGTCAGGTCGACATCCAGGACGTGAGTCACGGCTTCCTCTCGGGTTCGGGTGAACAGCTTCGGACTGCTTGGTCGATCAGCGCGCGGATGGCGTCGGCGTCGGTCGGCTCGCCGAGCAGCAGCCGCCGGTACACCAGGGCGCCGGCGAGCATGTCCACGAGCGCGTCGGCGTCGGTGTCGGCGGGGATGTCGCCGCGCTGCCCCGCCCGTTGGACCGCCTCGAACGTCTGCTGCCGGCACCGTCGGGCGAAGGTGCGCACCGTGGACCGGATCGACTCGTCGGTGCCGGCCTCGGCCAGCAGCGACGGCAGGATGGCGGAGAGTTCGGGCTGCGTGAGCATCTCGGCGATGGGCAGCAGTGCCGCGAACAGGTCCTCGACGAAGGACCCGGTGTCCACGCCGTCGGCGGGCCGGGTGATGCAGCTGGCGACGTACTGGAACAGGTCGTACTTGCTGGACCACCGCCGGTAGATCGAACCGCGGCCGACGCCCGCCCGCGCCGCGATCCCCTCGATCGTCGCGCCGGTCCAGCCCTTGGCGGCGGTTTCGGCGATCGTGGCCTCCACGATCGCCGCGTCCAGTCGGTCGTCGCGGGGACGCCCGCGCCGGGGGGCGTCGCGTTTGGCCCTCGTCGGCGCGGCGATCGGCACGTTGCTCGGCACGGGGTCAATAGTGAACCAGACGTTTCCGGAATTCAAGAGTTCCGTAATAGTGGGCGCCGCCGCCGAGGGAAGCTGGGTCAGGGTTCCGGGGGGCACCGCTGCGACGAAGGTGCTTGCGGCGGAATGGAAAATGGCCCCCAGGCTTTCGCCTGAGGGCCACTTCCTACTAGTAGCGGGGACAGGATTCGAACCTGCGACCTCTGGGTTATGAGCCCAGCGAGCTACCGAGCTGCTCCACCCCGCGACGGGTGAACACTAGGTTACTGACGCTGCGCCGAAGCTCCAAATCGACTGGTCAGAGGCCGTTTCCGGGCCCGCGAGCGGCCGGATCTGTACGCACCCCGCGGCGTGTTCACGTACAGACACGGCCTCTCGCGAGACGGAGGTCACAGGGGGTAGCGGGCCACCTGGCCGCTCCGCAGGACGCCGGCGGGGTCGTAGCGCTCCCCCAACGCGGCCAGCTGGTACAGCGTGTCCTCGTCATAGCAGCGCGCCAGTCGGGCCGCGTCGGCCGCGGGCGCGAAGTTCGGCAGCTGCCCGCCGGTCGACCACTGCCCCGCCGCGGCGATCACGGTGTCCGCGTGGGCCGCGACGGCCTCGGCGATCTCGGGTGCGGGGGCGCCGATGGTGGTCAGCGTGAACGCGGCGTCGCGATGGCAGAACGCGCTGCGATGCCGCGGCGCACGCGCGAACGCCCCGCCGAGCTGGCGCAGCTCGACGATCACCTGCATGCTGCCGCTGCCGGGCCCGGCGACGGCCAACAACGCATCGACAGCCTCGGCCGGAAGCTCGTGCAGCAGAGCGTGATTCTCATAGGTGGGCATCGGGTCCGCCGGATCAGCGTGCACCGCGGCGATCGCCGCGTACGGCATCACGCTGACCGCGTCGATCAGCGGGTCGGCGGCCTCTCGCATGGGCATCAGCAGACGCTGTGCCTCCTCGACGTCACCGAGGGCCACATACCGCACCGCGACGGTCATCCGGCCGGCCAGCGGCGGCGGCACATCGGGCATCTCGGGCAGCTGAAGCACTGCCACCGACGTGGTCACCGACTCGGGCAGATCCGCGCACCAGCGACGCCACTGATGCAGCACCGCGGCCGCATCTGCACCGTCGAAATACAGTGCGCCACCGTAGAACTCACGAATCGGCAACAGTTCGAACTCAACTTCGGTGACGATGCCCAACGTGGCCTTGCCGCCGCGCAGACCCCAGAACAGGTCGCTGTGCTCGGCGGGAGTGACCCGCAGGACCTCCCCCGAGCCGGTGACCAGCTCGAAGGCCCGAACGTAGTCCGCGGACACCCCGAGACTGCGCACCAGCGGGCCGATCCCTCCGCCGGTGAGGAAACCCACCACACCGACACTGGGCGACGAGCCGCACAGCGGCGCAAGGCCGTACGGCGTGGCCGCGTCGATCACCTGCTGCCAGCGCACCCCGGCCCCGACACGGGCGAAGCGGTTCAGCGCGTCGACGGTGCAGCTGGTCAGCTGCCCGGTGTGCACCAGGATCGCGTCCTGGCCCACGGGCACCGCGCCGTGCCCGGTGGACTGCACCACCACCTTGAGGCCCGAGCGGGTGGCGAACCGCATCACCTCGGCCACGTCCTGCGCCGACTCGACGAACACCGCGGCTCGCGGTGATACGGGCACGGCCACGTTCCAGGGCTGGATGCGCTGATAGTCCGGGTCGCCGGGCACTGCGACGGTGCCGGAGATGCGGCTGCGCAGATCGTCGGCGAGCGCGTCATCGGTGACGGACATGAGGGTCATTTGGTCACTCCAGAAGGTCAGGGAACGAATTGCCCCAACTCTGGCGGGCTGGCCTTGGTGAACCCTTGGTCCGCGGACGCCAAGAATTCTCCAAGTGTTGCTAAGCCAGTGCGCGGGCCAGTGCGGCCACCGACTGCATGCCGATCCGGTCGGCCTCGGAGGCGATCGACGCCAAACGGTCGGCAACGTCCTCCCCAGCCGCAGCATCGAGTTCACAGAGCAGCAGGGCGCAGCGCAGCAAAGTCGGCACACCCCCGCTGCGCTCCGCCATCGCCTGGGCGTACGCGACGTCGGACCGCGCCGAGCCGGTGTCACCGAGCAGGGCGTGCAGTCGGGCCGTCGCCAATGCCACCGGCCCCGCGCTGCCGACCTGACCGATGGCGGCGATTCGCCCGGTGTGGGGACGCAGAGCATCGAGCAGTGCGGGGGCGAATTCGGGCAGTCGGTGGTCTGCACACAGGTGCGCCAGCAGTGTCGTGTGACCCAGGTGGGTCCAGACGTGCGGACCGACGTCGACGCCGACGGCGAGGATCTCGGCCGCCTCGGCGCGGGCCTCCTCGTCGCGGCGCAGCGTCAGCAGCATGCCCTTGGCCACCCTGATCACGTCGTCGGAGCCGATGTCTGCGTACGGTGCCAGCAGCGTCACCTCGTCGACGAATCCGCCGCGCTCCCGCAGCAGCGAGGTCGCCGCGATCAGACCGCTGCCGGCCTCGTAGAGTTCGGTCCGCTCGTGCACCTGCGCCGCAATGGTGTGGTGCCGGTGCGCTTCGGGGAAATCCCCGCGCCACACCGCGAGCACCGCCTCCATCCACCGCAGCTGGGCGCGCAGCACCGGAAGCCGAAGCTTCTCACTGCCCTCGATACCGGCCCGCAGGTGCCGTTCGACGGCGTCGAGGTCACCGAGGTTCATGGCCGCCATCGTCGCCACCGAGTGCGCGATGACGGTGTCCTCGCGACTTCGGCTGTGCCGCAGTGCGAGCAGCGTGTCGACCGCCTCCAGACTCGACGCACTGTGCTCGGCCACACCGGAATAGGCGACCAGACGCCCGAGCAGCGTATCCGCCAGCACGTCCGGATCCCCCAGCTCTGCGGCGAATTCCGCTGCCGTCGACAGGAGTCCGGCCGCCACCGTGGCGTCCGGGAGGTAGCACATCCCGATTGCGAGCGCGGCACGGACCCGTGCCGCTGCCGCCCTGTCGTCGTGAATCTCCTCCACGGCCCGCATCAGGAGTCCGATCAACTCCGTTGGGTCGCTGCCCGGCGCCAGCCAGGGCCATCCGCCGCTGACCCGGATGAGCGCTGCGGCCACCCGGCCCGCGGTCGCCGATCTGGACGACTCCAGCGCCTCAGCCAACCCCGTTGCCGCGGTGTCGAGTACCGTTTGACCACGGCCGGCCCGACCCAGCGCCTCGAGCATGGCGACCGTGAGAGCGTCGCGTTCGGAGTCGTCCCTCTCGGACGCAGGCAGCAGGTCATAGGCGTCCAGTGCGGCACGCCACCATCCCGCGGCGGTGTCCGAACTCCACTGTTCCGTGGCCTCCTCTGCGGCGGCGCGGCAGGCCTCGACCACCACCGCGGGTTCCACCAACGGCAGGGCGGCGATCAGATGCTGCGCGCGCCGGCTCACCGCATCACGGGAAGCACTGTCGGCCAAGACTTCCGCGACCTTGGCGTGCAGTCGTTGCCGGCGCAGGGCGGGCATCGAGATCAGCAGCTGTTCGCGCAGCAGGCCGTGGGCGAACTCGTAACCGGTGCTGTCGTGTGCGGAGATCAGGATTCGTTCGTCGGCCGCCTCGTCGAGGTGGTCGGCCAGGGTGTCGAGGTCCAGTCGCGTGGTCTTGGCCAGCACCGTGACCGCGGGCCCGTCGAGCGTCTCGGCGATGACGGCGGCGGCCCGAAGCACCTGCAGTACAGCGGGATCCAGGTTGGCCAGGCGTCGTTCCAGCACCGACTTGACCGCAGAGGGGATGTCGCCGGCCTCACGCTCCTCACGCGGCAGGCGGGCGTACTCGGAGACGAAGAACGGGTTGCCCCCCGTGCGGTCGGCCAACACCTCGGCCTCGGCGTCGCTGAGCCTGTCCTCGGGCGACTCCGCGACATGGTTGGCCAGCATCGCCACCTCGCGGGGGGCCAGCGCGGGTACGTCGATGCGGCGATTGCGGTCACCGCGCGCGACAGTCGCCAACAGGCGGCTCAGCTCCGTCCCATGGTCGCCGTCGCGCACTGTGACGATCACGGCGACGGGCTGTTCCCGCAGTGCGCCAGCGAGATACGACAGACAGCTTGCCGAACTGGAGTCCGCCCACTGCGCGTCGTCGATCACGACCGCGAGCGGGCCCTGGTCTCGCAGCAGGGTGTGGATCTTCTCGTAGATGCTGAACCGGGCACTGTCCGGGTCGACACCGTCGGGGACCTGCAGCACGTCGTCGGCGTCGGCACCCACCGCCCGCACCAACTGGCGCATCGACCACCACGGTGGGGTGCCCAGTTCGTCGGGACAGTTGACCCACACCACCCGTCCACCGGCGGCCGCGAAGGTGGCCGCAGCCTCTTCGGCCAGGCGGGTCTTCCCGATTCCGGGCGGCCCGGTGAGCACCAGCCACCTGACGGAGCCCCGGATGGCTTCGGCGACCAGCCTTTTCACGACGGCGACTTCGCGGTCTCGGCCCACCAGCAGAGACTGCGGACCGACCGGCGCCGGCGCTTCGACAGTGCTGCTGCTCGGTGTGACGACGGCGTCGGCGCCGGACCAGGCCGGCAACCGCGGCCAGGCCGCCAGTTCGGGTGACTGCTGCAGCACCGCCGTCTGCAGGTCGCGCAGTTCGGTTCCGGGGCGCAGCCCGAGTTCGGCGTCGAGGTGGGCGGCGTGCTCGGTGTAGACGGTCAGTGCCTCGGGTCCGCGACCCGCGCGGTACAGCGCCAGCATGTGCAGCCAGCAGGCGCGCTCCCGCAGCGGCTCGTCGGCGCGCAGTTCGGCGGCGTCCTCGAGCGCTTCGGCGATGCGCCCCAGCGCCAACAGCGCGGTGACGCGGTTCTCGCGACACTCGGTGTGCAGTTCGTCGATGCGGACGGCTTCCTCGCGCACCCAGGGTTCGTCGCCCAGATCGGCCAGCAGACCACCACGCCACAGGCCCAGTGCGGCGGAGGTGGCGTCGGCCGCGGCCCGCCATCGTCCTTCCGCCACGGCGTGTCGGGCGGCCACGCAGTGGTCGCTGAACTCCACCAGGTCGAGGTCCTCGGACGCCAGGTAGTACCCGGGGGCCTGCCGCACGATCGCCGCGGCAGCGCCCTCCTCGCTGCGCAGCGCCTTGCGCAGATTCGAGATGTAGGCCTGCAGGCTCGCGGTCGCACTGCCGGGTGCATCGTCACCCCAGACGGCGTCGATCAGCCGGTCGGTGGAGACCACCGCGCCACGCGCGAGCAGGAGTACGGCCAGCACGGCGCGCTGTTTGGGCGGGCCGATGTCGACGCGACGCCCGTCGTGCACCACGTGCAGCGGACCGAGCAGGAGGTAGCGCACCCGCTGAGTCTAAGGACACGCCCCGTGCCACGCCGAGCGTCCGCGTTTGTACGCGTTCGACGGGGCGGATTCAACCGGTCGCTGCGGTGTATGCGGACGGGTCTGACAGTAGTCGGTCGAGTTCTTCGGCGGGTGTGCG
>NZ_LZHW01000050.1 GCF_001667265.1 Mycobacterium sp. ACS4331 | reverse complement strand
CTGGGGTGGGCCTTGGGGTGTGGCGTGCCCGAGGGGCGTGTGTACCCCGGGGGCGTTGCGCACCCAGGTGGGCGTCTGAGTTGCCCGCCTCTGAGCGATTTTTCGCCCCACCGTCGGCCGACCATCACTCGCTGCGCCCCCTCGGCGGTTACGGGCTCCTTCGGCCTCGACGCCGGGGCTTAAGCCTCTGCGGGCCAGCGCGGCGTGTCTTCGCGGACGTTTAGTGTCGCGCCGGCGACGGGGGCGACGACCGCGCCGACGACGGAGCCGCACGCGGGACACCCAACCCCGATCCGCCCGCTCGAAAATCCGCCCTCCGCTCACACTGCAAGCTGTTTCATCCAGTGATACTTTGATTCCTGTCACGAGACTTCGAAAGGTCCGAGGAGATGATGGCCACCAAGAGTCAACTCGCCGCTCTCGCCGAGCAGGCCGGCACCCGATTCCTGCTCGCACTGTTTGTCGATCTGCGCGGAAAGCCGTGCGCCAAGCTGGTTCCCGTCGAAGCGGTCGAGCAGCTGGCCACCGAGGGGGTGGGATTCGCGGGCTACGCCGTCGGCGCCATGGGCCAGGAGCCCAAGGATCCCGATCTGATGGCGATCCCGGATCCGAGCTCGTTCACGCCCGTCCCGTTCATCAAAGAGGGTCTGGCGATCGTGCACTGCGATCCCCACGTCGAAGGCCAGCCGTGGCGGTTTGCACCCCGCGTCATCCTCAAGTCCCTCATCCAGCGCGCCGCCGACGCCGGTTTCGAACCCTGGGTGGGCGCCGAAGTGGAGTACTTCCTGCTCAAGCGCAACCCCGACGGCAGCCTGTGCACGGCCGACACCGACGACACCGCGGCCCAACCGTGCTACGACGCACGTGGCGTCACCCGGATGTACGAGCACCTCACCACCATCTCCACCGCCATGAACACCCTCGGCTGGTCCAACTACGCCAACGACCACGAGGACGGCAACGGCCAGTTCGAGCAGAACTTCGAGTACGCCGAGGCACTGGTGACCGCCGATCGCGTCGTCACGCTGCGCTATCTGCTGTCGATGATCGCCGCCGAACGCGGCATGGTCGCCACCTTCATGCCCAAACCGTTCGGTGACCGCACCGGCAGCGGCCTGCACTTCCACCTTTCGCTGACCAGCGCCGGACAGCCCGTCTTCCCCGCCGACGCCGACGACACCAAGGGACTCGGCCTGTCCGACACGGCCTACGCCTTCGTCGGCGGCATCCTCGACCACGCCTGCGCGCTGCAGGCCGTGATCGGCCCAACCGTCAACTCCTACAAGCGCACTGGGGCACTGAGCACCGCCTCGGGTGCGTCGTGGGCGCCGCGGCAACCGTCGTACGGCGGCAACGACCGCACCCACTACATCCGGGTCCCGGACAACCAGCGCATCGAACTGCGCGGCGCGGACGGTGCGGCCAACCCGTATCTCGCCATCGCCGCGGCGCTGGGCGCCGGCCTCGACGGCATCAAGCGCAGCACCGACCCGGGCCCGGTCGGCCTGGTGCAGGGCCGCGCCACCCTGCCTCCGACGCTGCTGCACGCCGTGGACGCGCTGGCGACCGACCCCGTCGTGACCGGCGTGCTCGACGCCGTCGGCCCAGGGGTGTCGGAGTACTTCGCCAACCTCAAACGCGACGAGTTCTTCGCCTACCACAGCGCCGTCAGCGCGTGGGAGGTCGACCAGTACCTCACCGCCTTCTGAAACACGAAACATCAAGGGAGACAGAAATTATGTGCGGGATCGTGGGGCTGCATCTACGCAGCCCGGACCTCCACCCCCAGCTCGGGGCGCTGCTGACCGGCATGCTGTGCGAGATGGCCGACCGCGGCAGCGATTCGGCGGGCGTGGCCGTCTACGGCAATCCCACCTGGTGCCCGCCGGGCCTCAACTGCGTGTCGGTGCTGGAACTGACGGCGGCGCCCGACGAGATCGCGGCCACCCTCGGCGATGACGTGCAGGTCCGCGCGCTCGGAGACACACTGCTGGTCACCGGCACGGCACCGGCCGAAACCCTGCAGGCCAGGCTTCTCAGCGCCTACCCCGACGCGCTGATCTCCGGGTTCGGCGCCGACGTCGCCGTGCTCAAGGGCGTCGGCCACCCGCGCGACCTCACCACGGCGTGGGGCCTGGCCGAGGCGAGCGGTTGGCAGGGCGTCGGCCACACCCGGATGGCCACCGAATCCGCGGTCACGCCATCGGGCGCGCATCCGTACGCTGTGGGCCCCGACCAGTGCCTGGTGCACAACGGGTCCTTCTCCAACCACGCCACGATCCGTCGCGAACTGCGCCGCGCCGGTGTGGTTTTCGACAGCGAGAACGACACCGAGGTCGGTGCCCGGTTCGTCGCACAACAGTTGGCCAGCGGCCGTGACGTCGAAACCGCCCTGAAAGAACTGTGCGCGACGTTCGACGGGTTCTACACCCTGCTGGTGTCCAACAGCGACTCGTTCGCCGTCGTGCGGGACGCGATCGCCTGCAAGCCCGCCGTCATCGCCGAAACCGACGACTGGGTCGCGATGGCCAGCGAGTACCGCGCGCTGTCCGGCCTGCCCGGCGTCGAACGCGCAGCAATCTGGGAGCCCGAACCGGAGGTGGTCTACGCATGGACGCGCTGAGCACGCACTTCGACCTGCACACCACGCCACTGCGCGAGGTCAATGCCGCCCTGCACGCCCCCGACGTGACAGGCGACTTCGTCATCGAGAACCCGGCTGGCGCACACAATGTCGCCGTCGGTCTCAACGCACCGATCACCGTCACCGTCGACGGGCACGTCGGCTATTACGCGGCCGGAATGAACCAGCACGCAGACGTCACCATCGACGGCAACGCCGGCACCGGCGTCGCCGAGAACATGATGAGCGGCACGGTGTGGGTCAAGGGCAACGCATCGCAGTCCGCCGGCGCCACCGCACACGGCGGACTGCTCGTGATCGAAGGCGACGCCGCCGCGCGGTGTGGGATCTCGATGAAGGGCGTCGACATCGTCGTCGGCGGCAGCATCGGGCACATGAGCGCGTTCATGGCACAGGCCGGCACCCTCGTGGTCCGCGGCAACGCCGGCGAGGCGCTCGGAGATTCGATCTATGAGGCCCGGCTGTACGTCCGTGGCGAGGTCGCCTCCCTCGGTGCGGACTGTGTCAGCAAGGAGATGCGCGCCGAACATCACGAGGAACTGGCCCGACTGCTCAAGGCCGCGGGCTACGGCGACGACGACACGTCGGCCTACACCCGCTACGGCTCGGCCCGCCAGCTGTACCACTTCCACGTCGACAACGCCGGGTCCTACTAGAAAGCCGACCGATGACCCCGAACACTGACGACCGCGCCCGCCTCGGCCTGCGCGAATCCGCCACCTTCGACCGCGCCACCATCGCGGCCATCAACCGCGCCGCGGACACCGGCATCTACGACATCCGCGGATGGGGCGCGAAAAGACCGCTCCCACACTTCGACGACCTGCTGTTCCTGGGGGCGTCAATGTCCCGCTACCCACTTGAGGGGTACCGCGAACGCTGCGACACCGACGTGGTGCTCGGCGACCGCAACGCCAAACACCCTCTGCACTTGGCCATTCCGGTGACCATAGCCGGGATGAGCTTCGGTGCGCTGTCCGGACCGGCGAAGGAGGCGCTGGGCCGGGGAGCCAGCGAGGTCGGCACCTCGACCACCACGGGTGACGGCGGTATGACGCCCGAGGAGCGGGGTCAGAGCAAGCACCTTGTCTACCAGTACCTTCCGTCGCGTTACGGTATGAACCCCGACGATCTGCGCCGTGCCGACGCCATCGAGGTGGTGCTCGGTCAGGGCGCAAAACCTGGCGGTGGCGGAATGCTGCTGGGACAGAAGATCTCCGACCGTGTCGCGGGAATGCGCACGCTCCCACCAGGCATCGACCAGCGTTCGGCATGCCGGCACCCGGACTGGACCGGGCCCGACGACCTCACCATCAAGATCAATGAACTGCGGGAGATCACCGACTGGGAGAAGCCGATCTACGTCAAGGTCGGCGCGACCCGGACGTACTACGACGTGAAGCTCGCGGTGCACTCCGGCGCCGACGTCGTGGTCGTCGACGGAATGCAGGGCGGCACGGCCGCCACCCAGGAGGTGTTCATCGAGCATGTGGGCATCCCGACCCTGGCCGCCATCCCGCAGGCCGTGCAGGCCCTGCAGGAACTGGGGGTGCACCGTAGGGTGCAGTTGATCGTCTCCGGCGGCATCCGCAACGGCGCGGATGTCGCCAAGGCGCTCGCTCTGGGCGCCGACGCCGTCGCGATCGGTACGGCGGCCCTGATCGCGCTCGGCGACAACCACCCGAAGTACGCCGCCGAGTACGAGAAGCTCGGCAGCGCGGCGGGTTTCTACGACGACTTCCAGGACGGCCGGGATCCCGCGGGCATCAGCACACAGGACCCGGAGTTGGCGGCCCGCTTCGACCCGATCGAAGGCGGTCGGCGCCTGGCCAACTACCTGCGGGTGCTGACCATGGAGGCCCAGACCATCGCCCGCGCCTGCGGCAAGGCCCACGTGTGCCACCTCGAACCCGAGGATCTGGTCGCCGTCAGCATCGAGGCGGCCGCCATGGCCCGCGTACCGCTGGCCGGCACCGACTGGATTCCGGGCCGATGACCGCTGAGACTGCCGACGTCGTCATCGTCGGCGGTGGCTTGGAGGGCACCGCGGCAGCCTGGGCGCTGAGCCGGCGCGGGGTCACCGATGTGCTGGTCGCCGAACGCAACACGGTGGGCTCGGGGATGACCGGCAAATCCAGCGGCATCGTGCGCTGCCACTACGGTGTCAGTTCCCTGGCCGCGATGGCGTGCGTCGGGCTGGAGGTCTTCGAGAACGCACACGAGATCTTCGGCGATGACATCGGGTTCCGCCAGACCGGCTACGTCGTCGGCGTCGGTGAACCCGACGTCGAGTCGATGCGCAGAAGCCTCGCCGCCCAGCGTGCGGTCGGCGTGCAGACCGAGGAGATCGACGCCGCCGAGGTGGCCCGCATGTGGCCGTGGGCCGACCTGTCGGCGTTCGCGGCGTTCGGTTGGGAGGCCCGCGGCGGCTACGGCGACGCCTATCAGACCGCGCAGGCCTTCGCGGTCAGCGCCCGTGCGGCGGGCGTTCGGGTCCGGCAGGGCACCGCCGTCACCGACCTGGTGATCGACGGTGACCGCGTGACCGGGGTGCGCCTGGCCGACGGCACCGAGGTCAGCGCGAACACCGTCGTCGTCGCCACCGGTGCGTGGACCCGCCCGTTCCTGCTGCCCTACGGTCTCGACGTACCCATCGACGTGGTGCGCGAGCAGATCGTGCTGGTTGACCCCGGGGTCGGCCTCGGCACGGTCCCGGTGTTCTCCGACCTGGTCTCACTGCAGTACATCCGGCCCGAAACCGGCGGGGAGATCCTGTTCGGCAACAGTGATCTCGCCGACTGCGAGACCGCCGACCCCGACGACTACTCCAACCGCGCCAGCGAGGCGTTCATCGACCTGACCGTCGACAAGATCGGCACCCGCTTCCCCGGGTTCACCGACGCCGCGATCACCAGCAGCTACGCGGGCTGCTACGACGTCACCCCGGACTGGAACCCAGTCATTTCGCGAACCGGCGTCGAGGGCCTGGTCGTCGCGGCCGGCTTCAGCGGACACGGCTTCAAGATCGCGCCGGCGGTGGGTCAGCTGGTCGCCGACCTGGTGATCGACGGGTACAGCCGCGACGCGCGGATCCCCGAGACCGATTTCCGGTTGTCCCGGTTCAGCGAGGATGATCTGTTGAGAAGCCCGTATCCATACGTCGGTGCGGGGCAGATGCGATAGACGGGGGCTGCGTGTCCGACCTCATCCGCAACCAGTCCGGGACAGCGCGCGATCGAGACCCACAGGAACCGGTCGGCGAACTCGAACTGGAGGCCGCGATCGGCCGCAACGTCCGCCTGCTCCGCCAGCAGGCGGGGGTGTCGGTGGCCGACATGGCCGCGCGGGTCGGCATCTCCAAAGCCATGCTGTCGAAGATCGAGAATGCCCAGACCTCGTGCAGCCTGTCCACACTGGCGTTGTTGGCCAAGGGTTTCGACGTGCCGGTCACCACGCTGTTCCGCGGTGCCGATGTCGAACGGCCCGCGGCGTTCGTGAAGTCTGGGACGGGTGCGCGAATCGTCCGCAACGGCACCATGCAGGGCCATGAGTACGAGCTGCTGGGATCACTGCGCGGCGAGCACAAACGGCTCGAGTGCCTGCACGTGGCGCTCTCGGAGAAGAGCCAGACCTATCCCCTGTTCCAACATCCCGGCACCGAGTTCATCTTCATGCTCGAGGGCGTCATGGACTACAGCCACAGCCGCTCGGTGTACCGCCTGCACCCGGGTGATTCACTGCAGTTCGACGGTGAGGGCGCGCACGGACCGTCTGATCTGGTGGAGCTGCCCATTCGCTTCCTGTCGGTGATCGCGTTCCCGGATTCACAGGTGTGAGGTGACTGCACGCCCGTGCCGAGCAGCCCTCAGCCGGAGCGCCCGAAGACCCGACCGAACACCAGCGGATCGTCGGGCTGGGCGCCGGCCCGCGTGAAGTAGGCGCACTGTTCCCACTCCGCCAGGCTGCGCCGGGCCCGGTCGAAATGGTCTGCCGCGCGGGCCACATGGTCGAACTGCACCTCACCCAGCACCGGCGCCGCCACCACGGCCCAGATCGCCTCGCGCAGCGCCGCCATGAACTTCTGCGCCAGCAGTCGGGCTCGATCGCAGTCGCGCACCACACCGAAGTAGCCGGCCAGCGCACGGTCGGCGTCGACGGGTGACAGGTCGGCGTCGGCCACGAAGTTGCCCAGATCGAAGTAGGGGTTACCCATCCCGGAGTACTCCCAGTCGACCAGCCACAGGCGTCCCTCCGCCCGCAGGAAGTTCGCGGTGTTGGCGTCGCTGTGGCTGTGCACCTTAGGCACCCCCAGGCTCTGGAAGTGCCGTTCGATGCGCGTCGCCGCGTGGACCATCGCAGGCAGGTCACGAGGTGTCGGAAGCTTCTCCGCCGCAGCGAGTTCCGTGTAGGCCAGGATGTCATCGAGGGCCGAGAAGTCGTGTGAGCAGCGACCGTCGCGGTGGGTCCGGCGCAGCAGCGCCATGCAGTCCTCGATGGTGGTGCCGGCGGTGATGTCCTCCGTGCGGACCATCCGGGCGTCCAGAAACCTCGTCAGGGAGTCGCCCGACGGCATCGTGATCCCCAGCAGCTCCGGGGTCAGCCCGGCCGCCTGGGCGAACAGGTGCGACTCCAGGCCGGCCACCCGGTTGATCCGGAACCGGCGCGAAACCGCTTCGGAGGCTGTCAGTCTCAGCACGCTGTGGCGCGCGCCATCGGCACTGATCAGAAAGTTCTCATTGCTGCCGCCACCCGACAGCACCGCCACGTCGACGTCTCCGGAGAGCTCGGGGTGCGAGATCGCGTCCAGCGCGTGCCGGACTGCGTCATGGTGGCTGGGGTCGACAGAGTCGTCGAAGGTCACAGAGTTCATCGTGTCCGCCGCCTGTTCGACCGTCAGCGGGCCAGCGGGTGGACGACGACGCCGTGAGGCTGGGCCAGGTCACCGGCTGCGGGGTCGGTCACATCGACCAGTCCGCCGAGCACCGACAGCAGGCTCACCGCCACCGCCCCTTCGGCGACGGCGGCGAAGTCCGAACCGGCCGCGAAGATCGCTCGCGGGTCCGACTGCCAGGACTGAACCATCGCCGCGCCCGTATCGGACCGCTCAACCGACATCGTCACCTCACGCCAGCGGCGTTGCCCCACCAGGCTCCACTGCACCCGGGTCTGCGCACGTCCAGACGGAACGTTCACGTTCAGCAGGCTGGCCTCGGGCCCAGCCTCGGCGAACCACGCCACCAGCTCACTCAACACGTCGAGGTGTTCGAACCGCGATGGCCTCTCGGCCAGGAACCGAATCGTCGGATCGTCGCCCTGTTGGGAGAGCGCGACCGCGGGAACTCCCAGGACAGCCGCTTCGGCCGCGGCCGAGACGGTTCCCGAGTACCGGACGTCATCACCGAGGTTGACACCGTGATTGATTCCGGACACCACGATGTCGGGTCTGGCGAACAGACCCCCGAGGACACCGACCCGGACGCAGTCTGCGGGTGTTCCCGAGCAGGAGTGCACGCGAACGCCGTCGACCTCGCCATGCTCCTCGACCACCAACGTCTCGCGCACGGTGATCCGGTGGCTCGTGCAGCTGCGATTATCCGACGGCGCCAGCATCGTGACCGAGTGCCCGGCCCCAGTCAGCGCCGCCCCCATCGCGCGGATTCCGTCGGCCTGATAGCCGTCGTCATTGGTCAGCAGGATGTTCAGCATGAAGTCACTTTCAAGGAGGGACGGTCCGGCAGAAATGAGTCGGCGAAGTCGAAGGTGCGGGACTCGCCAAGGACCGCCCACTCCGCCGCCAGCTGTCCAACCGCCGGCGAGAAGCTCAGACCGACTCCGCTGAGCGCACCGAGTTCGACGACACGGGGGTCACCGGCGTGCGGGCCGATCACGAATCCTCCGTCCGCACTGATCGGGTATATCCCGGCCCACCCGCTGGTGAAGGACGCGTCCTCCCACTGCGGGAAGCGCTCGACCAGGGCTGTCGCAACCTGTTCGATGTAGTCCAATTCGACAGTTCTGGAATAGGATTCGGGGTCGGCAGCGGGACCGTGTGCGGCGTAGGAATGCAGACCGGCGACGAATTCGCCTCGCCGCTCGGGACGCACGTACGCGGCGTTCTCCTCGGCACCGGGGAAATAGGACTGCACGATCGGGAAGTCGCGGTCGGCGAGGGAGTCGACTCGGACCATCACCGTCTGGTGCCGTTGATTGCGCATCCCCACCGAATGGCCGAACAGCTGGGCCACCGCGCCGAGCCATCCACCGGAGGCGTTGATCACCACATCGGCGGTGAACTCCCCTGCGGTGCTGAGCAGTTCGATTCGAGCCGGGCTGCGCCGCACTCCGACGAGTTCAGCACCCGGCACGTAGCGCACTCCCGTCTGCTTACCGAGGCGCAGATAGGTCGCGCACAGTTCCGGGCCGTCGATGTGGCCGTCAGTCGGACCGTACATCCCGCACAGCACGTCATCGGTGCGGATTCCCGGCGCGATCTCGGCCAACCGCTGTGGGCTGATCAACTCGACATGCTCGGTTCCGGCCCGGGCGGCGGCTTCGCGGGCCAACTCGAGCTGCGCCTCGGTCCGCACCAGGCGCACATACCCCGACCGCGCGACGGTCAGCCCGGCCTCACGCTCGAACTCGCCGATCGCGCGGGCGCTGTACAGGCGCAGCGCCAAGTCGTCGGCCCCGACGGTCTGCCGGTTGAAGATTCCCGCGGACAGACCCGAGGACGCCTGCCCGTATTGATCCTTCTCCAGCACCGTGACCGTGGCGCCGAGTCGCGAGGCGGCCATCGCCGCACTGAGCCCTGCGGCACCGGCGCCTATGACCACCACGCTCATCGGCCGCGTCATGCGCCGACCCTCTCGATCGCCGCGCCGAAGGCCTCGACCGCGCGGTCGAGGTCGTCGTCGGTGTGGGCCGTGCTCAGCAGCATCAGGCCGCGCGGCGCGAAGAACACCTCGTCGTCCAGCGCCGATTCGCAGATCCGCGAGACCGTTGCGCGGTCGGACCGCATTGCGTCGGCGAAGGAGCGGATCTCACCCTGGACATCCCAGAACAGCTGCAGCACCGAACCGATCTGGTGAATCGTCAGTGGCACACCCTGTTCGGCCGCCACCCGGCGCAGACCGGTGGCCAGACGGACACCCGACCGCTGCAGCCCCGGGTAGATCCGGTCCTGCTCGGCACGCAGGAGGGCCAGGGTCGTTTTGGCCGCGGCCGCACCGATCGGGCCGCCGCTGTAGGTGCCCGCCGGATAGACCCCGCCGCTGACGATCGACTCCATCGCGCGATCAGTCCCGACCACGGCCGCCATTCCGAAGCCCGATGCGATGGCCTTGGCGAACACACTGAGATCCGGTTCGACACCGAGCATTCCGCCCGCGCCGGTCAGACCGAGACGGAAGCCGGAGAGCACCTCATCGAAGATGAGCAGCGCGCCATGGGCCGCGCTGAGTTCACGAACCCGTTCCAGGAACCCCGGTTGCGGCAACAGGGTTCCGAAGTTCAGTGGCACCGGTTCCATGATGACGGCACCGATGCGGTCACCATGCGCGGCGAAGATCTCTTCGAGTTCGGCTGGGGCGTTGTACCGGCAGATCAACACCGATTCGTCGGCCGGCAGTCCCGGCACCGCATGGCTGCGCACGGGAGGTCTGGACAGGTCAGGGTCGGGATCGACCGCCTGGCTGTTGCAGAACAGCGGGTCGATCCAGCCGTGGTAGTGGCCCTCGAACTTCAGAATCAGCGGACGGCCCGTGGTCGCCCGCGCGATGCGGATCGCCAGATGTGTTGCCTCACTGCCGGAATTGGCCAACGCAACTTTCTGAGCGTGCGGAATGATCTCGGTGAGCAGTTCGGCGACCTCGATCTCGGTCGGGTGGTTGCCGTACAGCACACCACTGCTCAACTGGCGACGGACGGCCTCGATCACCTCCGGTCGGTCGTGGCCGAGAAGCAGCGGACCCGACGCCATGATCATGTCGAGGTAGGAGCGCCCGTCGGCCCCGTGCAGCCAGGCCCCTGAACCGCCGACGAACAGCGGACCGTTGGAACGCATCCGCGCCACCGACGTGACGCCGCGCGCCAGCACTGCCCGCCCCCGGTCGGCCCACTCCTGGGCGCGGTGCTTCACAGTCGAATCCATGGCGCCAGACCCTAACAATCGTTAGGTTTGTCGTCAACAGGCACGGCCGCGTCGGCTCCGCGGCTAGGATTCCGATATGTCCGCCAGCCCCGCGATCCCCATGTCGCCCGAGGAACACCTGCTGCGCCTGCTGTTCCACGTCCGCGACACTGCGCGGCCAGACCAGGAGGGCACGCGCGGCCAGATCGCCGCGACGGCCATCCGGCTGTTCACCCGCCTCGGTTACGGCGGAACGTCCATGCGTGCCATCGCCGCCGAGGTGGGCATCCAAGCCGCCAGCATCTACTCACATTTCCCCGGCGGCAAGAAACAGATCCTGCACGAGGGCCTGCGGGACATCTACAACGACTTCCTCCAGCATGTGACCGCCACCCTCAACCCGGACATGAGCCAGGAGTGCCAGCTCGGGACACTTTTGGAGCGCCATGTGATCTGGCAGTTGGCCGCCGGAGACAAGGCCTTGGCCTGGGACGCCGCCTACGGCGGCCTGGGCGTGTACGGCGTCCTCGACGAAACCGAACTCGAGGACATCGCCACTCCACACGATCTCTACCACGGCTACCTGCAGTCGCTGTTCGCCGCCAGGTTCGGCGAGGCCGAGTCGGCACGCCACACCCAGGTGGCCATCCTGCTGTGCGACAACGCCCACCGTTTCGCCGAGGACGGCGCAGCGCCGGAGCGGACCGCACAGCTGATCCGCGACATGACACTGCACCTTGCCTCACCCGAGGGCCTCGCCTGACTCGCTGCCTTTGCTAACAATCGTTAGGGCCATCGCATCACTCGCCGACCAATGCCGCGGACAGAAAGAACCCCGCAGGGCAGCGCACTGCGGGGTTCTTTCGGCTGTGCCTACGGTTCGATGACGATCTTCATCTCATCCCGCGATACGCGCAGCACCTCGAACGCGTCCTCCACGGCCCGCGACAGTGGGACCACCCGGGTGATGAGGCCTTCGAAGGCCTCGGGGCGTTGGGCGAGGATCCGCACCGCGGCGTCGAAATCAGCGGGCTGATAGACCCGCGACGCCACCAGAGTGACCTCTTTCATCACCGCTGCCGCGATGTCGATCGGCTTGGCGGTGCTGGGGATCGCCCCCAGCAGGACCGTGCCGCGCGGCCGTGCCAGCCGGGTGGCGATCTCCGTGGTGGCCGGCACTCCAGCCACCTCGAACACCACGTCGTAACCCGCACCGCCGCTGGCCGCGATCAACCCGTCGACACCGGAATCCGGTGACAGCACGGTGATCCCGTCACCCGCGATGAGTGCCGCGCGCCGCGCGTTCGGCTCGCTGACCACCACGGCGACGCCCATCGCCGCGCACACCCGGGAGATCAGCGCACCGACCGGCCCGCCGCCGAGGATCACGACGTGGTCGCCGGGACGCACGCCGGCCCGATCGACCATGTGCACGGCCACCGCGACGGGTTCGACGAGCACCGCGAGATCGAGTGACAGCTCCACCGGCAGAACAGTGACGTTCTCGACGGGCACCACGACGCTGCCGGTCGCCGCTCCGTCGGCGTCGATGCCGATCAACCGCAACTGACGGCACACGTGCGGTGTCCCCGTGCGGCAGGCATCGCACGCACCGCAACTCATCGTGGGCCGAACCGTCACCGGCGTGCCCGGTGCCAGGCCGACCGCGCCGGGTGCCGCCACTCGGCCACAGAACTCGTGCCCGATCACCACCGGTGGCTGCACCCGCTCCAAGCCGCCAGCCCACACGAGCAGGTCGGTGCCGCAGATGCCGACCCGGTGCACATCGATGACCACCTCGCCTGCACCGGCGCTGACACGTTCACGGGGCGTCAGTTCCAGGACACCCGCGCCGGAGTAGACGACCGCGTGCTCAGCCATCGGCGAGTTCGCGCCGAATGCGCGCCTCAATGCCCGCCGCGTCGAGCCCGAAATGCTTGTAGAGGTGCGTCGGCGGGCCCACCGGGGCGTACTGGTCCTCGACGCCGTGCATGGCAACGCGCGCCGAACCGCGCTGCTGGGCAACCACTTCGGCGACGGCACTGCCGAGACCGCCCAGGACGTTGTGCTCCTCGACGGTGAGGATCGTCGTCGACTGCTCGGCCACCGCACGCACGGCCTCGACGTCGAGCGGCTTGATGGTGTGCATGTCGAGCAGCCCGACCGCAACGCCTTCGGCGGCAAGTCTTTCCACCGCGTCCTTGGCGGGCGCGACCATGGAACCGGTGGCGATCACGGTCAGCTCGGCCGGCGGGGCCAACTCCATCGCGCGGCCCAGTTCAAAGCTCGACAACTGGGCATCGGTGTAGATCTGCGGGTCCCGGCCGCGGCCGATCCGCAGATAGGCCGGGGAGTCGACGTGCGCCAGCGCCTTGACCATCGCCCGCAGTTGACCGGGATCCGCCGGCGCCAGGACCATCATGTTGGCCATCGACCTCATGATCGCCAGATCCTCGGTCGCGTGGTGGGAGGTTCCGTAGAACCCCAGGGTCATGCCCGTGTGATGCCCGACGAGGCGGACCGGCAGCTTGGTGTAGGCGATGTCGGTGCGGATCTGCTCGGCACACAGCAGCGCAAGGAAACTGGCGAAGGTGGCGGCGTAGACGTGCCGACCCACGGTCGCCATTCCCGCCGCCGCGCTGACCATGTTCTGCTCGGAGATGCCGAACTGATGAAACAGCTTCGGGAACCGCTTCTCGAACTCGGCGAGGCCGTTGGAGTACTTGAGGTCCGCCGTGACCACCGAGACCGGCACGCCCTCCTCGGCGAGTTCACACAGCGCGCCGGAGAGCGCATGGAAGCCCGGCGCCTGCGAGATCAGATCCTTCAGCTGCCACGATTCGCCGCGGTAGCCGGGACGGCCGGTTGTCGTTGCTGTGGTGGTCATTTGAGTCCTCCGGCCAGTTCGGCGTACGCGTCCTTCTCGTCCTCGGCATCGAGCCAGCCCAGATGCCAGCCCACTTCGGTCTCCATGTAGTCGATGCCCTTGCCCTTGACGGTGTGTGCGATCACCACCGTCGGACGCTGCTCATCCGGGTTGGATTTGACCGCACGCAGCACCTCGGTGAGCGCCTTGACGTCATGTCCGTCGACCTCGACGCAGTTCCATCCGAAGGCGCGCCACTTGTCGGTGAGCGGTTCGATTCCGAGCACGTCGTCGACCTTGCCGTCCAGCGAGTACTGGTTGCGGTCGACGATCGCCACCAGGTTGCGCAGCTTGTAGTGCGCGGCGTTCAGCGCCGCCTCCCAGACCTGCCCCTCCTGCAGTTCACCGTCGCCGAGAAGAACGAAGGTGTGGAAGTCCTGTTCCTGCACCCGGGCGGCATGCTGCATACCGACGGCCACCGAGAGCGCATGGCCCAGCGATCCGGAACTGAAGTCGACGCCCGGCACCTGAGTCATGTCCGGGTGGTCACCCAGTGGATTCCCCAGTCGGGTGTACTCGTCGAGCAGGCTGGGGTCGAAGAAGCCCCAATCGGCCAGGATCGGGTACAGACCCACCGCCGCATGACCCTTGCCCATCAGGAATCGGTCGCGGTCGGGCCAGTTCGGATCGCCGGCACGGAGGTTCATCACGTCGTAGTAGAGGGCCGCGAAGATCTCGGCACACGAGAACGTCGAGGCGTAGTGGCCGGTCTTGGCGATCGCGATGAGCCGGACCGTCTCGGTGCGCACGAACTGTGCTCGCTCGGTGAGTCTGGCGATCGACTCGGCACCCAATGCGGCGTCCTGAGTCGTGGTGACGGGGGACAACGGGGTCAACCTTTCTTTCGTTGGATATCGGAGAATCCCAGGGCCCGCGATATTTCGGAGGCCGTGGCCCTGACCTGGTCTGAGAGTGAGGCGCCGGGGTCCAGGACACGGGTGCGTGCGCCGCTGGCGGAGATCGAACCCACCACGAAGCCGGCGTGATCCCGGATCGGAGCCCCCACCGCGGCGATGCCACCGGTGACGTCCTCGTCGGAGACCGCGTGCCCCGCGGCACGGATCGCGTCGAGTCTGGCCGTCAGTTGGTCGATCTCCGCACGGTTCAGTTCCGCGGTTGCGCACCACTGATGGAAGACAGCCTCGCTCTGGTACGCCAGGAGCACGATCGGCGCGGCACCTCGGTCCAGCGGCAGTGCACCGCCGAGCTTGAGTTCCATGCTGGCGACCCCTTCACCGTCGATGCGGGTCACGCAGACGGCGCGATCCCCGCGGGCGACGCAGAGGAAGACGGTGAGTCCAGTCTCGTCGTGCAGTTCTTCGAGCGGACCGCGCGCGACCCCGGTCAGGTCGAGCCGCGCGAGAGCGGCGGCGCCGAGTCGGAAGAGTTCGACACCGACCGACCACTGCCCCGCCTTGGCGGACTCCTCCACCCACCCGATGGCCCGAAGGTCCCGAAGCTGCCGATAGACGCTGCTGCGGGGCTCATCCAGCGCGTCGGCAAGTTCGGTCGCCGTGAGCCCACCGGCCGCGGCAAGCGCATTGAGCAACCGAGCGACCTTGTCCAGCGACTGCGATGAAACCGCCATGGAGCCTCCTCATCAGGACGGCTGCCAAGTTATCACATACTGATAGCCTGTATCACTAGTTGATAATCTAGGAGAGGTATCCATGACTCCCACCCCCGTCCGCAAGCTGGGTGACATGACCGGTCGAGTGGCCCTGGTGACCGGAGCCAGCAGCGGCATCGGTGCCGCCATCGCTCGCACCCTGATCGAGGCGGGGGCGCGCGTGCACGCGGCGGCGCGCCGCGAACCGGAGATGGTCACCGCGATCGGTGCCCAGCACGTCGACAGTGGCCGACTGGTCACCCATCGCCTCGACGTCAGCGACGGCGACGCGGTGCAGGCCCTCGCCGATCACCTGGCCGCCAACGACCCGATCGACACCCTGGTCTGTGCGGCCGGAACGAACATCACCAACCGGAGACTGCATCAGGTCAGCTTCCAAGACTTCGAGCAGCTGGTGGCCACGAACCTCAGCGGAACCTTCTACGCGCTCCGCGCCACCCTCGACCAACTGCGGGAACGGCAGGGCGATGTCGTGATCATCTCCAGCGTCGCCGGCGCATGGCCGGATCACTCCGGGCCCGCGTATCAGGCGACCAAGGCCGGCCTGCTCGGACTGGCCCGTGGCGCGGGCTGGGACGAACACGGTTCGGGAGTGCGCGTCTGCACCATCCTGCCGGGCATCGTCAACACCCCCATCCTGGATCTGCGCCCCATCCCACCCGCCGACGAAGTCAAGGCGGCCTGCGTGCAACCCGAGGACGTCGCCGAAGCCGCGCTGTGCGCACTGACGCTGGCACACCGCACCACCCTGGCGGAGATGACGCTTGTCTCAACCCTGCTGCAGTCCCTCGGCAACACCCAGGATGGCAATCCAACTCTTCCAAACACTCGTTAGGGAAATTATTGCCGGTAACTGTTGCGTGGACCACAATGCCGTGCAAAGATCCCTTACGTTCGTTAGGCAGACTGGGCTCGCCCGCCTACAGAAAGTTCCAAAGATGATGATTGCCAACAGTTTTGAGAAAAGACTCGAGAAGGAGATCCGCCAGCGAGTCACCGTTATCGAGGACCCCTCCTACGATTTCGGGCCCCGCTTCGGCCTGATGAGCTGGGTGGCGGTGAACGTCGTCATCATCGGCTGCCTCGCCGCCATCTTCCTGGTCTGACCACATCCACTGACCTCCGGCAAGGACTTCAATGACATCAACCACCACGACGTCCGAAAAGGTGGACAAGGAAGCCATTTTCGGCATCGTTCCACTGCTCAAGGGCGAACGCACCTTCGGCTTCTGGGATTTCTTCCTGGTGCTCAGCGGTTACGGCATCGCCACCTGGTGCTATTCACAGGGCGCCTACATCGCCTCGCTCACCGGCTTCAAAGAGATGACCATCAGCATCTTCGCCGGCAACCTGCTCTTCATCACGATCATCTGTCTGATGGTGCCGCCGGTGGTCCGCTACGGGGTCGACCTGTGGTGCAGCATCCGGTCGCTGTTCGGATACAAGGGCGTCCGGGTGATCTGCGTGCTCATCGTCCTGGTCAACTTCCCCTGGTATGCCGTTGCGAGCAGCATCTTCGCGTCCTCCCTCATGCAGCTTTTCGCGGCCTTCGGGCTGAACCTGCCGGGCTTCTTTGAGACCGTGCTCGCGCTGCTGTGCATCCTGGCCGGCACCCTGATCGCGATCGGCGGACCGGTGGCCATCAAGTGGTCCACCCGAATCATGGTCCCGGTGCTGATCCTGGTCGGCGCCGTCGTGGTCGCAATCGCCTTCGGCGCAGTGCCTTTCGCCGACATCCTGGCCTTCGAACCCGATTCCGGCATGTCGCAGCGCGACTCCTTCGCCATGTCCATCGAGGGCAACATCGCATTCGCGATGTCCTGGATCGCCGCCCTCGGCGTCATGCCGCGGTTGGCCAAGCGCGAAAGCCACGCCTTCACCGGCAACGTGCTCGCCTTCGGCGTGCTGGTGCCGTTCTTCCTGTTCGCCGGCGGCGTGATGGCGATCGCGATGTTCGTCAAATTCGGCTACATGACCGCGGATCCGACCGAGATGCTGGTCAACCTCGCCGCGCCGATGGTGGGCCTGCTGTCGCTGGTCTGCGTGGGATTCGCGAACGTCACCACCCAGAGCGTGGGCTCCTACTCCTACGCGGTCGCGCTCAAGTCCGTCTTCACCAGACTCGACTACCGCTGGCTGTGCTGGGGACTGGCCGCCTACACCGCCATCCTGGCGGTCTGGGGCGGGGTCGAGGAGCACTTCGGAGCGTTCCTGTCGCTGGCCGGACTCATCTACGCCCCCTTCATCGGCCTGATCCTGGTGGACTTCTACCTGGTTCGCCGCCAACGCTATTCGCTCAAGTCGATCTACCGGTTGGACAACCACAGCGCCTACACCTACACCGGCGGTTTCAACGTGCTGGCCTTCGTCGCGATGGCGGTCGGCATCATCGCCGCACTCGCGCTGTACAACCCGATGACCGGCGAGATCCGCAGCGAGCTGTTCTACTTCCTGGGCTCGTCGGCGTTCTCCTGCCTGGCGACGGCCGTGACGTACTACGCGCTCAGCCAGGTTCCGGCCGCCAAGGCCTATCTGCTGCGTGACCGGGACGAACTGACCCCGTAACCACGCACCACCGCACGGCGCCGCAGTCGCATCCCCCGGGGCGACTGCGGCGTCGTGCGTCAGCCGAACACCCGCGCCGCCACCCCGGCCACCTCCACGGCGGCCCCACAGTCCCCCTTGCCGCCCTCGACCGTGACGGCGGGCCGCACCACGACGTTCTCCACGTCGACGAAGTCCCCGCCGGCAAGTCTTCGCTGCATCGTCGGGCCGGTGAACACCGTTGCGCTGCAGAACGTCGGATCCAGGTACAGCTCGTCACCGTCGGGCGTCTTCAACCGCTTGTGCCCCTCGGTCGCGACGCCGACGATCTTGGGCTGCAGCGTCACCCGCAGGCCCACCACATCCGGGTCGCCGTCCCGCCAGACCCCGAACTCACACGTATACGGCCGCGAGGCGGCGACGTCCCAGTGGTCGACGTCGTCGGCGATCACCGACAGCACCTCGCAGGGATCACGTTCGGCCAGGGCGACGGGGTAGACCGCCGCGGCGTCGCGCGGGGGCAGCGGTGCGGTGCCGACCGTCTCGGCGACACCCGCGGCGAACTTCTTGGTCAGCTCGCAGTCCTGATCACCGATCTGCCCCACCCGGACAACAGGCTGCGCAGCCTTGCGCAGCGGCGACGCGCCCGGAAGCTCACCGAGCGCCAGCGGGATGACGTACTCGCAGGACCGCGGTGCGCTCTCGTACACCGGCACGTCGCCGGCCCGGAACGACGGCGGCTCCTTGACCCGCGCGAGATCCAGCGTCACGTTGAGGAACTTCCGGTTGGCCACACCGGGCATCTTGATCTCGACGTCACACTCGTCGAACGCGTACAGCGTCGACATCGCGGTGATGTCGCCGATCCCGCTCTGAGTCTCCTGCTCCACGAGCCCGCAGACATCCAGGCGGCGCATCGCCCGCAGGTACGACAGCATCACGGCATCGCGTTTCCCGATGGTCTGACCGTGGGTGGCGATGTCGTCGGCGAAGAAGAACCCCGGGTCGACGGCCGGTTCGCGCACAGTCGCGGCACCGTCCACCGGCTGGGCGCAACCCGCCAGCGCCAGGCCCAACACCAGGGCGACTACCTGCGCTTTCACGGCCCCAGTCTGTTCTACGACGACGGTTTTGGCTACACGGACCCACCGGAGTACAGTGTTTGCCGTGCAGCGGGTCCTCCTTCTCGGACGCCGCGACGGGGTCTGATCCAGACTGGCCTCCCGTCGCGGGTCTTTCGCGATGCGCCGGTCTGAATTCCATCCAAGACCACGGAGCCACCATCATGACCAGCTTCACCAAAGCCGAGATCTCCTCCCCCGACGCCTTCTCGTCGGTTCGCACCATCACCACGCCGACGGGCGCACCGAACCCCGGCCAGCCCGCCTGGAACACGCAGCGCGGATCCTCGATGCCGATCGAGCGGTACCGCAGCTTCGCTGACGAGGTCGAGTCCATCCGCCTGACCGACCGCACCTGGCCCGACAAGGTCATCGACACCGCCCCGATGTGGTGCGCGGTCGACCTGCGCGACGGCAACCAGGCCCTGATCGACCCGATGAGCCCCGCCCGCAAGCGCCGGATGTTCGACCTGCTGGTGCGGATGGGTTACAAGGAGATCGAGGTCGGCTTCCCGTCGGCCAGCCAGACCGATTTCGACTTCGTCCGGGAGATCATCACCGACGGCGCCATCCCGGACGATGTCACCATCCAGGTGCTGACTCAGTCACGTCCGGAACTGATCACCCGCACCTTCGAGGCGTGCAGCGGTGCGAAGAACGTGATCGTGCACTTCTACAACTCCACCTCGATCCTGCAGCGACGCGTCGTGTTCCGCGCCGACAAGGCCGCGATCAAGAAGATCGCCACCGACGCCGCCGAACTGGTGCTGCAGGAGGCCAAGAAGTACCCGGACACCAACTGGCGCTGGGAGTACTCCCCCGAGTCCTACACCGGAACCGAGCTGTCCTACGCCAAAGAGGTCTGCGACGCGGTCACCGAAACCCTGGGCGCCACCCCGGAGAACCCGGTGATCATCAACCTGCCGGCGACCGTCGAGATGGCCACGCCCAACGTCTACGCCGACTCCATCGAGTGGATGAGCCGCAACCTGGCCCGCCGGGACTCCGTCATCCTGAGCCTGCACCCCCACAACGACCGTGGAACCGGCGTCGCCGCCGCCGAACTGGGTTACCAGGCCGGAGCTGACCGGATCGAGGGCTGCCTGTTCGGCAACGGTGAGCGCACCGGCAACGTATGCCTGGTGACGCTGGGTCTGAACATGTTCAGCCGAGGCGTGGACCCGCAGATCGACTTCTCCAACATCGACGAGATCCGCCGCACAGTCGAGTACTGCAACCAGCTGCCCGTTCCCGAGCGGCATCCCTACGGCGGCGACCTGGTGTACACCGCCTTCTCCGGAAGCCACCAGGACGCCATCAACAAGGGCCTGGACCAGATGAAGATCGACGCCGACGAGGCCGACAAGGATGTCGACGACATCCTGTGGCAGGTCCCGTACCTGCCGATCGATCCCAAGGACGTCGGCCGTACGTACGAGGCCGTCATCCGGGTCAACTCGCAGTCGGGCAAGGGTGGCGTCGCCTACATCATGAAGGCCGACCACGGCCTGGCCCTGCCGCGTCGCCTGCAGATCGAGTTCAGCCAGGCCATTCAGGCGATCACCGATGGCGAGGGCGGCGAGGTCTCACCCAAGGAGATCTGGGACGCCTTCTCCGAGGAGTACCTGGCCCCGGTCACCCCGTTGGAGCGGATGCGGCAGAAGGTCGTCGCCGCCGAGGTGGATGGCGGCACCGACACCATCACCGCAGTGGTCAAGGTCGACGGCATCGAGCGCGAGATCGTCGGCGCCGGAAACGGTCCGCTGGCGGCGTTCGTCGACGCGCTGGGCACCATCGGTTACGACGTCAACGTGCTGGACTACTCCGAGCACGCGATGTCCTCCGGCGAGGAGGCCCAGGCCGCCGCGTATGTCGAGGCGTCGATCGACGGTAAGACCGTCTGGGGTGTCGGCATCGCGACGTCGATCACGACGGCGTCGTTGCGCGCCGTGGTGTCTGCGGTCAACCGCGCCGCACGTCGCTGACCCGCGGTTTACACAGTGTCACGGACTGATCGTGTTTGTTGACGGAGTGCTCGAACCCTGACAGCGGTTCACCCTGCAGAATTTCAGTCATGCTGCCCACCGATGTGCAGCATGACTGAAAGCAGGAGGAATCTGTGTCGTCCCCGGTTTCGTTCTTCAACGACGAAGAACTGAACGCTCTGGCCGCTGACGAGATCGCCGTGAGGCTGAATCGTGCCAATCGGTTGAGCTTCGCTCTCGCCGCAGGACATCCGGTGCCGTTGCGCCGGATGCTGCCGGGCCTCGAGAGCATGGATCTCGAGGTGATCAACGAGCACACCATCACCTGGACTGGTGCCGACGGCACCGTCCGCCACGTCTACGAGCTGGTCCTCGACCCCAACACCGAAGGGGCACAGGGCTTCGCAGCGAACTGGCAGAAGGCCGAGCAGCAGATCTGTGACACGTTCCGCGCCATCTGGACCGGCCGCACCGAGGCCGACCGCTTCAACGCGCTGATCCCAGCGGCGGGGCTTGACTGGCGCCAGGTCGCGGTGCTGCGCAGCTACAGCCGCTACCTCCGACAGCTGCCACTGCCCTACGGGCAGAGCCGAATTCAGCAGGTGCTGCTCGACGACCCCGACGCCGCCGCGGCCGCGGTGGCGCTGTTCGAAGCCCGTTTCGACCGGCACGCCGACGCCACCGCCGCCGACGAGCGACTCGGCACCGCCATCGACGGTTTGGTGCACATCGACGCCGACAGAATCATGCGCGCCTACCGCAACCTCATCAACGCCACTCTGCGCACCAACGCGCTCTCCCCGGAAGCGCTCGGCCCAGCGGCACCGTATCTCGTCCACAAACTTGACGCGCGGCACATCGATGAACTGCCCCAGCCTCGACCGGTGTCCGAGATCTTCGTCTACTCACCCGATTTCGAAGGTCTGCACCTGCGCTTCGGACTGGTGGCACGCGGCGGACTGCGCTGGTCCGATCGACACGACGACTACCGCACCGAGGTGCTGGGCCTGGTGAAGGCTCAGGCGGTCAAGAACTCGATGATCGTGCCCGCCGGCGCCAAGGGCGTCTTCGTGGTCAAGGCAGCCGCACCTTCGCGCGATGAGGGCATGCGCTGCTATCGGCAGTTCGTCTCAGCCCTGCTCGATGTCGTCGACAACGCCGCCGAGACCGACCCCTCCTCTGCAGTGTCGGTGTGCCATGACGGCGCGGATCCCTATCTTGTGGTCGCGGCGGACAAGGGGACGGCGACGTTCTCTGATGTCGCCAATGCGGTCGCGGTCGGCCGGGGCTACTGGATGGGCGACGCGTTCGCCTCCGGAGGCTCCGCGGGCTATGACCACAAGGCCATGGGCATCACCGCCCGGGGCGCCTGGGTCAGCGGCGACAGCCACCTCGCAGAGCTCGGAATCGACTCCGACACCGACGAATTCCGCGTCGTCGCGATCGGCGACATGAGCGGCGACGTGTTCGGCAACGGCATGTTGTTGCGGCGCGGCATCAGGCTCATCGCCGCCTTCGACCACCGGCACATCTTCGTCGACCCCGACCCGGCCGGGCTCGAGGCGTATGCGGAACGGACGCGCCTCTTCGCCCTGGCCCGGTCGTCCTGGGATGACTACAACCGCCAGTTGATCAGCGCCGGTGGCGGGGTGTGGCCGCGCACGGCGAAGACCATCCCGATCTCCGGCGAGATGCGCCAGGCGCTCGGTATCCCCGAGTCGGAAACCCATGTCACCCCCAATGAACTGATCAGCCACATCCTGCGCGCGCCAGTGGATCTGCTGTTCAACGGCGGTGTCGGCACGTACATCAAGGCCAGCGACGAGCAGCACTCCGACGTCACCGACAAGGTCAACGACAGCGTCCGCGTCGACGCCTGCGATGTCCGCGCTCGCGTGATCGTGGAGGGCGGCAACCTGGGTGTGTCCCAGCGTGGGCGCATCGAGTTCGCCTCGCGCGGAGGACTCATCAACACCGACGCGATCGACAACGCGGCCGGTGTGGACTGCTCCGACCATGAGGTCAACATCAAAATCGCCCTGGCAGGGCGTTATCCGGCGACGGAGCGCGACGCGCTGCTGGCAGAGATGACCGACGAGGTCGCCGCACATGTGCTGACGAACAACCTGGCACACAACCGACTGCTGCGCGACGCCCGCTTCAACGGGTCGCAGATGGTCTCGGTGCACGGACGCATGACCACCGCGCTCGAGAGGGATCGAGATGTGCACCGCGAACGCGAACATCTGCCCAACGCCGACGAATTCGCAGAGATGGCCAAGCGCGGTGACAGCCTCACCAGACCTCAGCTGGCAACGCTGCTGGCACACACCAAATTGGCCCTCAAGGCCGAACTGCTGGAATCCGACGACTTCGACGACTCCGACTTCACCGCCGCTCTGCACCGTTACTTCCCGGTGACGCTGCGGCGGCGTCTGGGTGATCAGCTCAACGAGCACCCCCTGCGTCGAGAGATCATCGCGACGTCGGTGGTCAACCACGTGGTGGCCACCTCCGGTCTGACGTATGCGTTCAGGCTGACCGAGGAGACCGGCGCAACCACAGGTGAGATCGTGTGTGCGCACGCCATCGCCTCCGACGTCTTCGACCTCAACACGTTGTGGGACGACATCCATGCTGCCAACCTGGCCCCGGCGTTGACCGACGACCTCGTGATCGAAGGGCGGCGCCTGCTGGACCGAGCATCCCGCTGGTTCCTGGTCAACCGACCGCAGCCGCTGTCCATCGATCACGAGACCAATCGCTTCGAAGCGGTTTCGACGCTGCGGGGCAAGCTCGGGGAGATGCTGCGAGGCAACGAATCAGCCACGGTCGCCCGGTGGCGCGAGGGTTGGGAGGCCCGCGGTGTCCCGACCGACATTGCGCGCCGCATCAGCGAATCGCTCTACGCCTACAGCCTTCTCGACATCATCGAGATGGCCCATGAGCACAACGAGGACGCCACCCGTCTTGCGCACATCTACTTCGAGCTCTCGGCGCACCTCGGCGTCGACAACCTGCTGCTCGCGGTCTCGTCACTGTCGCGCAACGGTCGGTGGAATGCGCTGGCGCGGTTGGCGTTGAGAGACGACCTCTATCGGACGCTGCGGGACCTCGCGCGCGACGTCCACCGGCTCGTCGGTGCACACACCGACGGTGTCGATGTCATAGCGGAGTTCGAGTCGTACAACCGGTCGCGCATCGAACGGGCCCGACGCACGCTGCAGCAGTTCCAGAACACCGAGAACCCGGATCTGTCAGTGCTTTCCGTGGCCACCGCGCAGCTGCGCCGGCTCACGACCGGCGTCTAGATCCGCAGGACCACCTCCGCGAACGCAGCGGTGAACCAGAAACAGAAAGGACCGGCCGGGGGGGGCGCCCACCCCCCCCCCCGGGGCGCGGAGGGGGGGGGGGGGGAAAGAAGGGGGGGTGTTTGGGGGGCCCCCGGGCCCCCCAGGGGGGGCCCCCGGGGGGCACGGGGGGTT
>NZ_LZHW01000049.1 GCF_001667265.1 Mycobacterium sp. ACS4331 | reverse complement strand
CCCCCCCCCCCCCCCCCCCCCCCCCCCCCCCCCCCCCCCCCCCCCCCCCCCCCCCCCCCCCCCCCCCCCCCCGCGCCGCCCCCCCCCCCCCCCCCCCCAACCCCAACCGCCCCCCCCCGCCCCCGCCCCCCCGGGCCCCCACCACTGTGATTTTCTTCCCGGCTCACCCGCCGGGCGACGTTCGCCTCACTGCGACGAGACGTCGGCGATCAGCTTCTCCAGCACCTCGCGCACCCTCGCCGTCACCTCGGCACTCTCGCGCGGATGTTTTCCGTCGAAGACCTTCGACGACACCGAGAACTCACTGGACTCGACCACCGTCGCGCCGGCGATTCCGAGCGCCTTGCGGGTGTCGTCGTGGGCCCACTTTCCGCCGTAGCCGCTCGGGGACGAACCGATGACCGCCACGGGCGTGCCCTTGAGCGCACCGGAACCATAGGGCCGGGACCACCAGTCGATCGCGTTCTTCAACGCCGCAGGGATGGTGCCGTTGTGCTCGGGCGTGACCACCAGGACCGCGTCGGCGTCCGCGCCGGCGGTGCGCAGGGCGACGGCGGCGGCCGGTGCGTCCGCGGTGTCGATGTCCTCGTTGTAGAGCGGCACCTCACCGAGGCCCTCATAGAGGATCACCTCCACGCCGCTGGGCGGGTTCTCCACCGCCACCTCCGCGAGCTGCCGGTTGAGCGAGCCGGCCCGCAGGCTGCCCAGCAGCACCAACACCCTGGTCTTGTCCTCTGCCATGTCCCATCCCTTCACCACTGTGGCGCCAGAATCATCCCACCTCTCAACCGGACCACGGTCCGATTAATTTCCGCCTGAGCTAAAGTGGTGGAGTGGAGGCCGCAGGCGCAGCGCGAGGATTGCCCGTCGCCGACACCGCGCCCCCGGAACGCGGCGACGCCGCACGCAACCGGGCCCTCCTGTTGGACGCCGCCCGCCGACTGATCGCCGAACACGGCGCCGACACCGTCACCATGGACGACATCGCGCACGCCGCGGGCGTCGGCAAGGGCACGGTGTTCCGCCGCTTCGGCAGCCGAGCCGGACTGATGATGGTGCTGCTCGACGAGGACGAGCGTGCGAACCAGGAGGCCTTCCTGTTCGGCCCGCCTCCCATGGGACCCGGCGCCCCTCCGCTGAATCGTCTCGTGGCCTTCGGTCGCAGCCGGATCAGGTTCGCCCATACGCACCATGAACTGCTTTCGGCGGCCAAACGCGACCCCCAGTTCCGGTCCGCCGAGGCCGTCCTCGTGCAACGCCGACATGTCGAGTTCCTTCTCGAGTCGGCCGGCACCACAGGCGATCTGGCCGCCCAGACCGACGCACTGCTGGCACTGCTGGACACCGACTACGTCGAACATCGACTGACCGCGGGCGGACTCACGGTCGACGAACTCGGTGACGCCTGGGAAAGCCTGGCCACCAAGCTGTGCGGGCGGTGACCACCGGAACACGCACTCACCGGTGGATCCTGCACGTCGACCTCGACCAGTTCCTGGCCTCCGTCGAACTGCGCCGCCGCCCCGAGCTCGTGGGACTCCCCGTCATCGTCGGCGGCAGCGGCGATCCGACCGAACCACGCAAGGTGGTGACCTGCGCGTCCTACGAGGCCCGCGAATTCGGCGTGCACGCGGGCATGCCGCTGCGAACCGCCGCCCGACGCTGCCCCGACGCGACGTTCCTGCCCGCGGATCCCGACGCCTATGACGCGGCCTCCGAAGAGGTCATGGCCCTGCTTCGCGACCTCGGGTACGCGTGCGAGGTGTGGGGCTGGGACGAGGCCTACCTCGGCGCCGACGTCGATGATCCCGTGGCGCTCGCAGAACACGTCCGGGCAATGATCGGCGCCGCGACCAGCCTGTCCTGCTCGGTGGGGATCAGCGACAACAAGCAGCGGGCCAAGGTCGCCACCGGATTCGCGAAGCCGGCGGGCGTCTCCATCCTCACCGACGCCAACTGGATGGAGGTGATGGGAGACCGGCCCGTCGACGCACTCTGGGGTGTCGGACCCAAGACCACGAAAAAGCTTGCGGCCATGGACATCACGACCGTGCGCGAGCTCGCCGGCGCCGATGCCGAGACACTGACCTCGACGTTCGGCCCCACTACCGGACTCTGGCTCCTGTTGTTGGCCAAGGGCGGCGGCGACGACACCGTCCGCTCCGAACCCTGGGTGCCCAGATCGCGCAGTCATGTCGTGACCTTCCCGACCGACCTCACCGAGCGGGCCGAGATCGACGCCGCGCTGGCTCAGTTGGCGCGGCGCACCCTCAACGACGTACTCGCCGAGGACCGGGTCGTCACACGCGTGGCCGTCACGGTCCGCACCAGCACGTTCTACACCCGGACCAAGATCCGCAAGCTGGCCGAACCCGACACCCGGGAGTCCGTCATCGTCGACACCGCGTTGGCGGTGCTGCACCAGTTCGAACTCGACAGACCCGTGCGGCTGCTGGGCGTCCGCCTCGAACTGGAGACCCCTCCCGCATAAAACCGTCGCAGTGCTACGCCTTTCTTCGATACAGTGAAGCAGGCACTGAGGAGGATTCGCCATGATCGCAACCCGTCGGATCATCGCTGCGCTGGCCGCCGGCGTCGTCGCCATGGCCGCCGCGCAGTCCGCGCCGGCCATGGCCGCCCCGCGGCCACCGATGCCGAACCTGACCTTCGGCGCCCACCTCGAGCACGTGCTGATCGGCGCCGAGCCCCTGAGCCGACTCATCGGGGTCGACGACATGCACGTCGTGGGCACCTCGACAACGCTGCTCGACCGCACCCCCACTGTCGAACCAACACGCTGCCTGGGCGCGTTCGAACCCGGCCACCAGAGTGCCTACGCCGCAGCGCAACCCGGTGACACCGTCAGAGCGATCATCGCCGACGGCAAGCCGGGCCGCGCGGTGCACTCCGTCAACCAGACGGTCGTACGCATCGCCGACCGCCGCGCCGCGCATGACCTGGTGTCCTCGGCCGCCGCGGACTGGGCCTTCTGCAGCGAACAGCCGGTGACCAGCACGCCGCGCCCCGGCCGGGTCGACGAGTGGACATTGAGTCCACTGCAGCTGCGCGCGGACGACACCATCCTGGTGCAGTTGCAGACCAGTGCGCGGGCCACCTGTGAGCGCGCCATGACGTCGGCCGACGCTCAGGACGGCGCCATCATCGTCGATGTGATGGCCTGCGACAAGAGCGGCGACGATCCATCCGGTCAAGCCGAGCGCATCGCCGCAACCATCGCCGACAATGTAGGTCGGGCGCACTGAGCAGTGCAGAGAGGAGCGCGCCGATGCGCACACGAAGCCGCGCGGTGGTGGTGTCGATCGCCGTGCTCGGCGCGGTGATCGTCTTGGCCTTCAGCGCCGTGCTGCTGATCCCCCGCCAGAACTCCTCAGGAGACACCGCGGGCACCCCGGCGCCGGTCACCACCACGCCGGCCGCGATGCCGATCACGCCGGTCCCCCTCGAAGCACTGTCGGGACTGCTGCTGACGCCGCCCGAGGCCGCGCCGGTGGTGGGCGCCAAGCAGATGGCCGCCAACCCGGACTACGGCGACAAGGTGTACGAGGCGATGGCCGACAAGGCGCTCGTCGACGAATCGTGCATGTCCCTGTCCCCCGGTCTCGAGCTCACCTACCTCGACAGCGGGTTCACCGGGTCTCGACAGCAGTTCCTCAAAGGCACGGACCCTGATCGCAAGCTGGTGCAGACCGTGGTGTCCTTTCCCGACTCCAGCGCCGCCGAAGCACATGTCACCGCCGCCACGGCCAAGTGGAAGGCCTGTGCCGATCGCCGCATCAACCTGGCCCCCGTCGGCGGCGATCCGAACCATTGGAATGTCGCTGACGTTGTCGTGCGCGGCACGGGAGACGACGCGATCCTGACGGCCTCACGCACCGAGGAGGGCGGCGCCGGGTGGGGCTGCCGAGACGGTATGGCGGCCCGCAACAACATCGTGATCGACTTCGCGGTGTGCGGCGAGGACGTTCCGGAGTCGGTGCTGCCCGCCTTCGTCGAGGCCGTCACCGGCAAGATCAAAATGGCAGCCGGTTAACGTCGATCCCATGCTGTCCACCGTCGCGGTGCATGGATACCGCTCGCTGCGCGACATCGTGCTGCCGCTGAGTCGCCTGACCGTGGTGACCGGAGCCAACGGCACCGGCAAGTCGTCGGTGTATCGGGCCCTGCGACTGCTGGCCGACTGCGGCCGGGGCGAGGTGATCGGCGCCCTTGCCCGGGAAGGCGGCCTGCAGTCCGCCCTGTGGGCCGGCACCGGCACCAAGAAACGCACGGTCGAGTTGAAACTCGGTTATGCCGCAGACGATTTCGGCTACCTGGTGGACCTCGGGCTGCCGCAGATGGCGGGCATCAACTCGTTGTTCGACCGCGACCCCGAGATCAAGCGCGAGGTGGTCTTCGCCGGGCCGGTGCTGCGGTCGGGCTCCACACTGGTGCGCCGGGCCGGACCGCTGGCCCAGGCCTCCGACGAGTCGGGTCGTGGGTTCACCGACCTGACCCGCGGCCTGCCGACCCACCGCAGCGTGCTGGCCGAGTTCGCCCACCCGGGTGAACTGCCGGAACTGGCCGCGGTGCGGGATCGGCTGCGGGCCTGGCGGTTCTACGACGGCTTCCGGGTCGACGCCGACGCGCCGGCGCGCCGCGCGCATGTCGGGACCCGCACCCCGGTGCTGGCCGAGGACGGTCACAATCTGGCGGCGGCCATTCAGACCATCATCGAGGCCGACTTCGAGGATCTGCAGCGCGCCGTGGCCGACGCGTTCGACGGCGCATCGGTCGCCACGGCGGTCAGCGATGGACTGTTCGACGTCGAACTGCGCGCCCCCGGTCTGCTCCGGCCGCTGCGCGGTGCCGAACTCTCAGACGGCACACTGCGTTTCCTGCTGTGGGCAGCCGCGCTGCTGAGCCCTCAACCACCGTCGCTGATGGTGCTCAACGAGCCGGAGACCTCACTGCACCCGGACCTGGTGCGCCCGCTGGCGACACTGATTCGCGCGGCGGCCGAAGCCACCCAGGTCTGCGTCGTCACCCACTCGGCCGCGCTGCTGGACCACCTCGGCGCCGACGCCACCCACATCGAGCTGCGCAGGGACGCGGGCGCGACGCAGATGGTCGGGCAGGGTCTGCTCAATGCTCCGTCGTGGCACTGGGGTTCGCGTTGAGCGGCGCCCCGGTCTGCGTCGCCGGGCGCAGCGCCCGGGTGAACAGCACGTTGACCCGTTGCATGGCCACGCTGTAGGGCAGCCAGGCCAACCGTTTGAAGGCGTAGAACGCGCGGATGTCCGGCGAGGTGTAGATCAGGAACCGGTTCTTCTCGATGCCGGCCAGGATCTTGTCGGCGGCCCGTTCCGGCGACACCGCATGCCCGCTGAAGCGCCGAACCCAGCGGTCGACCTTGGGGTGTTCGCGGTCGACACCGGCGATCTCGACGGTCTTGACCAGCGGGGTCTTCACCGCCCCGGGCACCACGACCGACACCCCGATGCGGTGCCTGGCCAGGTCGAATCTCAGCACCTCCGACAGCCCGCGCAGGCCGTATTTGCTGGCGCTGTACGCCGCGTGCCAGGGCAGCGCGACCAGTCCGGCCGCCGACGACACGTTCACCACATGGCCGCCGTTCCCGGCGGCCATCATCGGCGGCACGAACGTCTCGATGACGTGGATGGGGCCCATCAGGTTGATGTCGATCATCGACCGCCACTGCCGGTGGGTGAGTTGGTCGACGGTTCCCCACGCCGAAACGCCGGCGATGTTGAGGATCACGTCCATGGCCGGATGCCGGGTGTGGATGTCGGCGGCGAAGGTGGCCACCGCGTCGTAGTCGGAGATGTCGAGGGCGCGGTGCTCGGGAACCTGGGCACCCAGCGCCCGCGCCTCTGCGACGGTCTGTTCCAACCCCGCCGCGTCGCGGTCAGTCAGGTACAGCTCGGCGCCCTGGGCCGCCAACCGCAGTGCGGTCGCCCGGCCGATTCCGCTGGCCGCGCCCGTCACGAAACACCGTCGGTTCGCGAAGCTGTTCACCATGCCAACCGAACATACCGGCGGTATCGCTCAGTTCTCGGCAGCGCCGCCCCACAGGCACGTCAGCCACAACTGCTCGAGCACCTCGACTCCACGCTCGATACCGTTCTCCGGCGTCAGGAACCGGTTGTCACGAGACAGCGTCATCACGGTGGTGGCACCCAGGGTCCGGATGAGTGCCGGAATGTCGTCGCTGATGGGATGTGCAGTGCCGGCGGCGATCTCATTGCGGACCACCTCGACGATCTGGTCGACGACACCGGCGAACTGATCGTCCTGCACCTTGCGGATCTCATCGTCGCTGCTTCTGGCGATGTTGCACGCCATCATGACCGGATCGTTGCGGGCGAACACCTCAGCGGCGCTGCGGACCATGCGCTTGGCGAAGGCCGCGGGCGATTCGTTCGCACCGCGCGGTGCGAAGTACTCGGTGAGCTCCTCGAGTTCGCGCGCCGCCTCGGCGAGGATCTGTGCCAGCACGGCGTACTTGGTGTCGAAGTAGAAGTAGAAGCCGGACCGCGCGACGCCGGCACGGTCACTGATGGCGCTGACCGAGAGGTCGGCGAACGGCTTCTCCTTGAGGAGCTCACGCACCGCGTTGACGATCGCCTGCCTCTGGCGGTCGCCTCGCCGGAGGGGTTCCCCGTCGGCGGAATCGACGGACTGCTCAGCACTCACGTCAATACCATGCACCACACCGCCACCGGAATGAAACTTGACACGCGTCAACAGGGCCGGTGAAATGAAGGTCACGTGGCGCATGCCACACCCCGACACCCGTTCTGCGGCAAAGGAGCGTCCAGGTGGCCCCAGCGACGATCAGCACTCCCCGTTACCTTCTCGACCAGGCCAAGCGCCGGTTGACGCCCACTCCGAACACCATCCCCGGCATGGGCGCGATCGAGAAGCGGCTTCTCGAGAAGGAGTGGGATCAGTTCGTCTTCGCCGAGCCACCCGCCGGCAGCGACCTCAAGCCGATCATGGGTGATTCCGGTGTGCCGATCATCGGCCACATGATCGAGATCTTCCGCGGCGGTCCGGACTACATCCTGGAGCGCTACCACAAGGAGGGCCCGGTCTACTACGCCGAGTCGCCCGCGCTGTCCTCGGTGCTGGCCCTGGGGCCTGACGCCACGCAGGCCGTGTTCTCCAACCGCAATAAGGACTACTCCCAGCGCGCCTGGGATCCCGTCATCGGGCCGTTCTTCGAGGGCGGCCTGATGCTGCTGGACTTCGAGGAGCACATGTTCCACCGGCGGATCATGCAGGAGGCGTTCACGCGCACCAGGCTGGCCGGGTATGTGCCCCACATCGATTCGGTGGCCTCCAAGGTCCTGGCGACCGACTGGGCGACCAACGACCCGCGGTTCCTGTTCTACCCGTCGGTCAAGGAACTCACCCTCGACATCGCCTCCGAGGTGTTCATGGGCCATCCGGCCGGCACCGACAAGGAACTGGTCACCACGGTCAACCAGGCGTTCACCACCACCACGCGGGCGGGCAACGCGATCGTGCGCAAGGCCGTGCCCCCATTGAAGTGGTGGCGCGGCATCCAGGCCCGCAAGACTCTCGAGAACTACTTCCTGGACCGAATCGCCGAGAAGCGGCGCTCGGAGAGCACCGACATGTTCAGCGTGCTGTGCCACTCGGCTGACGAGGACGGCCAGACCTTCACCGACGACCAGATCGTCAGCCACATGATCTTCCTGATGATGGCCGCCCACGACACCTCGACGTCGACGATGACGACCATGGCCTACCACCTGGCCGCCAACCCGGAGTGGCAGGACCGGTTGCGCGAGGAGTCCGAGCGCATCGGCGACGAGCCGCTGACCATCGACGCGCTCGAGAAGCTCGAGAACTACGACCTGGTGATCAACGAGTCGCTGCGGATGATGACGCCGCTGCCGTTCAACTTCCGCCAGGCCATCCGCGACACCGATCTGCTCGGGTACTTCATCCCGGCCGGAACCAACGTCGTCACGTGGCCGTCGATCAACCACCGGCTGCCCGAGCTGTGGACGGATCCGGAGAAGTTCGACCCCGACCGGTTCTCCGAGCCGCGCAGCGAGCACAAGCGGCACCGTTACGCGTTCGCACCGTTCGGCGGCGGCGCGCACAAGTGCATCGGCATGGTGTTCGGCCAGCTGGAGATCAAGACCGTCATGCATCGACTGCTGCGCCAGTACCGGCTCGAGCTGGCACGGCCGGGTTACCAGCCGCGGTACGACTACGGCGGCATGCCCGTGCCGATCGACGGTATGCCGATCGTGCTGCGTCCGCTGCGCTGATCCTCAGACACCCAGTCGGTTCGCACAGGCGAGGATCGCCGTGAGGGCCGACTGGGTGGCGTCGGCCGACCAGCCGAGCGCCCACTCCTCGGCGGCCCCGTTTCCGCCTCGGACGAACGTCGCGGTGTTCTCGCCCGCGTGCAGTTGGTGGAATTCGAGTGTCTCGAAGGCGACACCGTGTTCGTAGAGCATGGCCGTCAACGCCCCGATCGGCCCGACGGCCGAGGCCGTCGCGGTGCACACGCGGTCACCGATCGACAGTGTGGCCTTGAACTCGCCGGCGGCGGCGCGTTCCCAGCCGCCCAACCGCACCGGGCCCGAACAGGCGGCGAACGTGGTGAGGACGGCGTCCCAGGACATTCCGGCGGTCTGTTCGCGCAGGCCGCGTGGGAGGGGTGCGTCAAAGAGGTTCGAGATCATCGCAATCGGTCTTCTCTGGTCGAACGGAGGTGACCGACAGGCAGCAGCTGATGACCCACAGCGGGGGGTCGGTCCGAATCAGACCCCGCTGCGGGCAGCTACTACGAGAAGATGCCTGCGCACGATCGCCGAGCCTAGTCCGGTCCGGAGCGACCACGCAACGTCATTTGTGTACAGTGGATTGCGGTTTTGTTCAATTCATAAATTGTTAGGCCGCACGATGCCCGCACGTTTCCTCGACGACGGTGAACAGCCGCTCTACGAGATCAAGGCGAACCTGTTCAAGGCGCTCGCCCACCCCGCCCGGATCCGGATCCTGGAGATCCTGTGCAGCGCCCCGGAGTCGACCCCGGTGCGCGACATCCTGGCCACCACGGGCCTGGAGGCCACGCTGCTGTCCCAACACCTCGCGGTGCTCAAGCGGCATCAGGTGGTGACCGCCGAGCGCGTGGGCAACGCGGTCTTCTATCGGCTCGCGCACCCGCAGGTCTCCGAACTGCTGCGGATCGCACGCATCTTCCTCACCGACACGCTGGCTGCCCGACAGGACCAGCTCAACGCGATTCGGTCGCTGCCCGCGATCGGACCCACGCCGTGATCGCGGCGCTGGGCGCACGCGCCGCACGACTGCTGCCCCATCGGTCCGACTACGCCGAGACCCGCCGGTCCTGGCGCCGCGACATCCTGGCCGGGGTCACCGTGGGTGTGGTGGCGCTGCCGCTCGCGCTGGCATTCGGCATCAGTTCGGGGGTCGGCGCGGCCGCGGGCCTGATCACCGCCGTGGTCGCAGGGATCGTGGCAGCGGTGTTCGGCGGGTCGAACGTGCAGGTGTCGGGCCCCACCGGGGCGATGGCCGTGGTGCTCGCGCCCGTCGTCGCGCACTACGGCCTCGGCAGCGTCGCGCTGGTGACCGTGCTGGCCGGAGTGCTTGTGCTGGCCGGCGGGCTCACCGGCCTCGGGCGTGCGGTGACGTTCATCCCGTGGCCGGTGATCGAGGGCTTCACGCTCGGCATCGCCGCCATCATCTTCCTGCAGCAGGTCCCGGCCGCGCTGGGCCAGACGGCGACGCCGGGCCAGACTCCGCTCATGTCGGCCTGGCAGGTGGTCACCTCGGTCGACTGGGGTGCCGCCTCGACGGCGCTGCTGGTGGTGGCGACGGTCGTGGTTCTGATGGTCCTGCTGCCCAAGCTGCACCGCGCGATCCCGGAATCGCTGACCGGGGTCGTGGTGGCCACGGTGCTCGTGGTGGCTCTCGGCATTCCCGCGGCACGGATCGGTGAACTGCCCGCGCACCTGCCCGCGCCCGTCCTTCCGCATGCCGACCTCGATGCGCTTCGCACGCTCCTGGGTGCCGCCCTGGCGATCGCCGCGCTGGCGGCCATCGAGTCACTGTTGTCGGCGCGCGTCGCCGCGACCATGTCGCCGTCGGGACCGTATGACCCGGACCGGGAACTCGTCGGCCAGGGGCTGGCCTCGGTGGCCTCGGGCATCTTCGGAGGAATGCCCGCGACCGGGGCCATCGCCCGCACCGCGGTCAACGTCCGCTCCGGCGCGCGCACGCGCGTGGCCGCGGTCGTGCACTCGGTGCTTCTTCTCGGGGTGGTCTACCTGGGCACCGATGCGGTGTCCGCCATCCCCCTGGCCGCACTGGCCGCAGTCCTCATGGTGACCTCGCTGCGGATGATCTCCGCATCGACCGTCCTGACGATTCTTCGGTCCACCCGATCGGATGCACTGACGTTCGCCCTGACCGCGATCGTCACCATCTGCTTCGACCTGATCGACGCGGTCGCGATAGGAGTGTTGGCCGCAGCGTTCTTCGCCCTCCGCGGCGTGGCCCGTCGGAGCAGTGTGCAGCGTGAGCCGCTGCCCGGCCCGCCACACCCGCACGACGACCGAATCGTCCTGCTGCGACTCGACGGGGCCATGTTCTTCGGTGCTGCCGAACGGATTTCGAGCCTCATCACCGACGCCGAACATCCCGACGTCCGCGTGGTGATCATCAGGATGTCGAACCTGGGCATGCTCGACGCGACGGGAGCCCACACCCTCGCTCTCATCGCCGAGGAGTTGGAGGCGCGAGGCGTCACCGTGATCATCAAGGGCGTTCAGCCCGAACACATGGACCTGTTGACCAATGTCGGCGTGATCGAGGCCCTCCGACACGAGAACCACCTCATCGATTCGCTCGACGACGCCGTGGCCCACGCCCGCCACCACGCTTCGGCCGGTTGACCTCAGGCCGCGGCGTCAGCAGCGCTCGGCGCGTTCTGCGATTCGCGTCCTGACTCGGTCCTCGTCTGCACCCGTGGCTTGAATGTGAATCCGCTTCCCGCGCGCCGGAGTCCGTCCCGCACCCGGTCGACGGCACCGCTGACGGCCGCCTTGAGCTTCTGCGTCGCCCGCGCGGTCGACGCTCGCCGGGCGGCACGGTCCGCGCCGAGCTCGGTCCGCTTCAGCGTCGAGGGCCACAACTCCTTGGCGGCTCGCTGGGGCTGCACTTCCGGGGCCGTGCGGGCCGGATCGACGGACACCGTTCGCGCGACGGCAGGGGGGCGCCCAACCAGGATCCTCAGGCCCTTCTCCAGCGCGGCAACCAACTTCGGCAGCGCCCTGAAGATCAGCCCCGGCCGCGGAAGCAGCTTGGCGGGCGTCGGCTGCCACACCGGCGTCTCCCGGTCGTAGCCGAGTTCGACGATCTCGGTCAGCAGCGGCTCGATCGCATCCAGCAGGCGCGACGGGACACCGGCGTCGTAGAACGGCTGCAGCAGCGGCAGATGCCGCGGGGCGAGGGTGATGTAGTCGGTGAGCTCACCCGCCTTGGCGCCGGTCCACTTCGGATCGGAGACCAACAGCTGCCCATCGTGGGGGTCCGCCTCGTAGTAGTAGCTGTGCAGATAGAAGAACCCGAGCGCCGCGTTGGCCAGCGCGACCAGATTCAGCGGATAGGTCGGGAAGTCCGAGATCAGGTCGTACTTCCAGCTGATGTCGGTGAGCTGGTAGCCGGTTTCGGTGTTCGCACCGTCGGTGGTGACGCCCAGAATCGGGATGCGCAGGCCGGGAAAGCGGGCAAACAGCCCACCGTTGGGGCGATTCGGGCTGCCGATCGCCAGGAACCGGACCTGATCGGGGTTGGGCACATCCTCGCCGGCCAATGCCTGGGAATGCAGTTGACGCAGATACCGAACCACCACGCTGGCACTCGAGGAATACCCGACCACCACGATGTCGTCGTCGGGCGTGGTCTCCTTCAGCGCGTCGCGCAGGGCGGTGTCCAGGCTGCGCACACCGTCGGCCTGCTGGGCGTCGAACGCTGAATCCGGCCGCCACACCTTGGCATTCCAGCTGATCACGCCGTAGCTGTCCATCGCGCAGTCGGGGCGCGCATCGCACAGTCCGTAATTCACGCTCGCCGGGTCGAAATAACCGTTGAGCTCGTCGAGCATGTTGTCGCCGTCGGGTCGGCCGTTACCCCCCATCGCCATGACCCGCTGCACCAGCAGATCCACGGGAGCCGACGGCGCGGGCGTCACCTGCGCCACCGTCACCGCTGTCGCGACCACAAGGCACGCCACAGGTGCCACCCACACCGAAAACTTCACGAAAGCCCCCTCCCCACCTGGGGCCAGATGCTACGTCTCGATGGGTATCTGTAAGGAGATTTCCGTCAGATCAGCAGATCCGGGGCAACTGCTCCCCCAATTCGCGCTCGACGACCCGCATGGTCCCAAAGGCGGTCTTGGCCACCGCCATTCCCGGGTGTTCGTCCACGACGCGCCCGATGATCGCGGCGTCGGCGGCCTCGGGACGTGACCGCATCACCTCGAGAATCTCGGCGCTGTGTGCGGGATCGACGAACGCCACGATCTTGCCCTCGTTAGCCACCTGCAGGGGGTCCAACCCCAGGAACGAACACGCCGACGACACGGTCTCGGGCACCGGGATTCGCGCCTCGTCCAACTCGACGCCCACTGATGCCGCGCGTGCGATCTCGACCACCGAGGCGACGAGGCCGCCCCGGGTCGGATCGCGCAGCACATGAACCGCCGATGGATCGCCGACACCGAGCATCGCCGCGACCAGCCGATGCAGCGGGGCGCTGTCTGTGGTCACGACTGTCCCGAAGTCAATCCCCTCGCGCACGCTCATGATCGCGACACCGTGTTCGCCGATGTTGCCGGACACAATGATGTGATCCCCCGGACGCGCCCGCTCCGGCCCGATGTCGACGCCGGCGGGCACCACCCCCACACCGGCGGTGTTGACGAAAAGCTGGTCCGCACTGCCCCTTCCGACCACCTTGGTGTCACCGGTGACAATGCCCACTCCGGCGTCGGCGGCAGCCTTGCCCATGGTCTGCGCGATGGCGCCGAGGACGTCGAGTTCGAGTCCCTCCTCCAGGATGAAGCCGGCGGTCAGCCCGATCGGCTGCGCGCCGCTGCAGGCCAGGTCGTTGATCGTGCCATTGACCGCCAGATCGCCGATGTTGCCTCCTGGAAAGAAAAGTGGTTGCACCACATAGGAATCCGTGGTCACGGCAATCCGGCCGACCGGCACATCCAGCAGGGCCGAATCCCGCGCCGGCCCGCCCGCGGTGCCGAACGCCGGCGTGAACAGGTTCTCGATCAACTCCTCGGACAGCACGCCGCCGCCACCGTGGCCCAGAACGATCCGCCTGGTCTCCCGCAGCGGCAGCGGGCACACCCAATCCCCCGGGTCGATGGTCACGGGCCGCTCAGGCATGGGCGGGTGTCTCGAGCCGACGGAACTGGTAGTAGGCCGCGCAGGCCCCCTCGGCCGAGACCATCGTCGCGCCCAGCGGGGTGCGCGGCGTGCACGCGGTGCCGAACGCCGGGCATTCGTTGGGCTTCAGCAGCCCCTGCAGCACCTCACCGCTGTGACACTCGGCCGACTCCTCGACGTGCAGCTGCCCGACCCCGAACCGAATCTCGGCGTCGAACTGTGCCCACCGCGGAGCCAGCGTCCAGCCGGACTTCGGAATCATGCCGATCCCGCGCCACTGCCGGTCGGTCACGGTGAACACTTCGGCCAGCGTCCGCTGCGCCACGGTGTTGCCCTGCGCGCTCACCGCGCGCGGATAGGCGTTGCGCAGTTCGGGTGTGCCGGACTCGAGCAGATCGACCACCTGACGCACACCCTCGAGCAGATCGAGCGGTTCGAAACCCGTGACGACGATCGGAATCTCGAATTCGTCCACCAGCGGCCCGTACTCGGACGTCCCCATCACGGTGCAGACATGGCCGGCGGCCAGGAACCCCTGCACCCGGTTGGTCGGCGAACTCAGGATCGCCCGCATCGCCGGCGGCACGAGCACATGCGACACCAGCATCGAGAAGTTCGTCAGGCCCAATCGCTCGGCGTGCACCACCGCCATCGCGTTGGCCGGTGCGGTGGTCTCGAACCCGACACCGAAGAAGACCACCTGCTTGTCCGGGTTGTCGGCGGCCACCTTGGTGGCGTCCAGCGGAGAGTAGACGATGCGGACGTCACCGCCGCGGGCGCGCACGCTGAACAGGTCGTGCTGACTGCCGGGCACCCGCAGCATGTCGCCGAACGAGCAGAAGATCACGTCCTCGCGCGCGGCGATCTCCAGCGCCCGATCAATCATCTCCAACGGGGTCACGCACACCGGGCATCCGGGTCCATGGATGAACTCCACGGCCCCGTCGAGCAGCTGGTCGATGCCGTTGCGGATGATCGAATGCGTCTGCCCGCCACAGACCTCCATGATCGTCCACGGGTGGGTGATCGTGTCTCGGATCTGATCCACCAGTATGTGGGCGGCGACCGGATCGCGGAACTCATCCAGGTACCTCATGCTGGATCCCTCCTTCCAGGGTCCCCGACCTGACCTGCCTCACCGGCGAGCTCTTCGGCGAGCACACCGCGTTCACCGAACATCTTCAATGTCGCATTGGCGGACTCCTCGTCCAATTGGGCGATCGCGAAACCCGCATGGACAATGGCGTATTCGCCGATCCCCATCTCCGGCAGATACGCCAGACACACGGTCTTTCGGGTGCCGCCGAAGTCCACCGTGGACATCCGCGTCCCCGATTCGTCCCAGATGGCCACCACCTGCCCGGGAATCCCTAGGCACATATCCCACTCCCCTCCGCCGCCGCGATGACGGCCTGCCCGAGTGCGAGACCACCGTCGTTGCACGGCAGGACTCGGTGCGTGAGAACCTCGAACCCGCTGTCCGCCAGGGTGTCCCGCAGACCATTGAGCAGTAACCGGTTGACGAACACGCCGCCGGTCAGCCCGACCGTGCCGATGCCGGATGCCACCGCACACTCCTCGAGCGCCAGGGCGCTGGCCCGGATCACCGCCGCGTGGAAACCGGCGGCGAGATCGGCCACGTCGACGCCTGCCCGCAGTCCCTCCACCAGGCCGGTGATCACCGGCTCCGGGTCGAGAACACCTGCGACAACCGCGAAATCCAGCATCACCGGACGACCCGACCGTGCGACATGCTCGAGTTCGACGGCCGCCTGCCCCTCGTACGTCACCCGCTGGCACACGCCGAGCAGGCTGGCCACCGCATCGAACAACCGGCCCATGCTGCTGGTCTGCACGCACCCGATCTGGCGCGGAATCTGCTGGGCCAGAACTCTGATCGCGGAATCGTCAAGAGTCTGCACGCATGGCAGCCGGTCATCCCAGTCGAGGCCGGCGCGGTACAGCAGGTCGAGCGCGATGCGCGCCGGGTGGCGCACCGCACCGTCACCGCCGGGCAGCCCGAGCGTCTTCACATGCCCGAACCGGTGGAACCGCGCCGGGTCGGTGATCACAAGCAGCTCACCACCCCAGATGGTGCCGTCCGCACCGTAGCCGGTCCCGTCGTAGGCGGCCGCGATCATCGGACTGTCCAAGCGCCCGTGCTCGGCCAGCAGCGACACCGCGTGCGCGTGGTGGTGCTGCACCCGGTGCACCGCAGCGCCGCGCCGTGAGGCCCACGCGGTGGTCGCATACCGTGGGTGCAGATCGCAGGCGAACACCTCGGGCGCCCGGTCGGTCATGAACGCCAGATGGCGGTACGCCGCCTCGAAGCACGTCTGGGTCCGCGGGTCGGCCATGTCGCCCAGGTGCGACGACATGTGCGCGTGTCCGTCACCGCCCATCAGACAGAAGGTGGTCTTGAGGTCTCCGCCGGTCGCCAGGACGACCGCTGCGCTGCCGGCCCGCACCGAGACCGGCAGGGGCGCATAGCCGCGGGACCGCCGGATCGGCACCGCTGCACCCGCGGAGTCCACCGCCAGCACCGAGTCCTCGCAGGAGACGTGGATGGGGCGGTCATGCGCCAGCACACCGTCGGCGAGGCCCTCGATCCAGGGCAGATCGTCGTCACGGAAGACAATCGGAGAGCCGCCCTGGTTGGCCGAGGTCATCACGAGTGCGGCACCACCGAGGAGGTCGAACAGGAGGTGGTGCAGCGGCGAATAGGCCAGCATCAGCCCGACGTCACGCAGGCCGGGTGCCACTGCGCGCTGGATCCGCTCGTCGCGCCCTGGCACCAGCACGATGGGGGCAGCCGGCGAGTACAGCAGTGCCTCCGCGGCAGCGTCGACCTCCGCGACCCGTCGCGCAGCAGCGATGTCCGGCACCATCACCGCAAAAGGCTTCGCGGGCCGCGCCTTACGGCGCCGAAGTTCGGCCACCGTCTCGGGGCTCTGGGCCAGGCAGGCCAGGTGGTATCCCCCGATCCCCTTGACCGCGATGATCAGTCCGTCCTGCAGCGCGTGCACCGCCGCGGCCAGGGGGCCGCCACCCCCAGGCCCCTCCCAGCGCAGGGTCGGCCCACAGTCGGGGCACGCGATGGTCTCGGCATGGAACCGCCGGTCAGCCGGATCGTGGTATTCAGCGGCGCACCGATCGCACATGGCGAACCCGGCCATCGTCGTCGCCGCGCGGTCGTACGGCAGATCCGTGATGACGGTGTACCGCGGGCCGCAGTTGGTGCAGGTGATGAACGGGTGTCCGTGCCGCCGGTCGGCCGGGTCGCGAAGTTCCCGCAGGCAGTCGGCGCAGATCGCGATGTCCGGTGGGACCAGCGTGCGTCCGTCGTCGCTGCACGTACTGTCGACGATCTCGAAACCGACGCCACCACGCGGTGGCACATCGGTCCGCTGAAGCGTATCGATCCTGGCCATCGGCGGGGGTCGCAACCAGATGTCGGACACCACGGCATCCACGACCTCGGGGGCGCCCTCCACCTCGCAGTGCACCGCTCCGGCGTCGTTGAGCACGAAACCGCTGGCCCCGTGCCGCAGCGCCGCGCGGGCCACCGCGGGCCGAAAACCGACGCCCTGCACCACGCCGGCGATGTCGAGGCGCACTCGCACCGTCGTCGGAGACGTCGTCAATCTGCTGGTCACTGACCCCCTCGCACCGGATGGGCTGTCGATGCGTCGGCAGCTTCCAGGCTAGACCCGCGGGCAGCCACCGCGATCACGATTCGGCACAGAATCTGCGCGCGACGGCGCACCATGGAGGAGTGCACGAGTTGTCGCTGTGCCAGGCGATCGTCTCCGTGGTGAGATCCGCTGCCCAGGGCCGGCATGTCGAGGTGGTCCGGGTGCGGGTCGGGGCGCTGCGTCAGGTGGTGCCCGAGTCGCTCGAGTTCTGTTGGTCGCTGCTGCGGGAGCACGAGGATCTGGGCGACGCCGAACTGGAACTCGAACTGGTGTCCGGTGAGGTGGTGTGCCGCACGTGTCGGCAGCGTTCACAGATCGACTCGCGCTGGTCGGTCTGCTGCCCGGCATGCGAGAGCTCCGACGTCGAGGTCACCCGGGGCAGTGAATTCCTGGTGACATCGCTGGACGTCACGTGAAAGGAGGTGGCAGTGGGTCGATTTCACCGCCACGACGACGGAACCGTACACAGCCACGACCATGACGACACCGGGCATGATCACGGCGATCACAGCGGGTACTCGACGGGATCGCAACGCATCGAGGTGCTCGAGTCGATCTTCGCCGAGAATGACACGCGCGCCGCGATCAACCGGCACGCGTTCGAGGCCAATGGGATTCGGGCACTGAACCTGATGAGCTCGCCTGGTTCGGGCAAGACGACGGTGTTGGCGGCGACACTGGACGCGTTGGCCGACGAGTTCTCGATGGGCGTGATCGAGGGCGACATCGCCACGGATCTGGACGCCGCCCGACTCGTTGGTCACGGCGCCCAGATCGCGCTGCTGAACACCGGCAACGGTTTCGGCGGCGAATGCCATCTGGACGCCCCGATGGTCAACCGCGCGATTCAGGGACTCGACCTGCCCGCCCTCGACCTGGTGATCGTCGAGAATGTCGGCAACCTGGTGTGCCCGGCCGAGTTCGACGTCGGCGAGCACGCCAAGGCGATGGTGTACTCCGTGACCGAGGGCGAGGACAAACCGTTGAAGTATCCGGTGATGTTCCGGTCGGTGAATGTGGTGCTGCTGAACAAGATCGATCTTGTGCCGCACCTCGACGTGGACCTCGATCGGTACGCCGAGAATGTCCGTCGGGTCAATCCGTCGGCAACCGTCCTCGAGGTCAGTGCACGCACCGGAGCGGGGATGTCGGCCTGGTTCGACTGGCTTCGCCGATTCGCCACACACTCGTCCGTTGACATCGCCCACAGCGCGGAGTAGACCCAGACTTAACGCCGCGCAAGTGGGCCGACGGTCGACTCCTGCGGCGTAGGGGCCCAGCCCGCCCCGGGAAGCTGCAACATGCTGACGGAAGCAGCAGTCAAAGCGGAAGAGACACTGATCCATATCCTGTGGATCAACGCGGGTCTCAGTTGTGACGGCGATTCGGTGGCGTTGACCGCCGCCACACAGCCGTCGATCGAGGAGATCGCCCTCGGCGCCCTGCCCGGCCTCCCGAAGGTCGCCATGCACTGGCCGTTGATCGACTTCGAGTGCGGACCGACCGGCGGCGCCGATGACTTCCTGTCCTGGTTCTTCAAGGCCGACCGCGGCGAACTCGACCCGTTCGTCCTGGTCGTCGAGGGCTCGATCCCGAACGAGGAACTGCACGATGAGGGTGGTTACTGGTGCGGGTTCGGCAATGATCCGGCGACCGGACAACCGCGGACCACCAGTGAATGGCTGGACCGACTGGCGCCGAAGGCGACCGTGGTCCTCGCTGTCGGCACCTGCGCCACCTACGGGGGCATCCATGCGATGGCCGGCAACCCGACCGGCGCGATGGGGGTGCCCGACTACCTGGGGTGGGACTGGCGCAGCAAGGCCGGCGTTCCGGTCGTCTGCGTACCGGGGTGTCCCACGCAGCCGGACAATCTCTCGGAGACCATCCTCTACCTGCTGTACATGGCCACCGGCCAGGCCCCGACGATTCCGCTCGATGAGGCGCACCGACCGCAGTGGCTGTTCGCCGCCACCGTGCACGAAGGCTGCGATCGGGGCGGCTATTACGAACAGGGCGACTTCGCCACCGAATACGGCTCGCCGAAGTGTCTCGTCAAGCTCGGATGCTGGGGACCGGTGGTGAAATGCAATGTGCCCAAACGCGGTTGGATCAACGGCGTGGGAGGCTGCCCCAACGTAGGCGGCATCTGCATCGGCTGCACCATGCCAGGCTTCCCGGACAAGTTCATGCCGTTCATGGATGAGCCGCCCGGCGGACTGCTCTCCAGCACCGCGTCGGGCATGTACGGCTCTGTCATCCGCAGCCTGCGGCACATCACCGGCCGCACGCTGGAGAAGGAACCGAAGTGGCGGCACCGCGGCAAGGAACTCGTCACCGGGGCACGACGCACCTGGTAGCGACGCGTCGACCGATGGCCGATGGCCTCAGCTCACCCACCAACGGAATCGAAGGCACTCACGATGACCACCATCACTCCAGGGCCGTCCGAGATCAAGAATGAACCGGGTCAACTCGTCGAGATGGCCTGGGATCCCATCACCCGGATCGTCGGCAGCCTGGGCATCTACACCAAGGTCGACTTCGAGAACCAGCAGGTGGCCGAATGCCACAGCACGTCATCGATCTTCCGCGGCTACTCGGTGTTCATGAAGGGCAAGGATCCGCGTGATGCGCACTTCATCACCAGTCGAATCTGCGGGATCTGCGGTGACAACCATGCCACGTGCTCGTGTTACGCCCAGAACATGGCCTACGGAGTCAAGCCGCCGCACCTGGGCGAATGGCTGATCAACCTCGGTGAGGCCGCCGAATACATGTTTGACCACAACATCTTTCAGGAGAACCTCGTCGGGGTGGACTACTGCGAGAAGATGGTGTCGGAGACCAACCCGAGCGTGCTGAAGAAGGCCGAGAACACCGCGGCGCCGCACGCCGATGCCCACGGCCACAGGACCATTGCCGACATCATGCGCGCGTTCAACCCGTTCTCGGGCGAGTTCTACCGGGAGGCCCTGCAGGTCAGCCGTTCCACCCGGGAGATGTTCTGCCTGATGGAGGGACGCCACGTCCATCCCCAGACGCTCTACCCCGGCGGTATCGGCGTCTCGGCCACGATCCAGCTGATGACGGAGTACATGTCCCGGTTGATGCGCTATGTCGAGTTCATGAAGAAGGTCGTGCCGATGCACGACGACCTCTTCGACTTCTTCTACGACGCGATACCGGGCTATGACAAGGTGGGCCTGCGGCGCACCCTTCTCGGCTGCTGGGGCAGCTTCCAGGACCCCGAGGTGTGCAACTTCGCCTACAAGGACATGGAGCGCTGGGGCAACGCGATGTTCGTCACCCCGGGCGTGGTGATCGACGGCAGGCTGCACACCCATTCGCTCGTCGACATCAACCTCGGAATCCGAATCCTGCTCGGCAGTTCGTATTACGACGACTGGGGCGATCAGGAGATGTTCGTGCATCGCGACCCGCTCGGCAATCCGGTCGACCGCAGGCACCCGTGGAACCAGCACACCAACCCACACCCGCGACGGCGCGACCTGGAGGACAAGTACAGCTGGGTCATGTCACCGCGCTGGTTCGACGGCACCGACCACCTGGCCCTGGACACCGGTGGCGGTGCGCTGGCGAGGATGTGGTCGACGGCGTTGGCCGGTCTGGTCGACATCGGCTACGTCAAGTCGACCGGGCACAGCGTGCAGATCAACCTGCCCAAGACCGCGCTCAAGGGGCCGGTCGAACTGGAGTGGCACATTCCGAAAGCCGGCGCGAACACCCTGGAGCGAAACCGCGCACGCAGCTACTTCCAGGCCTACGCCGCCGCGGCCGCGCTGCACTTCGCCGAGAAGGCGATCACCGAGATCAACGCGGGCCGAACCAAGACCTGGGAGAAGTTCGAGGTGCCCGATGAGGGCATCGGCTGCGGTTTCACCGAGGCGGTGCGCGGCGTGCTGAGCCACCACATGGTGATCCGCGACGGCAAGATCGCCAACTACCACCCGTACCCGCCCACCCCATGGAACGCCAGCCCGCGGGACAGCTACGGCACCCCAGGCCCCTACGAGGATGCGGTGCAGGGCACGCCGATCTTCGAGGAGAACAACCGCGACAACTTCAAGGGCATCGACATCATGCGCACGGTCCGCAGTTTCGACCCCTGCCTGCCCTGCGGCGTGCACATGTACCTCGGTGCCGGCAAGACCCTGCAGAGGCTGCATTCGCCCACCCAGACCGCCACCGGGGAGTAGCACATGGCGGGCCGTGCGGATCCTTCGGCAGACGACGGCCGATGGCGCGCGGCAGGCGACCGGATCGAGGCGCTGCTCGACGCCGCAGGCGGAGCCGGCGGCACCCGCGCCCGCGAGCGCGCCGAAGCGCTCGTCGGTGAGGTCGTCGACCTCTACGGGGAGGCGCTGCATCGCGTGCTCGCGCTGGCCGACGACGCGCAGATCGCGAGACTGACCGAGGACGATCTGGTGGCCAGCCTTCTGTTGGTGCACGGCCTGCACCCGCACGACGTGCACCGCCGGGTGTCTGACGCCCTGGAGAAGGTGCGTCCCTATCTGGGGTCGCACGGCGGTGACGTCGAACTGGTCGAGGTGGTGAACGGGCCGCAGGGGCACACCGCCCGACTGCGGTTCGCCGGCAGCTGCCGGAGCTGCCCGTCCTCGGCGGTGACCCTCGAACTCGCGGTCGAGGACGCCGTACGGGCCGCCGCGCCGGAGGTCACGACCATTGAGGTGGTCGCCGTACCGGCCGACTCCGCCGGACCCGGCACGCCGGTGATCCCGGCCGCTTCCCTGCTGGAGCGGGTGCGGGGACGAGAGTCCAGAACCGTCTGGCATGCGGTACCGGAACTCGGCGATCTGTCACCCGGCGAGGTCGGCGGATTCGAGGTGGCCGGAACCGGTGTGCTGGCCTGCCGGATCGGTGAGTCCCTCTACGCCTACCGTGACCACTGCGCGTCGTGTGACGGGTCGCTGGCCGGCGCTGCCCTGCATCGCGCCGCAGACTCGCGGGACGCCGTGCTGCGCTGCCCCCGCTGCCACGCGCACTACGACGCCGTGCGCGCCGGTGCGGGACTGCAGGACACTCCCGGGCACCTGGAACCGCTGCCGCTGCTGATCCGGGACGGTGTGCTGAGCCTGGCAGTCGACGTCGAACCGACCGAGGTCTCGGCATGACCAGCCCGTTGCGCATCCTCTCGCGCATCACCTCCCGCCGGCCACCACCGCCGGTCGGTGAGCGGTGCGAGATGTGCGCGGAGCCCATCGCCGACGAGCATCAACATGTCGTCAACGTCGCCGGCCGCCAACTGATGTGCGTATGCCGCGGCTGCTGGCTGCTGTTCACCGACAGCACCGCCGACCTTCGTTACCGCGCGGTGCCCGACCGGTGCCTGTCGTTCCCGGACTTCGCCGTCGACCGGCACGCCTGGAACGCGCTGCAGATCCCCGTCGGGGTGGCGTTCTTCTTCCGGAACTCCGCCCTCGGCCGCATCGTCGCCTTCTATCCCGGGCCGGCGGGGGCCTGCGAATGCGAACTCGACCTCGCGCAGTGGGAGACGATCACCGCAGCCGACCCCCGCACCACCGAACTCGTCGACGATGTCGAGGCGCTGCTCATCCGGTTGCCCGAAGTCGGCCCACCGCAGTGCTTTCTGGTCCCAGTCGACGTCTGCTACGAGTTTGTCGGAGGGCTGCGCACGGTCTGGCACGGGTTCGACGGCGGCGGCGACGCACGACGGTTCATCGACGGCTTCTTCGCCGCACTCGACGCCAGGAGCGGGGAACAGCGATGAGCGACCTCACGTTCTCGGTGCTCGGTGTGGAACCGGAACCCTACTCGGCGACGCCCACGCTGACCGCGCACATCGGGCTGGCCGGGGCCACGGACGATCCGGTCCAGGCGATCGCGCTGCGCTGTCAGGTGCGCATCGAACCGTCCCGACGCACCTACACCGAGGCCGAGGAGCCCGGGCTGCTCGACCTGTTCGGAACTCGTGACCGCTGGGCCGCCACCCAGCACACCTTCCTGTGGCAGCACACCACGGCGATGGTGCCGGGATTCTCCGGGGCGGTGACGACCCCGCTGCCCCTGCTGTGCACCTATGACTTCGAGGTCGCCGCGGCCAAATACATGCACGCGTTACGCGACGGTACGGTTCCGTTGCAGTTCCTGTTCAGCGGAACCGTTTTCTACAAGGGCGACAGCGGATTCCGCGTTCAGCAGGTGCCCTGGCACTGCGACGATCACTACGACATGCCGGTGTCGGTGTGGCACAAGCTGATCGCGATGCACTTTCCCGACATGGGCTGGGTGCGCCTCGGGCACGAGACGATCAGCATGCTGGCCGCCTACAAGTCACGGTGCGGTGTGCTCAACCTCGACGACGCGGTCACCAGGCTGCTTCGCACCGTCGAGGAGACGCCATGACCGTCGACTCCGCAGTGTGGGAACGGGCCCGAGCGGTGGCCGACGCGGTGCTCTACGAGGGCTACCTGCTGTACCCGTACCGTGCCACCTCTGCGAAGAATCTTCAGCGCTGGCAGTTCGGTGTGCTCGGACCGCCGGGAGCCGCCGACGCCGGCCTCGGCGAGGATCCCCAACTCATGGCCGAGTTCCTGGTGCGGGACTGCACCCAACTGCGATTCACCGTCCGGTTCCTGCACCTGCAGAATCGGCGCGCGCAGCGGTGGGAACACCAGAATTGGGTCCCTGTAGCCGAACTCGTGACTCCGACCGGATCCTGGCTGAGCTGGGACGAGGCCGTCGAGACCGAGATCTGTTTCGGCCCGGTCGATCTCACGGCGGCCCGGACGTGGTCGCAGCCGCTTGCCGCGGCGCCCCACATCGAGGTCGAAACGGTCGCCGGGGGCCGGCTGGTCCGCGAACGTCATGGCGTGCACGCCGTGGTGCAGATCGAGTTGCACGGCCGCGGGACCGGCGACATCGAGCGCGTCACGCTCACGGTGCGCAACACCGGTGCCGCTGCATCGGACCGCCAAGACGCGATCGAACGGTCGCTCATCGGTGCGCATGTGCTCGTCGAAGCTCTCGACGGCGGCTTCATCTCACTGCTCGAACCGTCCGACGACGCCATCGCCGCGGCCGCGCAGTGTCGTCAGCACCGCTGCTTCCCAGTGCTGGCCGGGCCACCCGGTGACGATCGGCTGCTGCTGGTCTCACCCATCATTCTCTACGACCATCCCCAGGTCGCTGAACAGAGCGGCGGTGCACTGTACGACTCGACCGAGATCGACGAGATCCTGACGCTGCGCGTGATGGCGATGACCGACGAGGAGAAGGCGCAGGCGCGGGCCACCGACGCGCGGGCGGCCCGCATCATCGATCAATGCGACGGCATGTCCGCCGAGGCGATGTTGGGCCTGCACGGCGTGTGGTCGGACCCGCTGGTTGGGGTCGTGGTCGACGGGGTGCGGGTGGTCCCCGGAAGCCGGGTGCGACTGCGGCCGTCCCGGCGCGCCGACGCGCAGGACATGTTCGTCAGCGGCCGGATCGCCCGCGTCACGGCGGTCCACGAGGACCTCGACGGCGCCACCCATGTCGCCGTCGTGATGGACGACGACGCGGCGACCGACATGCACGAGTGGTATGGCCGCCACCTGTTCTTCGCCCCCGACGAAATCGAACCCCTGAGCCCGTGAACTGAGCCGAAAGAGAAGGAGACAGCCATGGAAGTCGTAGGTTGGGTGGCCACAGTGATCGTGGCACTGCTGCTGATGGTGGGTCTGGTGATCGGAGTGCGCTCGCTCCCCGACGTTCAGCGCTACCTGAAGATGCGGCAGATGTAGCCCGTGCCCTCCCGCATCCTGATCGCCGGCATCGGCAACATCTTCCTGGGCGACGACGGCTTCGGATCCGAGGTGGTGCGCAACCTGCGGTGCGGTGCGGACGCCGGCGTACGGGTGGTCGACTACGGGATCCGCGGCATGCACCTCGCGTACGACCTGCTCGACGAGTGGGACGCGCTGATCCTGGTCGATGCGTTGCCCGACCGCGGCGAACCCGGACGACTGGAGGTGTTCCAGGCCGACCACGAAAGCGATTCCGGCACCGCGGGCCTCGATGCGCATGGAATGGATCCGGCCACGGTGTTCGCGAGCCTGCGCGCCCTCGGCGGCACCCCGCCGCGCACCATCGTGGTGGGCGCTCAGGTGCACGACGTCGCCGAGGGCATCGGGTTGTCCGATTCGGTGCGCGCGGCCGTGCCCGCGGCGGTGCGCGCGGTCGAGGACACGGTCGCACTGCTCGGGAGTGCGAACTGATGTGCCTGGGCATTCCGGGCCGTGTGGTCCGCGTTCTCGACGGCTACGAAGGGCAGTTGGCGCTCGCCGACGTCGCCGGGGAACAACGCAAAGTCAACATCGGCATGCTGGCCGACGAGTCGCTCGCGCCGGGTGACTGGGTGATCATCCACATGGGGTTCGTCGTGGAGAAGACCGACGAGGCCGGCGCCGCCGAGGCGATGGCCGGGCTGCAGCTCATGGGGCGCGGTGAGGTCGAGCCATGACGGCCGAGACCCGGTCCCCACCTCGCGGATGGCAGCTGTTCGCCAGCTATGCCTACCCGCCGAACGAACTCGGGTACTGCGGGCCGCCCGATTCGAAGATTCTGCTCTCCGATGATGCCGGTGCCGAAATCGCGACGCATGCACGTGGTTTCGACGGTGCGTGGCCCTACCTCGAGGTGATCGCCGAGGCGGCGGGGATCTCCGATCCGCTCGATGCCGACGTGGTGCGCAGTTACTGGCTGGGCACCACCGGCCTGCCCCGAGTCGACGGCGCGCGGTTGGTGGCGCATCTCCGGCGGGCGCTGCGGGGCCAACCGGTCGGCCTGCTGAATCACCCCGACCTGGGACACCATGCGTGTGCCGACCACAGCTTCCATGTCTTCGCGGTGTACCCGTGGGTGCGTTTCCTGAGCACCGGAGGTGACCCCACGACCCCGATGCGGATTCTGCAGTCATGCCGGATCCGTTGGGGCACAGTCGAGTCGGTGAAGGATGACCGGGTGATTCTGCTGTCGCGTCCGCTGGCGTTCACCGAGGGAGCGCTGACCCTGGGGCCCGCCGTTCCCGAGTCGGTGCGCTGGGCACGCGGAAGTACGTCGCTGACGGCCCGGCCGAGGCCCGGCGACATCGTGTCGGCGCACTGGGACTGGGTCTGCGCCAGGTTGGACAGCGGCGAATGTGACGCGCTGGCCTCGGCCACCGCGACGACGCTGCGGACGGTCAACCTGCTGCTGCCCGGCGCGCGATGACCAGCAGGTACTCCCACTGCATGGTCGAACCGCCGCCCAGGGCGGCATCGCCGAGTGCGGCCAGCGCGGCGTCGAGCTCTGCGACGCGGTCCGGATCGTCGGCGATTCCCCGATACGCCGTGATCGTCGGACCGTAGTAGGCCTTGAAATGGTCCCGGAACGCCGCGCCGTCGGCGAAGCGGTCCACTGTCAGCGACCGGCGTTCGACGACCACGTCGTCGACCGCGCCGTTGAGCAGCACCACCACATGTCCCTCGCTGCCCCACAGTGGGGGCGGAGACACGCCCGGCGGCGGCGGGGGGACGTAGGGCCGCATGGTCGCGAACATCTGCCCGACGAAACCCTCGGGTGTCCAGTTGATCAGTGCGATGGTGCCACCGGGTCGGCACACCCTCGTCAACTCGTCCGCGGCGGCGTGATGGTGCGGTGCGAACATCACGCCGATGCATGACATCACGACGTCGAACTCGGCGTCACCGAAGGGCAACGCCTCGGCGTTGGCCTCCCGCCAGTCCAACGACAGGCCGGCGGCCTCGGCACGCGAGCGGCCCACGTCGAGCAGCTCGGGCACGAGGTCGGTGGCGACCACGTCGGCGCCCGTTACGGCCGCCGGGATCGCGGCGTTGCCCGTGCCCGCAGCCACATCGAGCACGCGGGTGCCCGGCCCGATCCCCGCCGCCTCCACCAGAATCCGGCCCAACGGCTCGACCACCTCCGCGATGGCGGCGTAGTCCCCCTGCCCCCACAGCGTGCGGTGCCTGCCCTCCAACTCGGCGTCCACGCGTCCAGTGTGCTCCGCGCCGGGCCGCTGGTCAGGCGTTTCGCCGAGCTGAGCTCAGCGGGAGCGCTTGTACCTGGCGAACCGCCACAGGTACCGCGGCAGACCGGCCACCGGGACCGCACCCGGCCAGTCGTCGGCGCGGAAGTAGGCGTCGGACCCGCCGTCGACGAAAATAACGCTGCCACAGAGGAAGTCGGCCTTGTCCGACAGCATGAACTCCATCCAGGCGGCGAGGTCGTCGGGCTCGCCGAATCCACCGATGGGCACCGGGAAGGAGTTGACGGCCTTGGCCTCGGACGGGGTGTCCAGCTGCTTCTGCAGCAGCGGGGTCATGATCGCCCCCGGCGCGATCGCGTTGAGCCGGATCCCGGCGCCGGCCCAGTCCCGGGTGATCGCCATCCGGCGGACCCAGCGCGCCACCCCGATCTTGGATCCGGCGTAGGCGATCGACGGCGCGCCCTTGCCGAACTTGCGCAGCGGACGCAGCGCGCGGTCGGCGTCTTTGGCCAGCAGGGCGCGGACGGTCCGGTGCGGCACCACCGGCACGGTGGTGGTCGAATTGCTCGCGACCACCACCACCTTGGCGTTTCCAGCCGATGCCAGTGCGGGCCGCCAGGCTTCGAGGAGTTCGACGACACCGAAGTAGTTGATCTGCAGGATCAGCCGCGGGCGGTCCTTACCCGGCGTCGGGCCGACGCCCGCGGCCAGCACGGCTCCGTCGAGTCGGCCGCCGGCCGCGTCGAGCACTCCGGAGGCCGCCGTCTGTCGCCCCTGCGGTGTCGACAGGTCGGCGATGACCTCCGCGTCGCGCAGGTCCACCCCGATCACGGTGTGTCCCGCGGCGCGCAGCCTGTCGGCCGCCGCACGTCCCATCCCCGACGCCGACCCGGTCACCGCATACGTCCCCATGATTCCTCCGTCTTCCGTTCCGATCAGACCTGTGTGCCGCTCAGCCCGGCGCGCAGCAGGCCGTGCGCGCCCGCATCGCCGTTGAGCAGCCGGCTGGTGCGCCGAGTGATCTCCCACCCATGCGCACCGCGGCGCAGCGCGAAATGGTTGGCCGTGGCGCGCCAGACACGGAAGCCGTCACCATCGTTGACCAGCACCAGGGATTCGCACACCGCCACCGCGTCGTCCCCGGTGACCGTGACGACACACGGTCCGAGGAAATGGCTGCAGCCCTTGGCCACCAGCGCCTGATGCGACGACGAACTCACCATGGCGTGGACGTCGGCCCGGGAGCCCATCTGCCAGCCCTCGACGTCGTACACGCCGTCGGCCGCCCACAGCCGGGCCGTCGCGTCGGCGTCCCCGGCGTCGACGGCGGGACCATAGGAGGCGATCATCCGCGCGATGTCACGCTCATCCTCGAGTTGGCGCACGCGGGCCAGCAGGTCGTCGAGTTCGCTCATGCGGGATCGCCCTCCAGCTCCTGTGCAAGCCCCCTCAGTGCTGCCAACTGTTCACAGTAGTGCTCGGCGGACACCGCGCTGACGGTGCAGGTGACCGCGGTCGCGCCGACCGCGCGCAGGGCGCGAAGCTGCGTCCGGGCACGCTTCGGGTCGGCCGCGGGGTCCAGCGCCGTGGTGCTGAGCACGACCTCGAAACCGTCGGGCAGATCCACGGACCGCAGCATGGTCTGCAGCGCATCCGGCGCGAGCCCGAACGGCATCCAGCCGTCGGCCAGTGCGACCGCACGGCGCAGGGACCGTCTGGTTCTGCCTCCGACCCAGATCGGCACATGGGACTGCACGGCGCATGGCCGCACCGACATGCCCGAGAACGCGTAGTACTCGCCGTCGTAGGCCGGCTCGGATTCCGACAGGCACGCCCGCAACGCCCGCAGCGCGTCGTCGGCGCGCGCGCCGCGATCCTCGAACGCTGCCCCCAGAAGCTCGAACTCGGGTTGCAGCGATCCCACCCCGACACCGAGCACCAGGCGGCCACCGCTGAGCACGTCGACAGTGCCGTAACTCTTGGCGATCTGCAGGGGGTGGTGATACCCCAGCACCACCACTGAGGTGGCCAGCCGGATCCTGCTGGTGTGCGCCGCGAGGTAACTCAACGTGGCCACCGGATCCCAGTAGACGTCCCCGCGACGGGCACGCTCGGCGACCGGCACCGCGACGTGTTCGGCGCAGGTCAGGTAGTCGTAGCCCAGTTCGTCGGCGGCCCTGGCCACGGTCGCCAGGTCGGCAGGGGTCAGCCCGGCCTCCCAGCCGGCGGCGACGCCCGGCATCTGGATCACCCCGGGTGTCGACAGCCCCAGCCGCATCGGCCTCACTGCCTGCCCAGCAGCTGCTGGATCCGGCGATGCGCCCCGAGCACGATGCCGGCCCGGTCCGGTCCGCTGCCCTGATGCACGGCATCGGCGTTCCCGCCCGCGATGAACACCGGACCGGCGGCGAGATTCGCCAGGCCTTCGCGCGCCACGTCGGCGGGCTCGGACACCGTCAGCCCGGGCACATCGAAGTTCAACCCCACGCGGGCCATGGCGGGCGTGCGGGTCACGCCCAGCACCAGCTCCAGGACGTCGATCCCGTGCTCACGAAGTTCCAGCCAGAGACTCTCGGCGAACAGCCGACCGAACGCCTTGACACCGGCGTACACCGAATGCCGCATCGATCCGTGCGTGCCGACCATCGATCCGACGAGCAGCACGCCGCCCCGGCCGCGCGGGCGCATCAGGCGCGCGTAGTGCTGCACCAGCTCCAGCATTCGGGTCATGTTGAGGTCGATGACGCGGCCGAAGTCGGCGAGCTCGCCGTCCAGGAACGGTTCACTGCAGGTGTTGGCGCCGGCGTTGTAGATCAACAGCCCGACCTCGAGGTCATCGGTGGTGGCCGTGATCTGCGAGACCGCATCCGGATCCAGCAGGTCCACAGACACCGTGCGCACGTCGGCGCCGAGGCTGCGGCAGCGGTCGGCGGTCTCCTCCAGCGGGCCGGGTTTGCGGGCGATCAGCACGAGGTTGAAGCCGTCGGCCGCCAGTTGCGCCGCGAACTCCGCGCCCACGCCTTCTGAGCCCCCGGCGATCACTGCCCACGGCCCGTACTTCGCGAGGTCGGTCACAGCTCGCACACTAGCTGGGAAGGTGACGCCGTAATCTCGCGGTATGACGCACGAGACGCCCGTGGCCGTGGTGACCGGCGCCACCCGAGGAGCCGGTCGGGGCATCGCCACGGCGCTGGCCGCGCGAGGGTGGCGGGTCTATGGGACCGGACGCAGCGGGGACACGCCCGATGGCGTCGTTCCTGTGCGGGTGGACCATCGGGACGACGCGGCGGTGGCCACCCTCTTCGACCGCGTGAGCCGGGACGAGGGTCGGCTGGATCTGCTGGTGAACAACGCCGCCGCGGTCGCCGACGAATTGGTGAGCCCGAAACCATTCTGGGAGAAGCCCCTTCGGTTGGCCGATATCTTAGACGTGGGACTTCGATCGTCGTACAGCGCCACATGGCACGCCGCACCGCTTCTCATTCAGCGGGACCGCGGTCTGATCGCGTTCACCTCCTCCCCTGGCGCGGTCTGCTACATGCACGGCCCGGCCTACGGTGCGCAGAAGGCCGGCGTCGACAAGATGGTCGCGGACATGGCCGTCGATTTCCGCGGCACCGGTGTGGCCGCCGTGTCGATCTGGATGGGCATCCTGCTCACCGAGAAGCTGCGGGCCGCCTTCACCGACAACCCGGCCGGGCTGGCGCAGTTCTCCCAGCACGCCGAGACCCCGGAGTTCACCGGCCATGTCCTCGATGCGCTGTACCGCGATCCCGATCTTGCGACGCTGAGCGGTCACGCCCTGATCGGGGCCGAACTCGCACTGCGGTACGGGATCACCGACGAGGACGGCAGGCAGCCACCGTCGCCTCGGGACATGTTGGGAGCACCGCGCGAGCCCAGCACCGTCGTGGTGCGCTGAGGCTCAGTCCAGAATCCGGCGCGCCACGTTCGTGCTGACCAGGTCCAGCAGTTCGTCGGCGCGTCCGGCCAGGATCGTGCGGATCGCGTACAGCGAGAAGCCCTTGGCCTGTTCTGCGGTGATGGTCGGCGGAATGGACAGCTCCTGACGTGCCGTGACGACGTCGATGAGGGCGGGACCGTCGTGGGCGAACGCGGCCGCCAGCGCGCCGTCGAGGTCACCGGGCTTCTCCACGCGTCGACCGAAGATGCCCAGGGACTGGGCCACCGCGGCGAAGTCCGGGTTGGTCAGCTCGGTGCCGAAGTTCACGATGCCCGCGGCCTTCATCTCCAGTTCGACGAAGTTCAGCGACGAGTTGTTGAACACCACCACCTTCACGGGCAACCGGTTCTGCACCAGCGTGATGAGCTCACCGAAGAGCATCGTCAAACCGCCGTCACCCGCCAACGCGACCACCTGCCGCCCGCGGTCGACGGTCTGGGCGCCCAGCGCCAACGGCAGCGCACATGCCATGGTGCCGTGATTGAACGATCCGAGCAGCCGTCGACGGCCGTTCATCCCCAGATATCTGGCCGCCCACACCACCGGCGAGCCGACATCGACGGTGAACACCGCGTCTTCGGAGGCCAATGAGCTGACTTGGGCGGCAACGTATTCGGGCCTGATCGGGGCGCGGTCGCGATCGTTGACCGCCAGATCGTCGAGACGCCTGCGAGTCCGGCGATAGTGGTCGAGGCAGCGGTTCAGGTGGGTGCTGTCGCGGTGCGGGGTCAGCAGCGGCGCCAACGCCTCCAGGGTGTCGGCCACCGAGCCGACCAGGGGGACGTCAACGGGCGTGCGCCGCCCCAGGTTTCGCCCGCGGATGTCGACCTGGATCACCGTGGCGTGCTCGGGATAGAACTGCGGGTAGGGAAAGTCGGTGCCCAGCATCAGCAGGACATCGGCCTCCTTCATCGCCTTGTATCCCGAGGCGAAGCCCAGCAGTCCCGTCATGCCGACGTCGTAGGGGTTGTCGTATTCGATGAACTCCTTGCCCCGCAGTGCGTGCACGATCGGTGCCTGCAGCGTCCCCGCCAGCGCCAGCAGTTGGTCGTGCGCGCCGGCCACCCCGGCGCCGCCGAGGATCGTGATCCGCTCGGCGTCGTTGAGGATTCTCGCCGCGTTGGACAGCGACTGCTCGTCCGGTCGCACGACGGATCGGGCCGGCAGCACCGGATGCGGTGACCACTGCCCGGGCGCCTTGGCCAGCAGCACCTCCCCCGGCACGACGACGACGGCGACGCCGTTCTCCTCGACCGCGGTGCGCATGGCCATCTCCAGGATGCGCGGCGCCATCTCGGGGGTGCTGATCAGTTCGCAGTACACACTGCATTCGCGAAACAGGTCCTGCGGGTGGGTCTCCTGGAAATACTGCGAGCCGATCTCGGCGCGTGGGATGTGCGCGGCGATCGCCAGCACCGGCACCCTGCTGCGCTGCGCGTCGAACAGGCCGTTGATCAGGTGCAGATTGCCCGGGCCGCAGCTGCCCGCGCAGACCGCGAGCCGGCCCGTGAGCGCGGCGTCGGCCGCGGCCGCGAACGCCGCGGCCTCCTCATGCCGGACGTGCTCCCAGGTGAACCCGTCGGCGCGCCGGATGGCGTCGGTGAATCCGTTGAGGCTGTCACCCGGCAGTCCGTAGACCCGGTGCACACCGCTCAGCTGCAGCGCGGAGATGACGTGATCGGCGACAGTGGGCATCGCCCCACACTAGGCGTGCATCCACCAGGACGACAGCGCTTCGAGGTGACGCCGGGACCGGTGTTGGGCCAGGCTGGTGTCCCCGCTGCGGATCGCCTCGATGATGCGGACGTGCGCGTGGTGCATGTCCGCCACGTCGGCGGGGGCCGGAACGGGTTGCTGCGTCGGAGTCCAATGCCTGCGGACCAGTTCGACCAGGATGCCCAGGAACATGTTGAGGACGCGGTTGCCGGCCAGGTCGGCGATGCCGTTGTGGAAGCACAGTTCGGCCTGCCCCACGCTCTCGACGTCCGATGGGGGCGCCTCGGCCGTACCGTGTTCGGCCAGGAAGGCCGCCACGGCCGGGTCGGCGCGCCGCTGCACCACGGTGACGACGTTGTCCACCTCGATCGCCTCCCGCACCTGGCGCACGTCGGCGGCCGTGGGACGGCGGTACTCCAGGTAGAGCGCGATGGTGTCCAGCGCTGCTCCGGGTTGCGGCTCCGTCACGATCAGACCGCCCCCGGGGCCGCGCCGCATCCGCGCGACCGTGTGGTATTCGAGCAGCCGAACCGCTTCCCGCAGAACAGATCTCGACACCGCATAACGGTCAAGCAGGTCGGTCTCGGCGCCGAACACCGAACCGGTCCGCCACCCGCCCGCGGCGATGTCACGGCGGATCTGGGCCGCCAGCACCTCCGCCCGTTTTCCCGGCTCGGTGGTCACCGGGGCGGTTCGGCGGGTTCCGGAACGGTAGTGCTGACGCAGCCAGTCGGTCACCATGCGGACATGCTCGCCGGTGAGCGTCTTGGCCCGCGCACTGTCACCGGCGGTGATGGCCTCCACGATCCCGGCGTGGTCGGCCGACAGCCGCCGCACGGTGTCGGAGACCTCGGTCTCCGACGGCAGTCGGGTGTCGAGGGCGTAGCGCGCTGTGAGCCGCGTCAGGATGTCGACGAACAGCGCCAGCACCGAGTTTCCGGTGAGTTCGGCGAGCGCAACGTGGAACTCGTCATGGCGGCGCGGTGACCCCGACGCCGCGAGACTGGTTCGCAGTCGATCGATTCCGGCCTCGTCGATGCGTTCGGCCGCCAGTCCGGAGGCCAGCGGTTCCAGCAGCAGGCGCGCCGCCAGGAGTTCGTCGATCGTCACCCCGGCGTACTCGAGGTAGATCACCATCGCGCGGGTCGCGGGCGCGGCGTCGGGTTCGGTGATCACCAGACCACCGTTGGGGCCCTTGCGCATCCGGGCAACCTGATGGTGTTCGACCAGTCGGACGGCCTCCCGCAGCACCGATCGACTGGCCGAGTACTGCACCTGCAGTGCCGCCTCGGATCCGAGGGACTCACCGATCGGCCATCCGCGCCGGATGATCTCGGTTTCGATGAGCGCGGCGATCTGCGCGGCCCTCGGACCCGGTGACTCGGCGGCCACCACCGCCTACTTGATCAGGGGATCCCGCGGCATGCCCAGGATCCGCTCGGCGATCTGGTTGCGCGTGACCTCCGAGGTGCCGCCGGCGATGGCCATCCCGCGCGCACCCAGCGCCATCAGCGTCGCCATCGCGGCCGGGCCGTCGAACAGTGCCGCGTCGGCGCCGTACAGCGAAACCGCGATCGCCGCATGTTCGTTCATGCCCTCGGCGATCTTGAGCTTGGTGATGTTGCCCTCGGGGCCTGGCCCGGCGCCCTCGATGCTGCGCACCGCCCGGCGCAGGTTCAGCAGGCGCACGGCGTGCTCATCGGCGATGTGGGTGCCGATCCGAACCTTGACCCCCGCCACGCGATCCGGGTGGGCGTTCGCCAGCGGGATCAGCGTGTCGGCGGCGATACCGCTGACTCCGGAACCGCCACCGATGCTGACGCGCTCGTTGCCGAGCGTCGCGCGTGCGACGGTCCATCCGGTGTTGGGTTCGCCGACCACGTCCTCGTCGGGTACGAAGACGTCGTTGAAGAAGACCTCGTTGAATTCTGACCCGCCCGAGATCATGCGCAGCGGCCGGACCTCGACTCCGGGCGCCTTCATGTCGATGATCACGGTGGTGATGCCGGCGTGCTTGGGCACGTCGAAATCGGTGCGCACGGTGGCCAGACCGCGGCGGCAGTAGTGCGCACCGCTGGTCCACACCTTCTGGCCGTTGATCTTCCAGCCGCCCTCGACCCGGGTGGCCCGGGTCTTGATGCCCGCGGCGTCCGAACCGGCGTCAGGCTCGGAGAACAGCTGGCACCAGATCTCCTCCTTGCGCAGCGCCTTATCGACGAATCGCTCGATCTGCGACGGGGTTCCGTGCTGGATCAGCGTCAGGATGACCCACCCGGTGATCGAGTAGTCCGGGCGCTTGACGCCGGCCTTACGGAACTCCTGGTCGATGACCAACTGCTCGACGGCGTTGGCGGCCCGCCCGAACGGCTTGGGCCAGTGCGGCATGACATAGCCGGTGGTGATCAGCTTGTCGAGTTGGCCCTGCTCGTCGCTGATTCCGGCGATCTCTTCGACGTCGGCGCGAACCGACACCCGCAGCGTCTCGGCCTCCGGCGGCAGGTCCAGGCTGTTGGCGCGCTTGACGCCGGCCTCCGTGCGGTCGAAGACGTCCACAGCGGGCGCGTCCCCGCCCAGCACCGCGCGCACCGACAGGGCCCGGCGCAGGTGCAGATGTGCGTCGTGCTCCCAGGTGAAGCCGATGCCGCCGTGCACCTGGATGTTCAGTTCGGAGTTGCGCACGTAGGCCGGGAACGCCAGTGCCGCGGCCGAGGCGGCCATGAGCTGGAACTGCTCTTCGGCGTTGTCGGCGTCTTCGGCCGCGGCCCGCGCCGCATCCCAGACCAGTGCGATGGCCGACTCGGCGGCGACCGCCATGTTGGCGCAATGATGTTTGACCGCCTGGAAAGTCGCGATCGTGCGGCCGAACTGTTCGCGGACCTTGGCGTACTCGACCGCGGAGTCGACGCAGTCGGAGGCACCACCCGCGGCCTCAGCGGCGAACAGCGCACGGGCGCGGGCCAGCGCTCCGTCGCGTGCACCGGCGAGGACGTCGTCCGCCGAGACGTCGGTCAGCACCACGCGCCCGGATCGCCGGGTGGGGTCCAGATTGGCGGGCACCTCGACCGTGACGCCGTCGGCGGTGCGGTCGATCACCACGACGTCGTCGCCGGCGGCGAGCAGGAGCACATCGGCCAGACCCGCACCCAGCACGACTCCGGCGTCGCCCGAGACCCTGCCGCCGGTGACGGTCAGCTCACCGCCGAATCCGACGGCCGCGATCCGGCTTCCGTCGATGAGCCCCGGCAGCAGCTTGGCCTGCTGTTCGGCGCTGCCGAAGGCGGCGATGGTCGCCGAGGCCACCACGGTCGGCACGAATGGGCCCGGCGCGACCGCACGGCCCAGTTCCTCGACCACGACCACGAGTTCGGGCAGTCCGTAGCCGGAACCGCCGTGCTCCTCGGGGACCGCCAGGCCCAGCCAGCCCACCCCGGCGAGGTCGTCCCAGAACGCCGGACGGGACTCGTCGGGGGCGTCCAGCAGTTCGCGGGCCGCCGCGCGGGCTTTCTGTGCGGTCAGGAACGACCGCGCCACGTCGGCGAGTTCACGATGATCATCGGTCAGTGCGATACCCATACCCAGCTGTGTCCCTTCGCGTGCTGCATCCCGCCCCGGCGCGGGTGACGCCAAAGAGTGTACTTTTCTCGGTCCACTCCGTGGCGCCCACCCGTCGTGGACGTCTTACTTGGGTGCGAACCGCTGCCCGGCGTCCAGGCGCAGGCACTGGCCATTGAGCATCGGGTTCTCGACGATCGCGGTCACGAGCTTGCCGTACTCCTCCGGGCGGCCGAGGCGCTTCGGGAACGCCGCGTCCTTGGTCAGCGCGGTGGCGAACTCGTCCGGGATGCCCTTGGTCAGACCGGTGGCGAACAGGCTCGGCGCGATCGCGAGCACGCGGATGCCCAATGAGCCCAGGTCGCGGGCCATGGTCAGGCACATACCCGCGATGCCCGCCTTGGCCGCGGTGTAGGCGACCTGCCCGATCTGGCCCTCGAACGCCGCGATCGACGCGGTGTTGATGATGACGCCGCGCTCCTCGTCCTCCGGCTCGTTCTTGGCCATGTGCGACGCCGCCAACCGGCTGATGTTGAACGTCGCGATGAGGTTCAGGTCGATGGTCTTGCGGAAGGAGTCGAGGCTGTGCACACCCGACTTGCCCAGCGTGCGCTCGCCGATGCCGCCGCCCGCGGTGGTGACGATGACGTGCAGCCCGCCGAGGTCGGCCACGGCCGCGGCCAGCGTCTCCTCGGTGCCCTCGAAATCGGTGACGTCGACCGCGTGGAACGTGCCGCCCAGCTCCTGCGCGACCTCCTTGCCGTCGGAACCCTCCCGGTCCAGGATCGCCACGTCGGCGCCCTTGGCCTTGAGCAGCTCCGCCGAGGCCCGGCCCATGCCGGACGCGCCGCCCACGACGATCGCCTTCTTGCCGTTGATCTCCATAGATGTCCTCCTCGCCTGATTTGAGTTACAAATTTAGCGGGTCCTGTCACGTCTGGGGAACCCACCCCGGGGAATTGAGTATCCGGTACTCAGCGAGGGTGCTCGGCGCTCGGTACCTTGGCGGCTATGGAGGCGCCGCGCGGTCAGCGCACGGTCTTCGGGGTGGCTGCGGCGCTCTTGGCGCTCGGTGTCGCCCAACTCGCTGCCGTCCCGTTCGGCCCGGAGGCGGACGCGCGCACCGCCGTCGGGTCGACAGTCATCGACCACACCCCGGGTCCGGTCAAGGAGTGGGCGATCCAGACCTTCGGCACGGCCGACAAGGTGTTCCTGTCCGTCGTGATCGTGGTCGTCATCCTGGTGCTCGCCGCCGTCACCGGCGGGGCCGAGACCCGGCGCAGGCCCGTGGGCAGCATCGCGATCGCGGTGGCGGGTGTCGCCGGCGCCGCCGCGGTGCTCAGCCGGCCGGGAGCCGGGGTGGCCGACGCGATCCCCGCCCTCATCGGTGCGGTCTGCGGCATCGCCGCGTTGCGGCTGCTGCTGCGACAGCGCACTCCCGACACCGAGCGTCGGCGCGTTCTCGCCGCACTCGGCGTCCTGGGCCTCGGCATCGTCGGAGGTGTCGCCGGCGTCGCGTGGTCCCGGCGACTGCACTCCGTCGACGCGGACCGTGACGCCTTCACCGCCCCCACCCCCGGTGTCCGGGCACCACCCATCCCCGAGGACGTCCAACCACGCGGTGTCACGCTGCCCAGCTTCGTCACGAGCAGTGCCGACTTCTACCGCATCGACACCGCGCTCGCGGTGCCGCAGTTGCCCCGAGACCAGTGGCGCCTGCGCATCCATGGCCTGGTCGATCGCGAAATCACCTTTGCCTTCGAGGATCTGGCGGACTTCGAACTGATCGAGAAGGTCGTCACGCTGACGTGTGTGTCGAATCCGATCGGTGGCGATCTGATCTCCAACGCGGTCTGGACCGGCTACCGGGTCCGCGATCTGCTGGCGCGGGCGGGCGTGCGCCCCGAAGCCGACATGGTGCTGTCGACCTCGATCGACGGTTTCACCGCCGGGTCTCCCGTCGACGCCCTCACCGATCGTCGGGACGCGCTGCTGGCCATCACCATGAACGGCCAGCCCCTGCCGCCTGAGCACGGATACCCGGCCCGCCTCGTGGTGCCCGGACTCTACGGCTATGTGTCGGCCACGAAATGGGTGGTCGACCTCGAACTCACCAGATTCGACCGCGCGCAGGCGTACTGGACGAAGTTGGGCTGGTCCCCGCGCGGACCCATCAAGACCTCCTCACGCATCGACGTCCCGCGCAGCGGTCAGGTCGTGCCGGTGGGCCCGGTGACCTTCGGCGGGGTGGCGTGGGCGCAGAACCGCGGCGTGCGCGCCGTGGAGGTGCGGATCGACACCCCCAGTGCCACGGGGATCTGGCAACCGGCCGAACTCGGCGCGAGCTACTCGGGTGACACGTGGCGGCTCTGGAGTCTCCCGTGGCGGGCCGAGTCCCCGGGCGTCCACACCATCACGGTCCGGGCCCGCGACAACACGGGCCAGCTGCAGACCGAGGAGTACGCGCTGCCGGTGCCCGACGGGGCGACGGGCTGGCATGCCGTGTCGTTCTCGGTCCGATAATCGATGTCATGCTGCTCCACGACGTCACCGCGGCCTCACGCGAGGTGGGCGCGACCTCGTCGCGGCTGGCCAAGGCCCGGCACATCGCCGACCTGCTGACCCGCGCGGCCGCCGAGGGCTCGGCCCAGCAGGTCGCGGTGATCGTCGCGTGGCTGTCCGGGGACCTGCCCCAACGCCAGATCGGCGTCGGCTGGGCCGCGCTGCGTTCCCTTCCGCCCGCCGCCGCCACCCCCACCTTGACCGTCGCCGAGGTCGACTCCGCGTTCACCGCGATCGGCGCGGTCGCCGGTGCGGGGTCGCAGGCCCGCCGATCGACTCTGCTCACCGGGCTGTTCAGCGCCGCAACCGGCGACGAACAGGCCTTCCTGCGTGCGCTTCTCGGCGGCGAGCTGCGCCAAGGCGCGCTTCGAGGACTGATGGCCGACGCCGTCGCGAAGGCCGCGAACCTGCCCGCAGCGCAGGTCCGCCGCGCCGCGATGCTGGGCGGGGAACTGCCCTCGGTCGCCGCCGCGGCGCTCACCGGGGGTCCGGCCGCACTCGCGGAGTTCACCCTGAAAGTCGGCCGTCCCGTCGGCCCGATGTTGGCGCAGACCGCCTCCGGGGTCGCCGAGGCGTTGGAGAAGCTCGGTGGCACAGGCATTTTCGAGGCCAAGCTGGACGGCGCCCGCGTCCAGGTCCATCGCAACGACGCCGAGGTCACGGTGTACACCCGCAGCCTCGACGACGTCACAGCCCGGCTGCCGGAGGTGGTCGATGCCGCGAGGGCCCTCCCGGTGCGCAGTTTCATCGCCGACGGCGAGGCGATCGCGCTGCAACCGGACGGGCGGCCGCACCGATTCCAGGTCACGGCCTCACGATTCGGACGCCGCGGCGGCGGCGACACACCCGACACACCCCTGTCGGTGTTCTTCTTCGACCTGCTGCACCTCGACGGCACCGATCTGCTCGACGCGCCCGCCGCCGAGCGACTGGCCGCACTCGATGCCGTGGTGCCAGCGCAGCACCGGGTCGACCGTCTGCACACCTCGGATGTGCGGGCCGCGGAGTCGTTTCTGACCGCGACCCTGGACGCCGGGCACGAAGGTGTGATGGCCAAATCCCCGAGCACGGGCTACGAGGCTGGCCGCCGTGGTGCCGGATGGCTCAAGGTCAAACCCGTGCACACCCTCGATCTGGTGGTGCTCGCGGTCGAATGGGGGTCGGGGCGGCGCACCGGGAAGCTGTCGAACATCCATCTGGGCGCGCGAGATCCGGCCACCGGCGGATACCTGATGCTGGGTAAGACCTTCAAGGGCATGACCGACGCGATGCTGGACTGGCAGACGAAGCGGTTCACCGAACTCGCCGACGGGCCGACCGACGGCTATGTGGTGCGGCTTCGACCGGAGCAGGTCGTCGAGATCGCGTTCGACGGCGTGCAGGCCTCCACCCGGTACCCCGCGGGCATGGCACTGCGATTCGCCCGTGTCGTGCGCTACCGGGACGACAAATCCCCCGCTGAGGCGGACACGGTGGACGCGGTGCGCGCGATCTTCGAGCGCTGAGCCGACCCATTTGCTTCGATTCCCCGGTCCGCAGTGCAAGGATCGCAGTCAAGACCACAGACACCGGAGGGATCTGAGACACGTGGCCACATCCGCCGCTTCGCCGGAGCGTCTCGAGGAGACGGTCGGCGACATCACCTACATTCGCACCGACGCGGACCTGCCGCCGGTCGCGATCATCGACCGCTCCCCCATCACCACCAAACACAAGGCAATCTTCGGCACCATCGCCCTGATCGGCGCCATCGCCTGGGCGATCATTGCGTTCTTCCGGGGTGAGACCGTCAACGCCGTGTGGTTCGTGCTCGCCGCGATCTGCACGTACATCATCGGTTTCCGGTTCTACGCCCGGTTGATCGAGATGAAGATCGTCAAGCCCAAGGACGAGAACGCCACGCCCGCCGAGATCTTCGAGAACGGCACCGACTACATGCCGACCGACCGGCGGGTGCTCTACGGGCACCACTTCGCCGCGATCGCGGGCGCCGGTCCCCTCGTCGGACCGGTGCTGGCCACCCAGATGGGCTTCCTGCCGGGCACCATCTGGATCATCATCGGCGCGGTGGTCGCGGGCTGTGTGCAGGACTACCTGGTGCTCGCGATCTCGACCCGCCGGCGCGGACGCTCGCTGGGTCAGATGGCGCGCGACGAACTCGGCGTGGTCGGCGGTGCCGCGGCGATCATCGGCGTGCTGGTCATCATGGTGATCCTGTTGGCCGTGCTGGCGCTGGTGGTGGTCAACGCGCTGGCCGAAAGTCCCTGGGGCGTCTTCTCGATCGCGATGACCATCCCGATCGCCATCTTCATGGGCCTGTATCTGCGGTTCCTCCGGCCGGGCCGGGTCTCCGAAGTGTCGTTGATCGGCGTCGCGCTGCTGCTGCTGGCCGTGGTCTCCGGCGGCTGGGTCGCCGAGACCTCGTGGGGCGCCGACTGGTTCACGCTGTCAAAGGTCACCCTGTCGTGGTGCATCATCATCTACGGTCTGGCGGCGTCGGTGCTGCCGGTGTGGTTCCTGCTCGCACCGCGCGACTACCTGTCGACCTTCATGAAGGTGGGCACCATCGCACTGCTTGCGGTCGGCATCCTGTTGGCCCGGCCCCTCATGGAGGCACCGGCCATCTCGCAGTTCGCCACCCGCGGGGACGGCCCGGTGTTCGCCGGGTCGCTGTTCCCATTCCTGTTCATCACCATCGCCTGCGGCGCACTGTCGGGCTTCCACTCGCTGATCTCCTCGGGCACCACGCCCAAGCTCCTCGAGAAGGAGAGCCAGATGCGGCTGATCGGCTACGGCGGCATGCTGACCGAATCATTCGTCGCGATCATGGCGCTGATCACCGCGTGCATCCTGAACCAGCACCTGTACTTCGTGATGAACGCACCCGCCGCCGCAACCGGCGGTGCCGCGGAGTCGGCCGCCGAGTACGTCAACGGCCTCGGCCTCTCCGGTGCCCCGATCACCGCCGAGGAGATCACCGCGGCCGCCGAAGGGGTCGGCGAGAATTCGATCGTGTCCCGCACGGGCGGTGCGCCGACGCTGGCGTTCGGCATGTCGGAGGTGCTGCACCAGGTGTTCGGCGGTGCGAGCCTCAAGGCGTTCTGGTATCACTTCGCGATCATGTTCGAGGCCCTGTTCATCCTGACGACCGTGGACGCGGGCACCCGCGTCGCGCGGTTCATGCTGTCCGACGGCCTGGGCAACCTGGGCGGCCCGTTGAAGAAGCTGCGCAACCCGAGTTGGCGGGTCGGCGCGTGGGCGTGCAGCGTGATCGTCGTCGCCGCCTGGGGTTCGATCCTGCTGATGGGCGTCACCGATCCACTGGGCGGAATCAACACGCTGTTCCCGCTGTTCGGCATCGCGAACCAACTTCTCGCGGCCATCGCGCTGACCGTGGTCACCGTGGTGGTGATCAAGAAGGGTCACCTCAAGTGGGCCTGGATCCCAGGTGTCCCGCTGCTGTGGGACCTGACGGTGACGATGACCGCATCGTGGCAGAAGATCTTCTCGGCCGACCCCAAAGTCGGTTACTGGAAGCAGCATTCGCAGTACGTCGCGGCCAGGGACGCCGGCCAGACGTCGTTCGGCGCGGCCAAGGATCCGGGGCAGATCGACGCCGTCATCCGCAACACCTTCATCCAGGGCACGCTCTCGATCGTGTTCGCGGTGTTGGTGCTGATCGTCTTCACGGCCGGAGTTGTCATGGCGCTGCGCTCCGTTCGCGGGGTCGGTCGGCCGCTGGCCGAGGACGAACCCGTGCCCTCACGCATCTTCGCCCCGTCCGGCATGATCCCGACGGCCGCAGAGAAGGAGGTGCAGAAACAATGGGACGCGCTGCCCGCCTCAGCCAGCAGATCCGTTGGTACTTCTCCACATTGATGGGTGACAACCACTACCGCCGGTACGTTGAGCACCGGCGGCGGGTGCACCCCGATGAGCCGGTCTGCACCGAACGGGAGTACTGGCGGATGCGCGACGCCGCCGTCGAGGCCAACCCCGGCGCCCGCTGCTGCTGAGTTCTCATGACCGACGTCGATCGCACCACGCGCAGGTACGTCGAACCAGAGACCACGCTGTCGACCTATCGGACCCTGCGGATCAGCCTGGTCGCCGCGGTGGCCGCGCTGACCGCGTCGGTCGTCATCACACGCGTGACCACGGGTGCGCCGCAGGACTCGGTGAGCGCGTATTACTACACCGTCAGTCACGGCATCTTCGTGGCGTCCCTGGGTGCCACCGGACTCGGGCTCATCGTGTACAAGGGCGAGGCCATCACCGAGGACATGCTGCTGAACTTCGCCGGCTTCATGGCGTTCGTCGTCGCCCTTGTCCCGACCGCGCGCCCGGACTGCCGAGATCCCGAGCCGACGGCCTGCGGGTTGTGGCTGCCGCGGAACACCGACACCGACGCGCCGATCCCCAACAACATCTACGCGCTGCTGATCGCGGTCGCAGCAGGTTATGCGCTCTTTGTGATCGTCGATGCGGTGCAGGGGAATTCGCGCGCGACCCGGGTCCGGCGCACGAAACTCGAGGTGACGGTGCGGATCCTCGGCGGCCTGGTGGTGGCCTTCGGAGTGGTGGTCCTCATCGTCAGCCCCCAGACGTTCGCCGACAAGGCCCACGGCTGTGCGGCGATCGCGATGTTCGTGGCGATGACCGGTGTCGTCTGCCACTACGCGTTGTGGGCCGAGACCGACAAGTACACCGCCATCTACACCGCGACGGCGGTGCTGATGGTGATCGGCGTGGGCTGGGCCGTGGTGTGCCTGTTCACCGAGGGGGCGGTGTTCTGGCCCGAGGTCCTGTTGATCGCGTCGTTTGCGACCTTCTGGATCACCCAGACCTTCGACCTGTGGCCTCAGGAGCACAAGTACGCCGACGAGGCCGCTGCGACCTCAGCCTGACTCAGACGGCGGGCTTGCGCTGCACGCGCAGGCCCAGGCCCGCGATCCCCGTGGTCAGTGTCACGCGCATCCGTCCGGGCAGATGCAACTCGATGTGGGTCATGCGTCAACCTCCTTTCGCTGCAACAGCACCGAGCAGGTGAGGATCACCAGGCCCGCTGCCGCCAGCAGTGCTCCCGCTGCCGCGGGAGCGGTGTAGCCGAACCCGGCGGCGATCACCAGCCCGCCGATCCAGGCGCCCGCCGCGTTGGCGATGTTGAGTGCCGAGTGGTTCAGGGCGGCGGCCAGGGTCTGGGCGTCGGCGGCGACGTCCATCAGCCGGGTCTGCAGTGCGGGTGCGATCGCCGCACCGCTGGCACCGATCACGAACAGCACGATCAGAGCGGTGATCGAGTTGTGGGATGCGACAACGAACACCGCCAGCGCGACGCCCAACGCGGCCATCGTCGCGTACAGGCTGCGGATCACCGACCAGTCGGCGAGCCTGCCGCCGAGCACGTTGCCGACGACCATTCCCGCTCCGAACACCATGAGCCCGATGGGAACCCACCCCCGGCCCACGCCCGTGACGTCGGTCAGCGTGGTCGCCACGTAGGTGTAGACGGCGAACATCCCACCGAAGCCGACCATGCCGACGCCCAGCGCCAGCCACACCTGCGGGCGTTTGAGCGCACCGAGTTCGGTCAGCGGACTGCTGGTGTGGGTGGCGCCGACGCTGGGAAGCCACAGCCACAGCGCGACGATCGTCGTGAGGCCGATCCCGACGACGAGGACGAAGGCGCTGCGCCAGCCCAGGTGCTGGCCGAGCCACGATGCCAGCGGTACACCGATCACGGTGGCGACCGTCAGGCCCGTCATGACCTGCGCGACGGCCTTGGCGCGGTTCCCCGGGCCCAGCAGGCGCGCGGCCACAAGTGCGGCGATTCCGAAATACGCCCCGTGCGGCAGACCCGCGACGAACCGCGCGGCCACCAGCGTGCCGTAGGTCGGAGCGACGACAGCTGCCACGTTGCCCAGGACGAACACCGCCATCAGGGCCACCAGCAGCGCCTTGCGGGGAGCCTTGGCGGTCAGCGCGGCGATGACGGGTGCGCCGATCACCACACCGAGCGCGTACGCCGAGATGACATGCCCGGCCGAAGGCTCGCTGACACCCAGACCCGCTGCGATGTCGGGCAGCAGGCCCATGGCGACGAACTCGTTGGTGCCGATGCCGAAACCCCCGAGCGCCAGCGCCAGCACGGCCAACCTCAAGGCCGCGGGCGGCGGCGCCACCAGGGCGGTGGGCACAGCGGCAGTCGTCACGGTCATCCCGCTTCCGGTCTCGTCAGGAGGGCTCCTGCGCCGTTGCAGAACACCTGTTCGTGACCCAGCCTAACGGTTCTTTCAACACATTTCTCGTCTACTTACGTCTTTTTCAGGCATAAGTGATGAGGCTTTCAGGCATTGCTGACATAAAGCATGGATTGTTAAATAGGCCCCATGTCCATGCTCAGGCGCTCGCCGCACCCGCGGTCGGCGTCCCCTGGCGAGCTGTTTGCCCTGATCCGCGACGGCGTCGCCACCACGCGCAGCGAACTGCGGCATGCCACCGGGCTGTCCCGGACCGCTGTGGCCGCTCGCGTCGCGGCACTGTCCGACCGCGGTCTGGTCATCGAGCATGAGGAGGGGCCGTCCACCGGGGGCCGACCGCCCACACTGCTGCGGTTCAACGCCGACGCGGGCGTGGTCGCGGCCGTGGCGATCGGCCGCAGTCGCACCCAATTGGCGATCACCGACCTCGCGGGCCGGGTCAGGGCCCATGCCGAGGTCGACCTGGACGGTGCACCCGGGCCCGACGAGGTGATGCGCGATCTGGTCACGCGCCTGGAGGTGCTGCTGACCGAAACCGGACATGAGGCCGCGGAGGTGCGCGGTGTCGGCGTGAGCCTGCCGGGCACGGTCGATCTGGCCGCGGGCGCAAGCCTGGACTCTCCGGTCATGAGCGGGTGGGACGGCGTCGCGCTGGCCCCGTACTTCTCCGGCCTCACCTCCGCTCCGGTGGTGACCGACAACGATGCCAACGCCATGGCGCTGGCCGAGTGGCGGGGTGGGCACCGCGACGTGGAGGATCTCCTGCTGCTCAAGCTTTCGACCGGGCTGGGCGCGGGCATCATTGCCGGCGGAGTGCTGCAGCGCGGCGCGGTCGGTGCCGCCGGCGAGTTCGGACACAACAAAGTCCCTGCCGCCCAGGGGGTTCTGTGCCGCTGCGGGGACACCGGCTGCCTGGAGGCCATCGCGGGTGGCTGGCAGATGGTGCGCACACTGCAGCACCAGGGCCACGCGGTGCATCACGTGCGCGACGTGGTGCAGCTCGCGCATCGCGGCGAACCGGAGGCACGGCGCCTGCTTCGTGACAGCGGACGACACATCGGTGAAGCGATCGCGGCAGCCGTGAACCTGCTCAATCCCGCGGTGCTGGTCATCGGTGGGGACATGACCGGCGCGTACGACATCCTGGTGGCCGGTTTGCGAGAAACGCTGTACGGCAACGCGACCGCGCTGGCCACGCGCACCCTGCAGGTGGTGCCCGCATCCCTCGGCGACCGCTCGGCCGCGCAGGGATCAGCCGTGTTGGTCCTCGACCGGATCCTGTCGGTCGACGCGGTCGACGCCGCGCTCAGCGACTGACGGCCACCGACGCGAGGTGCGCACCGATCGGCAGTGCGGCGGTCGCGGCCGGCGACGGCGAGTTCAGCACGTGCACCATGCGATTGGTCTTCTCGAGCACGAAGTCGTGCAGCAGTGTGCCGTCCCGCCGGACCGCCTGCGCCCGAATGCCCGCCGGAACGGGCAGCAGGTCCGACTTCTGCAGTGCCGGTGCATATCTGCGGCACTCCCGTAGATAGCTGCTCTTGAACAGCGAGTTGCGGATCTCGCGCAGACCGACCCCGACGTTGCGGCTGGCGACCCGCCAGGTTCCCGGGAAGCGGGCCATCCGGGCGACATCGGCGGCGTCGACCGAGAACTTGGGATAGCGCTGACGGGCCAGGCCCAGCACGGCGTTGGGGCCGACCGTGATGGCACCGTCGATCGTGGGGCTCAGATGCACTCCGAGGAAGGGGAGGTCGGGATCGGGCACCGGATAGATCAACCGCGTGACGAACCCCGCGCGGTGCGACGGCAGCCTGAAGTACTCGCCGCGGAACGGCAGGATCTGGGTGTCGATGTTCAGTCCGGCCATCTGCGCGAGGCGGTCGGACTGAAGTCCCGCGCACGCGATCAGCCGATCGCAGGTCACCGAGCCGTCCTGGGTCGACACCGAAACCCGTTGCGCGGACTCCGCAATCGCCACCACGCGTGCTCCCGTACGCACCACAGCGCCCTGGGCCGCCACCAACGCCGCCAGTTTCCGGGCGATTCGCGGATAGTCCACGATGCCGGTGCGCGGCAGGTGCAGGGCCGCCAGGCCGGTGACGTTGGGCTCCAGTTCAGCCAACTCGTCGGCGCTCACGCGGCGGTATGCAATGCCGTTGATTTCTGCGCGTCGTTCCAGTCCCGCCATCCGGGCCAATTCGGCTGAGGTGGTGGCCACGATGAGCTTGCCGCACTCCTCGAACGGAATGTCGTGCTGCGCGCAGAACTCTTTGGTCGCCTTCTCCCCCGCCTTGCACAGCGTGGCCTTGAGGCTGCCCGGTTCGTAGTAGATGCCGGAGTGGATGACGCCGCTGTTGTGCCCGGTCTGGTGTGACGCGACGTCACGCTCGGCCTCCAGCACCAGGACGGAGGCGTCGGGATCAGCCTCGAGCAGGTGATACGCCGTGGACAGCCCGACGATTCCGCCGCCGATCACGCAGTACCGAAAGTGGCTCACCCGGACATCCTGCTACCGATCCGCACGACACGAACACCATGGCCGCACCATGCGCGCCGCGAAACGACCCCAAACCCGCCCTAGATTTGATCAAATATCGGATCTATCCCTACCATGACAGACAAGCCGTGTACGGTCACACCACCCAACAGAGGACAACCATGGACCTAGAGTGGTCGGAGAAGGACCGCGCCTTCCGCGATGAAGTGCGAGGGTTCCTCGACGAAAAGCTCACCCCCGATCTGCGCGCCGCCGGACGACTGATGACCAGCGTGTACGCCGACCACGAGGCGAGCATGGCGTGGCAGGCGATCCTGCACGAGCGCGGCTGGGCCGCCCCGGCGTGGCCTGTCGAGTACGGCGGCTGCGACTGGACACTGACCCAGCACTACATCTTCAGCCGCGAGTCGACCCTGGCCGGTGCGCCGTCGCTGTCGCCGATGGGCATCCGAATGGTCGCGCACGCGATCATCAAGTTCGGCACCGCGGAGCAGAAGGCGTTCTTCCTGCCTCGGATCCTTACCGGCGAGGTGTTCTTCTGCCAGGGCTACTCCGAGCCGGAGTCCGGCAGTGACCTTGCGTCGCTGCAGATGGCCGCCGTCGATGACGGGGATGATCTGATCCTGACCGGCAGCAAGATCTGGACCACGCACGCAACCGAGGCCAACTGGATGTTCGCCCTGGTGCGCACGTCACGCCTGGAACGCAAACAGCAGGGCATCACCTTCATCCTGTTGGAGATGGACTCGCCCGGCATCGAGGTGCACCCACTCGTCATGACCTCGGGTGAAGAGGTGCAGAACCAGGTGTTCTTCGACAGCGTGCGGGTGCCCAAGGCCAACGTGCTGGGCCGCATCGACGACGGCTGGACCGTCGCGAAGTACCTGCTCGAGTTCGAGCGCGGCGGCGGGGCCACCGCACCGGCTCTTCAGGTGATGGCCGAGGAGATCGCCACTGCCGCAACGCAGCAGACCGGCCCGCACGGCGGCCCGCTGATCGATGACCCCGCGTTCGCGCGCAAACTCGCCGACGTCCGCATCCGCACCGAGGTGCTTGAGATCCTCGAGTTCCGGACGCTGGCGGTCGTCGCAGAGGGCGGCAACCCGGGCACGGCGTCGTCGATGCTCAAGGTGCTCTCCACCGAGTTGAGCCAGTTGATCACCGAACTCGCGTTGGAGACCGCAGGCCCGCGCGGCCGGGTGTACCAGCCGCACGCCACCCGTCCCGGCGGCCCGGTGACCGAATACGAGCCACCCGCCGACGGCTACGTCAGCGGAGAGCCCTGGCAGGCGGTCGCACCGCTGCGCTACTTCAACGACCGCGCCGGCTCGATCTACGCCGGCAGCAACGAGATTCAACGGAACATCCTCGCCAAAGCGGAACTCGGGCTCTAGGACAGGTCATGGACTTCAACCTCACCAAGGAACAGGAACTGCTCCGCGACGGGCTCGCCAAGTTCCTCGACACCCGCTACGACCTCGCCACGAGTCGAACCGCGGCCAAGACCGGACCGGGCTGGCAGCCCGACATCTGGCGCTCCTTCGCCGACGAACTCGGCATCCTCGGGGCGACCTTCGACGAGGAGGTCGGCGGAATCGGCGGTGGCGCCGAGGAACTCATGGTGATCACCGATGCGCTCGGGCACGCTCTCGTGGTCGAGCCCTACGTGAGCACCGTGGTGGTCAGCGGCGGACTGCTGCAGCGCGCCGGCGGCGCTGCGGCTCATGCGCTGCTGGAGCAGATCGCCTCGGGCGCCGCGGTCGTCGCACTGGCCTCGCACGACGAGGGAGAACCGGCCACCGCCGAGCGCGACGGCGACGCGTGGGTCATCAACGGATCCAAGCCGGTCGTGCTGGACGCGCCCTTGGCCACCCACCTGCTCGTCACCGCCCGCACGCCCGACGGTCTCGGGCTGTTCCTCACCGAGTTCGACGCGGCCTCCCCCGCCCCGGGACTGTCGGTGCAGAGTTACCGGACCATCGACGACAGGCGCGCCGCCGATCTGGGGTTCAGCGGTCTGCGCCTGCCCGCCGATGCGCTGCTCAGTGGCGATGCCGAGGCCTCGCTGGCGCGTGCCCTGGACGAGGGTGCCGCCGCGGTGGCCTCGGAGGCCGTCGGATGTATGCGAAAGGTGTTGACCGACACCGTCGAATACTCCAAGCAGCGCCAGCAGTTCGGGCAGCCGATCGGCAGCTTCCAGGCACTGCAGCACCGCATGGTCGACATGTACATGGAACTCGAGCAGTCGGTGGCCGCGGTGTTTTTGGCGATCCTGAACCTCGATGCCGAACCGGAGGTGCGGTCTCGCGCGGTGTCCGCGGCCAAGGCCACCATCGGGCGCGCGGCCCGTTTCATCGGCCAGAACGCCGTGCAGTTGCATGGCGGCATGGGCATGACCGAGGAACTCGCGATCGGCCATTACTTCAAGCGCCTCACGGCCGTGCAGTACGAGTTCGGCACCACCGACTACCACATCACGCGGTACGCGGAATTGACCAAGCCATAGGCTGAGCAGCAGGGGACCTGCGCGTCGCCTACCGTGCGCCGCGCGAGGGGAGCACGCGGCTGTCTCTCCCCCGACTGAATTTCGGAGACCGCCAACATAACCCGTCTTTGCGCGCGATCATCGGGTGATGGCGCTGCAACCGTTCGCCGACACCGGATACAACGACAACAACGGCGTCGCCACGCCGTCGGTTGAGGTGATCTTGGCCAAAGTGCCGGACGGCAAGATTCTGGTCGTCGAGCACGTCTCGGGACAGTTCGCCGTGCGGGACGGCGGCGTGGTGAACTGGCTTCAGGCCGCCGCCCAGGGTGCGAATTCAGTGGTGTACCTACCGGCGCACTTCGTCACAGGACTGAGCCAGTTCAGCACCGCACAGGGCCTGGGCCGACATCACCAGTTCGGCTCGCCGGCGAGGCTTTACGTGAGCGCCGGCAACAGCCTTGTGGTCTCTGGCGGCGCCACCAAAGCGGTCGCCAGCCCAGACCCCAGTGCCGCGATCTCGTTGTTCGTCTCGGCGATCGGGTATCTGGTCGATGCCTGAACCGATGGTGTTCAGCTTGTATCCCGCTTTGCGCGTCGGCTCTTGATGCGTTGGAGTCTGTCTTCCTCACGGGTACGCCGACGACGAGGCATCTGCACACCCTTGTCGAGGCTTGGCGTGCTCGACGGCGCGAGATTCGGCAGCGGCGCGGTGGTGTCCCAGTCCGGAAAGACGATGCGGCTGCCGGGGTGGGTGGTGTAGGTGTGGCCGGTCGGGGCGGTCCAGGTGATGCTGCCGTCGGGGTGCTGCACATCCGACCACCCACCTTCGCCGACGTAGAAGGTTTTGAGCAGGTGGTTCTTTCGGCACAGGCAGCGCAGATCCGATGGATGCGTCGGCCCCACGGGATAGGGAATCGCGTGGTCGATGTGGCAGAACTGCGCCGGGGTGCTGCACCCCGGAAAGCGGCAGAACATATCCCGGGTACGGACGAATGCCGCCAACGCCGCCGAGGGGTGATACCCAGGCTCTGGGGTCTGCGGCGGTGGTGTGAGTGGTTTGACGGCGGCGCCACTGAGCAGCAGTTCCCGCAGCAGCGGCTGGGGCACGATCCCGCCGCCCTGCAACACCGCTGCCGGTCGCCGCGCCGACGTGGGGGTGGCTGCGGGTGAGGCTGACGGGTCCTGCGCCGAGGCGCCAGCGGCCCGGGCGGCCGGGTCGGGCACGGTCACGCACTCAGAGGAGTTCTGCGAGGTCTGCCGCGTTTCCTTCGGGATTCCCGCCCGGGCCGCAGCCACGGCCCGTTCATCAGCGAGGACATGGATGACTGCCGGACTGCGGCTGGGCTTCACCGTGGCGCCGACACATTCGGGCTTTCCGCAGCGGCACGCCAGCGGCCCAGACTCGGCGGCCATCGCACCCAGGGCATCGGAACGACGCTCCCCCGCAGTGCGCGGGTCATCACCACACAGGTGACGAGTCAACTGGGCCACCCGTTTCCTGATCAACGCGGCATCAGTGCTGTAGATCCGGCCCCACATCGAGCAGGTGCCCGTCTCATCCTCGGGCTTGCCGAACTGCACATCCCGCCCACGGGCGGCGGCCTCAAACGCCGCCACCGCATCCGGATCATGCTCGGCCAGCACCTTGTCGATCTCCACGTCGAGCCTGGCCTCCGACAGGGCTCCCCAGCGCTCTGCTCTGGTGGCGATCTCAGCGTCGATGGCGGCGTTGGCGTAGTCATCGATCACCATCCGGGTGCGCCAACTGATGATCGACGCCGTCCGCGCACTGATCACCCCAGCCCGCAACAACCCGAACACCCGGGGCAGGCGCACGTGCATGGCCAGCGCGAAATGCATCTGGCCGAAGGCTTTGCGCCCACTGATCCCCAGTGCGGCGCCGATCTCGGCCGCGCACGCATCCCAGGTGTCACACGCCCACAGGGCGCGCTCATCGTCATCGCACACCCGCAACTCCATCAGCGCATGGATCGCCGCCAGCCGATGCGCCGCCGCGGCAGCCTCCGCGCGTGCGAAAGCGCTGATCGCGGACACGACCGACACGTCGTCCTCCGAATCAAACCCCGTATCGCACATACGTTCGATTGTCGTCGCCGTCCACACCCGCCGCCATACCGAGCCGCCGACCTGTGGACGAAACCGTGACTGTGGACAACCACCAGCCGCGACCCGGCTATGGTAGAACAGAAATTAACAATACCGGCTCAGGCGAGGCTCCAACGCATGCCAACCGAGCCAGCGCGCTCCCCACCCGGTTGCGCACGAGAAGTCTTATCCGACAGAGGGAGTCAGCGTTGACCGAGAATGCCTACGCAATCGTCGTCGGCGGGGCGTCCGGTCTGGGCGCCGAGATCGCCCGCACCATGGCCGCTCACGGCTATGCGGTGGTCATTGGAGACCGAAACCTTGAGGCCGCCCAGGAACTGGTGGCCCAACTCGGTGCTGGCGCGCACGCCGCGGCCGCCGTCGACGTCGCCGACGAGGACAGCGTCGCAGCATTTTTCGAGTCGGTGACGCAGCGCCCCGGCAGTTTCGACGTCGCGGTCAACTGCGCTGGGATCACCGCGCTCGGGTTGGTCACCGAACTGCCGGTCGCGAAGTTCCGCCGCGTCGTCGATGTGTGCCTGACCGGCGCGTTCCTTTTCACGCAGTACGCCGGCCGGCACATCGCCGACGGCGGCGCCATCATCTCCCTGAGCTCACTGAACGCCCGCCAGCCCGCAGTCGGCATGAGTGCCTACTGCTCCGCCAAGGCCGGCCTCTCGATGCTGACCCAGGTAGCGGCACTGGAACTCGGCTCGCGCGGGGTTCGGGTCAACGCCGTCGCACCAGGACTGGTGCGCACCCCGTTGACCTCCGGCGCACTGGGTGTTCCCGGCGTGGAGAGTGAGTACGTCGAGAACATCCCGCTCGGCCACCCCGGCACTCCGCAGGACATCGCCCAGGCCGTGCTGTACATGGCCCGGGCGCAGTGGCTCACGGGCGAGGTGCTCGACCTCAACGGCGGCGCCCACATGATGCGCTACCCGAACGTCAAGGCGCACTTCGAGGCCGCGCAGAGCTGATCCCAGAAGCGTAATGACTCCGGCCCACAGGGGCCGGAGTGATTGCATCTCAGACGTTCTCAGATCCCAGGCGGGTGGCGGCGTCGAGCCGGACGACCTCACCGTTGAGCAGCGAGGCCCCTGGGCGACAGATCTCGGGGCGTGCCGAACCTGGAGCGGACGGTGGTTCAGCCGCACTGCCAGTCAAACCTATAGTTATCTGCAATATCAGCCACCACCCACCCCCAATGGTTGCATTAGTGCAGCGACCATCCATATAGTTATTGCTGATTCTAGTTATGAACCCGAATGTGAGGGTGGGTATGGAACGCAAGGTATGCGTCGCGGGGGTCGGCATGACCCCCTTCGCCAAGCCAGGCAAGAGCCGGGACTATCAGGAGATGGGTGCCGACGCTGCGCGCGCCGCCCTCGCCGATGCCGGTGTGGATTACACCAAGGTGCAGCAGGCCTACGCCGGCTACGTCTACGGCGATTCGACGTCGGGGCAGGCGACGCTGTACCACCTGGGACTCACGGGCATCCCGGTGGTCAACGTCAACAACAACTGCTCGACGGGGTCGTCGGCATTGTGGCTGGCCCGCCAGGCCGTGGCCTCGGGTGCAGCCGAATGTGTTCTCGCAGTGGGCTTCGAACAGATGCGTCCGGGCGCGCTCGCCGCGGTGTGGGATGACCGGCCCAGTTCGACCGGCAAGTTCGAAGAGGTCGCGCTGGGCCAGCCCGGCGCCGAGCCGAAGGCACCGATGGCCGCTCAGCTGTTCGGCGGTGCCGGTGTCGCACACATGGAGCGCTTCGGCACCAAACCAGAGACTTTCGGCCGCATTTCGGTCAAGGCACGCCAGCACGCCGCACGCAATCCGTTTGCCGTCTTCCGCGACACCGTGACGCTGGAGGAGGTGATGGCCTCACCGACGATCTGGGGACCCCTGACGCGACTGCAGTGCTGCCCTCCCACGTGCGGTGCTGCTGCCGCGGTGGTGTGCAGCGAGGAGTTCGCCGCCGCCAACGGAATCGACCAGACCGTCCACATCCGGGCCCAGTCCCTGGTCACCGATCTCCCGGGTGCCTACAACGGCGAGGATATGCGCCGCGTGGTCGGCTATGACATGTCGGCGAAGGCCGCCCAGGACGTCTACGAGGCCGCAGGCGTTGGCCCCGAGGACATTCCGGTGGTCGAACTGCACGACTGCTTCACCACCAATGAGCTGATCACCTACGAGGCGCTGGGCCTGACCCCTGAGGGCACCGCCGAGAAGTTCATCCTCGACGGCGACAACACCTACGGCGGCCGCGTGGTGACCAACCCCTCGGGCGGTCTGCTGTCGAAGGGTCATCCGCTCGGTGCGACGGGCCTGGCCCAGTGCGCCGAACTGGTGTGGCAGTTGCGCGGCCAGGCCGGCGACCGTCAGGTCGACGGCGCCCAGCTCGCCCTGCAGCACAACCTCGGCCTCGGTGGGGCCTGCGTCGTCACGCTGTACGAAAGGACTTCTCGATGAGCGCCGAATCCCTCAACGGCTACCAGTGGCCGGAGAGCACCGTCGACGTCGAACGGGGCCGTGTTGCCATGTTCGCCAAGGCGATCGGTGAAACCGATCCGGTCTACTTCGACATCGAGGCCGCTCGCGCCGCTGGTCACCGAGACCTGCTCGCACCTCCGACATTCGTGTTCGGGCTTGATCTCGAACACTCCGACACGCTCGGAGTCCTGGAGGCCAACGGCGTTGACGTGTCGTCCGTGCTGCACGGTGAACAGAAGTTCGTCTACCACCGGCCCGTGTATGCCGGCGACACGCTCGAACTGCAGGCCGAGTTCACCGACTACTTCTCAAAGAAGAACGGCGCCTTGGAGTTTCTGGTGCGTCGTTCCCAGCTGTCCTCCGGCGGCGAACTGGTCGCCGAGATGGAGAGCGTGTCCGTCATCCGGAATGGAGCACCATCGTGACCACCGCCACTGAGATCCGGGTCGGAACCGAACTGCCACCGCTGGTGGTGGAGCCGATCTCTCGAACCACGTTGGCGCTCTTCGCCGGTGCGTCGGGCGACCACAACCCGATCCACGTCGACATCGACGCCGCCAAGGCCGCTGGTTTCGACGACGTGTTCGCGCACGGGATGCTCTCGATGGCCCACCTGGGACGTCTTGTGACGTCATGGGTCCCGCAGTCGCAGTTGCGCGCGTTGAGCACTCGGTTCACCGCGATCACCCCAGTGCTCGCGCAACCGACGTGCACGGGGACCGTCGTGAGCGTCGATGACGTCGACGGCGAGAGGCGAGCCACCGTCGAGGTGACGATCACCCTGGCCGACGGCACCGTGACGCTCAGCGGCGAAGCCGTGGTGGCGCTGCCGTAGATCCGGACGAGTCCTGGAGGAGTGGACTATAATCATGGTTCACTCTTCCAGGGCCCGATTGCCGCCGAACGGCAGAAAAGGGGGACCGCCGACGTGGCGCAGCCCGTTCGACAACACGCGCGGAGTTCGGTGCGCAAACTGCAGTTGACTCAGGCTGCCGCCCGCCTGTTCACCGAACGCGGCTACCACAACGTCAGCATGGACGACGTCGCCTCAGCGGTCGGACTCACTGGCCCGGCACTCTATCGGCACTTCCGCAAGAAACACGACATTCTCGCGCAGGCGATCTCTGAGCAGGTGGGAGCAGTCGAAGCCGTTGCGGCCAAGGCCGCCGAAGCCGATCTGGAGCCCGACAAGCGCGCGACGATGTTCCTCTCCGACCTCGCCGACCTGGTCTTGGAACGCGAAGAGGTCCTGCTCTGGAAGCGCGAGCGCAGGCAACTCGCCGAGGAGGAGCAGAACGAATTCCGCTCAAAGCTCAACAACATTCTGCGCCTGACGGTTCAGGCGCTCGGCCTCAGCGACGGCGGTACGCCCACCAGCGACGCCGAACTGCGGGCCTGGAGCGTATTGGCCATCTACTCAAGCGTCGGACAGGCCCGCAAGCGCCTCGACGACTCCACCATCAAGCGCCTACTGCACAGCATGTCCGAGGGCATCCTGCACTGTGAGCTCAACGGCGCCGCGACCACTTCCAGGCGACCCGCCCCGAAACAGCGGCGCCCGCCGGGTCGCCGCGAGCGAATCCTGGGCACCGCCACGCGGCTGTTCCACGCGCAGAGCTACCACGCGGTCGGCATCGAAGAGATCGCGGCCGAGTCGGACACCGCGATCGCCACGTTCTATCAGTACTTCAGCGGTAAGGCCGAACTGCTGCAGGCCGTGTTGAACCGCGGCGCCGAGGGGCTTCACTACGTCACCAATCACCGACTCCCCTCCGCGAGCACACCGCAGGAGGCCATCGACACGATCGTCTGCACGCTCATCGAACTGGCTCTCGGCCCGCATCAGCCGATTCTGGCGATCCTCGCCTCGGACCTGATCTACCTCCCGGAGCATGCCCAGGAAGCGATCCGGATGAGTGAACGCGAGTACGTCGACGATTGGGTGGCCGCCATTCTTGCAGTGCGGCCGGAACTCTCGGCCCCGCACGCACGCCTGCTGGCCCAGGCAGCCATCGGGCTGGTCACCGACATCACCCAGACGCAGAGCATGCGCAACCGCCCGGGCATCGCGGAGGAACTGCACCGACTCGTCTCGGCTGTTCTCGCCGCCTAAGCGTGGTGGCCTAAGCCCCTGTGGCGCGGCCGCGGCCCGACCCTTGGACCGTCACCTCAGAACCCTGCGAACGAAGTCGCCGATCTCCGCCGCCGCGTACTGTGCGCGCGGCATGTACGTCGTGAACATCGTCCAGGCATGGCAGACACCGGAATACACCGAGAGTGTCGAGGGCGACCCGTCGCGCTCCATCCCGGCGTGCAGCATCCTCGCGTCGTCGAGGAGCACCTCGCGGTCGCTGACCATGATGAGGGTTTCCGGAAGGTCATCGAATCGCCCGAACACCGGCGACGCCAGCGGATCCCGGGGATCGTGACCCTGCAGAACCGCCATCGCCAACGACTGCACCGAACGACGCGAGATCGCCTTGTCGGTGCCCGCGTGGACGTCGAAGCTCTCCCCGGATGCGGTGAAGTCCGCCAGAGGTGACATCAGGACCGCGCCGGCCGGCGCAGACGTCTTCTGGTCGCGGGCCCGCATGAGCGACGCCATGGTGAGACCGCCACCTGCCGAATCACCCGCCAGCACCCAACGACCGTCGAAATTCTCGGCGGCCCAGCCCATCACGGCCTGCGCATCCTCGACGGCTGCCGGGAAGGGGGATTCGGGCGCAAGACGGTAGTCGGGCACGACGACGGGGTGACCACACTCCCCCGAGATCGCCGCCGCCACGCCGCGATAACCAGCAGCCGAGCCCATGACGTACCCGCCGCCATGCAACCAGACGACCGCGGCGCTCTCATCGACATCCCCCGCAGCGACGCGAAGCGCGGGGACGCCCCCGGCGGACACCTCGCTGACGATCACCCCCTCGGGAAGCCCGAAGGAGGACATCATCTCGTCGAGGCTCTCACGCATCACGGGCAGCGGCCTGCGTCCATCACCGAACACCCGGGCGAGGTCGCCGTCGGCGCGCTCGAGTGCCTGTGCGTCGACCTCCGACACGTCCTGTCCCGTCAGCGACGACCCCATACCGACACACCACCCATCTCAGCAGAACAAGAATAGAAACTAACTAGAATCCGATAATAACTTGTCAGCGGACCATTGACGCTCATCTTCGATGAAGTTAACCTTCACACAAAGGGACCCGGCAACGAATCCCGGACAGAACACGTGAGGAACGACATGCCACGACTCTCCGACAAAATCGCCCTGGTGACAGGCGCCACGACCGTGGAGCCGGGGGGGCTCAACATCGGCGGTGCCGCGGCCACCGAACTGGTCGCCGGAGGCGCCCGCGTGGCGCTGGCCGACATCAACATCGAGGGCGCGTCCGCACTGGCCGACCAGCTCAACCAGAAGTATGGCCCGGACGTCGCGATCGCAGTCCACACCGACCTCCGCGACGAGGCCGCGATCGCAGAACTCGTCGCCACCACCGTCTCGACCTTCGGCGGACTCAACGTCCTGCTCAACATCGCGGGTGTGTTTCCCGCCGGGGACGGTGACGTCGCCACCATGCCGATCGAGGTCTGGGACGACGTGATGGCCGTCAACCTGCGCAGCGCACTGCTCACCACCAAGCATTCGCTGCCCCATCTGCGGGCTGCGGGCGGGTCCATTGTGAACACCGCATCCACCCACGCCTTCGCCGGGGACACCAGCCTGACCGGATACGGTGCGACCAAGGCCGCACTGTTGGCGCTGACCAAGTACACCGCGACCCAGTACGGCCGAGAAGGTGTGCGGTGCAATGCCATCTGCCCCGGCACCACCACGACCCCGCCGGCCCAGCAGTTGCCGAAGGTGATCACCGATGTCTACCGGCGCCATACGCCCGCCGCTGACCTGAACGGCCCCGACGATCTGGCCAAGGTGTACGCGTTCCTCGCCTCGGACGACTCGCGCGGCATCAACGGCGAATCCATCAGGGTCGACGGTGGTCTGCTCGCCCACCAGCCGTTCGTTCCGGACATGGACTCCATGGGAGCCGCGACGGCCACCTCGCAGTAGCCGAACCCAGCACAGAACTGGCGCGCCGGCCTCAAGCAGCCGGTGCGCCAGTTTCTTTCGTGCGGTCAGTCCGGACGTCCGAACATCGCGACGACGACGGTGCGATCCAGACTGTTCTCCGACCACACCCCGATCCGGGTGTTCCCACAGTCCGCCATCATCGCGTAGTACGCGGGGTTGTGGTACCAGAGGTTGATCAGTTCGATCCCGCTGATCGCCAAGGCGGGATGGATGGCCACCGCCTCGGACGCGGTTCCATGGAATCCAGCCGCCTCCGCCCGCTGCTGGGGTGTGGATCCGTCGGTGCCGACGTCTCCCCCCAGGCTGCGATTGGCCATGAGATCACGGGCGTGCCATTCGGCCGCCAACAACAGTTGCGGGCTGACATTCAGCTCGCCCGTGCATTCCGCTTGCCGCTGAACCGCATACACGTTGGCGACCACGCTGCTGTTGAACCGCCTGTTGTCGGCATGCGCAGCCGGCGTCACGGCCGCGGACGCGAGCGTGACGCCCAGCGCCGTGGCCAGAACTAGAGGGGTTCGAACCCTGAGATCAACCATTGGTCTCCGACCTTCTCCAAATCGACTCGTGCGCTGGACCGGGTGTCGGTGGGCGGGTCGGCCCCCACGGTCGTGGTCTGGTTGACGTAGACGAGAACCTGTGCGTGATCGGCATCGGCCGACAACAGTGCCGCGGCAGGGACCGTGGCGACGGCCGAGATGCGCTTCTCCTCGGCGCCGGGGATCACCAGGTCGTTGATCAGCGTGGTGTACTCGTTGCGGAAATCACCGGTCATCCGCTGTGTGGCGGCGGTCAAGTCCTCCTGCACGTGGTCGGCACGGTAGGACAGCATCGCTGTCGCGCCCTCCGTCGCAGCGACCACCGCCTGCGCGGCCGCACCATTCGAGCTGGACACCGAATTGGTCTGCCACTTCAGGTATCCCACGCCAAGGGCCATCGCCAGCACCGCCAGGGGCAGCACCACCCAGACGAGCACGTGTCCGCGGTTGCCGGGCTTGTCCGCGACCTCGGGAGCCTCGGTCTCAGGGACCTCGACCTCAGGAGCCTCGTTCTCGGTGGCCCCGCTCTCAAGCACGGTCATGACACGAACGCAACGTCGGAGACGCGGGCGGTGTCGCCGGTCTGCTGCACCCCGATGCGCATCCGCCAGACCCGTGGATCTGGTTCCGCGGCACCGGCATTCGACATCTTGACCGACATCACCACCAGAACCTGGGCGGAGTCGCCATCGCGGGATTCCAACGCGGCCGAGCTGACAGTGCCCTCCGAGACCGACTGAGCCTGCTTGACGACGTCGGCGAAGGGGTGCGAACGCTTCTCGAAGTCCTCGTGGAACGTGCCTGTCGAGGAGTCGAGGATGCGCTTGATATCCGCGTCCACGGTGCTGTGGTCGATCGTCGTCAGATTGATCGCACCCTGCCGCGCGGCCTCGACGAACATGCTCTGCTGCGCCTGGTCTCGCCGCTCCTCGACCAGGCGGTAGCCCAGCCAGCCTCCGACGGAACCCAAGGACACGAACGCCACCGCGCACACCGCGACTACGGCCTTCGTGGTCGAACCCGTCAGCCCATCGGCGGAATCAACATGCTCTGCCATGTCCTGCCTTCCGTCTTTGAACCCAGGTCGGCCTGGGTGTAGATCTTCCCGTCGGGCGCCACGTACTCCCCGGTTTCCGGGTTGTACTCCGCGACCGCGACGGGTGCCGGAGCCGCCGGCGCGGCGGGCGGCTGATCGGCCACGAGCGGCAACTGCGGGACACCCTGCCCCGACAGCGTCGCGTTCGGGTCGCCCTTCCAGTTGAAGCCCTCGTTGAGGGGTACGTACTCCTCGTCGCTCTCACACATGCGTGCGGTCGGCGCGCGCTTTCCGGGGCGGTTCAAGCACGGGTAGTTGCGGTTGCCGCGCACCACATTCCAGGAATCCTGCGGTATCCGGCAGTACAGATCGCCGGGCGGGAGATCCGCTGATGTCTCCACATTGGGCGTGAGCTGCTGATGCGCAGGCAGGAACCCGGTGGTGCATGGGGGCGGCAGGTTCAGGTTGAGGTTGAAGCTCACGTACAGGCCTGGCGACTTGCGCTTGGAGTCACGGTTCGCCAGCAGCGCGCCCTGAAGAGCGGCAACGAGTTGCGGCTCCAGGACCAGCACCTGTTCGATCGCGGGCTGGTACACAACCGCGACTTCACCGACGCTGACGAGGTTCGCCATCAGAACCGGCAGTGTCGGCTTCAGCGTGTCGAACAGCGCCCGCGCCTCGTCGGTCGCCTCCGCGCCGCGCTCGAGCAGGCCGGCGACCGCAGGGTCGGCATCGCGGACCTGGCCGGTGAGGTTCGCCAGGTTCGCGGCCCAGGCATTGATGGAGTCCGCCGTCTCACTCTGTGCGTCCATCAGCGGCTTGGCCTTGTCGATCAGCGTGAGCAGCGGATCGAGGTTGGCGCGCGCATCCGAAGCCAGCCGCGTTGAGCCCTGCACGATGCGGGAGAGCTCAGGCCCGAGGCGCCCGACCGCGGTGTAGCTTTCGTCGACAACGGTCTTGACGTTGTCCCGCGGGATGGCCTGGATCCCGTCATTCGCGGCGTCGAGCAGTTTGTTGATCGGCGGAGGCACCTTCGCGCGGTCCAGCGGAATGACGTCGCCGTCCGCCAAGGGTGGCGCACCGCCACTGCGCGGCACCAGGGCGACGTACTGCTCACCGATCGCTGAGGTGCTGTGCACCTCAGCGATCAGATCCGACGGGATGTCGGTTCCAGAGTTCAGCGACAGCACCGCCTCGACCCCGCCGGTCGGGGTCAGCCGCACCTCGGTGACCCGTCCGACCGTGGTGCCCCGGTAGGAGACGTTTGCGGTCTCGTACAGGCCAGCGGCCTGTGGGAGTTCCACGGTCACGGTGTACTGGCCGACGCCGAACATCGCAGGCACCTTGACGTATCCGAACGCCATGATTCCGCCAGCGACCACGGAGACGATCGCGAAGAGCGCCAGTTGGAGCTTGATTCTCCTGGTCAACATGTCAGGGCCCCTGGTTGAACTGGTAGGGAGCGACCAGCGGGTTCACCGCGGTGTAAGGGCTGGGGAGTTGGCCGATGGTTCGCCCCCACTGCATCTCCAACTCGGTCAGGTCCCCTTCGAAGCGGGTGCCGTTGAGCAGGCCGTCCCCGAGGCGGCTCAAGGTGAGGTCGAAGATCACCGAGGTGTTGAGGTAGTCACCGCGAACCACCTTGTCGATGTTCTCGATCGGCCACGGGAACGTCGCCAGCAGACTCAACGACCGGGTCATCGCCGGGCCCGCGTCGGCCAACGACTTCATCACCGGGCCGACGGCGTTGATCTCGGAGACCAGGCTCTGCTTCGTCTGATTGACCGTGTCAGCCGTCAGTGCGCTGAACTTTCCGAAGCCGTCCACGGCCTCGGTCAGGTTCCCACGGTGCTCGCTCAGGACCGCCAACGCGTCTGGGATCGCCCGCATTGCGTTGTCCAGGATGGGTTTCTGGTCCGCCAACTGTCCGACGAGATTGTTGAAGCTGTCACTGGCAGCAATGATGTCGCCGGTCTGGGTGTTCAGGCGTCCCACGAACACATCCACCTGCTCGATGAGGCTCCGCAGGTCGCTCTCGCGGCCGGCGAAGGCGGTGGCCAGGGCCGCGGTGATGTCCTGAATCTGGCCGACGCCGCCGCCGTTGAGCAGCAGCGACAATGCCGCAAGAGTCTGATCGGTGCTCGGATACGACGACCCCGCATCCAACGGGATCAACGACCCCTCGTGCAGCCTGCCCTGTGGCGGCACGCTCGTCGGCGGTGCCAGTTCGACGTGCAGCGAACCGAGCAGGCTGGTCTGACCCACGGTCGCGGTGGCGTTGGCCGGCAACTCCACATCCCCGTTGAGCCTGATGGTCACCAACGCGTGCCATCCCTGGCGCTCGATCTTGGTGATCGTGCCGACGTTGACATCACCGACTCGCACCCGGGAGTTCGGTTCGATCGTGCCGATGTCGGGCAGCTGCGCCTGCACCAGATAGGAGCCGTCTCCCCCGCCCTGGGTGCCCGGCATCGGCAGCGAGTTGAGGCCTCTCCACTGACAGCCGGACAGCGTCAACGCCATGACGGCGACGAGTGCGGCGAAGCTCTTCGCGCGCAGTGCGATTCGACGAGTGTTCACGCTCATCCTCCTGCGCCAGGAAGAAGCATTCCAGACAGGCCGGCCTGCTCTGCGGACGCCTGCGGTGGCACATAGTCCGGCCGCAGCCAGTTCTCGCTGTAGGTGAGTTCGTTCGGTCGGGCCTGCTGTCCGACGAACAGGTTCTCTCCCAACGGCGGGAAATTCATCTGCCGGTTCTTGACGATCGGCGCGAGGTACTGCGCGCACAGCTTCGACGAGTACACCGAGTTGACCCGCGATGCCGCCTCGACGGCTCCGCACAGGAACTGCACGGGGTCGGCGAGGTTGTTCACCGCGAGCATGCCGGTCAACGCGGCCTGGGAAGGCTGGTAGACGTTCGCGAAGTTCTGTGCAGCATTGGGGAACGCGTGCAGCGCCTGCTTGATGTCATCGAGGCCCCCGTGCACCGCGGTGGAGATCGACGCCAGCTTCTCAGTGGCGATTCCCGCGGCCTCGCGGTTGTCCTTGACGAACTGCGTCGCCTCGGCGACAACAGCATTGAGATCGTTGACGGCGTCGCTGACGGCGCCGGGGTCGTCGGCCACCAGGCCAGTGACGGCGGCCATGTTCCGGTTGAGCTGCGCCAGCAGGTCCGAGCTGTCCTCCAGCGCCGTCACCACCACCGACAGGTTCTTCAGCGTGGCGAAAGTGTCATCACTGTGATCGCCCAACGCCGACATGGCCTTGCCCATCGTCATGACGGTTTCCCGGATGTTGGCGCCCTGCCCGCGCAGGTTGTCGGCGGCGGTGTTGACGAACTGGCCCAGCGTGCTGACGCCGCCCGGTTGTGTGGGCGCAAGTGCATCGGTGAGCTTCTCCAACTGCGTTCGCAGGTCATCCCATTCGAGCGGAACGGCAGTCCGGTCCAGAGGAATCTCCGCGCCGCTGTCCAGCACGGGGCCGGACGAATAGGCCGGGGTGAGTTGAATGGCGCGGGCGGTCACCAACTGAGGTGACACGATGACGGCTTTGGCGTCCGCGGGCACCTTGTGCTTGGCGTCGACCCAGAATGTGACCTTGGCCCGCTCCGGTTGTGGCTCGATGGTCTCGATCGCCCCGACCGGGACACCGAGGATCCGCACCTCGTCGCCGATGAAGAGGCCGTTGCTGTTGTCGAAGTACGCGACGAGCTGGGTGCGGCCGGCGTGGTTGAACGCACGAAGGGCGACCACCCCGCCGGCGACCAACGCCGCGGCCAGCACCGCCACCAGCACGGTGCGCGGAGAAAACTTGGGCATCACTGTCCTCCGTCCTGCCCTTGTGGCGCGGGATCCGGGATCGGGGTCGGCTGCTGACCCTCGGGCCACAGCGCCGGCGGTCCGGGCGCGGGTCCTCCCGGTGGCGGAGCGGGTTCGGGCTCCCGGTAGGGATAGCGCGGGTCACCCGGGTTGCCGGTGATCGCATCGGGAATCGTCAGGTGCGGCTCGCCGCCCTGCCCGGTACGCGGGTACGGCTGGGGCAGCGCGGGCGTACCGGGCTGTCCCGTCTGCGGATCCGAAAGCTGCGAGGGCGGAAGAACATTGGGGTCCAGTCCCAGATCGGAGAATGCCGCATCGATGAACGGCTGCACCAGTTGGCCCGGCAGGTTGGCCAGATAGGCCTTGAAGAAGGGCCCCGAACCCACCGTTTCACCCAAGCCCATCGTGTACTGGTTGAGGTACTTGATCGCGAGCATCACCCGTTCCTTGCGGTTGTCGACGATCGTCAGCACTCCGTTGAGTTTGTCCAGTGCGCCGCGCATCTGGTCACGGTTGTCGTCGATGAACCCCGACAGCTGCCTGGCGAAGGTCGACAGGTTGCGGGAGATCTGCTCCAGCGCTGCGCTCTGCTCACGCAGTTTGCCCAACAGCGCATTGCTGTTGGCGACGAGTTCGGCGACCTGCTCGGCGCGTTCGGACAGTACGCCCGTGGCTTTACTCGCGTTGCTCAGCAGCGTGCGCAGTTCATCGTCCCGCTGGCCGAGGGTGTTCGAGAACCGGCCCACACCCTCCACCGCAGCGCGCAGATCCGGCGGCGTGCTCTGGAAGGTCTCCGCCAGGGTCGCCAGGGACTCCGACACCGTGTCGGTGTCCAGACCGCTGATGGTGGCGGACAAATCTCCCAGCGCATCCGGCAGCTGGTACGGGGATCTGGTCCGATCGATGGGGATGGGCCCAGCCAGCTCGCCGTCGCCACGGGGGGTCACCTCGAGAACCTTGGACCCGAGCAGGCTCTTGGTTCGGACATGAACTTCGGTCAGGTCGCCGAGATGGACGTCCTTGTTCACGTCGAAGTCGATCCGAACCTGGTTGCCCTCCAGCTCAACCGACGACACCTGGCCGACCCGGAATCCGGCGACCTGCACCGGCGCACCGGTCCGAAGACCGCCGGCCTCGGCGAAGTAGGCCGAATAGTCCTCGGTCGAACCGTTGAACGGCAGCTTGTCGTACTGCAGTGCGAACACGGCGACGCCCGCGGTGAGCGCCATCCCTGTTAGGCCGACCAGAAACGGGTTGCGTTCAGCGAAGGGTTTCACTTGGGGGTGCACCGTCCTGTCGTCTGCTCGGCGATCTTGACGTAGACCGGCTGTCCGCCCTTGCCGTTCAACTTCAGCGACAGGGCACAGAGATACTCCGGGATGAAGTCACCGCGGCTGCCCAGGCGGGCCAGCTTCTTGTACGCATCCGGCAACATGTTGAGCAGGCCGTCGAAGTACTCGTGATCGGCCAAGATGGTCGAACTCACGCGATCCGACTGTGCCACCGCCTCTTTGAATGGCTGACGGGCCTGCATCAGCAGATCGGCGACCGTCGCCGAGGCAGCATTGGTGTAGGCGACCGCGTTCGCCACGTCGGTCTTGCGCTCCTCGAGCGCCTCCACGAGATGTGACAGTGAGTCCACGGCCTTGCCGAACTGCTCGGTCTGACCGCCAAAGGTCCCCAGAACCGAATTGAGGTTCCCGATCACCTGTCCGATCAACTCGTCCCGGTCTGCCAGGGTGTTGGTGACGGCCGCTGCCTGCCGCATGAACGACCCGATTGTCGCCCCCTCCCCCTGGAACGCCTGAATCAGCGCACTGGACAACGTGTTCACCTGCTCGGGATCCAGTGCCCGGAACAGAGGGCGGAAACCACCGAGCAGGGTGTCGAGATCCAAGGCGGGTTCGGTGCGGGTCGTCGGAATGGTGCCGCCCGCGGCGAGCCGCTGGGTGTCACCGGGGCCCTCAAGCAGTGCCATGTACCGATCGCCGATGGGGTTCTCCCAACGGATCTGGGCCTTGGTGCCCTCGGTGAGCACCACCGAGGGGTCGGCGGAGAACTCGACGATGGCACGCGCGTCGGGGCCGATGGAGATGTTCTTGACCTGACCGACCTCGACACCGGCAATGCGGACGAAGTCGTTGACCTCGAGGCCGCTGACGTCGGTGAACTCGGCGCGATAGTTCTGCTCGTCCGAGAACCGCAGGTTCGCGAAGACCGCCATCAGCCCGAACGCGGACAGGACACAGGCCATCACGAATGCGGTCAGGTTGATGACAACCCTTCTGAGGCTGTTGTTCACTGCTGATCCTCGATGCTCATGGTGACGGTGCCGCCGCTTCTGCCGGCAGCGGAGCCTCCGGCGCGGGCGCCGCCTCAGGGGCTGGGGCGGCAGCTGCCGGCGGTTCGGGCACGCCCGGCCACAGCGGGGTTCCGTCCGGTCCGTACAGCGGCGCACCGTAGGGCGCTCCTCCCGGCGTGGCTGGTGCCGGGCCCGGGGCCGGGGGCCCGGGGTGGCGCAGCCGTGGCGGCTCCGGCACACCCTTGGTCACCGGGAAGTAGTTGACCCAGCCCGGGAACCCGATGCCAGGATTAGGCCGGATGTCCATCCCGGTGCCGAATCCCGTGTCGGTGACCAGGTAGCGCACCGGGAAGTTCTTGCTGACGTCGGGCAGCGAACCGCAGCCCGGCTGGCCACCCGGACCACCCTTGGCACCCACCTTGGGCAGGTTCTCGGGGAAGCGATAGGGGTCGTCGCCGAGCAGCAGGCCGACGTCCTGAACCACCGAATGCCCGTTGCCACCGATGTTCTCGTATGCGCCGTGGTCGAGGGCGTACTTCGCACCCTGCAACAGGCAAGTGTAGATCGGGTCGTACTTCAGCAGCAGACTGGTGGTCGGCTCGAGGACATTGATGCCCTTGATGATGGTGTCCCGGTTCGGCCCGATGAGGTCGATTCCGCTGTTGGAGAAGCCGATCGAGCTCAACAGCAGTGCGTCGAGGTCCTGTGCGTGACCGGTGATGGTCTCACTGGTGCCGCTCGCCGCATCCAATGTGGTCAGGATGTCGCGTGCCGCGGTGCTGTAGGCGTCGCTCACGTTCTTGAGCGACACCCAGTTGGCACCCACCTGGTCCATCTTCGGATTGATCGCCAGCAGAACCTCATTGGCGTCCGTGATGGCCGCGCCCATGCGCTCCCCCTGGCCGCGAACGCCCTCGGAAACCGCGGTGAGCACCGCACTGAGCTTCGCGACGTCGATCTGGTTCAGCAGGCCGACCAGGTTGTCGAACACCGTGTTCACCTCGGTCGTCACGTTGCGTGACCGCAGGACGGCGCCCGCCGTGATTCGTTCGGTGGTGGGCTCATCGGGATAGATGAGGTCGACGTACTTGGCGCCGAACGCCGTGGTGGCGGCGATCTCGGCCTCCACGTTGGCCGGGATGTAGGAGACCTTGTCCGGGTCGATCTCCAGCTTCAAAGCGACGGGATGCCGTCCGCCGGCAATGCCGGCCACGCGGCCGACTTCCACGCCGCTCATCTTGACCTTCGCACCCGGCTCCATCACCAGGCCCGAACGATCGGAGGTCAACGTGACTGGCACGTAACGACGGAAGGTGCCGGCGAAGATCGCCGAGCACACCGCGACCAACGCGATGATTGCCGCGAACAGGGCTGCGGTCCACCAGATCGGGTGGACGCCGACACGACTGCTTCTGTGATCCATGCGTCTACCCGGCGAGATGGAAGTTGCCCGACTGGCCGTAGATGGCCAGCGAGAGGAACAGGACCACGAGGACCGCGGCGATCAGCGACGTGCGCACGGCACGCCCGACGGCCTCGCCGACCCCCGCGGGGCCACCGGACGCGGTGAACCCGTAGTACGTGTGCACAAGCATGATCACGACCGCCATCACCACCGCCTGGAAGAACGACCAGATGATGTCGGTGCTGTTCAGAAAGGTGGTGAAGTAGTGGTCGTAGACGCCGGAGGACTGGCCGTAGATCACGATCGTGCCGAATCTCGCGGCCCAGAACGCCGACAGGACAGCCACGCAGTACAGCGGGACCACGACGATCACTCCGGCGAGCACTCGACTCGACGCCAGGTAGGCGACTGACCGGACACCCATGACCTCCAATGCGTCGATCTCCTCGTTGATCCGCATCGCACCGAGTTGCGCCGTCGCGCCGGCACCGATGGTGGCGGCCAACCCGATGCCCGCGATCACCGGTCCGATCAGCCGGACGTTGAAGTAGGCCGACGCGAAACCGGTCAGGGCTTCGACGCCGACTTCGGCGAACTGGTTGTAACCCTGCACCGCAACCAGAGCGCCGGTGGACAGGGTCAGGAAACCGACGATCACAACTGTCCCGCCGACGACCGCCAAAGCGCCTACGCCCAAGCTCATCTGGGCGATCAGCCGAAGAAGCTCGACCTTGTAATGGATCAGGACATCCTTGATGGAGCCCAAGGTCTGGAAGTAGAACTGCGCCTGGGTGCCGATTCGGGTCAGCCCGTCCACCCAACCGCGGAAGGTGCGCTGGATGTGCGGGTGAAGCCTGCTCGGGTTGCCGGCGGTCACAGTGTCGCCTTGATGCCGACCGCCGACGCGATGATGTTGATGGCGAACAGCGCGACGAACGTGAACACCACCGTCTCGTTGACCGCGATCCCGACACCTGCCGGACCGCCGCCCACGGAAATGCCCTTGTAACAGGCGATCAGACCGGCGGCCAGACCGAAGAGCGCAGCCTTGATCAGCGAGATGATGACGTCGGCGGCCCCGGTGATGACCGTGAGGCCACCAACGAACGCTCCGGGGGTGACGTCCTGGACGAAGACCGAGAAGATGAAACCGCCGACCAATCCCACGAGGATCACCACCGACGACAGCAGGGTCGCCACCAACGTCGCGGCCAGCACCCGAGGCACCACCAACGACTGAATCGGGTTGACCCCCATCACCCGCAGCGCGTCGAGTTCGTCGCGAATCGTGCGGGCCCCGAGATCGGCGCACATCGCCGTCGCTCCCGCACCCGACACCACGAGCACCGTCACCACTGGACCGATCTGCGTGACGGTTCCGTACGCAGCGCCCGTTCCTGCGAAGTCAGCCGCACCGAACTCGAGCAACAGGATGTTGAAGGTGAAGATCAGCAGGACCGTGAAGGGGATCGCGAGCATCAAGGTCGGCACCAGCGACACCCGCGCGACAAACCACGACTGCTCCAGAAACTCACGCCAGGCGAACGGCCTGCGAGGAATCGTCATCAGGGTGTCGAGTGCCATCGCGAAGAAGCCGCCGAGCGCGTTCACCGGCTTCGCGCCCCGCGACGACGAGATGGCGTCGAGCGACGACCGCGGCGACTCAGTGGTGGTCATCGCGACACCTCGAACTGCAGAACGGCAGATTGTGAAGAACAATTCTGCGCTTCCTCGGTCAACCTGCCGCCTCTCATTCGGATAGCGGTAGTGGTGTCACACCGCAGTGCTGGAGTGTTACCGATCACAACTGTGATCGGTCGTAGCATCCCATAGCGTCATTTCGACCGTCAAGCAGCGATGCCGAGCCGCAGTCCCCCAGCCCGCTCGACTCCCCGGTACGCAATCCGTTCCACCTCGTCTTTTGCTCCGCCGCGGACGGGCCTGCACCCCCATTCGGGGGCATCCCACTTGGCCCGATTCGAGCACTAAATGTAAATGATGATTCTGGCTTCAAGATTCTTCCGACCAGCCAGGGACAGTTGCCGGGGAAGCATCGAACCCGCCACCGCCAGTTAGTTGCCCGTATGGAACGACCCGCCGCCGAGGCTGTCGGTCGCCAGGGACAAGGACAGCGCTGGGCCTTGCCCTGTCCGGCGCCAACGTCCTCCGCAAGGCGTCGTTACCGACGAGCTCGAAGACGCCTTGGGCACCGAATCCGATCGCCGCGGCGAGTCTGTCGGCCGTCACGTCGACGGCGATGATCTGGACCTACGGCAGCCGATTTGGCCCCACCACCGTGCAACTGCAGATCACTGCCGGGGAATGCGGAGCGCGGCAGCCCGCCTTCGGAACGCGACCTGCACAGGAGCGCCCGACCCCCACTCATCTTCGATCAGATCCAGAACCAGCATTCACTACCCGTGTTCACGACGGCGCCTATGGGAAACCTTCACGGCGAGAATCAGCTAACCTTCGAACCGCTGTATCTCCAGCTATAGACTGTATTTTGACGCATACAGCTATCCCGGTCTGCGCGCCTTCGGAAACTGCGAACACCCTGTTCTTGACGGCCGAAGAACTTGTATGTGATGCTATCGACAATCACTGTTGTGACAGAGATCATTCATTTTTCAGCGGTGTGATCCCACATTCCAGGAGGCCCTCAAGTGACCACCAGCGAGCAGACCTCGAGCGCCGGCACGGCCTCGACGGCGACGAATCCCGAAGAGCTGCCGGTGTTTCCGTTCAAGCGGCAGTGTCCCTTCGCGCCTGCGGCCGATTACGCCGACGGCGGCTCGATCCGGAAGGTTTCGTTCAAGAACATCGTCCCGGCCTGGCTGGTCACCGACTACAGCGACGTCAAGGCCGTGCTCGGCGATCGACGCTCCAGCGTCCGAAATATCCCTGACCCCTCCCGGGGCGACGAGGGCGGCGAGGCGCTGCCCGGCTTCTTCGTCGCGATGGATCCGCCGGAGCAGACCCGGCTGCGCAAGATGCTCTCGCGCGAGTTCACGCCGCGCCGTATGGAAGCAATGCGCCCCGCGGTGGAGCGGATCACAAACAAGCTGATCGATCAGATGCTCGAGCAGGACGGGCCGGTAGACCTGGTCCAGGCTCTGGCGCTCCCGTTGCCGTCATTGGTGATCTGCGAATTGTTGGGCATCCCCTACGACCGGCACGACTGGTTCCAGGAAGAGACCGTGAAGTTCCTCCGCCTCGACACCTCACCGGAAGAGGCGGCCGAGACGGTCGCTTCGGTGATGGGGTATCTCGGCGAACTCACCGTCTCCAAGATGGACGATCCCGGCGACGATCTGATCAGCCTGCTGCTCAACCATGTTCGCAGCGGCGACCTGACCATCCCCGAGGTCGCCGGCATGGCCGCCTTCCTGTTGATGGCCGGGCATGAGACGACCGGCAACATGATTTCGCTGAGCACGTATGCCCTCCTGGAGCATCCCGATCAACTCGAGTTGCTGCGCCAGGACCCCTCACTCATCCCGGCCGCGGTGGAGGAACTGTTGCGATTCCTCGACATCATCGGAAATCTGCCGCGCTACCTGACCGAGGACATGGAACTCGCGGGTCAGACCGTCCCGGCCGGAGAGATCGTGATGGTGGCCATGGACAAGGCCAACCGCGACCCCAAGCAATTCGAGGATCCGGACACGCTGAACATCCTGCGCACGGACGCCAAAGGCCACGTTGCCTTCGGGCACGGCATCCACGTGTGCCTCGGCGCGCCGCTCGCCCGAGTCGAACTGCAGTCGGTGATCACCGCACTGTTCAACCGCATCCCGACCCTCAAGCTCGCGGTTCCCGCCGAGGAGATCCAGGTGAAGACCGACGCCAAGATCTTCGGGCTGAAGTCGCTGCCCGTCACGTGGTAGGCCGCATGGCCAACGCTGATTGCCTGGAGCAGGCGAGCACCGTACGCCTGGTCATGCGGGAGTACGAGGCCGACGTCGTCATCGCCGGCAAGGATGTCATCGCCGACGGCATCGTCGCCCTGACGTTGAAAGAGGTCGGAGGCCATCCGCTCCCGGAGTGGACACCAGGTTCACACATCGACCTCATCATGCCCTCCGGCCTGGTACGCCAGTACTCGCTGTGCGGTGACCCCAAGGAACGGGACACCTGGCGCATCGCGGTGCTGCGCGAGCCCGATGAGCGGTCCCGCGGCGGCTCGATCTACGTGCACGACTCCCTCGAGCAGGGCAGCAAGATTCGTATTCGCGGTCCTCGCAACCATTTCCAGCTCGCACCATCCCCGAACTACCTGTTCATCGCCGGCGGCATCGGTATCACGCCGATCCGGGCGATGCTGGCAGCAGCAGAGGCGGCGGGGGCGAACTGGAAGCTGGTCTACGGCGGACGCAGCACCGAATCCATGGCATTCCTCGACGAACTGGCCCCCTACGGAGACCACGTCGAGTTCTGGCCACAGGATCAGCGTGGACTGCTCGACCTGGAACAGATTCTCGGCACCCCGCAAGCAGACACCCTGGTGTACTGCTGCGGGCCGCAGGGTCTGCTGACGGCGGTCGAAGAACGCTGCACGACCTGGCCTGCCGGCGCGCTACGGGTGGAACGCTTCAGCTCCAGCACTGTCGAGACCGAATGGGTCAACACCCCGATCGAGATCGAATTGGCCCAGCAGGGTGTGACATTGACTGTGTCCGCGGACCAGAGCGTGCTCGAGGCGATCGAGGCCCACGGTGTCGACGTGATGTCCTCGTGCCAGTCCGGCATGTGCGGGACCTGCGAAACACCGGTGCTCGCCGGCATTCCCGAACATCGCGACGACGTCCTCACCCACGAAGAACGTGAACGCAATGACTGCATGATGATCTGCGTCTCCCGTAGCCGCAGCGGCAAGCTCGTCCTCGACATCTAACCCCCCACCGATGTCGCGGACGCCCGGCGGGGGGGGGCGGGGGGGGGCCCCCCCGGTGTCGTTTCCGCCCACCACCTCCCCCAGAGAGAATGAGGGCAAAATA
>NZ_LZHW01000048.1 GCF_001667265.1 Mycobacterium sp. ACS4331 | reverse complement strand
CCACATCGACTACACGTAGTCGGCGCCAGCCCACCTCCCCGCCGTGGTGTTCGTCAACATGTGGAGCGACTCACCGCTCTACCGACGTCTCATCGACGACGTGGCCGTCGCCGCGCGGCGACACCGCAAACCCGTGGCGATAGCCGCGGGTGCAGGCGAGGTCGGCGAGTTCGCCAAAGAGGTCATCGGCGATGACGGGGCCGTCGCCCTCGGGTACGGCATCCGGGGCACGCTGCGCGGCCTGCACACACTCGGAAGCATCGTCCGCGACCGACAGAACATCGGCGACCTCGCCGCCGCACCCGCGCCCGTACCGTGCCCATCCGAGCCCGTCGCCGATGCGAGCGGCCTCCGGTTCCTGCCGTTCGGTGACGTCATGGAACTCCTTGGCCGGTTCGACATTCCGACCGCACCGTACGCCGTGATCGGGGCGGAGGACTCAGACATCAGCGCCCCGTTCCCCGGGCCCTACGCCGTCAAACTCGCCGACGTGGCCCACCGGACCGAGTTGGGCGCGGTGGCCCTGAACATCAGCGCCGACGGACTGGCGGAGGCGGTGGCCCACATGCGCGACATCGCAGCACAACATGGCGTCGCGTCGGCCGTGGCCGTGCAGCCGATGACAGCCTCGCGCGGTGAACTGCTCATCGGGGTCGACGGCCGCAGTGAACTGGGCCCGATCGTAATGCTCGGTCTTGGCGGAGTCTTCGTCGAGGTGCTGCAGCGCGTCGGCGGCCGGCCCGCACCGTTGACGACGGCGGATGCCGAGGCCCTGATCGAGGAGTTCCGGGACGTACGACTGTTGCACGGATTCCGCGGATCTCAGCCCTGGCACCTCGACCAACTCGCTCAGACACTCGTCGGTCTGGGGAATCTGGCGACCGCCGGCGGTGACTGGATCGAATCCCTGGACGTCAACCCACTTCTGGTGACCGAGGACGGGCTCGTGGCCGTCGATGCGCTGTGTATCGTGCGCCAGCCGGAATAGCTTCTGACACCACGACGAAGGCCACCACCTGATGGGTGGTGGCCTTCGTCGTCAGCGGCCGATCAGAACGCCGCCTCGTCGAGTTCCATCACGAAGTTGTCCACCCGCAGCGCAGCCTCGCGTTGGGCCGCGACCAGCGGCAGGATCTCACGGGCGAAGAACCGTGCCGCGGCCACCTTGCCCTGGTAGAACGCCACATCGGACGCACTCGGTTCGGCCCCCAGTGCACGCAGAGCGACCTGCGCACCGCGCAGAAGCAGCCAGCCGACGACCACATCGCCCAGTGCGTAGAGCAACCGCGTGGCGTTGAGTCCGACCCGATAGATCTGCTCGGCGCTGTCCTTGGATGCGGCGAGATCATCGGTCATCTTCTCGATGATCGCCTCGACATCGGCCACCGCCGTGCCGAGCAGTTCCCGTTCGAGGGCCAGTTCGGCGGCACCGTGGGACACCAGGCTCCCGATCTCGCCGAGCACGTGGCCCAACGCCCTGCCGCGGTTGCGAATGATCTTGCGGAAGAACAGGTCCTGAGCCTGAATCGCCGTCGTGCCCTCGTAGACGGTGTCGATCTTCGCGTCACGCACATACTGCTCGATCGGGTATTCGCGCAGATAGCCGGAACCGCCGTAGGTCTGCAGTGACTCGGTTCCCAGCACCACCCAGGTCCGTTCCGAGCCGTATCCCTTGACCAGCGGTAGCAGCAGATCGTTGACGGCCTCGGCCAGCGCGGCGTCCTCTCCGGCGGCGGTCTTGATCGCGACCTCGTCCTGCCAGGCGGCGGTGTAGAGGATCAGTGAGCGCAAACCCTCGGCGAAGGCCTTCTGCGTCAGCAGCGAACGGCGGACATCGGGGTGATGGGTGATTGTGACTCGGGGCGCCGCCTTGTCCGAGGACTTCGCCAGGTCCGAACCCTGGAGACGCTGCTTCGCGTAGTCCAGCGCGTTGAGGTAACCACTGGACAGGGTGGCGACGGCCTTGCTGCCCACCATCATCCGGGCGTCCTCGATCACGTCGAACATCTGCGCGATCCCGTCGTGCACCTCACCCAGCAGCCAACCCCGAGCCGGGGTGTCCTCGCCGAGGGTCACCTCGCATGTGGTGGACACGTTCATGCCCATCTTCTTCTCGACGTTGGTCGCATAGGCTCCGTTGCGCTCCCCGGTGAGCTCGCCGGTCTCCAGATCGAAGTGGTACTTCGGCACCAGGAACAGGCTCAGACCCTTGGTGCCGGGTCCGCCGACTCCGTCGACGCCGACCGGGCGGGCCAGCACCAGATGCAGGATGTTGTCCGCCAGATCGTGCTCGGCGGCCGTGATGAACCTCTTCACACCTTCGATGTTCCAGGAGCCGTCCTCGTTCGGGATGGCCCGAGTACGGCCCGCACCGACATCTGAGCCGGCATCCGGCTCGGTGAGCAACATGGTTGCGCCCCAGTGGTTGTCGATAGCGAACCGGGCGATCTTCTTGTCCCGTTCGGTCCCGTGCTTCCACACCACCCGCGCGGCGGTCGGCACACCGACATAGGTCCACAGGGCCGGATTGGCACCCTGGACGAATTCCGCCAGTGCCCAGTTCAGCGAGCTCGGCGCGTTGGTACCCCCGAGCTCGGGAAGCACGCGCAGACGCCACCATTCGGCGTCCATCCACGTCCTGTACGTCGCGGCGAAGGCAGGGGTGACGGTGACCGACTTGGTCACCGGGTCGTAGACCGGCGGGTTGCGGTCGCCCTCCTCGAAGGACTCGGCGAGGTCCTCACGCGCGAGGCGGTCCACCTCCCGGAGGATGAACTTCGCGGTGTCGAGGTCGATCTCCGCATACGGCTGCGCGCCGAAGATGTTCTCGCGGTCGAGCAGTTCGAACAGGTTGAACTCAATGTCGCGCAGGTTGCTCTTGTAATGGCCCATACTGGCTGCCTCTCGATTCTGTCGGCCTGTCTGACGTCCACGCCAGCGCCATCTGTGAACTTTAACTCCGGCATATATCCCGGTCAATAACGGCTTATCCGGCATCGATGGCTTCTCTAGTTAATTCGGACTATAGTCGGTTGGGATAGCGGGCACTGCTGTCGGCGCGCCCGGAACCCTCAGGGCGGACTGGTCTGCAGCATGGATGCGAAACTGGAGCCATGGCCCGGCCGATGGGAAAGAGTGAGATGCCACGATCGACGGCAGCGCGCGTGGAGAACGTGAAGAAGACTCTGCACTCGTCCGCCCGGGGTAGTCATCGGACCGAACAGGTCGCGCGTGCTGCGGCCCACCTCTTCCAGGACTACGGCTACCAGAACGTCAGCATCGATCGGATCGGCGCCGCCGTCGGCCTGACCGGCCCGGCCGTCTACCGGCACTTCAAGGGCAAGCACGAAATCCTGGTGCACGCGCTCATGAGCCAGGTGCGCCTCGCAGAAGATCTGCACGCGGCGGTCAACGACCAGGGCACGACCGCCGAGGAGAGACTCCACCTTCTGCTGGCCGGCTTCGGCGATCTCACGGCCAACGGCAACGAAGCCACCCTATGGCGACGTGAACAGCGTCACCTCGACCCCGCCGAACGCGACGTCTTCCGAAAGTACTTCGCCGACAATCAGGAACGGATCGCCGCACAGATCAACGCTTTCAAGCCCGAACTCGGCGAGTACAAGTCTGAGCTCCTGGGCTTCGCGGTGCTGGCGATGTTCTCGAGCACACCCGACATTCGAGGATCTCTCTCCGCCGATCGGCTGCAGGAGATCCAGCGGGCGCTCGCGTGGTCGATCATCGAATGCCCGCTGCCCGACCATGATCCGGATGTCGCCCCTGATCCAGCACCCACGCACCGGCAACCCGCGGGCCGCCGGGAACGCATCATCGACGCCGCCGCGCGACTGTTCGATGAGCGCGGTTTCTACGACGTGCACATCGACGACATCGCCAAGGCCTCCGAGATGTCCACCGCCACGCTCTACCAGCATGTGGCGAGCAAGACCGAGGTGCTGCGCTTGGTTCTGGACCGGGGCGCTGAGGGTCTGCTCTACGTGACCGCCGATGCGCTGGCCTACGCGGCCACTCCGCAGGAGACGCTCGACGCACTCATCAGCACCTACATCCAGCAGGCCGTGGGCCCATACGGCCGGCTCATGCACATCCTCGCCTCGGATCTGCTGTACCTGCCGGAGGAGGAACAGCAGACGCTGCGCAACGCGCAACGGGAGTATGTGGCCGAGTGGGTTGAGGCCATCGAGACGCTGTCCGACGGGCTCAGCACCGGTGATGCGCGCGCGCTCGCCCAGGCCGCGATCGGCGTCGTCACAGATGTCACCCAGAACCCGAGGCTGCGTCACCGCCCCAAGATCACCGAGGAACTCACGGCCCTGGTGCACGCCATGGTGCGGCCCGAAGGACTGACGTCCGCCTAGTCCGGGAGGCCGGGCAGCAGGCCCCGTGAGATCTCGGACGTGACGTCGGCCGCCGTGAATTCGGCGACCGCACGGGCGATCTCCGGGCCGGAGCCGTCGGCATACGCCGATGCCAGCACATCGCCGATCGCGACGCGGCCGCTGCGCAGTGCCTCGAGACCGTCACCCTCGACGTCGCGGCCGAGCAGTGCGGCCAGCGCCCTGGTCTGCGAGACGCTCTCCGACAACGGCGCCTCGGCCCAGGCCAGCCGCCCGTCGAGGTTGTCCAGCATCTCGATGACGGCGTGCAGTTCGCCTCGGGCGCTATCCGATTCGATCGCGGGCAGCACGCTGTTGACCAGCGTCTCCCGGATCGTGTGCTGCACCTTGTTCAGATCCAGTGCATAGATCGTCATCTCAAGATCCCCACTCTCCGTCGCGCAGCATCTGATTGAGCCATCCGAGGCTGTAGTACACGCTGTGCGCCATGTTTGCGTAGCGCAGTTCGGGCCGGTCTCCGCGTTCGTAGATCGCGACGGCCTGCAGGCACCCGATGGCGGTCTTGGTCAGGGACTGCACGGCCCACCAGGTGAGGCTGGCCGGTTCCGGACGCCATCCGGCGGCCTCGGCGTAGACGTCGAGGAACTCGTCGACCGGGAGAAGCTTGCAGGCCAGCGGTGAGCGACCACGCGAGGTGCGCTGGAAGAACCAGGCCAGATCGGCGATCGGGTCACTGAAATGCGCCGTCTCCCAGTCGAGGATGCCGACGAGGGACCCGTCGTCCGGGCTGACCACGAGGTTGCCCACCCTGAAATCGTTGTGCACCAGCGCGACCCGTCCCGTGACCTGATCGGCGCGGTGGTCCAGCCACGCCAGTGCCAGATCCAGGACGGGTATCCGGACCGAGGCGACTTCGTCGTAGGTCTTGCGCCATTGGTCATTCTCGACCCGTCCCGTGTCCCCGGGTGCCGGCGGCGCGTCGAGTTCGGGCAGGGTCAGCGACTCTGGTGCTGCCGCGTGCAGGGTCGCCATCTCTCGCGCCACCCGGCGGCCGAGCGCCGCGCGGTCCGCGGCGTCGGAGACCATGCGGGATACGTTGTGCGGCATAGGAACCACGCCGACCAGGCGCTCCATCACGAAGAACCCGCGATTGCCGGGCTCGCCGACACGATGCGCGACCACGCCGGGCACCGGCAGGCCCAGGCCGTCGGCGGCGCGCAGCAGCGCAACCTCACGACCCACGTCGTAGCTGCCCACAATGCCGCTGAGGGGTTCACGCTTGACCGCGTAGGACGCACTCTTGGCCCCGGCGTCCCAGGACGCGGTGATCAGATAGGTCTCCCACGAATTGCCCTCGCCGCGCTGATCGACGTCGACCAACTCGACCGGACTGCCGTCGGCCACGCGGGCACTGAGGACCGCGGCCAACTCCTCGAGGAATTCCGAGGTTCCCTCACTCATCTCTGCACCCACCTCAAATCACGCTGACCGGACGGCCGCCGCCGTCGACGGTGACCCGCTGCCCGGTGACATAGCCCGCGTCGGCCGACACCAGGAATGCCACGACCCCGGCGATGTCCTCGGGCGTGCAGACCCGGCCGAACGGATAGGTGCGGGCGAGATCCTCAATCGACCCACCGCCGGTGGCCGCGCGGACCAGGCGTCGTCCCATCTCGGTCTCGACCAGGCCGGGCGCCACGATGTTGGCACGGATGCCGTGCTCGCGCTCCTCCTGCGCCAGCGTGCGGACGCACATCTCCATGGCGGCCTTGGCCATCGTGTAGGGGGCCGACAGCGCCGGCGCCTCGGTCACGGTGCTGCTCGAGATCATCACCACGTCACCGCGTTCCGCGGCGCGCATGTCCGGCAGGACTCTCTGCACCAGGTGGATGGGGCCCAACGCATGCACCTGCAGCAGCGACACGAAGTCAGCGTCCGGCGTGTCACTGACGGGTTGCCCCCTGCTCGCGGTGCCCGCGTTGCTGACCACGATGTCCACCGGGCCGAGGTCCTCGCGCACCGCGTCCACCATCGCGTCGACGGCGTCGTGATCGTCGATCGCCGCACAATACGCCTTGGCTCGGCCACCTGCCGACACGATCTCGGAGACCACCTCGTCCGCCGCCTCAGCGCCGCGACGGTAGTTCACCGCGACCGCCGCCCCGTTGCGCGCCAGGCGCAGGGCGATACCGCGGCCCACTCCTCGAGAACTGCCGGTGACCACTGCCACCCGTCCATCCAACGTCGACATCAACCCACCACCGCTCGTCCGACGAGGTCCTTCATGACCTCGTTCGATCCGCCATAGATCCGCTGGATGCGCGCATCGCGCCACATCCGGGCGATCGGATACTCCTCCATGTAGCCGTAGCCACCGAACAACTGCAGCACGCGGTCGAGAACCTCCCACTGCAGTTCGGTCGCCTTGTACTTCGCGCCGGCGGCCTCTGCGGCGGTGAGCTCACCGGCGTTGAGGGCCAGCACGCAGCGGTCGACGTACTCCTGCAGCACGGCGATGTCGGTGTGCATGTCCGCGATCTGCATCCGGACGGACTGCAGATTCGTCAGCGGTCCGCCGAACGCGTTGCGCGCGCGGGTGTGGTCGAGCCCCAACTCCAGTGCGTGCCGCGCGGAGGCGACCGCCGCCACGGCGATCGACAGCCTTTCACGGGGCAGATTCGCTATCGCGGAGCCGAATCCGCGCCCCGGCTCGCCGATGATGTTGGTCACCGGCACCCGGCAGTCGTCGAAGAACAGTTCGGCGGTGTCCTGGGCCTTGCGGCCGATCTTGTGCATGGGACGGCCACGCTCGAATCCGGGTGTGCCGTTCTCGACGGCCACGAACGTCGTGCCGCGGCCGTCACGTTCACCCGTGCGTACCAGGACGATCGCCAGGTCGCAGGTGGCGCCGCTGGTGATGAAGGTCTTCTGGCCGTTGATCACCAGATGATCGCCGTCTCGGCGTGCGGTCGTCTTGATCGCCGCGAGATCGGATCCGGCGCCCGGTTCAGTCATGCCCAGGGCCGTGACGCAGTCACCACGCGTGAACGCGGGAAGCCAACGCTCCTGCTGTTCGGGGGTGGCCAGATCGCGCAGGTAGGGCACGATGATGTCGTTCTGCATCGAGAAGAGGTCACCGGCCATGCCCGAGGCGACGACCTCTTCGGTCATCACCGCGTTGTAGCGGAAGTCCTCGATGCCCAGACCGCCGTACTCGGCACCGAATTCGAAACCGAGGAAACCGTTTTCGCCGGCGGCCCGGATGAACTCCCGGTCGACGGTTCCGGCCTCCTCCCACGCGTCGACGTGGGGCACCGCGGCATGGTCGATGAACGCGCGGAACGCCTTCCGGAACGCCTCGTGCTCCTCGGTGTAGAGCGTCCTACGCACTCGTCTTCTCCTTCTGGTCCTGCCAGTACTTGTCGCGAAGTTGGCGCTTGTACAACTTTCCGGTCGGCAGCCGGGGCATCTCATCAATGAAGTCAAAGGACTTGGGACACTTGAACTTGGCAATGTGTTCGGTGCAGAACTCACGAAGCCGCTGCGCGAGTTCTTCTGTCCCGCCGCCTGGATCGACAGGCTGGACGACCGCCTTCACGGCCTCCCCGAAGTCCTCGTCCGGGACACCGAACACCGCGGCGTCCATGACCTCGGGATGAGTGATCAGCAGGTTCTCAATCTCCTGCGGGTAGATGTTGACTCCACCGGAGATGATGACGAACGCCTGGCGGTCGGTGAGGAACAGATAGCCCTCCTCGTTGACGTAGCCGATGTCGCCGATCCTCGACATCGTGCCGGTCGAATCCTGTGCCTGCGCGGTCTTCTCCGGGTCGTTCAGGTACTCGAACGAGCTGTTGCCGCCACGGAACCAGATGGTTCCCGGAACTCCCGCGGGAAGTTCGTTGCCGTCGTCGTCCCGGATGACGATCTCGCCGAAGAACGCCCTGCCGACGGTGCCCGGGTTGGCCAGCCACTCCTGCGGGGTGCAGCCACAGGTTCCGTTCGCCTCGGTGCCGCCGTAGTACTCGTAGATCACCGGGCCCCACCAGTCGAGCATGTCCTGCTTGACCTGGCGCGGGCACGGTGCGGCGCCGTGTACGACGGCTTCCAGCGAGGAGTGGTCGTACTTCTCCCGGATCTCCTTGGGCAGCTTGAGCGCTCGGGAGAACATGGTCGGCACCACCATCGTGTGGGTGACCCCGAACTCCTCGATGAGCGCCAGGAACTGCTCGGTGTCGAACTTCTCCATCACGATGTGGGTGGCGCCCAGGCGCAGGCCGATCGAGATGCTGGACTGCGGGCCGGAGTGATACAGCGGCGCGGTCGACAGGAACGTCATACCCTCGCGCATCCGGAAGAGCCGCTTTCCCATCTCCTCGATGCCCAGCTGTTCCTGCGGGGAGACATCGGGAAGCTGGCGCTTGACCGCCTTGGGTCGGCCCGTGGTGCCCGAGGAGTAGAACATCGGGGTGCCGAGTCGCTCGTCATCGCCCGGCGTCGGCGGGTACTGCTCGATGACCGCGGCGAAGTGCTCAAACGGCTGCGGCGGGTCGACCAGATCGATGACCAGCCAGTGCTCGACCTTCGGACAGTGCTGCGGCAGCTGCTGCGCCACATCGAATTTCGCGGCGCTGGTGACCAGCAGTCTGGCGCCGCAGTCATCCGCGATGTAGGCCGCCTCCTCCACCGAGAGGAACGAGTTGATCGGGGTGTAGTACAGCCCGCAGCGTTCAGCCGCCGACATCGTCACGATCATGTCGAGGTGGTTCTCGGTGAAGATCGCGATGGGGTCGGTGCGCCGCAGACCAAGTGCGCGGAAGTGGTGGGCGACTCGGTTGGCACGCTCGTCGAACTGCCGATAGGTGAGTATCTCTCGGCTGCCCGCCATGATCAGCGCGGGACGGTCGGGAATCTCCTGTACGTGACGTCCGGGGTACATCGTTGTTGCCCTCCGTCGTCCGCTATGTGAGGGGCCGCAGGAACTCTGCGATGCCCCAGCCGCCTTGGCCCCCCGCGTAACGGACGGACATCTGTCCCATGCGCGCGGCGCGGTCGGCGGTGCGCTGAGTGACCGGCACGAAGTGGTTGATCGACCCGTCGAGCACCAGCGTCGGAAGACCGTCGGCGGTGATCACTCCGACGTTGCGCCCGTCGTAGGTGGCCTCACCCGCGTAGTCGGTGTAGACGGTGTAGTCCCGAATGGGGTGGAAGGCCCCATCCGGAGTGACCACGACGCCGCCCGACGCGCGTTCACCGTTCGGTTCGAACTCGCCGTATGCGGTGATCGCCGTCCCGTCGGCCAGCCATGCGGCGAGCCACTCCCCGGTGTAGGACGCCCACTCCCGCGGACCCCACGAGTGGTCGCGGAAGGAGGTCGCGCGGTCGATGGTCCACGTCGTCGACCCCAGTCGCACGGTTCCGCTGACATGACCGAACTGCTCGTAGTGGTCGGTGGCGATCTGCGAACTGCCCGGTGTGCAGTCTCCGTCCTCGGCGATGGTGAACATCGGCACCGACGCCTCGAACGTCAGCGAGATTTCGCACTCGACCGACGGGGAGTTCTTCAGCGCCTGCCTGCCCCGCTCGGCCAGCAGCGACGGCGTGCTGATGAGCGCCACAGTGTTGCGGTAGGTCACCTCCCACGACCGAGTCGGTTCCTTGGGCTTGATGGTGAGGCCCTGGGTCGACCACTGCTCGTTGGACTCGTTGGGCTTACGCCCGGCCCGCAGCGCGATGCGCCCGCCCGGCAGCGTCAACTGCACCGTGGCCTCCGAGTACCCCATCGTCGGCCGGTTCCCGATGCGCATCAGAGCGCTCACTTCGCTGATCGGGTCGACGAAGTTGACGTAGACGCTCTCGTTGTAGTTGGCGATACCCGCTGGGTCGTGGGTGAATTCGGCATCCGTGCCGTACTGGCATGCCGTGAACGGCGCTGAGGTGTCCATGCGGGGCCTCCAGGGTGTCGGCGGTCTGTCAGAAGTGGTCGGCGGGATGGTCGTCGAGTGGCGGGAACACCGCGGGGCGGCGCTCCAGGAACGACATCACTCCTTCATGTACGTCGGCGGTACGCAACCGACTCGCGTACACACGGGACTCGTCCTCGCATGCCGCCCTCGGGGTGGCGTGGCCCCAGCTGCGGCCGAGCAGCCGCCGTGACAACGCGACCGATGCCGGTGATGTCTCGGTGACGAACACCCGGGCGTAGGTCATCGCCTCATCGAGAACGGCGTCTGCCGCCACGACGCGGGTCAGCAGACCGGCCTCGTAGGCCTCCGCGGCCCCGAACACCCGCCCGGACAGCACCCAGTCGGTGGCCCGGGTCAGACCCACCAGCCGCGGCAGGAACCACGAGGAGGCGCTTTCCGGAACCACACCGCGACGGGTGAACACGAACCCGAAACGCGAACGCTCACCGGCGATCCGCACGTCGGTGGCCGCCATGATCGACGCTCCCCCGCCCACTGCGTCACCGTTTACCGCGGCGATCACGGGGGTGCGCATGTCGAACAACCGTTCACTGACACGGCCGCCCGGCTCACGGTACCCCATCGGCGTGTGGCCCTGGACGTCCTCCTCGAGTGCCTCGAGGAGGGTGTCCGGTCCGTTGAGCTCAGCTCCGACGCAGAAGTGGTCACCCGCGCCGGTCAGGACGACGGCACGCACGGCCGGGTCCCGATCGGCGATGTCGAGCGCATCCCACAGATCACGCAACATCTGGTTGCGCAATGCATTTCGACGTTGAGGCGCGTTGAAGCTGATGACCGCGACGCCGTCGTCGAAGCGGTAGTCGACCTCTTCGTACGCCGGCGGCGCGATGTGGGCCGCCGGCTCCGCGCCGGTCACGCTCCGCCGCTGCAGACCAGTGTCTGAGCGGTGATGTAGCTCGACTCCGGGGCGCACAGCAGGTACACCGCGCCGGCTGCCTCTTCGACCTCGCCGCCGCGGCCGAGGGCGATCCCGGCGGTGACGGTCTCGTAAACCTGCGGGTTGACACCGACCTTGATCTCGCGGCCCGCAACGTCGATGGTCTTCTCCTCGGTGGTCACCGTGGTGAGCCGGGTGTTGATCACGCCGTAGGCCACCGCGTTGACGGTGACGTTGTAGCGGCCCCACTCCTTGGCCAGCGTCTTGGTCATGCCGAGCAGGCCGGCCTTGGCGGTGGAGTAATTGACCTGGCCGGGGTTGCCCTGCATGCCGGAGATGGACGAGGTGTTGACGATGGCGCGGCGGTTGGCCGTGCCGGTCTCGGCCTTCTCCTTCTTGGCCAGACCGGAGATCACCGGCTGGGCGGCGCGCAGGATGCGGAACGGCGCGGTGAGGTGCACATCGATGATGTCGTTCCACTGCTGGTCGGTCATCTTCTGGATGACGCTGTCCCAGGTGTAGCCGGCGTTGTTGACGATGATGTCCAGCCCACCGAAATTGTCGACCGCCGCCGCGACGAAACGATCGGCGAACTCAGGGTCGGTGACGCTGCCGGTGCACGCGACGGCTTGACCGCCGGCGGCCTGGATCGCGGCAACCACTTCCTTGGCCGGTTCAGCGTCCAGATCGTTGATGACCACCTTGGCACCCTCGGCGGCCAGCTTCTCCGCGACCGCACGCCCAATTCCACGGCCCGAACCCGAAACCAGCGCGACCTTTCCGTCAAGTCGTCCTGTGGTCACTGCAACGTCCTCTCAAGTGGTGAAATCCCTACGTTGTTGTGAACCCTAACTCTATAGCGTGGTTAGGTCAACTACTGGTTTACCTGGGGTTATACACATTTGGTGAATCATGAGTATGCACTGAGGCGGTGGTATTGCCCTTTGGTGCCTGGCGGCGCCACGAAGCCGGCGCTGGCCAACACCAGCGCGCGACGATCTCGATATTCGCCTCTGCGGTCAGGCCTCTGGTCGATGCGTGAACGACTGTCAGCTCGTGTCCCGTTTTGCGCGTCGGCTTTTGATGCGTTGGAGTCTGTCTTCCTCACGGGTGCGCCGACGACGAGGCATCTGCACACCCTTGTCGAGGCTTGGCGTGCTCGACGGCGCGAGATTCGGCAGCGGCGCGGTGGTGGTGTCCCAGCTGGGGAAGAACAACCGACTGCCCGGATACGTGGTGTAGGTGTGACCCGTGGGCGAAGTCCACTCGATGCGACCGTCGGGGTGCTGCACATCCGACCAACCACCCTCACCGACGTAGAACGTCTTGAGCAGATGATTTTTGCGACACAGGCACCGCAGGTCCGACGGATGCGTGGGCCCCGCCGGGTACGGCACCCAATGATCGATATCGCAGGCCTGCGCTGGGGTGGTGCAGCCAGGGAACCGGCACCACATATCCCGACTGCGCACGAACGCCGCCAACGCCGCCGAGGGCCGATAGTGCGGCTCCGGCTCGGCCGACGGGGTCTTGAGCGGGGTGACCTTCGCCCCACCGAGCAACAGCTCCCGCAACAGCCGGTTGGGGATGGCACGGCCCTCCTCCAGCACCGCCGCAGGGCGCCGCACCGGCGCGCTTGGCGCTGCCGGAGGCGCGGCGTCGGCTGAGGGTGCTGTGGTCGCGGTAGGTCCTGCAATTGCGGTTGGTGCCGCCGTCTGCGGGCCGCGACGGCGGGCCGCAGCCACCGCAGCCTCATCGGCCACCACATGGATCACCACTGGACTGCGCTCCGGCCTCACCTGCGTGCCCACACACTCAGGCCTGCCGCACCGACACGTCAGCGGCCCCGCATCAGCGGCCAACGCACCCAACGCATCAGCCCGACGCTCCCCGGCACTGCGCGGATCATCGGCGCACAGCTGACGGGTGAGCTCGGCGAGGCGCTTCCTCAGCAGCGCGGCATCAGTGCTGTAGATCCGCCCCCACATCGAGCAGGTGCCGGTCGCGTCATCCTGCTTGCCGAACTCCACATCACGCCGGCGGGCGGCCTCCTCAAACGTAGCCAGCGCCAGCGGGTCGTACTCGGCAAGCACATGATCGATGGCCGCATCCAACCTGGCATCCGACAGCCCGCCCCAGCTCGCGGCCTGGGCGGCGATCACCCGATCAATCGTGGCGATCACCGCGTCCTCAAGCACATCACGGGTACGGAAGGAGATGGTCGAGGCAGTCCGAGCACTCACCGACCCCGCCTGCAACAACGCGAAGACTCGGGGCAGGCGGGTGTGCATCGCGCGGGCGAAACACATCTGCCCCGAGGCCTTCCGGCGGCTGATACCCATCGCTGCCCCGACCTCGGCGACCGTGGCATCCCACAGATCGCAGGGTTGATAGTTCCGCTGGTCATCCGGAGTCAGGCGCAACTCCATCAGCGCATGAATCGCCGCCAACCGATGCGCCGTCGCAGCCGCCTCCGCGCGTGCGAAAACGCTGATCGCGGACACGACAGCCACGTCATCCTCCGGATCAAACCCCGCATCGCACATACGTTCGATTCTTGTCCGTGGCCAACTCCCACACCACCTCCGACCTGCGATCTGGGGATGAAGTCGCAACTGTGGATAACGTCCGGCATAACTTTCGCCACCTCGGGTAACCATCCGGCGCACGCGAAGCGATACACCGTTATCAACCCGGGTCGGGGTGAACGGAAAACTCATGTTCAGAAAGTTCGTCCTCGCCCTGGCGGTCGCCCTGACCGCCGGGTTCCTCACCGTGGCCACTCCGCCGTCGGCGTCGGCCGACACCGTCGAAGTGCTCGAGGTCCCGTCGGCCGCCATGGGCCGCAACATCCGAGTCCAGTTCCAGGGCGGGGGTCCGCACGCGGTGTATCTGCTCGACGGCCTGCGCGCGCAGGACGACCGCAGCGGATGGGACATCAACACCGGCGCGTTCTCGTGGTTCAACGGATCGGGACTTTCGGTGGTGATGCCCGTCGGCGGTATGTCCAGCTTCTACACCGACTGGTACCGACCCGCCGTCGGCAACGGCACCACGCAGACCTACAAGTGGGAGACCTTCCTGACCTCGGAACTGCCCGCGTGGCTGTCCGCCAACCGCGGCATCAACCCCAACGGCAATGCCGTGGTGGGCCTTTCGATGTCCGGAAGCGCGGCGTTGATCCTGGCCGCCTACCACCCGGGACAGTTCATCTACGCCGCATCGCTGTCGGGATTCCTGAATCTGTCCGACCGGTTCTGGCCCATCCTGGTCAGCGTGGCCATGGCCGACGCCGGCGGGTTCAACGCCCTCGACATGTGGGGGCCCTATGGCGGCGCGTCGTGGAAGCGCAACGACCCCATGCTGCAGATCGGCCGACTCGTCGGCAACAACACCCGCATCTGGGTGTACTGCGGCAACGGCAACCCCTCCGATCTGGACGCCGGACTGGGCAACGCCCAGATCCCCGCGCAGTTCCTCGAGGGCGTCACCATCCGCACCAACAAGGAGTTCGCCGCGGCCTATCAGGCGGCGGGCGGCACCAACGGAGTGTTCAACTTCCCCGCCAACGGAACTCACAGCTGGGGGTACTGGGGCGGACAACTCCAAGCGATGCTGCCGGACCTGCAGCGCGTCTTGGGGGCGACGCCGGCGGCGTGAGTCCGCTGAACCGCGGGTGGCCACAAGTCGAACAGTGACCACCCGGCGGTTCGGCGCACACCCGGCTCAATATGCTGCCGAGGGCATGCCGTCGCCCGAAGGAGTTGCCGATGAGCCCCACCGACACCACCGAGCCCGCAGTCAGCATCCGAGCGGCCATTGCCCTGCGCACCACCGAGGCCGTGCAGCTGTGGCTTGAGGTCATCGACGATCCAGCGCAGCGGGAACGGGAACTCAACTCGCTTTCCAGAGCCGATCTGAAAGCCCTCGGCGAACTCCTGGACACCGACACTGGCATCGATCTGCTGGAAAGCCTCAGCCAAGACTCCGGGGCGACACTTCTGCGGGTGCTGCCGACACCGCGCGCGACCGGATATCTCGACCTCCTCGACTCCGACCACGCCGCCGACCTGCTGCGTGAAGTCGACGCCGGCACCCGCGAGGAATGGCTCACGGCGATGCCGCATGAACGCTCGCAGGTGCTCCGTGGCCTGCTGTCCTGGCCGCAGGACTGCGTCGCGGCGCACATGGTGCCCGAGACGCTGACGGTGCACCCGGACATGACCGCGGCCGAGGCCGTCGAGGCGATCCGCCGCCACGCCTCGCGGTTGCGCAGCGACTCCCGCTCCGGGGCCTACGTCTACGTCACCGACGCCGACGCCCGCCTGCTCGGCGTGGTGCCGTTCCGGAATCTCGTACTGGCCGAGGCCAATCAGGCCGTGGCCGACATGATGAAGCGCGACATCGTCACGGTGTCGCCGCTCACCGATCAGGAGGACGCGGCAACTCTGCTGGCCGACCACCGCCTGGTGGCCCTGCCGGTGGTGGACGCCGACGACAGGCTGCTCGGTGTGCTGACCGAAGACGACGCGGCCGGAATCGCCGAGGAGGAGGCCACCGAAGACGCCGAGAAACAGGGCGGGTCCGCACCTTTGGAGGTGCCCTACCTCAAGGCCTCACCATGGTTGTTGTGGCGCAAGCGGATCGTCTGGCTGCTGGTCCTGTTCATCGCGGAGGCCTACACCGGGACGGTGCTGCGTCACTTCGAGGAGGAGATGGAAGCCGTTGTGGCGCTGGCGTTCTTCATCCCCCTGCTGATCGGCACCGGCGGCAACACCGGGACTCAGATCACCACCACGTTGGTGCGTGCGATGGCCACCGGAGACGTGCGCCTGCGCGATCTCCCCCAGATCCTGAGCAAGGAGATGACGACCGGATCCATGATCGCCTTGGCGATGGCCGCCGCCGCCACGATCCGGGCCTGGACCCTGGGCGTCGGCCCAGAGGTGACGGTGACGGTCGCGCTGACCGTCGCCGCGATCGTGCTCTGGGCGTCGTTGGTGTCCTCGATCCTGCCGATGGTGCTCAAGAAACTTCGGATCGACCCGGCCGTGGTGTCGGCGCCCATGATCGCCACGATCGTCGACGGCACCGGCCTGATGATCTACTTCTGGATCGCGCACCTGACCCTGCCGCAGTTGGCCGGCCTCTAGAGCTTGAAGCGACCCGCGAAACCACGCAACGGCACGTCGGCGCTCGTCAACAGTCCGGGCGGCGCGGCCACCACCGAGCGGATGGCGTTCAGGGCCGGCAGACCCGTGACGGTCATCCCGATCGAGGCGAAGCTGGTCGGATCCGACAGGTCCACACCGGGTTTGGGGAAGATCATGTGCTTGTTGTACACACACGGATCACCCTTGATCTGGGTGATGTAGCAGCCCTTGATGTTCCAGCTCGGATCGGTGTGCGGTGTCATCTGCCACTCCAGGTGGGTCTCGACGCGCGGCACGCCGTCGACCATGCCCTGGTACTTGATGTAGTTGCCGCCCAACGACCCCTTCGGCAGCTGATACCAGCCGAGGTCGACGTCCTTGGTGCACGCGCCCAGTTCGGCGCTGAACTTCACCTCGTCCAAAGTCAGGCCGAAGCAGTCGGCCATCATCAGCACGCTGTCGGCGAAGACGCGGGTGTACTTCTCCAGCTTTCCGGGGATCGCCGGATCATCGACCGGTTGGCCGTAACCGACCTCGATCCATGTGTCGCGCGAATGGTGACAGGACACGTCGACCGACTCGATGGTGGTGACGTTCTCGATCTCGGCGACGTCGGCCGAACACACCACGCCCAGAATCTGATTGACGCCGGGGTTCATTCCGGTGCCGTAGAACGTCGCACCGCCCTTGGCGCACGCCTCGGCCAGCAGTTCGGAGACCGGCCTGCCCGACGGATGCGGATGGTTGGTGTCGCGGTGCCACCCGGTGATCCAGTCGGCCGTCGTGACGATGTTGATGCCGGCTTCGAGCACCCGCACGTACAGGTCCTCGTCGGGAAACACGCCGTGGAAGGTCACCACATCCGGCTTGGCGGCGATGATCTCTTCGACGGTCCCGGTGGCTGTCACACCGATGGGCCCGATGCCGACCAGCTCACCGGCGTCACGCCCCACCTTGTCCGCCGAGTAGCAGTGCACACCAACCAGTTCCAGATCCGTACGGTGCTGCAGCCGCTTGATCATCTCGGAGCCGACGTTGCCGGTGGCCACCTGGAAGATGCGGATGGGTTCGGTCATGCTGGTCAGCCTCTCTGCTGTGCGGCGTAGACTTCGGCGGCGCTGCCCCCGATGCCGTCGGGATAGAACTGCTTGGCCCAGTTGCGGATTGCGGTGAACCCCTCGTACTCAGACGTGGAGAGCGCGGGCGGGTCGGAGTAGCGCTGATGCGCCCAGATCGCGATGTCCTGGCTGAACTGGCGGATCACCTCGAGGCCGAACTCCTCGGCCTTGGCCTGTGCCCGTTCGGGATTCCTGCTCGGCGTACGACCGATGTAGACCATGAACCGCACGTCCGAGGTGTACTCGTCGACCGGGGTGATCGCGGAGATCGTCCGGTTGTCGATCATTCCCCAACTCTTGGTGACCGCGATGCCCAGGCCGCCGTTGATGGCCTCCACACCGCTCTTGACGTCGTCGATGCTCTGCTGATCGTCGCCTTCGAAGGTGATGGTGAAATCGACATAGGAGACCGGTTCGGCGAAGTCGTGCCGCGTGAACACCGGCACGATCGGGGTGTTGTGGACGTACTTGAAATGCGCGAAGTCGACCCCATTTTCGAGCACATACTGCGGGTGCATCTCCAGGCCGCGTTCGAAGAGCCGCTGTTGTGGGTAGTAGTCGTCGGCACTGCTGCCGTCACCGAAGCTGGCGAACACATCGGGCGCGTCGAAGTACGGATCACGCCCGTGCACGTCGTGCCAGATGTAGATCGACTGATTGCGCTCGGCCACGGGATAGGTCTTGATGCGCCTACCGCGGTTGGGCCGGTCCTCGTACGGGATACAGACGTTGCGGCCCTGGGCATTCCACTGCCAACCGTGGAACGGGCACTGCAGCACCTCACCGACGACTTTGCCGCCGTGGCCGAGGTGCGCGCCGAGATGCTCACAGTAGGCGTTCATCACCGTGACCTGACCGGATTCCGCACGCCAGGCGATCATCTCCTGACCGAAATACGTCATCCGGTGGACGTCACCGATCGCGACCTCGTCGGACCAGGCGACCTGGAACCATCCCGTCGGCTTCATCGACAGTGGCGGTTTTGCCATGAAAGAGATGATAGGGGCCACTGTGAAACTTTCATAGAGGGGCCTGTGAAAATCCGCGACCACAACTACCATCGCATCCATGACCGTCGCGGGCACCGAAGGCAGGCGCAGCAACCGCCGCGGCCTGGCGACCCGGGAGAACATGCTCGACGCCGCGCTCCGGTCCCTGGCCTCCGGCGACCCGGGGGCCGTCTCGGCCAGTCGCATCGCCAAGGAGATCGGAGCGACCTGGGGGGCGGTGAAATACCAGTTCGGAGACGTCGACGGATTCTGGGCGGCCGTGCTGCACCATTCCGCGCAGCGCCGCGGCGACATCCCAGCCGCGGTCACGGCCGTCGGCGCACCGTTGCACACACGCGTGGCCGCCATCATCGACACGCTCTACGACGGCCTGACATCCAGCCACTCCCGCGCGATCGAGAACCTGCGTGCCGCACTGCCGAGTGACCGCGCCGAACTCGAACGCCTCTTCCCCCGCACGGCCGCCGAGCTGTCCTCCTGGGGCGACACGTGGCTGCTGGCCTGTCAGCACGCCTTCGCCGACCTCGACGTCGACCCGCGCCGGGTTCGTGAAGTGGCGTCGTTCATCCCGGGCGCCATGCGCGGCATCGTCTCGGAACGCCAGCTCGGCAGCTACTACGACCTCGACGAGGCCAAGCGGGGACTGACGAACGCGATCGTCGCCTATCTGGAGCAGACGCAACAACGCTGAAACTCCCACGACATCAGAATTCACCGCAACTGTCGGATTCTGGTCCGATGTCGGCACCGACCAGCAGTCAGAAACTGAGCCGCCAGCATCCCGTCGACGAGATGCTGCCGATTCCGAAACTCGCGACCTACGGCTTCCAACATGTCGTGGCGTTCTACGCCGGCGCGGTGCTGGTGCCGATCATCATCGCGGGCGCGGTGGGGTTGTCCGAGCAGGAACTGGTCATGCTCATCACGGCCGACCTGTTCACCTGCGGCATCGCCTCGATCATCCAGGCCGTCGGGTTCTGGAAGATCGGGGTGCGTCTGCCGCTGCTGCAGGGCGTCACCTTTGCGGGCGTCTCCCCCATCATCGCGATCGGGCTGGCCAACGGCGGCGGCGCGGCCAGCATGCTGTATGTCTACGGCGCGGTCATCGTCGCGGGAATCTTCACATTCCTGATCGCGCCGATCTTCATCAGACTGCTGAAGTACTTCCCACCGGTGGTGACGGGCACGCTGATCACGATCATCGGTCTGTGCCTGGTACCGGTGGGCGCGCTCGACGCCGTGACGAACCCACACACCCATGAGACCGACCCGACCAACATCCGCTGGTTTCTCTACGCGCTGGGCACCATCGCCATCATCGTGGCGATACAGCGCCTGTTCCGGGGCTTCCTGGCCACCATCGCGGTGCTGCTCGGTCTGGTGATCGGGTGCGTGATCGCATATGCGCTGGGCGACATGAACTTCGACAGGGTCGGTGAAGCCTCGATGTTCGGCTTCACACCCCCGTTCCTGTTCGGCCTGCCCAAGTTCGACTTCGTCGCATGCCTGACCATGATCATCGTCCTGATGATCACGGCCGTGGAGTCGACGGGGTCGACCATCGCGACGGGCGAGATCGTCGGCAAGCGCGTCAAGCCGTCCGACATCGGCAACGTGCTGCGCGCCGACGGCGTGGCCACCGCGATCGGCGGCGTCTTCAACTCCTTCCCCTACACCGCGTTCTCGGAGAACGTCGGCCTGGTCCGTCTGACCGGCGTCAAGAGTCGCTGGGTGGTGGCCGCAGCCGGAGTGATCATGATCCTGCTGGGCTTCCTGCCCAAGGTGGCCGCCGTCGTCGCCTCCATCCCGAACCCGGTGCTCGGCGGTGCGGCGTTGACACTGTTCGCCACGGTCGCCGTCGTCGGAATCCAGACGCTGGGCAAGGTCGACTTCACCGACCACCGCAACCTCATCATCGTCACCACCAGTCTTGCGCTGGCGTTGTGGGTGACGTCGTACCCCGACATCGCCAAGGCCATGCCCACGGGTCTGGACCTCATCTTCGGCAGCGGCATCAGCATCGGCGCGGTCAGCGCGATCCTGCTCAATGTCGTGTTCTTCCATACCGGTTCGCGCGGACCTCGCGTCGCCGGCGGGGGATCCATCACGCTCGACGAGGTCAACTCGATGACCAAGGAGCGCTTCTCGTCGATCTTCGGCCACGTCGTGCAGGACGTTCCGTGGGCCATCGAGCGGGCCTTCGAGCAGCGGCCCTTCGCCGACACCACGGCCCTGCGCGAAGCGTTCCAGGACGCGGTGCTCACCGGCTCCTCCGAGCAGCAGCACGAACTGCTCAGTGCCTTCCCGGACCTCGGCGCCGAGGACGAGACGGGCCAGGTGCTGGCCGTCGACCACGTCGCACTGTCCAACCTCGACGAGGACGACCACAATGACGTCGTGGAGTTGGCGACGGCGTATCGGGAGCACTTCGGTTTCCCGCTGATCATCTGCGCCCGCGAAACCGAACGCTTCGACCGAGTGCTGCGCAACGGATGGTCGCGGATGGACAACTCCCCGGCAACCGAGACGGCGTTCGCGTTGATCGAGGTCGCCAAGATCGCCAACCACCGGTTCACCGATCTGGTCGCCGACGCCAATCCGATCGCCGCGGCCCGCTTCAGCCGTTTCAGTGACTTGTCGTGAAAGCCGTTGGACTGCAGGAGTTCAACTCGGCATCCGAGCGTCAGCGGATGCACCTGCTGTTCCAGGTGTGCTCGTCGACCATCTGGGCACGCCGAGTCCTCGCGGGTGCCCCGTTCCGCGATGTCGACGCCCTGTACGACCGCGCCGAACGGGTGCTGGCCGAGCTCCCCGACGCAGAGATCGACGCCGCACTCGACGGACATCCCCGGATCGGCGCCAAGCCCGACAACCCGTCGTCGGCGCGGGAGCAGGCGCGCGTGGCCGATGCCGACGCCGACGTGAAGGCGGAGTTGGCGGCCAAGAACCGCGAGTACGAGGACCGGTTCGGCTACGTGTACCTGGTGTGCGCCAGCGGTCGTTCGGCCGAGGAACTGCTGGCGATCCTGTCCGACCGGTTGGGCAACGACCCCGACACCGAACGCCGGGTGATGCGCAGCGAGCTGGCCAAGATCAATCGGCTCAGGTTGGAGCGGTTGATGAGCGAGCCCACGGGACCAGCCTGATGATCAGCCCCGTGAGCGTGCACCTTTGTACGCGATGTGCGGCGTGTCGGCGTACAGACACGGGCGCTCGCGGAATAGGGAGGAGGGCATGAGCCTCTCCACCCATGTCCTGGATGCCAGCACGGGCCGCCCGGCCGCCGGTGTGGCCGTCTCGCTGTCGCACTCAGGCGCCGAACTGGCCGCGGGAGTCACCGACGACGACGGCCGCATCGGCGAGCTGGGCGGCGAACTGCGCGCGGGCATCTACCGCCTGCGGTTCGACACGGGCGCGTACTTCGCGGCGCAGCGCGTGACCGGTTTCTACCCCGAGGTGGTGATCACCTTCGAGATCACCGACTCCGCCGCCCATCATCACGTGCCCCTGCTGCTGTCGCCGTATTCGTACTCCACCTACCGAGGGAGCTGAATGAAGGCCGTGATCATCGGCGCCGGCATGGGAGGGATGAGCGCCGCAATCGCGTTGCGCCGGATCGGCGTCGACACCCACGTCTACGAGCGGGTCAGTGAGAACAGACCCGTCGGCGCGGCGATCTCGGTGTGGTCCAACGGCGTCCTGTGCCTCAACCACCTCGGCCTGGAACAGCAGACCGCCGAACTGGGCGGGATCGTCGACTCCATGAGTTACGTCGACGGCCACACCGGCGAGACCATGTGCCGGTTCTCGATGCAGCCACTGATCGACGAGGTCGGCCAGCGCCCCTATCCCATCGCGCGCGCCGAACTGCAGCAGATGCTCATGGACGCCTACGGTATGGACGCCATCAACTTCGGTATGAAGATGGTCCAGGTCGAGACCAGCGCCGACGGCGACCGCGCCGTCGCCGCCTTCGCCGACGGCACCACGGTGTCGGCCGACCTCATCATCGGTGCCGACGGCGCCAATTCGATCACCCGCGAGTACGTGCTGGGTGGCCCCGTCGAGCGACGCTACGCCGGCTACGTCAACTTCAACGGCCTGGTGGACGTCGATGAGGAGATCGGCCCGGCCAACGAGTGGACCACCTATGTGGGCGACGGCAAGCGCGCGTCGGTGATGCCGGTGGCCGTGGGCAGGTTCTACTTCTTCTTCGACGTCGTCGAACCACAGGGCCAGCCCTACGAACGAGGCAGTGCGCGTGAGGTGCTGCGCCACCACTTCGCCGGGTGGGCGCCCGGTGTGCAGAAGCTGATCGACAGTCTGGACCCGGCCACCACCAACCGGGTGGAGATCCTGGACCTCGACCCGTTCGAAACCTGGGTCAAGGGCCGGGTCGCGGTGTTGGGAGACGCCGCGCACAACACCACCCCGGACATCGGCCAGGGTGGGTGCTCGGCCATGGAGGACGCCGTGGCGCTGCAGTGGGCGTTCCAGGATCATCCCGACGACGTGCATGCCGCCCTGGCCGCGTATCAGGCCGCCCGCACCGAGCGCGCCGGCGACCTGGTGCTGCGCGCCAGGAAACGCTGCGACGTCACCCATGCCAAGGATCCGCAGGCCACCGCGCGGTGGTATGACGAACTGCGAAACGAGACGGGCGAGAACATCATCCGCGGAATCGTCGGCAACATCATGGGCGGACCGCTGACACCGATCAGCCCGCGCTGAGCCTCCCCGCCCGCCCGCAGTCCGGCTCCTTCGTCCTGCGGGCGGACCCGAGGGCAACTACCGTCGGGCCATGGACCTCAACTCCGTCGAGGCCGTGCGAACCCCCGCCCGCCGCGAGGACGTGTGGCCACTCGGTCCAGCCGACGCGATCCTGGCCGGCGGCACCTGGCTGTTCTCGGAGCCACAACCGGACGTGCGCCGGCTCGTCGACATCACCGGCCTGGGCTGGCCGTCGATCACCGTGACCGACAACGGAATCGAACTGGCCGCGACCTGCACGCTGGCCGAGGTGGCCCGGCTGTCGGCCACTCTGCCCGTACAGCGCCCCGACTGGGTGGCCGCGCCGCTGTTCCGGCAGTGCTGCACAGCACTGTTGGCGTCGTTCAAGATCTGGGGCACCGCGACCGTCGGCGGCAACATCTGCCTGTCGCTTCCGGCGGGGTCCATGATCTCGCTTACATCGGTCCTCGACGGCGCCGTCACGGTGTGGCGCGCCGACGGCTCCGACTACACCGTCGCGGTCACCGAGTTCGTCACGGGAGCGGCCAGCAACATCCTGGAGCCCGGCGACGTGCTGCGCGCCGTGCACCTGCCCGCCGCCGCGCTGCGGGCGCGCACCGCCTACCGCAAACTCGCCCCCTCACCGCTGGGCCGCTCGGCTGTGGTCGTCCTCGGTCGCCGCGACGCCGACGGCACAGCCTTCGTCCTGTCCGTCACGGCCGCCACCGTCCGGCCCCACGTCTTCGCCTTCCCCGCCACCCCGGACTCCGCGACGCTGCACGACGCCCTGTCCACGATCCCCGACGACGCCTGGACCCTCGACGCCCACGGGGATCCGGACTGGCGCCGCGCGATGACCTCGACGCTCGCCGAGCAGATCCGAGCCGAGTTGTCATGAGGTTCGAGCTCAACGGAGAGAGCCGAGACGACGAACCGCGGCCGGGTCAGTGCCTGCGGACTTTCCTGCGTGACCTCGGCCGGTTCGAGGTCAAGAAGGGCTGCGACGCCGGGGACTGCGGTGCCTGTTCGGTGCTGGTCGACGGGACCGCGGTGCATTCGTGTGTGTTTCCGGCGTTCCGGGCCGCAGGTGGGACGGTGACCACGGTCGCCGGCCTCGGCACGCCTGGGGACCTGCACCCGCTCCAGCGCCGGTTCGTCGAGGCGGGCGGGTTCCAGTGCGGATTCTGCACCGCCGGGATGATCACCACCGCCAGCACATTGTCCGACGAGCAGGCCGCGGACCTGCCGCAGCACTTGAAGGGAAACCTCTGCCGCTGCACCGGATATCGGGCGATCTTGGACGCGCTGTCGGGCACGGTGAACGTCGACAAGCCCAGCGGCCGAGACGCCGGCCGGTCGATCGGTGCCCCCGCCGGGGTGCGCGTGGTCACCGGGACCGAGGAGTACACCATGGACAGCGACCCACCGGGTCTGCTGCATATGGCCGTGTTGCCCAGCCCGATCGCCCACGCCCGGATCACCTCGATCGACACCACCGCCGCGTCGTCGATTCCCGGCGTGCGCCTGATCCTGACGCACCACGACGGCCCGGCAATCCCGTTCTCCACGGCACGCCACCAGTTCCGTGAGGATGACCCCGACGACACCGTGATCCTGGACCGCACCGTGCGTTTCGTCGGCCAACGGGTGGCTGCGGTGGTCGCCGACTCGCTCGCCGCCGCCGAGGCCGCCTGCCACGCCATCGTCGTCGACTTCGAACCGCTGCCCGCGGTGTTCGACCCCGACGAGGCGCGGACGCCGGGCGCACCGCTGGTGCACGGCGACAAGGGAACTGAGTCTCGCATCGCCGATCCGAGTCGCAACATCGTGGCCGAACTGCACGGTGAGGTCGGCGACGTCGCGGCCGCGGTGACGGCCGCCGAGGCCGACGGCGCGGTGGTGCGCGGGCGATGGCACACTCAACGGGTACAGCACGCGCATCTGGAGACGCACGGCTGCACGGGATGGCGAGATGGACTGGGCAGGCTGGTGATTCGGACCAGTTCGCAGGTGCCGTTCCTGGTGCGCGACGAGCTGTGCCACCTGTTCGACCTGGCTCCGGCCGAGGTCCACGTCTTCACCAGGAGACTGGGCGGCGGATTCGGTGCCAAGCAGGAGATGCTCGTCGAAGACCTGGTGGCGCTGGCTGTGCTGCGCCTCGGCGAACCCGTGCGCTACGAGTTCACCCGCAGTGACCAGTTCACGATCGCACCATGTCGGCACCCGTTCCGCGTCGACGTCACCGCGGCCGCCGACTCGGCCGGAACCCTGACCGCATTGGCCGTCGACGTGCTGATCGACGCCGGCGCCTACGGGAACCACAGTCCCGGGGTGATGTACCACGGGTGCGGCGAGTCGCTGTCGATCTACCGGTGTGCGAACAAGCGTGTGGACGCGCAGGCGGTGTACACCAACAACCTGCCGTCGGGCGCGTTCCGCGGTTACGGTCTCGGGCAGGTGATGTTCGCGGTCGAGTCGGCCCTCGACGAACTCGCCTCGACGCTGGCCATCGACCCCTTCGAGTTCCGCCGCCGCAACGTCGTGGTCCCAGGAGACCCGTTCGTCGACGCGCATGTACTCGACGACGACTTGACCTTCGGCAGTTACGGTTTGGACCAGTGCCTGGACCTCGCCGAGGCCGCCCTGCGACACGGCAACGGTGTCGCGGCCCCCGACGGTCCGCAGTGGCAGGTGGGCGAGGGGATGGCGGTGTCGATGATCGCGACCATTCCCCCGCGCGGTCATTTCGCCGACGCGTCGGTGTCCGTGGACCCCGACGGCTTCTACACCCTGCGGGTCGGCACCGCGGAGTTCGGCAACGGCACCACGACCGTGCACACCCAGTTGGCCGCCACCGAACTCAACACCGTCGCCGACCGCATCGAGGTGCACCAGTCCGACACCGACACCAACGGGTTCGACACCGGAGCGTTCGGTTCGGCGGGCACCGTGGTCGCCGGCCGCGCGGTGCTGCGGGCCTGCCGGGACCTGCGTACCGCCCTGACCGACGCCGCCGCGGAACTCACCGGCTCATCACCGGCGTCCTGCGTGCTGGGCCGCAACGGCGTGCAGTGCGGCGACCGTCTCGTCGACTTCGCGGCCCTGCCCGAGTTGACCGGCCACGGAAGCCACGACGGCACACCGCGTTCGGTGGCGTTCAACGTGCACGCCTTCCGGGTCGCGGTGAACACCGAAACCGGAGAGGTGCGGATCCTGCAGAGCGTTCAGGCCGCCGACGCCGGGGTGGTGCTCAACCCGCAGCAGTGCCGCGGTCAGATCGAAGGCGGTGTGGCCCAAGCGATCGGCTCAGCCCTCTACGAGCAGATGCTGATCGGCCCCGACGGCACCGTGCTCACGCAGACCCTGCGCAATTACCACATCCCGCAGCTGGCCGACGTGCCCGTCACCGAGGTGTACTTCGCCGACTCCCACGACGAACTCGGACCACTGGGGGCGAAGTCGATGAGCGAGGCACCGTACAACCCTGTGGCGCCGGCCCTGGCGAACGCGATCGCCCGGGCCTGCGGGTCGCGCGTTCGTGAACTGCCCATGACGCCTGCCCGCGTGTGGCGGGCGATGATCACTGGGTGACCGAACGCTCCAGCGCGGCAAGCGATTCGGTGAGGTAGCCCTCCCCGAAGGGCGGCATGCCTCCGATCTCGTCACGGAAGCTCTGCGGGGTGGCGCTCCAGTCGTAGGCCAGGGTGACCTCGGTGCCCGATCCGACCGGCCACAGGTCATAACGCCAACTCCAGCCGCCGGGTTGATGTTGGCCGGATTCATCGAGTGAACCGGTCAACCAACCGATGGCGCGGTCCGGCTCGAAGGCGTTGACCAGGTTGTGCGTCACGTAGTGCCCGCCCGCGGCGTCGAGGAACATGTTCATCTCGAACATCTGCCCGGCGCCGGTGATTGGCTTCGGATCCACCGCGTCGCGCACCCAGTCGCCGGGCTCGGTCTGGTGGTGCCGGGCCGGATCGGCGAGCAGGGCGAAGACCTGTGACGGTGGGGCCGCGATCGTGCGGGTGGCGACGAAGTGTTCGGGGCCGTAGGCGCGGGCGACGTCGGGGCTGTCCAGCCAGCCCGAATACGTCGGGCGTGACGGCCATCCGGCTGGTGAGTCCTGCCACTCCTCCTGGCGCCCCCACGGCAGGAGGTCGATCAGGGCGAAGGAATGGCTCAACTGCTCGGTGCCGCGACCGTTGGTGTGCCACGTGCGGTACACGGTGTCCCCGTCGCGCAGGAACACGTTGACCGCGAACCCCTCGCCGGGCGCGGCGTCGACGTCGGCACCGAACGAGCTGCCCGCCGCCGAGTACCACTCCATCTTGTTGCCCACCTTCTCGCGGTAGGCCAGCGCCTCCTCGATGGGCCCGTTGGTGACGATGACGAATCGGGCGTCGTAGTTGTCCAGGAACTCCAGCCTGGTGAACTGCGAGGTGAAACCGGTGCATCCGCCGCACTGCCACTCCGCGCCGTCGGTCCACATGTGGTTGTAGACGATCAGCTGGGACCTCCCGCGGAACACGTCGGCCAGGCTCACGGGCCCGTCCGCGCCGACCAGGGTGTACTCGGGCAGCTGCACCATCGGCAGTCTGCGCCGCTCGGCCGCGATCGCGTCGAGTTCCCGAGTGGCCGCCTTCTCGCGTTCGCGCAGCCTCGCCAACGCCTGTGACCAGGTGTTCTTGTCGACAATCGGCGGCAACGCAGTGGCGACCGGGGCTTCTGTGCTCATCGATGACTCCTCAACATGTCTGCGCGTGATTCTGCTCATACAGACACACGTGAGGGCCGAAAATCATCGCGAACCGTGGGCCAGGTAGATTCCCGTCAACAAAGGATGCCCTAACACCAGAAGGCAGGTCACCTGTGAGCGGTCAACTGCAAGACGCGGCCGGGTTGCGGATCCTGGTGGTCGGCGCCTCGTCCGGGATCGGCCACGCCGTCGCCACGAGCGCCGCCGAACGCGGCGCCAAGGTCGCGGTCGCGGCACGGCGGATGGACCTGTTGACCCAACTGGCGAAGTCGATCGACGGCACGGCCTTCGAACTCGACGTCGAGGACCTCAAAGCCATCGAGCGGGTGGTCGGCGAGGCGGCGGATGCTCTGGGCGGCCTGGACGCCGTGGTGTTCACCAGCACCGTGGTGCCCTTCGCCTACATCGAGGACACCGACGTCGCCACCTGGCTGCACGCCTTCGCGGTCAACACGATCGGCGCCAACAACGTGCTCCGCGCCGCGCTGCCGCACCTGGCGGAGAACGGCGTCGCGCTGATCACCTCCAGCCGCGATGTCGGCCGCCCCCGCGCGGGCGTCGCGGCCTACGACGCCAGCAAGGCCGCACTCGACGAGATCCTGCACTCGTGGCGCAGCGAGCATCCCGAACTGTCGGTCATCCGCGTGGGCATGGGCCCCACCGAGGACACCGAGATCCTCCGCGGTGCGGATCGTGACCTGCTGCAGGAGCTGTTCAAGTCGTGGGTCGAGCACGGTCAGCTGCCGGCCCAGATGTCAGCCCTGCGCGATGTCGCCGAAACCCTGGTGTCGCTCGTGACCACCGCGCACGCCAACCCGAGCGTGGTCCCGGAGATCGTCCAGTTGGCGCCCCGCATCCGGCCGCGCACGAAAGCTGCCGGCGACGAGCAGTGACCGCACCGTGTGGCGCGTGTGGCAGATTAAGATTCCTGTGAATTCGCTGCGCAAAACTGACGCTGGCGACTACCGTTCTGCTTTCGACCAGAGAGGGTTCTCCATGACCAAGCACGTTGCAGGAATCTCCACGCTCAGCGCGATTCTCGCGGCAGGCGCCCTGATGTTGGCCGGGCCGGCGTCGGCCGCCGACGAGGAGGGCACCTTGGAGATGCCGGACGTGCGCGGTATGAGCCTGGCCGCGGCTTACGCCGAGGTCGCGGGCTTGGACGAGAGCGTCCGGATCCCCACCGGCACCCTGGACATGAACGGCCTGGCCCGCCAGCAGTTGAGTCCCGCGAACTGGACCGTGTGCGCCACCGCGCCGCGCGCCGGAAGCGCATTCGTGCCCCAGGAGGGTGTGCTGTTCGGCGTCGTGCGCCGCGGCCTCGAGTCCTGCTGAGTCCGTCTCACACGTCTCACGCGGCGACGTAGGCCGCCAGGTGTTTCCCCGTCAGCGTCGTCGCGTTGGCCACCAGGTCTGCGGGCGTGCCCTCGAAGACCACGCGGCCACCGGCGTGGCCGGCACCCGGGCCCAGATCGATGATCCAGTCGGCGTGAGCCATCACGGCCTGGTGGTGTTCGATCACGATGACCGATCGGCCGCCGTCGACGAGACGGTCCAGCAGGCCGAGAAGATGCTGGACGTCGGCCAGGTGCAGACCCGAGGTCGGCTCATCGAGGACGAAGACGTCCGCCTTGTCCTTGTCGCCGAGACGGGTCGCCAGTTTGAGGCGTTGACGCTCGCCGCCTGACAGCGTGGTGAGCGGTTGGCCCAGTTGCAGGTATCCGAGTCCGACGTCCGCGAGGCGTTCCAGGATGCTGTGCGCCGCCGGTGTCCGTGCCTCACCGTCGCCGAAGAAGGCCTGCGCCTCGGCCACGGGCATCGCCAGCACCTCGGCGATGTTGCGGCCCCCCAGGGTGTACTCCAGCACCGACGCCTGGAACCGACGGCCCTCGCACTCCTCACAGGGGGATTCGACGGTGGCCATGACACCGAGTTCGGTGTAGATCACGCCTGCACCGTTGCACGTGGGGCAGGCGCCCTCGGAGTTGGAACTGAACAGCGCCGGTTTGACCCCGTTGGCCTTGGCGAAGGCCTTGCGGATCGGGTCGAGCAGGCCACTGTAGGTGGCCGGGTTGCTGCGGCGCGAACCACGGATCGGGCTCTGGTCGACGGTCACGACCCCTTCGCGGCCGGCCACCGATCCCGTGATCAGCGAACTCTTGCCCGAGCCCGCGACACCCGTCAGCACCACCAGCACTCCCGTGGGGATGTCGACATCGATGTCACGCAGGTTGTTGGTGGCGGCCCCGCGGATCTCGAACGCGCCGTTGGGCTTCCGCACCGAGTCCTTCAGCGCCGCCCGATCCTCGAGGTGCCGCCCGGTAACAGTGCCACTGGCGCGCAGGCCGTCGACGGTGCCTTCGAACACCACCTCGCCGCCTCCCGAACCGGCGTCCGGCCCCAGGTCGACGACGTGGTCCGCGATCACGATCGTCTCGGGCTTGTGCTCGACCACCAGCACGGTGTTGCCCTTGTCTCGCAGTCGCAGCAGCAGGCCGTTCATCCGGTCGATGTCGTGCGGGTGCAGTCCGATCGTGGGCTCGTCGAACACATAGGTGACGTCGGTCAGTGAACTGCCGAGGTGGCGGATCATCTTGGTGCGCTGAGCCTCTCCCCCGGACAGCGTGCCAGCCGGTCTGTCGAGGGACAGGTAACCCAGCCCGATCTCGGTGAACGAGTCCAGCAGGTGTTGCAGGCCCTGCACCAGGGGCGCCACCGACTTCTCGTCGACACCCCGCAGCCACTCGGCCAGGTCGCTGATCTGCATCGCGGACACATCGGCGATGTTGAGGCCCTTGATCTTTGATGACCGCGCCAGGTCCGACAACCGGGTGCCAGCACAGTCGGGGCACACCGTGAAGGTGATCGCCTTCTCGACGAAGGCCCGGATGTGCGGTTGCATGGCATCGACATCCTTGGCCAGGAACGACTTCCGGATCTGCGGGATCAGCCCCGCATACGTCAGGTTGACGCCGTCGACCTTGATCTTGGTCGGCTCCTTGTGCAGCAGAGCGTCAAGTTCCTTCTTCGCGAACTTGGCGATGGGCTTGTCAGGGTCAAAGTATCCGCAGCCCCGGTAGATTCGCCCGTACCAGCCATCCATGCTGTAGCCGGGCACGGTGATCGCGCCCTCGTTGAGCGACTTGGAGTCGTCATACAGCGCGGTGAGGTCGAAGTCATTGACCGATCCGCGCCCCTCGCATCGAGGACACATGCCGCCGGTGATGGCGAACTCCCGACGTTCTTTGACGGTCCTGCCGTCCTTTTCGACCGTCACCGCACCGGCGCCGCTGATCGAGGCGACGTTGAACGAGAACGCCTGCGGTGAGCCGATATGCGGCTTGCCGAGCCGACTGAACAGGATGCGCAGCAGAGCCCCCGCGTCCGTGGCCGTCCCGACCGTCGAGCGCGGGTCGGAGCCCATCCGCTGCTGGTCGACGATGATCGCCGTCGTCAACCCCTCGAGCAGGTCCACCTCGGGCCGGGTCAGCGTCGGCATGAACCCCTGCACGAAGGCACTGTAGGTCTCATTGATCAGGCGTTGCGACTCGGCGGCGATGGTGTCGAAGACCAATGAACTCTTGCCCGACCCGGACACACCCGTGAACACCGTGAGGCGTCGTTTGGGGAGTTCGAGGTCGACGTCCTTGAGGTTGTTCTCCCGTGCCCCGACCACGCGGATCACGTCGTGACTGTCAGCGATGTGCTTGCCGGGCATGCAGTTTCGTCCTCTCGGCGGTCAGGCGGCCTGCTGGATACGGATCATGGTCCCCGCGGGGTCGCGCACGGCACAGTCCCGCACGCCGTACGGCTGGTCGGTGGGCTCCTGCACGATCTCGGCGTTGCCCGTGACCAGCCGATCGAACGTCGCATCGAGGTCCTTGGCGGCCAGGACCACCATGGCGTAGGTGCCCTTGGCCATCATCTCGGCGATCACGCGGCGCTCGTCGTCGGTGGCGCCCGGATCGGCGACGGGTGGTGCCAGCACGATCGCGGTGTCCGGTTGGTTCGGCGGGCCGACCGTGATCCAGCGCATGGCGCCGCCGCCGACGTCGAGACGGACCTCGAATCCCAGGAGGTCGCGGTAGAACTCCAGCGACGCTTGGGGGTCGTCGTGTGGGAGGAAGGTGTTGTGAATGGTGATGTCCATTCCGGTCACGCTAAGTGCAGTGTCGGGGGTGGCGCTTCTTGATTCCTGATCGGTCTGGTGGCGTGCCTCTCGACGCACGACGGCATCCCGTCGCTCGCGCCCCCGTGCCGGCGGCGATACTCGCTGGGGGCCATGCCCATCAACTCGCTGAACCGTGTGCTGAAGGTGCCCAACGAGGAGCAGCCGACCGCGAAACAGACCTCGGTGACGGTCATGTCCCCTCGGCGCAGTAGGGCCGCGGCGCGTTCGATGCGGCGCGTCATCAGGTAGCTGTACGGCGATTCGCCGTAGGCGAGGCGAAATTGACGAGACAGGTGGCCGGCCGACATATTCACGCCGCGGGCCAGTGCCTCGACGTTGAGTGGCTGCGCGTACTCGCGGTCCATCCGGTCGCGCACACGCCGCAGCAGCTTCAGGTCGCGCAGCCGCTGTGGGTCCAACGGGGTGGGCACACACTCGATGCTGCCACGGCGTCGCGCCCGCATTCCACTCTGTCCGGTGAGCAGTACCGACACGGCAGCGCCATGAGTACATCATTTTCTGTACTATGAGCACCATGAAGACCGTGGCCCACACTGATGCGCTTGCCCGATTCGGCCATGCTCTGTCCGATGCCACACGCGCCCGAATACTGCTCAACCTGAATATGGAACCGAACTACCCCGCCGATCTGGCGGATCGGATCGGCGTCTCGCGGCAGACCCTCTCGAATCATCTGGCCTGTCTGCGCGGCTGCGGCCTGGTGGTGGCGATTCCGGAGGGCCGGCGCACTCGTTACGAACTGGCCGACCCACGCATCGGTCACGCCCTCGACGACCTGATGGGCCTGGTGCTCGCCGTCGATCCCGACTGTCGATGCGTCGGTCCCGACGGCGCGATGTGCGGCTGCGGGTGAGCTAACCGGCCGCGCCGCAGAGATCAGGCCGCAGAAGCAGAGCGGGCAGCGCGTGGGCGAGCCACTGCTCGTAGCGCTCAGATGACCAGCCCGAGTCCGCGGTGAGCATCGAGTACACCTCCGGCGACACCATCGTCGCCAACACGTCCGCCGCCTCGTCCTCCGGGAGCTCGGGACGCAACGCGGTGCGCCACGCCTTCGCGACCGCCACCGCGCAGTCCGAACGGATGCCGCCGATCAGTCGTGTGCGCAGCTCCTGCAGGGCCGGATCCGTCGAGGCCGCCTGCTCCATGACCCGAATCAATGGCGCCACCCTCTCATTGAGGGTGCGGATGAACTGCGCGACGGCGACCAACTGCTCAACCTCGCCGGCGCCGGCCCCCTCGATGACCGCCAGGATGCGGTCCACAACCGGGATGTCCCGATAGTCACCGACGACCGCAATATCGATCACCCGGGCCAGCAGGCCGGCCTTGTTGCCGAAGGTCGCGTAGATGGTCGGCGCCGACACCTCAGCCGCCGTGGCGACCTGATCGATCGAGGTGGCCCCGAAGCCGTGCTCGAGGAACAGGGACGTCGCGGCCTCGACGATCCTGCGCTGACGCGCCTCGGCGTCCGCGCGCCGGCGGCTGTTGTCGTACCTGCGACTCATTGACACGGTGGCACCACGTTCCTATAGTCAACTCTATTCAATAGACCTGACTCTAACAAAGTTGTTCCGGAGGTTGCCATGGCAACCCGCTCAGACACCCAGACGGCGTTGGACTGGTCCACGATCAGCGACCAGGCCGCGGCGTTCATCACCACCGAGTACGCCTCACTGGACCGCCACGGCGCGCCCATCACGTGGCCGGTGACCCCGTACCAGGCCGCCGACAGAGCCACCCTGGACGTCGCCACCGGCCTCACCTACCCCCTCAAGGCCGAGCGCGCGCGGCGCAATCCAAAAGTGGCGCTGTCCTTTTCACAGCCTCTCGGATCTGGACTCGCCGAACCCGCGACGTTCGTCGTTCAGGGGCTGGCCACGGTCCGCGACGCGGACCTGCGCGCCAACGCCGCCCGCTATCTCACCGACGTGTCGACACACCTGCCGGAGGCATTCGACGCCATCCCGCCGGTTCTGCTTCCCCACATGGCCTGGTACTGGGCCCGCATCTGGATCGAGGTCACCCCGGTGCGCGTGCTGTGGTGGCCGGGTGGCGATCTCGACACTCCCCCGCAGCTGTGGGTGCCGCCGGATGCGCCCAGCGCGCCGCCGTCAGATCCCGCACCCGCCGGGCGCAGTTCCGGTTCCTGGAGCGACCGCACCCCCGCCGACTGGCAGGTCCGAACGGGCGATGCCGTCGACCGACTGGGGATGCCGGTGCTGACCACCGTCACGTCCGACGGGTGGCCACTGCCACTGCGCGTGCGCGACGCCGAACCCACGTCCACCGGGTTCGTCGTCCGTCCACCCGCCGGCGTCGAGATCATCGACGGGCCAGCGTGCCTGACGTTCCATGCCCACGGCCCGGCCTTCGAGAGCCAGGAGAACACCACCGTGACGGGGCGATGCCGCGCCGTGGATGACCGCATCGAGTTTGAGGCGCAGCGAGCACTCAACGATTTCGGCATTCCAGCCAACCCGCTCCGGCGGGCCGTGCACCTGATGTCGGCGGGCCACAAGCTCAAGGGCCGCGTGGAGATCGAGGCGCGTCGGCGGGGGCAGACCGTACCGCGGTTCGACGAGTTGGGCTTCACCCGGCCTGCCGACACGCGGATGATGCGCATCGTCCACAACGCACTGCGGCGCGACCTGGCACGCGCGCAGTCGGCGTTGACCACGTGGCCGTACCCCAACCCCCGCCAACGTGTCGCGATCGCCGAGCATCTGCAGTGGATGATGGAGTTCCTGCACCGCCACCACCACATGGAGGATGAGGGCCTCTATCCCCTGGTCCGACAACGTGTCCCGGAGGCCGCCAGGATTCTGGACATCATGGACGCCGACCACCAGGCCTTGTCCTCGGCGATCGACCGGCTGACCTCATCCTGCCGCAGCTATGCGCAGGATCCTGGCGCGCGCACCGAGGTCGCCGCCGCGCTCGATGCTCTGGCGGCGGTGATGCTGCCGCATCTGGAGCGCGAGGAGTCCGAGATGATGCCGATCGTGGCGGCCGCGGTGTCCAAAGCTGAATGGGACGCCGTCGAAAAGGACCACGCCGTCACACCGCTGAGTCGCGCCGAGTTGGCATTCACCGCGCACTGGCTGTTCGACGGCGTCACCGACGCCGGCCGTGCGCTCATCCGGTCGGTGGTCCCCAGACCGGTCGCGTGGGCCGTCGAAACCTTCGCGGCGCGCAGCTATGAGCGGCGGGCCTGGCAATGCTGGTATCTGCCGCAGCACAGCCGATTACGGCGCAGTCTTGCGTCGAAGGTCAGTGTCGATGTCGCCGCACCGATCGACACGGTGTGGAGCGTGGTCTCCGATCCGCTGCGGGTTCCTGAGTGGAGCCATGAGTGCCGCGAGGTGCAATACCTCGACGGCGCCACATCGGCAAAGACGGGCCACCGATTCCGGGGCAGCAATCGCAGTGGCCGGTGGGGGTGGTCGCGGGACTGCACTGTCTTCCTCCATGACGAACCGAACGAGTTCGCCTACCTCACCTCCGGTGGATTCGGTGACGCCACGGCATGGCATTTCCGGCTCGAACCGACCGCTTCCGGGACTCGACTGACGCAGGCGTTCCAAGGGGTGGCGATGCCGCGGTGGTTGTCGGCTCTGGTCACGGTGCTCATTCCTGGGCACGACGACCGAACCGAGGCGTTGCGCGGGGATCTCCTGCGGTTGGCGGGACTGGCCGAGGCCGAGGCGGGCGAGGGGCACCCGCAGCGACAAGCGCTGAGTCCTCCGGCTTGCGCGGGCCAATGACATTCAGCCTCAATCCTTTCGGATTCCCCACCGGAGTTCTGGAGTTCGCCTGCGAGAAAGGGCCTGACCACGGCGACCTCAGACCCGACGGGCGCAATGATCCGTCAACGGCGGCGCCGCTCGAGACCTGACAATCCTGCGCGGGCGTCAACCCGATCCGCTACCCTCCTGGTTGTATGAGGGGGAATGTCATCACCAGCGGGCGAAGGCCGACCCGGGGCTATCGGCGTGGATGCACGGCACCGAAGTTGAGGCGTCGACGTGACTGATCTCGTTCGTCGGGTCATCTGTCCACACTGTGGCACGAAGCTCAACCTCGCGGCCACGTCGACATCAAAGTTCTTCAAGTGCGCGCAATGTGGCGCCCGATCTCAGATGCCAGCGGTTCCGACCCTGACAGCCAGAAACAAGCCCAAGACCGCGGACAACGGCAAAGCGACTCGGCCCGCGCGCAGTACGGCCAAGAACGTGACATCGCCTGCCGACTTACCGCCGCCTGCCCCAGCAGCGGGCTGGTATCCGGACCCGAACGGAAATCCGACGCAGCGGTACTTCGACGGGTCGAAGTGGACGGATCAACTGGCACCCCTCACTACGAGGCCTGACTATTCGGTGAAATCAGGCGTTGTTGCGGGGCTGTTGCAGCTGTTCCTCGGCTGGTTCGGCCTCGGACGATTCTACTTGGGATACAACGGCATCGGTGCGGTTCAACTGACACTCGGCATCATCGGGCTGGTGACATCCGTAGCTCTGGTCGGTCTGATCATCCTTGTGCCACTGTCCATCTGGCTGATCATCGAGGCGTTCATGATGATCGCCGGCGCAATTCCCGACGCACAGGGCCGTAAGGTCCGCTAGACACCGCACGCTAGTCCCGGGAGATTGGTTTGGATCCGTCATCACAACAGCCACCGGTGACCCACTGGCAATGGCCTGCCCCGCCATCGGATTCCCCAAGTTCGACGTGTTCGGGCAAGTTTGGAAACGGCGTCGTGCTCGGCTTCATCACCGCGGCGGTGCTCGCTCTCGCCGGCGTCGGCGCCTACTTCGTGATCACACGCTTCGACGCCGCCGAACCGTTCAGGATCACCGGCACCATGACGCTGTACGCCGCCGGTGACGCGGCGGGCCGTGGATGTCGTGGCACCGGCGGGTACGGCGACGTCGGCCCCGGCACCGCAGTCACTGTGTCAGACGAGTCGGGAACGCTGCTCGCCAAGACTGTGCTCGGCTCCGGCGACGGCGGCGACGGCTACTGCACGTTCCCCATCAGCATCACCGATGTGCCGAGTGGAAAGAAGTTCTACCGGGTGGAGGTCGCGCACCGAGGTGAGGTGAACTTCACTGAGACCGAGGCCCGCGCGGGCATAAGCCTTCAACTCGGAAACGAGCCGGAGATCTCGAAACGCGCTGACACACCGACGGGCCCGGCCGCCTCTCCCCGGACACCAGCGGCTCGCCCACCGACAGCACTCCCGCCCCCAAGAGCCGTCGCCCTACCGCCCTCCCGTTCGGGGATGGTCTACATCGTCACCAGATCGGGCCGAACCCGTTGCCAGATCATGAACGACGAGGTGGACTGCCAGGCGCGGTTCACCAATTCTCCGTCCGTTCAAGGCAGCCCGGCGAATGGCGTACGGTTCATGGCCGACGGCACCTTCGAATGGATCGTCGGTGACCTCGGTGACATCCCTGTCGTCCCGCTCGAGTATCAGAACTACCGAGCCTTGGACTGGATCATCGTGGCCACAAAAGACGGCACAACCTTCACACACAGCCGGACAGGCCGAAGCCTGTTCGTCAGCATCGACAGAGTCTCCACACGTTGAGGGCCTCGGGTAAGTGAGAGAGGCCCACGAAAAAACCCGCCCCGGCCAAAGCCGGAACGGGTTTGAGAGTGGAGCTAAGGGGATTCGAACCCCTGACCCCCACACTGCCAGTGTGGTGCGCTACCAACTGCGCCATAGCCCCTCAAGTGGTGCGTGTAGAAGTTACACCACATCAGCCCCAAGCCTCAAAACGGCTGTTCAGGGCACCTCTCCACCGGCCTCCGGGCCGATCGAACGAGCCGGAGTGTGCCCCGCGGGCGGTTCCCGATGGGTCTCCGGGGCGAAGATCCAGCCCAGCGCGGCCAGCAGCAGGATCAGCCCGCTGATGACAAAGGCCCAGGAGAACGACAGGTACTGCGCGATCAGCCCGACCAACAGCGATCCGCCGATCGATCCGACGTCGGCCATCATCTGGAACGTCGCCACCGCGGTCCCGCCGCGCGCCTTGTTGCCCACCACGTCGGCGACCGCGGCCTGCTGCGGCGAGATGAAGATCCCGGTCGCCGCGCCCGCCACGTAACCGGCCACCAAAAACACCGTCAGCGAGTCGCTGAAGCCCACCAAACCGGTCGACACGGCCGCCAGCACCAGACCGAAGATCACCAGCCTGCGCCGGCCGAACCGATCGGACATGTACCCGCTGGGCACCACCACCGAGATGTTGCCCACCGCGAAGGCGGTCAGCGCCAGCCCGGCCGCGCCCGGGCTGCGACCCAGCACCTCCACCACGAACAGCGGCACCAGCGCGATCCGCAGCCCGAACGACGCCCATCCGGTCGCGAAGTTCGACAACAGCGCCGCCCTGTACGCCCCATGCCGGAACACCGTCGTGAACGGCACCGGCGGCTCGGTGGACTCGTCCGGGGCGGCCAGGTGGGAATGCCGCAGGCTGACGAACACCACCAACGCGGCGACCACCAGCGCGGCGCCGTAGATCAGAAACGGCGCCGACAGGCCGAACCCGGCGGTCAGGGCACCCAGGATCGGCCCGCCCACCGAGCCGATCATGAAGCCGGAGGAGAACAACCCGGCGACCCGGCCCCGCGCGTCGGCCGGCGAGATCCGGATCATCAGGCCCAGCGAGGACACCGTGAACATGGCCGACCCGACGCCGCCCAGCGAGCGGAACAACAGCAGCTGCCAATAACTCTCGGCCAGCGCGCAGGCCGCGGTCGAGACTGCGACGATCAGCAGGCCGGAGATGTAAACGCGCCGCTCCCCCAACCGCTGCACCAGGAAACCGGCCGGCGGCGCCCCGACCAGTCGCATGACGGCGAAGGCGGTGATGACGAACGTCGCCGCAGCGATGCTGACGCCGAAGTGGCGGGCGTACTGCGGCAACACCGGAGCGACCACCCCGTAGCCCAGCGCGACCACCACGTTTGCTGCGACCAGTACCCAGACCTCGCGCGGCAGCTTCCGCTTGGCGGGCTTCTTACAGTCGTCCTCCGTACACGAACTCACGCGATGACTGTATTCACGACATCGCGCGCGGCCTCCTGGACCTCCGCGAGATGCTCGGGCCCCAGGAAGGACTCCGCGTAGATCTTGTAGACGTCCTCGGTGCCCGACGGGCGCGCGGCGAACCAGGCGTTCTCGGTGGTCACCTTCAAGCCCCCGAGGGCCGCGCCGTTGCCGGGTGCGGTGGTCAGCTTGGCGGTGATCGCCTCGCCCGCCAGTTCGGTGGCAGTGACCTGTTCCGCGGACAGCTTCGACAGCCGGGCCTTCTGCTCCCGGTCAGCCGGGGCGTCGATACGCGCATAGGTCGGCGCGCCGTACTTGGCCGCCAGTTCGGCGTATCGCTGCGACGGGGTCTGTCCGGTCACCGCCAGGATCTCCGAGGCCAGCAGCGCCAGGATGATGCCGTCCTTGTCGGTGGTCCACACCGTGCCGTCCTTGCGCAGGAACGACGCACCGGCGGACTCCTCGCCACCGAATCCGATTGTCCCGCCCATCAACCCGTCCACGAACCATTTGAAGCCGACGGGCACCTCGACGAGTTTGCGCCCAATCCCGGCCACCACGCGGTCGATGATCGAACTGCTGACCGCGGTCTTGCCGACGGCCACGGTGTCGGGCCAGTCGGGCCGGTGGGTGTAGAGATAGTCGATGGCCACCGCCAGGTAGTGATTCGGGTTCATCAAACCGCCGTCGGGAGTGACGATGCCGTGCCGGTCAGAGTCGGCGTCGTTGCCGGTGGCGATCTGGTAGGCCGCGTCGCCCGCGTCGAGCTTGTGGATCAGCGACGCCATGGCGTTGGGTGAACTGCAGTCCATCCGGATCTTGCCGTCGGTGTCCAGCGTCATGAACCGCCATGTCGCATCCACCAACGGATTGACCACGGTGAGGTCGAGGCCGTGGCGTTCGGCGATCGCGCCCCAGTAGTCCACGCTGGCGCCGCCCAGCGGGTCGGCCCCGATCCGCACGCCCTCGGCGCGGATCGCATGCAGGTCGACGACGTTGGGCAGGTCGGCCACATAGGCGTCGAGGTAGTCGTGGCGCTGCGCGGTCTGCAGCGCGCGCACCAGCGGGATGCGTTTGATGTCTTTGCGACCGTCGCGCAGGATCTCGTTGGCGCGCTTCGCGATTGCGGCGGTGGCGTCGGTGTCGGCCGGGCCGCCGTTGGGCGGGTTGTACTTGAAGCCGCCGTCGCGGGGCGGATTGTGTGACGGGGTGACCACGATGCCGTCGGCGAGGTCGGTGTCGCGGCCGGCGTTGAAGGTCAGGATCGCGTGGCTGACGGCGGGTGTCGGCGTGTACCGGTCAGCCGAATCGATCACCGCGACAACGTCGTTGGCGGCCAGCACCTCCAGCGCCGACGTCCACGCCGGCTCCGACAGGCCGTGCGTGTCGCGCCCGATGAACAACGGCCCCGTGGTGCCCTGGGCGGCACGGTATTCGACAATGGCCTGCGTGGTGGCCAGAATGTGCGCCTCGTTGAACGCACCGTCCAGGCTGGACCCGCGATGGCCCGAGGTCCCGAACACCACCTGCTGGGCGACGTCGTCGGGGTCGGGTTGCACGCTGTAGTAGGCGGTGACCAGGTGCGGCAGGTCGATCAGGTCTTCGGGTTGCGCCGGTTGCCCGGCACGCGGATTGGCGGCCATGGGCCAATTCTGCCCACCTTCTGCCGACCGTGCGCGCATGACGACCGCGCCCGTCATACTTTGCCTCGTGTTCGGTCACGACAGCCGCGAACTGGCCGCGGTCTTCATCGGCGGGGCCCTGGGCACGTTGGCACGCGCGGGCCTGGCGAACCTGACCGCGCCCGACCCGGCGCAGTGGCCGTGGCCGACGTTCATCGTCAACATCGTCGGGGCATTCCTGCTGGGTTACTTCAGCACCCGACTGCTCGAACGACTGCCCCTGTCGAGTTACCGGCGGCCACTGCTGGGCACGGGCCTGTGCGGCGGCCTGACGACGTTCTCGACCATGCAGGTGGAGACCGTGCGGATGATCGCCCATCAGCACTACGGATTGGCCGCCGGTTACGTCGCCGCGAGCCTGATCCTGGGTCTGCTGGCCATCCACGTCGCCACCGGACTGGTGCGCCGGTCTCGGGTGCGTGCGTGACGACCGCGCTGGTGTGGCTGGGGGTGGCGGCGATCGGGGGCCTCGGTTCGGTGGCCCGCTTCGTCGTCGACCGCGCGGTCGCGCGTCGGATGGCCGCCGCGTTCCCCTACGGCACGCTGGCCGTCAACCTGACGGGCGCGGTGCTGCTGGGCTTCATCGCCGGCCTGGCGCTGAGCCACCACGCCGCCCTGCTCGCCGGAACCGCCTTCGTCGGCGCCTACACGACGTTCTCCACCTGGATGTATGAGACCCACCGGCTCGCCGAGGAGCGCCAGTACCGGCCGGCAATCGCCAACATCGTGGTCAGCGTGGTGCTCGGCGTCGCGGCGGCCTGGCTGGGCCAGTCGATCGCGAGGCTGTGGTGAGCGCCGCGCAGCCAACCGCCAAGCTCGGCGTGTACTTCGCCGAGCGGGAACGCGTCGACGCGGGATTTCTCGCCGATGCACTGCTGGACCGGTTCGCCGAACACCGCGTCGCCGACAGCATCATGTTGCGCGGGGTGGCCAGTTTCGGGCTGCACAACATCGCGCGCACCGACGAGTCACTGACCCTGTCGGAGGATCTGCCGGTGTTGATCAGCGCCGTCGACGAGGCGTCGGTGGTCGAGGCGCTCGTCGCCGGCATCGCCCCGTTGACCGGGCGTGCACTGGTGACCGTCGAACGCGCCGTGGCCGCAGGGGGCACGCAGGGGCTGGTGAGCGGACCGGTGAAACTGAACCTGTATCTGCGGCGCCAGCAACGGGTGGGCCGCACTCCCGCGTACCAGGTGGTGTGCGCGGTGTTGCACCGGCTCGGGTTCGTCAGCGCCACCGCGTTTCTCGGTGTCGACGGGATCGCGGCGGGGCAGCGCCGTCGGGGCCGGTTCTTCAGCCGCAACGCCGAGGTCCCGATGGTCGTGACGGCCGTCGGCACCCCGGCCCAGGTCGCCTTGGCGACCGCGGAACTGGCCGACGTCCTCGCCGGGACGCTGCAGACGGCCCAACCGGTGCAGGTGTGCAAGCGCGACGGGCGGGTGCTGAGCCCGCCCGCCGGCACCGGGGACTTCCAGCAGATGACGGTGTGGTCCGCGGAGGACAACCACGACGACGGGGCGCCGATCCATCGGCTTCTCGTCCGCGCCCTGCGCGAGGGCCGCCACGTCTCCGGCGCGACTGTCCTGCGCGGCCTGTGGGGGTTCCAGAACGGTCAGCCACCGCGGGGGGACACGATGGCGCGACTGTCGCGGCGCGTGCCGGTGGCCACCGTGGTCATCGACACCCCCGCGCGGGTGGCCCGCGCGTTTGAGATCGCGGACACACTGACCGCCCGGCACGGGCTGATCATCTGCGAAGATGTCGAGGTCCACGGGCCATAGGCGGGGGTAAGCCTAGCCTTGGCTAACCCCGCCGTGTAGCGTCGCACGCCATGGAAACGTCTCACCCGGAAGCCGTCACGGCCGCTCTCGAGGAGATCCTGCGCGACGACCTCAACGTCGACATGAGCCGCGTCTCGCGGGATTCCCGCCTGGTCGACGACGTCGGCATGGATTCGGTGGCGTTTGCGGTCGGCATGGTCGCGATCGAGGACAAGCTCGGGGTGGCGCTGTCTGAAGAGGACCTGCTCAGCTGCGACACGGTCGGCGACCTTGAGGCCGCCATCCTGGCCAAGGTCCCCGCCGAGAAGTGAGCGTCCTCGCGTCGGCACTGACGCAGTCCATGACCCGGTCCTCGCACAGCTTGGTGGTGCTGGACCGGGACAGCGGCGAGTGGGTCCCCCACCCGTGGCAGGAGGTGCACACCCGCGCCGAGAACGTCGCCGAGCGGATCGTCGACGGCCCGGCCGGCGACGTCGGCCTGGTGGGCGAGGTCTCCGTCGAGTTCGTCGCCGCCATCCAGGGCGCCTGGCTGGCCGGTCGCGCGGTGTCGATCCTGCCGTCCCCGATCCGCGGCGCCGACCCCGCCCAGTGGGCGGCCTCCACGCTGACCCGGTTCACCGGCATCGGCGTCGGCACCGTGCTGTCGGCCGGCGAGACCCTGGGCCTGCTGCGCGACGCCGGATCGCCGCTGCGTCTCCTCGACCTCACGGACGTCGCACACCGGCAGAGGTCCACGACGTTCCTCGCGGTGCCCAACGACACCGGTCACGCCGTGCTGCAGGGCACCGCCGGCTCCACCGGCACACCCCGCACGGCGGCACTGTCCCCGCACGCCGTGCTCAACAACGTCGGCGGACTGCTCACGCACACCGGTGTGGACCCGAGCATCGACGTCGGCCTGACCTGGCTGCCGGTCTACCACGACATGGGCCTGACGTTCCTGCTCAGTGGCGCACTCTCGGGTGCCGACATGTGGCTGGCGCCCACCTCCGCATTCTCGGCGTCTCCGTTCCGTTGGCTCACGTGGCTGTCTCAGAGCCGCGCATCACTGACCGCCGCACCGAATTTCGCCTACAACGTGATCGGCAAGTACGCCCGCCGCGTGCCTGAGGTTGACCTGTCGGCACTGCGATTCGCCATCAACGGCGGCGAACCGATCGACTGCGACGGGTTCGCGCAGTTCCTGTCCGAACTGAGCCGTTTCGGACTGGATCCGCGCGCCGCCGCACCGTCGTACGGGCTGGCGGAGGCCACCTGCGCCGTCACCGCGCCCGCACCGGGAACCGGCCTGCACTACGACGAACTCCTGGACCCGGCAACGGAATCCGTGCGCCGGCACGCCGTCCTCGGGGAACCGATCCCCGGCATGGAACTGCGCATCGCCCCCTCCGAGCAGCACTCGGCGGACGCCGGGCGTGACGTGGGTGAGGTCGAGATCCGCGGCACCTCGATGATGTCGGGGTATCTCGGCGGTGAAAGCCTGGCTCCCGGCGAATGGTTCCGAACCGGCGACATCGGCTATCTGACCGACGGCGGTCTGGTGGTCTGCGGGCGCGCCAAGGAGCTCATCACGGTGGCGGGGCGCAACATCTTCCCCACCGAGGTCGAACGCGTCGCGGCCGGCGTGCGCGGGGTGCGCGAGGGCGCCGTCGTCGCGGTCGGCACCGACGAGGGATCGACGCGTCCCGGCCTGGTGATCGTCGCGGAATTCCGCGGCCCCGATCAGGACGGCGCCCGCGGTGAACTCATCTCACGCGTGGCCTCCGAATGTGGGGTCGTGCCGGCAGATGTGGTGTTCCTCGCCCCGGGGTCGCTGCCGCGCACATCGTCGGGCAAGCTGCGCCGACTCGAGGTCAAACGCGACCTGGAAGGGGTTCGAGCATGACGGCGACCATCGGGACTTCGCTCGAGGAGTACCGCGAACTGCTCGCCGAGGTCTTCGACGACCGCGTGACGGCGTGGACCGCAGAGGCCGAGGAGACCGAACGCTTTCCTCGTAAACTCATCGAACACCTGGGCCGCTCAGGGGTTTTCACCGCCAAGTGGGGCGATTCCCAGCACCCCGACGTCGCCAAGCTCCTCGAGTTGGCCTACCGGTTGGGGCGGCTGGGCTCGGCCGGCATCGGCGTCGGTGTCAGCCTGCATGATTCGGCGATCGCGATCCTGCGCAGGTTCGGCAAGTCCGATCACCTCAAGGAGATCTGCGAGCAGGCCATCCGGGGCCAGGCCGTGCTGTGCATCGGCGCCTCCGAGGAGTCCGGTGGATCGGATCTGCAGATCTGTGAGACTGAGATCCGTTCGGCACGAGACGGTTTCGAAGTGCGCGGGATCAAGAAGTTCGTGTCCCTGTCCCCCATCGCCGATCACATCATGGTGGTGGCTCGCAGTGTCGACCACGACCCCAACAGCCGCCACGGCAGCGTGGCCCTGATCGCGGTCCCGACCGCGCAGACCGAGATCCAGACGCCCTACCGCAAGGTCGGCGCCGGACCACTGGACACCGCCGCGGTGCACATCGACACCTGGGTGCCCGCCGAGGCCCTGATCGCACGCGCCGGGACCGGCCTGGCCGCCATCTCCTGGGGTCTGGCCCACGAACGGATGTCGGTGGCCGGCCAGGTCGCCTCATCGTGCCAGCGCGTGCTGGGCATCACCCACGCCCGCATGGTCAAGCGCAGGCAGTTCGGCTCAACGCTTTTCGAGCACCAGGCGCTGCGGATGCGGATGGCTGACATGCAGGCCCGAGTCGATCTGCTGCGGCACGGGCTCAACGGGGTCGCCGCGGTGAACAAACTGGATCTGCGCACCGCGGCGGCACTCAAGGTGACGGCCGCCCGCCTGGGCGAAGAGGTCATCAACGAGTGCATGCACATCTTCGGCGGCGCGGGATACCTCGTCGACGAGACACCGCTGGGCCGCTGGTGGCGCGACATGAAGCTGGCGCGCGTGGGCGGCGGCACCGACGAGGTGCTGTGGGAACTGGTGGCCGCGGCGATGAAGCCCGACCACGACGGCTACGCCGAACTCATCGGCGACGCAGTTTCCGACTGATGCCGGCGCGGGCTTCAGTCCCGCCGCCGGTGCAGGGCGTAGAGCGCCATCCTGCGGTTGGCCATGTCGTGCTCGCCGAGGAACTCGCAGCCGGCGAATTCGCACAGGCGCCGGGCCGCCGAGTTGCGGTGGTCCGGGTCGAACATGATGCGCTGGCACTGCGGTTCGAGTTCGAACAGGCTCTTGGCCAGGCGCGGCAGCAGGAGCGGGCCGAAACCCCGGTTGACGATGCGCATGTCGGCGATGGCCGCGTGCAGACCCAGGTCATGCGGGTCGGCGTCATACCGTGGCGCGATGGAGTCCTTGGCGGCGCGGTAGACCTCGACGTAGGCCAGCGGCTCGCCCTTGAAGCTGCCGATCAGGGGGCGCGAATACTGCCCGGCCAGTTGCGCGCGCAGGTAGTCGCGCCAACGCTCCTCGGGCCAGGGGTACTCCCACGCCTCGACCAGGTGCGGTCGGTTCATCCATTCCGAGATCAGTGCGGCGTCCGCATCCGCGTCCACAACCCTGATCGCGTACGGGTCGGCCAGCACCGGCGTCGGGGGCGGCGGCACCGCGCGCACCTCGTCGGAGATGTCCGTGAGTTCGCGGGGCAGAACAGGCAGCGCGGTGGACGAAACGGAATCAGTCATCGTGACCGCTGAGCCTACCCGAGCTGTGAGGCTAGGGTTACCTTACCCTCAGCGCTTCAGTGCGCTTCGCGGCTGTCGGCCAGGACCGTCAGCAGGATCGCGGAATCCTCAAGCGCCTCAAGCGAGTGGCGGGTCCGCGGAATGACGACGAAATCGCCGGTCGAGCACTCGACGGAGTCGTCGCCGGCCACCAGGCGCACCCGGCCGCGCAGAACCTGCAGCGTGGCCTCGCCCGGGCTGTCGTGCTCGGCCAGACCCTGCCCGCCGGCCAGGGCGATCACGGTCTCCCGCAGGAAGTGATCGTGACCGCCGCGCACCGTGTGGGCCGATCGCCCGCTGCTGGCCGCACGGGCCGCCGTCAGCTGCGCCTCGACCACGTCGGTCAACGAAATCGATTCCACACCGCACCTCTTTCAGCTCACCCGCCCAGCAGCAGGATGCCGGCGGCCACCAGGGCCACGACCTTCACAATCTCCAGCGCGACATAAGCGTAGTGAACCCGCGACCTGGACTCGCCCGCATCGGGAGATCCGGCGAGAACCCTGTCGGATCTGCGGGTGAGCGCCGGACGCACCGCCGCCAACTGGATGACCAGCGCGGCGACGGCCAGCACCAGTGCCACCATCGTCGCCGTCGAGGGCCGATGCAGCACGGCACCCACCAGGACCGCTGCGGCGAGCACGACCTCGCAGGCGTTGAGCGCGCGAAACACCAGCCGGCCGATGCCCAGGCCGATCTGCAACGTCACCCCCGGTGCGCGGAACTTCAGTGGCGCCTCGACGAAGGAGATCGCCAGCACCATTCCCAGCCAGATGAAAACTGCTGCCACAGCGATTGATTCGCCCATCATGTGCCCTCCAACAGACGAGTCAACACGATCAGGTGGCTCAGATTGAGGTCTTTGGTCGCCGTCACGAGGGTTAAAGGTCCCTCGTTGGCGAGGCGACGCAGTTCGGCCAGGGCCTCGGCCGCGGGCCCGTCGGCCAGTTCGGCGCGGTAACGCGCAACGAACTCGTCGAACTTCGCCGGGTCGTGTTCGTACCAGTGCCGCAGTTCGGTCGACGGTGCCACATCCCGGAGCCAGCGCCCCACTCGTGGATCCGTTTTGGCGATGCCGCGTGGCCACAGCCGATCAACCAGGACCCGCCGGCCCTCGTCTGACTCGACGGCGTCGTAGACGCGCCTCATCTGCATCAGGTCAGTGCAGCACCCACATCCACTGGCGGGCAAGGTCACCGACCCAGGCCTCCGCCTCGATCGGATCAGCCGGCGGACTTCCCACCAGCACCAGTTCGTCCACGCCGATGTCGGCGAGCCGGCCCACGTCATTCGGCGAGGGGTGCCGCAACGAGACCGACAACCTCAGGTCACCCGGATCACGGTGGGCCGAACGGCACAGTCCCCGCAGCAGCGAGACCCGCTCGGCGACCTCCTCCAGATCGCCGAGGCTGTAGCCGTACCAGCCGTCACCCCACTCCACGACCCGGCGCAGTGCGGCGTCGCTGTTGCCGCCGAGCACCACCGGAATTCGTCCGCGCCGCGGTTTCGGGTTCACCCGGATGCCGTCGAAGTTCACGAACTCGCCGTGGAACGACGCCGGATCGTCACGCCACAGGGTGCGCATGGCTGCGGCGTACTCCTGGACCCGCTGTGCCCGCCCGTCGAACGGCACCCCGAGCGCGTCGAACTCCTCGCGGGACCACCCGACACCCACCCCGAGCGTGAAGCGTCCCCCGCACAGCCTGTCCAACGACGCGGCCTGCTTGGCCACGATGACCGGGTTGTGCTCGGCGAGCAGAAGCACGCCGGTCGCCAGTTCGATCCTGGTGGTGGCGGCCGCGGCGAAGCTCAGCGCGATGAAGGGGTCCAGCCAGTCCGCGGTTGCCGGCACGGCCATCCGGCCGTCGTACGAATAGGGGTAGCGCGACGAGGACTCGTCGACCATGGCGATGTGTTCGCCGGCCCACAGCGTGGAGAATCCGGCCCGTTCGGCCGCCGCGGCCACGGCATCGATCACCGTGCGCTCGGCGCCCGAGTCGATGCCGAGGGCATGCAGTCCTATCTCCACCCGGCCGATCATGGCAGGCAAGATCATGGGAATGAGCCTCGATCCGGTTGCGGTACTGCAACGGTGGGAGCAGTCCGGCGCGCACTGGCGGGTGCTGCATCGCGGCGCCGGTTCGGTGACGGTGGCGCTGGTCACGTGCGACGGCGGGGAAGAGGTCGACCGCCTCACCTCCGAGGACGCCGCACTGCTCGCCTACCTCGGCGAACGCGACTCTGACCTGGACTGATACCGGTCTGAGACATTTAATCGCTGGCCCTTGTCGGGCCTGCCGGTAAGATGGACGAGTCCCGCCGAAAGTCGGCGGGATGTGCGCGAGGGGCTGAACGGTTTCGACTTCGCGCATCGAATCAAGGGAAGCGTGCCGGTGCAGGCAAGAGACCACCGTAAGCGTCGTTGCAACCAATTAAGCGCCGATACCAATCAGCGCGACTACGCTCTCGCTGCCTAAGCGAAGCTAGTCCGTCAGACCGGGACCGCCCTCGACCCGGACCCTGGCGTCATCTAGAGGGATCAACCGATGAGTTCGGTCGCGGGACTCATCGGGACACCCAACAGCGACTGGGATCGTCATCTCGGCTTGTTCGCGTGACTGAGAGATCCGAGTAGAGGCACAGCGAACTGCGCACGGAGAAGCCTCGAGGGAATGCCGTAGGACCCGGGTTCGATTCCCGGCAGCTCCACAGAGAAGAAGCAGGTCAGAGAGAACATCTCTGACCTGTTTTCTTTTCGGTCCCCACGCACACCGCGGCGACCGAAAACCGGACACCGTTCGACCTGCGGTGGCACGATACGGCGATGCACACAGGCCCGAACGGCGGTTTCCGGATTGCGATGGCGACGCGGTGATCCACGGACAAGGACGCCTCGGCGGGAAATCCGCGGTGATCACCGGTGCGGCCTTCGGCATCGGTCGGGCGACCGCTGAGCGCTTCGCGCGTGAGGGCGCACGGCTGACCCTGACCGACATTCAGGGTGATCCGCTGTTGGCCCTGGCCGCCGAACTGCGGCAGGCCGACGCGGAGGTCGAGACGGTCATCGGCGACGTCGCGGTCGAGCAGGACGCGCGGCGGATGATCGGGGCGGCGACCGACCGCTTCGGCCGGCTCGACGTGCTGGTCGCCAACGCCGGCATCATCCCGCTCGGCGATGCGACGGAGATGACCCCCGACGGCTGGGATGAGGTGATGGCCGTCGACGGGCGCGGCATGTTCCTCACGTGCAAGTTCGCGATCGAGGCGATGCTGCCGACCGGCGGTGGCGCCATCGTCTGCCTCTCCTCGATCTCCGGGGTGGCCGGCCAGAAACGGCAGGCGGCTTACGGCCCCGCCAAGTTCATCGCCACCGGCTTGACCAAACATCTGGCGGTCGAGTGGTCCGATCACGGGATCAGAGTCAACGCCGTTGCCCCAGGAACGATTCAAACCGAGCGGGTCAATCAGATGCGGGATGAGCCGGGTGGCTCGGAATATTTGGCGACGGTCGAGCGGATGCATCCGATGGGCCGTCTCGGCGAGCCGGCCGAAGTCGCCAGCGCCATCGCCTTCCTTGCCTCTGACGACGCCTCTTTCATCACCGGCGCGGTGCTGCCTGTCGACGGCGGATACCTCGCGCAGTAGCCGGCGCGAGGCAGAGGTCACCGCGTCGGCGTGGTGACCGCCGGTGAGGAAGGCGAGACACGGCCCAGATACTCCGTGACCGGGACCGGCGCCGTCTCCGAATAGCCCACGGGCAGCAGCACATCGCCGACGACGGTGACGTAGTAGACCTCCCACCGGTGATAGGCGCGAAACGCCGCCGGGTCCGAGTCCATCACCGCGGCGTAGTCGTTGACCGCCCGCACATATCTGTCGGAGTTGTTGTAGCGGAACAGCGCTTGGTCGCGATCGGCCGCAAAGCCCTGTGCGGAGAGAAAACGGGCCGCCGCCATGATGCTGTCGCGAGGCGCGTGGATGTCGCCACCGGCACCGTATTCGGCCCAGGTGGCGGGCATGAACTGCATGGGCCCCTGAGCACCGGCGGTGCTCGTGCCCTCGATCCGGCCGAAGCCGGTCTCGATCATGTTGATCGCCGCCAGGTGCGCCCAGGGCACACCGGTGGCCGCCTCCGCCTCGCGGAAGTGCCCCAGCAGTTCCTCGGCCGGCGCCGGTGCGACGATGCGCCATGCCGGAACCGTGTCGCGGACGCCGGAGCTCTCCCCCAACGCGGTGAGGTTGCGCCGCGCGTCGATGTTGCGGTCGTAGCTCTCCAACAGTGCCGGCGGCACACGACGCCGCACGATCGGCTCCCAGTCCCGACGGCGTCCGAGCACGCGATAGGCCGCCTGCTGCCGCGCAGCCGCGGCGGCAAGTGCGGCCTCTGTCGACGACGGATCGCGCAGGGCCTGCTCATCGTCGAAGAGGTCATCGGCGAGCTGCACGGGATCCTTGGCCAATGCCCCGCGCGGGACCTCCGGCCGCGACGATGGGGCGCCGGCCGTGGTCACCGTCGTCGTGGTCGCCGTGGTCGGCGCCGGATTCTCGGCGTCCGAGCACCCGCTCAGCGTCAGCACCACAGCGACAAGAAACGCAGAACGAGTCCCGCCGGAAGACGCATTGGTCATGGTCCGCACACCTTCGATCGACCGTCGACGCCCAGTCTCGCCGAAACCCGCGTGGATGGCCTGTGATCGGCTCTGACTCTCAGATCACCGACCCCCGGCCGCGGCATGGGGTGACGGCGCCTGCCGCGCCGTGCTTCATGACCTCGAACAGAACTCACGCTTCTCCGGATCGTTATCGACCGGTTGCAGTATTGACGCACGCGAAACATAGTTGCGGCCCACCTGATGCTTGTAGCGTCCGTTGTCTCAGCTCGATCCCCGAACCCGGGCCAACCGCGAGACATCAAGGGAGAACTGACAAGTGAAGAAACCCACCGCATCCTCACTCGGTGTCGCCGCAATCACCCCGCTTCTTCTCTTCGCGCTGCCGATGCCGGAAGCGCAAGCGCACGGCTACATCTCGTCGCCCGGCAGCCGTCAGGCGCAGTGCGCGTCCGGCGTCGTCCAGTGCGGTGCCATCAGATACGAACCGCAGAGCGTGGAAGGCCCCCAGGGCCTGCGCAGCTGCCACGCCAACCTGTCGCAGTTCGCCGAACTCAATGACGACAGCAAGCCGTGGAAGGTGACGCCCGTGGGCAATTCCGCGACCTTCACCTGGACGAACACCGCGCGCCACCGAACGGCGAACTGGGAGTATTACATCGGCAACACCAGGGTGGGCTATGTCAATGGCAACAATGCGCAACCCGGTGCGACGGTGACCCACACTGTGGATCTCGACGGTTTCAGTGGCCGCCAGAAGCTCTTGGGGATCTGGAACATCGGCGACACCTCCAACGCGTTCTATTCGTGTGTCGACCTCGAAATCGGCGGCGGCACAACACCAACGACCACAACAACACCCACCACGACGACAGCACCGACCACCACGACGGCACCCACCACCACGACGGCACCCACCACCACGACAACAGCGCCCGCCACCACGACGACCAAACCGTCGACCACCACGCAGGCGCCGACCACGACCAAACCGCCGTCGGGCACGTCATGGACCGTCGGCGCGAAATATGCGGTGGGCGACACGGTCACCTACAACGGCAGGTCCTACCGGTGCCGGCAGGCGCACACCGTCTACGATCCGAACTGGATGCCGCCGGCCACACCCGCACTCTGGCAGCCCATCTGAGCGCAGCCGGGTCGCCCGCCCCCGCGAATCCTCCGATCCGCTGCGCCCAGCCGGGTCACACCCTAGATTGACAGCGCTGGGAGAGGCCCGGCACGAGAGGCGGGCAGTGATTCCAGAGATGAAGCGGGCGATGCGAATGGCCGGCATGCGCCCACTGCCGCGCTGGCCGGGTGGTGCGCGCATCGACCTGCGCGGCAAGCGGATTCTGCTGACCGGCGCGTCATCGGGGATCGGCGCGGTGGCCGCGGGCGGGCTCGCCGCACAGGGCGCATCGGTCATCCTCGTCGCACGCAGAGCCGATCTGTTGACGCAGATCGCCGATCAGATCACCGCCGTCGGCGGCCACGCACTGGCTGTGCCCGCCGATCTCGCCGACCTCGACGCGGTCGACGAAGTGGCGAAATCAGTCGGCCCGGTGGACATCCTGATCAACAACGCCGCGCGGTCGATCCGCAGGCCGCTGGCTGAATCGCTGGAGCGCTGGCATGACATCGAACGCGTCATGCAACTCAACTACTACGCCCCGCTGCGTCTGATCCGTGGGCTGGCACCGGGGATGATCGAACGCGGCGACGGGCACATCATCAACGTCGCGACCTGGCGGGTGCTTCCGGAGTCGTCGCCGATGTTCGCCGCCTACAACGCATCCAAGGCGGCGCTGAGTGCCGTCAGCCGAGTCATCAGCACCGAATGGGGCTGCCAGGGCGTGGCTTCCACCACCATCTACTACCCGCTGGTGTCCACTCCGATGATCGCCCCGACCCGCGCCTACGACGGCATTGCCGCCCTCTCGGCCGACGAGGCCGCACGGTGGATGGTCCACGCCGCCCGCACCCGCCCGGTGCGCATCGCACCCCGCAAGGCGGTCGCGCTGCGCGCCCTCGACGTCATCTCTCCTCGCGCACTCAACGGCGTCCTCGAACGCGAGACCCGACTGATGAACCGTCGCAGCCCCAGGGCCGGCCACGCGCCCCATGACTGAGCCACGGCCCACCGGCCACCGGCCCGAGAACCTGCCCCTGGCAGCGGTTCTCACCACCGTCGCGTTCTTCTGCGTCGCACTCGTGGGCACGCTGGCGAAGGTCTGCGGGCAGTACACCTCGACCGGGGTGCTGCTGCTGTTCCAGAATCTGATCTGTTTGGTCTTCGTTCTTCCGGTCGCGCTGCGGGGCGGATGGGCCGTTCTGCGGACCGAGCGGATCGCACTGCACATCCTCCGAGCGGCCACCGGCACCGCATGCTGGTATGCCTTGTTCTTCGCCATCACGCAGATCCCGCTGGCCAACGCCACTCTGCTGACCTACAGCGCTCCGCTGTGGATGCCGGCCGTCGCGTGGATGGCCACCCGGACACGCTCGGCGGGCGTGACCTGGCTGGGCGCGGGAATCGGGTTCGTCGGGGTGCTGCTGGTGCTTCAGCCGCAGGGAAAGTCTTTCAACACCGGCGAACTGGCGGCATTGGCGGGCGCGGTGCTGTTGGCCGTCGCGATGATGTCGGTCCGCTGGCTGGGTGCCACCGAGCCCACGGGCCGAATCCTGTTCTACTACTTCCTGCTCTCCACGCTGTTCTCCGTGCCCATCGCGGTGTTGGACTGGCAGCCGTTCCCCGGCCGGGCCTGGCCGGCGCTGATCGGTCTGGGGGTGGCTCAGCTGCTCTCGCAGCTTCTCATCGTGATCGCCTACCGCTACGCGTCAGCGGAGAAGGTGGGCCCGTTCATCTATTCGGTCATCGTGTTCACCGCGATCATCGACTGGCTCGTCTGGGACCACCGACCGACCCTGCTGACGTATGTGGGCATGGCCCTGGTCATCGGCGGCGGCCTGGTCGCGGTGCGAGCCCGCGTCTCGCCGACCTAATCCTGGACCGCCTTGGCGATCGCGACACATCGCGTCACCGCTGCGTCGTCTGCCCCAGCGCCCCTGGTCAGTTCGCGAGTCGCCTGATGAACGACACGCACGATCACCCATGCCCGCGCACGGTCCTCGTCGAAATCCGCGGCGTCGACCAGCGCCCAGAACCGCGCCCGGACCCCGTCTCGGACATGGCCGGCGAGATCATCCCAGCGGTGCCAGAGCATGGGCGCGATCTCGGAGTGCGGGTCACCGTTGACCGGCCGCGGCGAGATGCACAGCCACGGTTCGCGATCGGCGGCCAGCACCGCGCCGTAGTGCAGGTCTCCGTGCAGAGTGCGCTCGGAATCGCTACGCTCCCCTGCCAATTCACGCCCCGTCGCGCTGGCCTGCTCGACGAGACGATGCGGTATCGGCGCGCTGCGGGGCAGCGCCTCGAAATCCTGCACCCAGTTCTGCACCAGAGACGCCAGCGAACCCAACTGGGGCAGCGGCGGCACGTGCAGGCGTCGGTACAGATCGGCGATCACGACGCAGGCTTGCGCGTCGGACACCGCGAGCAGGCTGCGGGCGTGCAGGCGTTCGATGAGCAGCGCACGGCGGTGTGGGTCGGCCCGCAGAAGACGGACCGCGCCGTCACCGGCCCACCGGCGGAGCACAAGGTGCTCCTGGGTGTCCGCCGCACCGGGGTGTCCCACCTTGAGCACGGCCGGCAGCGAGGCCGACGTGCGCACCGGCAGGAGGACCGACCGGGACCCCCGGATCACCGGGCCGTCGGGGCGCAGTTGCCACTCCTCGACGATTCTGTCCACCACCGCACCGATCGCGTCACCCACGCGTTTCACCGTAGGGCGCCGCGGGTACAGGCCCAGCACGCTGCGACACGATCAGCGCTCCCCATGACAGGAAGGCGACCCCCCATGATCCCCTTCATCTGCCCCACCTGCGGTCAGTTCGACCTGGATTCCCCCGCGTGTGCGTCCTGCACCGCCGACGACGGAGCGCGCACGGCCGAGCTCCGGTAGTCCCCGGCCCCCGGCGTTCACGCCACCTGTGAGTTCGCTGTCAATCACCGTCGTCTGCCGTCGAATGCCCGGCGAAAACTTTGATGGGCTACGTATATTTCGGCGATGAGCACGACGCGTGCCGCGCACGGGCGGATCGCCCACGTCATCCGCCTGGCCGCGGTGCCGATCCTGCTCGGCTGGTTGGCGCTGACAGTGCTGTCCAACGTGCTGGTCCCGCCACTGGAGAAGGTCGGCGAGGAGCACACCGTCGGGCTCAGCGCCCACGACGCCCCGGCGATGATCGCCATGAAACGCGTGGGCAGCGTCTTCAAGGAGTTCGACTCCGACTCCAGCGCCATGGTGGTGTTGGAGAGCGTCGGACCGCTGGGTGACGAGGCCCATCACTACTACGACCGCCTGGTCGACAAGCTCGAAGCCGACACCGCCCACGTCCAGCACGTCGCCGACTTCTGGGGCGACCCGCTCACCGCATCGGGCGTGCAGAGCAATGACGGCAGGTCCGCGTACGTCCAGCTGTACCTTCAGGGCAACCAGGGTGAGACCCGGGCCAACGACTCCGTCGCTGCGGTGCGGGAGATCGTCGCGCAGACTCCCCCACCCGCTGGCCTGACGGTCTATGTGACCGGCGGCGCACCGCTGATCTCAGACCAGCACCATGCCGGCGACAAGAGCGTCGCCAGGGTCACCATGATCACCATCGGAGTGATCGCGGCGATGCTGCTGGTGGTGTACCGATCGGTGGCCACCATGCTCCTGGTGCTGCTCATGGTGTTCCTCGAACTCGGCGCCGCGCGCGGTGTGGTCGCCTTCCTCGCACACTACGACCTCATCGGCCTGTCCACCTTCGCCGTCAATCTGCTCACGCTGATGGTGATCGCGGCGGGCACCGACTACGCGATCTTCGCGATCGGCCGTTACCAGGAGGCGCGAGGCGACGGCGACGACCGAGAGACCGCGTACTACACCATGTTCGGCGGTACCGCCCATGTCGTTCTGGGTTCCGGCCTGACCATCGCCGGTGCCATGCTGTGTCTGAGCTTCACCCGCCTGCCCTACTTCCAGACGATGGGCGTGCCGTGTGCCATCGGCACCTTCGTGGCCGTCGTCGCGGCACTGACGCTGGGTCCCGCGATCATCGTGATCGGCAGCAGATTCGGCCGGTTCGAACCACGGCGGGCCATCCGATCACGCGGCTGGCGCAGGATCGGCATCGCGGTGGTGCGTTGGCCCGCCCCCATTCTGGCTGCGACGCTGGCCCTGGCGCTCATCGGCCTGCTCACGCTGCCCGGCTACAAGACCAACTACGACGCGCGCCGCTATCTGCCGTCCGACCTGCCCGCAAACGTCGGATATGCCGCAGCAGAGCGGCATTTCAGCGCCGCCCGGATGAATCCCGAACTGCTGATGGTCGAGACCGATCACGACCTGCGCAATTCGGCGGACTTCCTGGTGATCGACAAGATCGCCAAGTCGATCGTCGCAGTCCCCGGCATCGCCCGCGTGCAGACGATCACCCGTCCCGAGGGCAAGCCCATCAAGCACACCTCCATTCCGTTCCTGCTCAGTCGCCAGGGCACCTCCAACACGATGAATGAGAAGTACCAGCAGGACCGCATGGCCGACATGCTGGTGCAGACCGACGAGATGCAGACCACCATCGACGCGATGGAGAAGATGTCCAGCATCACCGCGCAGATGGCCGAGACCACCCACGACATGGTGGTCAAGACCAAGGACATGACCATCGACGTGGCCGAGTTACGCGATCACATCGCCGATTTCGACGACTTCCTGAGACCGATCCGCAATTACCTCTACTGGGAGCCGCACTGCTACGACATCCCGGTCTGCTGGTCCATGCGGTCGATATTCGACACCCTCGACGGCATCGACACCATGACCGACGACATCCAGACGCTGGTCCCAGACCTCGAACGACTCGATTCGCTGATGCCACAACTGGTCACACTGCTGCCCGAGCAGATCGCGACCATGAAGAACATGAAGACCTACATGCTGACGATGTATCAGACGCAGAAGGGTCTGCAGGATCAGATGGCCGCGGGACAGGAGAACTCGACGGCCATGGGTCGCGCGTTCGACGACGCCCGCAACGACGACACCTTCTACCTGCCCCCGGAGGCCTTCGACAACAAGGACTTCAAGCGTGGCATGAAGAACTTCATCTCCCCCGACGGCAAGTCGGTGCGGTTCATCATCAGTCACGAGGGTGACCCCGCGACCCCCGAGGGCATCGCGCATGTCGCCCCGATCAAACTCGCCGCCAAGGAGGCGCTCAAGGGCACACCGTTGGAGGGCGCCAAGATCCACCTGGCCGGGACGGCGGCCACCTATCAGGACATGCACGACGGCTCCCTCTACGACCTGATGATCGCCGGAATCGCCGCGGTGGCACTCATCTTCATCATCATGCTGCTCATCACCCGCAGCCTGGTGGCGGCAGCGGTGATCGTCGGCACGGTGGTGCTGTCCCTGGGCGCATCGTTCGGTCTGTCGATCCTGTTGTGGCAGCACCTGATCGGCCTCGAACTGCACTGGATGGTGCTGCCGATGTCGGTCATCCTGCTCCTGGCGGTCGGCTCGGACTACAACCTGCTGCTGGTGTCGCGATTCAAGGAGGAGCTGCCGGGAGGCCTCAAGACCGGGATCATCCGCGCGATGGCCGGCACCGGTTCGGTGGTCACGTCGGCGGGCCTGGTGTTCGCCTTCACGATGGCGTCCTTCGCATTCAGCGACCTGCGGGTGATGGCTCAGGTCGGCACCACCATCGCCCTCGGCCTGCTGTTCGACACGCTGGTGGTCCGGTCGTTCATGACCCCGGCCATCGCCTCACTGCTCGGACGGTGGTTCTGGTGGCCGCAGATCATCCGGTCCGAGGCGTCCACGCGCAGGCTGGCCGAGATCGGCGTGGCGCGGTGAGCGCACCGAAGTCCAGTTGACGCTGTTCAGGCTCCGCGGAGGCAGTGGGAAATGAAATAATGTCCTCATGCCCGACACGTCATCAGCTTCGGCCGCCGAGGGTGACTGGGCGGCCCGGGCAGCCGGGGACCTGAGCGTCGGCAGCTTCCGATTCTGGTTCCTCAGCCAGCGCTGGGAATGGTCCGATGAGGTGGCGCGCATGCACGGCTACGAGCCGGGCACGGTGACCCCCACCACCGAACTGCTGCTGTCGCACAAGCATCCGGAGGACCGGCAGCACGTCCAGGAGCTTCTCGACGAGGCGCTGCATTCGGGTGGGTCGTTCTCCAGCCGACACAGGTTCATCGACACCTCCGGGCGTGAACACGCGGTCCTCGTGCTCGGCGACCGAATGGTCGACGACCGCGGCGCAGTGGTGGGCACCGAGGGCTACTACATCGACCTGACCTCGACCGTCGACCAGGTCCGCCGTCACGCGCTCGAGACGCTGCCGGACATGTTCAGGTCCCGCGCGGCCATCGAACAGGCCAAAGGCATGCTGATGCTGGTGTACCGGATCGGCGCTGACCAGGCCTTTGAACTGCTGCAGTGGCGGTCACAGCACACCAACACCAAGCTCCGGACGTTGGCGTCCAACGTGGTCGCGGCGGCGAGCGCCGAGGACCTCGGGTCGGACGCGCTGCGCCGCCGTTTCGACCACCTGCTGCTCACCGCACACATCCGGTCCGGTGAATGACAAATTCGGGTACATACTGATCGCAATGACGGGTTCTCCGGCGACGGATCGACGACGAGCAGGTTCACGGCAGTGGGGCAACTGGACATACAGCAGGACGTCCTCGACGGGGCAGTCGTCGTGTCGGCTGTGGGTGAGGTCGACTCGGGCAACGCCGGCGAACTCAGCGCACATCTCGACGCGGCGCGGGGCGCCGCGGCGAAGTCGAAGCGAAGACTCCTCGTCATCGCGTTGGACCACCTCAAGTATTTCGGCAGCGCCGGGCTCAACGCGGTGCTGGACTGCCATGAACGGGGTGGCGTCGAAGGTGTCACGGTGCGGATCGCGGCAGGCAACGCCGAAGTGCTGCGCCCGATCGAGGTGACCAAGCTCGACGAGGTGCTGGACCTCTACGACACCGTGCACGCGGCCACCCACGACGACGGCCGACCTTAGATGAGCACCCGGGATCCCGACCGCTCACCCCCATCGAGGGTGTTCGCCGACGGCGGTGAGGTCGGCCGGGATCTCGAGCGGGTGGACTGGGACGCGACGCCGCTGGGTTCGCCACAGCAGTGGCCACAGAGTCTGCAGACCGCCGTCGGAATCCTGCTGTCATCACGGTTCCCGATGTGGATGGCGTGGGGTCCGGAACTGACCTTCTTCTGCAACGACGGCTACCGGCGGGACACGCTGGGCGAAAAGTACCCCTGGGCGCTCGGCAGGCCCGCGCAGGACGTGTGGGCCGAGATCTGGGATGACATCGGATGGCGGGTCCACCAGGTGCTGGACACCGGCCAGGCGACGTGGGACGACGCTCTGCTGCTGTTCCTCGAACGCTCGGGATACACCGAGGAGACCTACCACACGTTCTCCTACAGTCCGCTGCGTGACGACGACGGCCGGGTCGTCGGCATGCTGTGTGTGGTCAGCGAGGACACCGACCGGGTGATCGCCGAGCGCCGGATGGCGACGCTGCGCGACCTCGGCTCGGATCTGAGCGTCATCCGCACCGAAGAGGAGATCCTGGCCTTCTCCGACCGCCAGCTGAGCCAGAACCCGCGCGACCTGCCCTTCACCCTGACGTATCTGTTCGACGACGACGGCAACGCTCGGCTCGCCGGCGCGAGCGGGCTCCCGGCGGGCCATCCCGCGGCACCCGAGCACCTTGAGGCGGGCACCGACACCCCGTGGCCGACGCGCCCGCCCGCGCGGGGGGAGACCACGCTGGTCGATCTCGACGAGGATCGCCTGGCCGACCTGCCGACCGGCCCGTGGCCGGCCCCTCCCACGCAGGCCCTCGTGGTGCCACTGCAGCAGCAGAGCGGACAACCGTCGGGATTCCTGGTGGCCGCGCTCAACCGGTATCGCAGGCTCGACGAGTCCTACCGCGGCTTCGTCGCACTGGTGGCCTCGCACGTGGCCACCGGCGTCGGCCTTGCCCGCAGCTACCAACTGCAGCAGCGGCGGGCCGAGGACCTGACCGAACTCGACCGGGCCAAGACGACGTTCTTCTCCAACATCAGCCACGAATTCCGCACTCCCCTGACCCTGATCCTCGACCCGGTCGCCGAACTGCGGCAGTCCCCGGACATCACGCATGAAGCGCGCCAAGAGCTCGACATGGTCTGGCGCAACGGGTTACGCCTCGCCAAGCTGGTCAACTCACTGCTCGACTTCTCCCGGATCGAAGCGGGACAAGGCCAGGCCTCCTACCAGCCCGTCGACATCGGTACGGTCACCGCCGATCTGGCCAGCGTGTTCCGCTCCGCGGTCGACCGCGCCGGGCTGCGTTTCGAGGTGGACTGCCCACCGATGGACACACCGGTGCACCTCGACCTCGGCATGTGGGAGAAGGTGATCTTCAATCTGCTGTCCAATGCGCTGAAGTTCACCTTCGACGGCAGCATCTCGGTCACGGTGGGCCGCGACGAGGACACCGCAGTGATCACGGTGGCCGACACCGGGATCGGGGTTCCCGAGGCCGAGCAGTCCCGGCTGTTCGAGCGGTTCTACCGGATCGAGAACGTGCACGCGCGCTCCAACGAGGGCAGCGGCATCGGACTGGCCCTGGTGAAGGAACTCGTCGGCCTGCACGGCGGCACCATCGACGCCGTCAGCGCCGAGAACGAGGGCACCACCTTCACCATCCGCCTGCCGTTCGGAACCGCCCACCTGCCGTCGACCGCGGTGGCCGCCACCTCCCCGCCGCCGACCGGCGGCGACGGCGCCCAGCCGTACATCGAGGAGGTGTTGCGCTGGCTGCCAAGCGGATACGAACCCGACGACACCACGACGGCCACCACCACAAAACCGGCCGACGGGTCGACGCAGCCCCGGGTTCTCGTCGCCGACGACAACGCCGACATGCGCGCATACCTCGCACGCCTGCTGCGTGGCGACGGCTACCGCGTCGACACAGTGGTCAACGGCCGCGAAGCCCTGGACGCGGTTCGTGCCGACGTGCCGGATCTGCTGATCAGTGACGTCATGATGCCGCGGATGGACGGACTGGCGCTGGTCAGCGCGCTGCGGGCGGACCGAAGGACCGCCCTGGTGCCCATCCTGCTGCTCTCGGCCCGGGCCGGATCGGAGGCATCGATCAGCGGCCTCGGCGCCGGTGCCGACGACTACCTCGTGAAACCGTTCACCGCCGCCGAACTCCTGGCCCGGGTCCGGGCCATCGTCCACCTGGCCCGGCTGCGCGACCACCAGTCGCGTTGGCGCGCAGCCCTGGTGGACTCTCTGCAGGAGGCGTTCTTCCTCTGCGATGAACACGGGTCGGTGATCGAGATCAACGACGCGTTCACCAGGATCCTCGGGTACGACGCGAGCGGACTGCCCTATACCCCGCGGCACCCGTGGTGGCCGTCCGAAGAGTCCGACCCCGACGCCCACCGTCAGGCCCAGGAGGCGGTCCGAACTCTGCTGGACCAGCCGCACGGCATCCTGTCCGCGGTGCCCGTCACCCATCGCGACGGGCACCGGATGTGGGTCACCGCCACGTTCAACCACGCCGACGATCCCGACACCGGCAGGCGCGTCACCATCGGCACGCTGCGCGACGTGACCGCCGAGCACTACCAGGTCCAGCGCGAGACCGCACTGGCAGCGCTGAATGAACAACTCGCTCAATCCGAGACGCTGGACAGCGCCGTCCTGGCCGTCGCCGAGGGCCTGCAGCACGTGTACAACGCGCGCCGCGTCCTCGCGGTCACCCTGCCGGGCAGGCACGACGTCGACGCGGCGCCCGCACTGGTCTCGGTGGGCGATTCCGCCGGGTGGGCAGATCTCCCCCAGGCCACGCGGGCGGCCCTGACGCAGTTGTCGCACGGTGATCTGCTGGTGGCCGAGACCAGTGCCGCCGGTACCGCCGGCATCGCCCTGCAGCATCCCCGCGGGGTCCTCGTCGTCTACGTCGAACTGGGTGAACGGCGGACATTCACCTCCGAGGAGCGCACCCTGCTGACGGTTCTGGCAGGCCGCCTCGGCCAGGGACTGCAGCGGGTCCACCTGCTCGACCAGCAGCGCGAGACCGCCCTGGCTCTGCAGCACGCCATTCTCGGACCCGCGGTGTCGAGCGGGTTCGCGGTCCGTTACCAGCCCGCCAGTCGGCCCCTGCAGGTCGGCGGCGACTGGTATGACGTGGTCAACCTCGACGACGGCCGGATCGGGCTCATTGTCGGCGACTGCGTCGGCCACGGTCTGTCGGCCGCCACCGTCATGGGCCAGCTCCGCAGCGCGTGCAGGGCGCTCCTGCTCGAACACCCCAGTCCCGCAGCGGCATTGATCGGTTTGGACAGGTTCGCCACACATCTGCCCGGCGCTCGCTGCACCACTGTCTTCTGCGGCGTGCTCAACCCGGAGACCGGGGAGCTGGAGTACTCGTGTGCCGGACACCCACCGCCGATCCTGGTCCACGCCGATCTGTCCACCGAACTCCTGGAGGACGCCCGCGCGACGCCGCTGGGACTGCCGCATCGCCGGAGGCGCCCCGAGGCCAGCGTGATCATTCCGCCGCGGGCCACGCTGGTGCTCTACACCGATGGTCTGGTGGAGCGCAGGCGGGAATCGCTCGATGACGGCATCGCCCGGGCCGTCGGCGTGGTGCGAGACGATCGCTCCATTCTGCTCGACGGGCTGGCCAGGCAGTTGATGTCGACTCTGACGCCCACCAGCGGCTACCAGGACGACGTCGCCCTTCTGCTGTATCGGCAACCCGCCCCCCTGGAGATGGAATTCGACTCCGACGCAACGCAACTCGCGACCGTGAGGACCGCCCTTCGCGGGTGGCTTCGGCGGGCGGGCGTGAGCCGGGACCAGGCTCTGGACGTGTTGATCGCCACCGGTGAGGCCATCGCCAACGCGATCGAGCACGGTCATCGCGACGCGCCGGGCACGGTGTGCCTGCGCGCGACCGCCTGGTCTGACCGACTGAAGCTCACGGTCATCGACACCGGGTCGTGGGTGAAACCGCAACCCGCCCTGGACACCCCAGCAGCGCCGTTCCGCGGCCGCGGAATCACCCTGATGCGTGCGTTGATGCAGGATGTCGACATCGAACCGGAGACCACCGGCACCACCGTCCACCTCCACGCGAAGATCGCCTGATGGCCACCCCGCTGACACTGTGCACCCGGCAACTGCCCGACGGAACCCCCGTCCTGCAAGCCGTTGGCGAACTGGATCTCAGCAACATCGCGGCGTTCGGCGCCGCCGTCGCACAGACGCGTGCCACTGCCCCTCGGGACACCCGAGTCACCCTCGACCTCAGCGAGGTCACCTATCTCGACAGCGGCGCCATCAACGTGCTGTTCGACCATGTCGACGCCGTCGACATCGTGGTGCACCGCGATCTGATCGCCGTGCTGAAGATCAGCGGGCTCAGCGACCTCGGATCCGTCCGCTCCGCACCGTGAGGTCAGTCCGCGGGCCCGGATTCGGCGCGGCGCGCACGGGCCCGGCGTTTGCCTTCGTGCATCGCGGCGACACGCGCCACGGGGATCGTTCGCCCCTGCTCGATCAGGTCGGCGGGTAATCGTTGCGCGGCCGGCATGTCCGCCGTCCATGATCTGCGCCCGTCGGCGGCGAGACCGACCGCGGTGTGCACCGTGAAGTCCGCCGGACGCACCCGATCCAGATCGGACCACGCCACCGGGAACGACACGGGCATGCCCGGCCGCCAGCGCGGACTGTACGCGGCCACGACCGTCGCGCCACCGGACCGGGTGGCGTCGACGAAGACCCGGCCACCGCGGTCTTCGACGATGAACGCGGTGGTGGCGAGGCCGGGGTCGAGGGCCTCGGCACGGGCTGCGATCGCCCTCGTCGCCGCGGCGACGTCATCGACCGGCGCGGCGTCGTCGATCGGCACGAACACGTGCAGACCGCGTGATCCGCTGGTCTTGACCGCACCGCGGAGACCACAGTCGTCGAGCACCTGACGCACCAGGTGGGCGACGGCCACGACCGCCGCGAAGTCGTCGCCCGTGGGCGGATCCAAATCGATGACCAGGTGCGTTGGCCGGTAGATGTCGTCGGCCAGGCCCAACGCGGGGTGGTATTCGATGGCCCGCTGATTGGCCAGCCACAGCAGCGTGCGGCGATCGTTGCACAGCGGGTATCTGATCTCGCGGTGGGAGGCCGCCGCCCAGACCGGGACTGTGGCAACCCACTCGGGGGTGTACTTCGGCACGTTCTTCTGCATGAACGCCTCCCGGCCCCGCAGCACCCGCAACACCGTCAGAGGCCGCTGCACCAGGCCGGGCAGCATGCTGTCGGCGATGGCGTCCAGATAGTCGATCAGGTCGCGCTTGGTCGCCCCGGCATCCGGTCCGAGTTGCTGATCGAGGTTGGTCAACTCGACACCGGCGCGCTGCTCCCGGTCGCTCATGTTCCCCACCCTACGATCACGGGTGAGCACTGGGAGGGGACAACGCATGCGGATGCCGCGCCGAGCCGCCGAATTCAATCGCCGAGTGACCAATCGCGCTGCCCGCCGAGTGGCGGGGTGGCTGCCCACCCTCGGCGTGCTCGAGCATGTCGGCCGCACCTCGGGACGGCACTACCGCACCCCACTGAACGTCTTCGACACCGAGGACGGCTTTCTCATCCTCATCGGCTATGGCCTGGAATCCAATTGGGTGAAGAACGCGCTGGCCGGCGGTGCCGTCACCATCCGCAAACACGGCCGGACGCACGCGGTCGCCGATGCTCGGCTGGTGAGCAAGGCCGAGGGCAGCGCGTTGGTGACACCTCGATCCAGACTCCTCTATCGGGTGTTCCCGTATGACGAGGCTGCGCTGGTGCTGACGCGCGCGGACTCGGGGATGTCGCACCATTGACCAGCTGTGCTCCACCGCCTAATTGACGCCTACGTCGAGCGTATTCGGCTGCGGTGGTCTAGGCTCCCGCCATGATCACCCGGCACGTCCTGCTCTGCGCGTCCGCGATTGCGTTGGCATGCACCGGATGTGGCGCGTCGCATGACCGGCACTCCTACGACATCGGCCGCGGTGTGAGTGCGGATGCGCACCGCATCGCGGAGAAGTCGGGCCTGACCGACATGACGGAATCCTGCCGGGAAGCGGTGCGAGCACGGTTCTCCAGCGAGCTGATGTTCCGCGACGAGCCCGCCGGAATCGACATGCCCTCGGCAATCGCCGGGTGCGTGGACGCGGGCTGATCCGTTCGAAACCCGCTCAGCCGCGGACGATCCAGCCGGTGAGGATCAGAAGCTCGCAGGTCTCACCCGACGGCAATGAGCGCGACGGCGGCCAGTGCCGCCATCATCCCGATCGCCTGCCAACGGGTGATCCGCTCCTTGAGCAGCCCCATGGCCAGAAGGACGGTGGCCGCGGGGTACAGCGACATCAGCACACCGGCCAACGACAGCATCGACGCCTGCAGCGCCAACAGCATCGCGACGTTGGCGATGGTGTCCAGCACACCCGCGGCCAGGGCCAGCCGCATCGGCACCCCGGTGGGCAGCCGCAGATTCGCGGTGCAGGCGGCCACCAGAATCACCAGCGCGGTGGCCGACATCCGCGCGAACACCAGCGGCCACAGCTTGGCCTCGACCGGGGCCTGATCGATCAGGACGAAGTTGAGGCCGAACGCGATCCCGGACCCCAGCGTCAACCAGGCCACCTTCGCGGTGAACCGGTGCGGGGTCGAGTCGGCGTCGCCCGCGCCGTGGCTGACCAGCAGGACCGCCAGCAGCGCCAGCACAACTCCCACTCCGGCCAGCAGCCCCGGCCGCTCCCCCAGCGCCAGACCCACGCCGAGCGGAACGCCGGCCACCAGAATCGCTGTCAGAGGTGAGACCACGGAGATGGGCCCAGAGCCGAGTGCGGCATAGAACCACCAGACTCCGAACGCCTGACTGACGCCGCACAGCGTGCCCCACGCGACAGCCGGTGTGGTGATGTCCCCGCCGACCACCGTGGCCGTCACCGCGAGCAGCACCATGGCCACCGGGTAGGACAGCAGGACCACACGCAGCGCGGCGATCCGGCGCGATGCCAGGCCGCCGACGAAATCGCTGACGCCGTAACCGAGCGCTGAGATCAGCGCGAACACCAGGCCGGTCAGGACATGCCCTTGGCGCGGCGCCCCATCTCCCGAATGATCTCGCGATCCGCATCGCGGCGGGCGAGGTCCTGCCGCTTGTCGTGGGCCTGTTTGCCTCGGGCCAACGCCAACTCGACCTTGACCTTGCCTTCGGAGAAGTACAGCGACAACGGCACCAGCGTCAGGTTGCCGTCGCGGATCTTGCCCACCAGATTGTCGATCTGCTTGCGGTGCAACAGAAGTTTTCGGTTGCGCCGGGGCGCGTGGTTGGTCCAGGTGCCGTGAAAGTACTCCGGGATGTGCAGGTTGCGCAGCCAGATCTCACCGTCGTCGACGGTGGCGAACGCGTCGGCCAGCGACGCCTGCCCCTCCCGCAGGCTCTTCACCTCGGTGCCCTGCAGCACCACACCGGCCTCATACGTGTCGAGGATCGTGTAGTTGTGCCGGGCTCTGCGGTTGGTGGCGACAACCTTTCGGTTGTTCTTCGCGGCGTCCTTCTTGGAGTCCTTCTTGGACTTGGCCACAGCTACCAATCACCTTCGGACATAAAGGCGCAGCGTGACGTAGGCCGTAACCCCCGCCATCACCACGCCGACGAAAAACAGAATCGGCGAGATGTAGAGGATATCGGCGAAGTCGATTCTGGCAATCAGATTTGCCTGGTAGAACTGGTCCAGCGCGCGTTCGAGGAACAGCGAGCGCACCACCAACAGGCCGATTATGGCCAGCACCACACCGATCGTCGCGGCCAGCACAGCCTCCAGCAGGAACGGCAGCTGGGTGTACCACCGGCTGGCGCCCACCAGACGCATGATCCCGATCTCCGTGCGCCGGGTGTACGCCGCCACCTGAACCATGTTCGCGATCAGCAGCACCGCGCCGATCGCCTGCACGAGCGCAACGGCGAACGCCGCGTTGGACAGTCCGTCGAGCACCGCGAACAACCGGTCGATCAGGTCCTTCTGATTGAGCACGTTGTACACACCCGGCTGGCCGCGCATCGCGTCGTCGAATTCCTGGTGCTGTTCCGGGTTCTCGAGCTTGACGATGAACGACGCCGGGAACGCGTCGCGCCCCGCGAACTCCTTGAACTGCGGGTTCCGCTTGATCGCGTCCTCGTACGCGTCGTCGCGGTTGAGGAACCGCACCGACTTCACGTCGTCACGAGCATCGATCTGCGCGCGCAGGGCCTTACACGGATCGGCGTCACAGCCCGGGTCGTTGTCCGACACGTCGTTGGTGAGGAAGACCTGGGTCTCGACACGGTCGAGGTAGATGTCGCGGGACTGGTCGGCCAGCCGGACCACCAGCAGGCCGCCGCCGAACAGGCCGATCGAGATGGCGGTCGTCAGGATCATCGCAACCGTCATCGTGACGTTGCGCCGAAGCCCGGTCAGGACCTCGTTGAACAGGAAGCCAAAGCGCACTTATCGATCCATTCCGTAGACGCCGCGCTGTTCGTCGCGGACCAGGCGGCCCAGCGACAGCTCGACCACGCGCTGGCGCATCGAGTCGACGATGTGATGGTCATGGGTCGCCATCAGAACCGTGGTTCCGGTGCGGTTGATCCGCTCCAGCAGATCCATGATGTCCTTACTCGTCTCGGGATCGAGGTTGCCCGTCGGCTCGTCGGCCAGCAGCACCAGCGGACGGTTGACGAAGGCGCGCGCGATCGCGACGCGCTGCTGTTCACCGCCGGACAGCTCGGCGGGCAGCCGGTTGGCTTTGCCGCTCAAACCGACCATCTCCAGCACGTCCGGCACCACGCGGTTGATGGTGTCGGCCCGCTTGCCGATCACCTCGAGCGCGAAGGCGACGTTCTCGAACACGGTCTTCTGCTGCAGCAGGCGGAAGTCCTGGAACACACAGCCCAGCACCTGGCGCAGGCCCGGGATGTGGCGGCTCCGCAGCTTGTTGACGTGGAACTTCGACACCTGGATGTCACCCGCGGTCGGGTGCTCCTCACCGAGCAGCAGGCGCATGAACGTGGACTTGCCCGAACCCGAGGGTCCGATGAGGAACACGAACTCACCCTTGTCGATTTTCAGGCTGACATTGTCGAGCGCGGGACGCGCCGACTGTTTGTACTGCTTGGTGACATGGTCAAGGGTGATCATCACGGCACGCCAGTGTAGCGGGGCTCGTCGCGAGCGCCGTCATTCCGCGCGGGGCAGTGTCGGCGATGGGACCGGCCCCGGCATGACAGGGGTGGTCGCAGGCGGCGCCGGGAAGAGCGGATTGGGCGCGGGAGTGGTCGTCACGGGCGTCGGGGGTACGCCGGGGCCGCTCGGCTCCACCCCATCGGGGGTCGGGGCGTCCGTGTCGTCGGTGGGCTCAGGCGGCGGTGTCGTGGTCGTCGCGGTCGGCGTCGTCGTGGTGGTCGGCGTGGGGGTCCACGGCGTTTCGACCTTGGTGCGCGGCACCCAGGTGTAGGCCGGATCCGGCACGAAACCCGGCGGCACGACCTGTGAACTCGGTGTGGGTGCCGGCTCGGGTGCGGGTGAATAGGTTTCGTAGACCCACCACAGCGCACAGAACGCGACGATCAGCACGAGGGTCGAGGTGCGCATCCGCCCGAGCACATAACCCGGCCAGCGGCGCTGCTCGTCCTCGCGGCGGCCGATGATCTTGAACCTCATCGCCGCTCCTCCTGCGGCGGTTGGGAGCCCTGGGTCTCCTCCTCGGCGCCTGCGGAGGTGGCCGGATGCACGATGGCACCCACCATGGGCTTGGCCTCGGCGGTCGTGACGATGCCGTTGCGGGCCAGCGCGGCGATCACCAGCACACGCAGCCTGCGGCCCACCTCGAACTGTTTTCCGGGCAGCGTGCGCGCGACGATGCGCAGGTTGACGTTGTCCAGCTCGATGCTCTCCACACCCATCAACTGCGGCGCGTCGAGGAGCAGGTCCGTCATCACCGGATCCTTGATGGACGCCTCACACACCCGGTGCAGCACGTCGTTGACGAGGTTGAGGTCGGCGCTCGTCGGAACCGGGACGTCGACGACGGCCCGCGCCCAGTCCTTGGACAGGTTGACGGTCTTGACGATCTGACCATTGGGGATCGTCAGAACCTCGCCCTCGGAGGAGCGCAACTTGGTGACGCGCAGCGTCACGTCGATCACGGTGCCCTCGGCCGGCACGGCGATGCCGGACACGGTCAACGCAACCAGGTCACCGAAGCCGTACTGCTTCTCGGTGATGATGAAGAACCCCGACAACAGGTCCTGGACCAGGCGCTGCGCGCCGAAGCCCAGCGCGGCGCCCAGCACGGCGGCGGGCGCCACCAGGGACGCGACCGGGATCGCCAGGATCTCGGTGAGCTGGACGAACACCATGACGCACAGCAGCGCGATGGTCACCCAGGAGATGACCGATGCCACCGCCTGCCGGTGCTTGGCGGTCTCCGAGCGCACCAGGGCGTCGCTCTCCTGGAAGTCGGCGTCGATGCGCTGGGTGATCCGCTGTGCGGCCCAGCTGACGACGCGGGCGATCAGCACCGCGCCGATGATCAGCATGGCGATCCGCAGACCGCGCGTCAGGATCCATTCGCCCGCGGTGCCGGTCCAGAAGTTGTGCCAACTCTGGTCCCAGTCGAATGCCAGGAGACCGGCTGAGGAGATGTCAGTCATCCTTCCTGTTGCGCCACCGGATGCCGGCCTCGATGAAGCCGTCGATGTCCCCGTCGAGGACGGCGCCCGGGTTGCCGACTTCGTAGTCCGTGCGCAGGTCCTTGACCATCTGGTAGGGCTGCAGCACGTAGGACCGCATCTGCGTGCCCCACGAACTGCCGCCGTCACCCTTGAGCGCGTCCATCTCGGCGCGCTCCTCGAGGCGCTTGCGCTCCAGCAGCTTCGCCTGCAGAACGCGCATCGCGGACACCTTGTTCTGAAGCTGTGACTTCTCGTTCTGGCAGGTCACGACGATGCCGGTCGGAATGTGCGTAAGCCGGACCGCCGAGTCTGTGGTGTTGACCGACTGACCACCGGGACCGCTGGACCGGTAGACGTCGACGCGCAGGTCGCCCTCGGGGATCTCGATGTGGTCGGTGGTCTCGACGACGGGCAGCACCTCGACGTCGGCGAACGAGGTCTGCCGGCGGCTCTGGTTGTCGAACGGGCTGATGCGCACCAGTCGGTGCGTGCCCTGCTCGACCGACAGCGTGCCGTACGCGAACGGCGCGTGCACCGCGAATGTCGCGCTCTTGATGCCCGCCTCCTCGGCGTAGGAGGTGTCGAAGACCTCCACAGGGTAGCCGTGCTTCTCGGCCCAGCGGATGTACATCCGCATCAGCATCTCGGCCCAGTCCGCGGCGTCCACACCGCCGGCACCGGAGCGGATGGTGACGACGGCCTCGCGCTCGTCGTACTCCCCCGACAGCAGCGTCCGGACCTCCAGGGCCTCGATGTCCTCGCGGAGCTTGGCCAGTTCGGCATCGGCCTCCGCGGTGGCGCTCTCCGCGTCGGCGCCACTCTCCTCGGCGGCGAGTTCGTAGAGCACCGGCAGGTCGTCGACGCGCTGACGCAGGTCTTCGACTCGGCGCAGTTCCCCTTGGGCGTGGGACAGCTCGCTGGTCACCTTCTGGGCGCGGGTCTGGTCGTCCCAGAGCTTCGGGTCGGAGGCCTCGTGTTCGAGTTTGGCGATGCGATCGCGGAGGCCTTCGACGTCGAGCACCCGCTCCACGGTGGTCAGAGTCGTGTCCAGCGCGGCGATATCGTTTTGACGGTCGAGGTCCACGGCTGTTCAGGTTACCGGCGTGCCGGTTCCGGTTACTACGGGCGGCAGCCAACCGTGCCGTTTAACATCAAATCTGTAATCACACTTGGCAGCGCACGATCCCACAGCCTCGCCGGTTCAGCCCACGCACCGGCCGGGGTCGCCTGCGCGGCAGTCAATGCGCCACGGCCCCGCGGGACAGCCCTCCTGCGGACGGCCCGGCTTCGACAGGAAGCTCATCCTCCATGCCTGATTCCCGTCCCTTCCATGTGGCGATCGTCGGCGCCGGCCCCTCGGGGTACTTCGCCGCAGCGGCTCTGCTGAAGGCGGGCGGCGACGACCCCGGTCGCCCGGAGGTGTTCGTCGACATGCTCGAGATGCTGCCCACCCCGTGGGGCCTGGTCCGCTCGGGTGTGGCCCCGGACCACCCGAAGATCAAGACCATCAGCGCACAGTTCGAGAAGACGGCCGCCGACCCGCGGTTCCGGTTCTTCGGCAACATCGAGGTCGGCGAGCACGTCTCGGCCGCCGAACTCGCCGAGAGGTACGACGCGGTGGTCTACGCGACGGGCGCACAGTCCGATCGCTCGCTGGGGGTTCCCGGTGAGGATCTGCCCGGCAGCGTGGCGGCCGTCGACTTCGTCGGCTGGTACAACGCACACCCGCACTTCGAGCAGATCGCCCCCGACCTCTCCGGTGGGCGCGCCGTCGTGGTCGGCAACGGCAACGTCGCTCTGGACGTGGCACGCATTCTCGTCACCGATCCCGCTGCCCTCGGCATGACCGACATCGCCGACCACGCCCTGCAGTCGCTGCACGGCAGGGGCGTCGAGGAGGTGGTGGTGATCGGTAGGCGCGGCCCGGTTCAGGCCCCGTTCACGACCCTCGAACTGCGCGAACTCGGCGATATGAAGGGCCTCGAGGAGGTCGACGTGGTCCTCGACCCCGCCGACTTCGCCGACATCACCGATGACGAACTCGAGGCGGCGGGCAAGACCGTCAAGCAGAACATCAAGGTGCTGCGCAGTTACCTCGACCGCGAGCCCACCCCGGGGCACCGACGGATCGTGTTCCGCTTCCAGACGTCGCCGATCGAGATCAAGGGCACCGACCGCGTCGAGTCGATTGTGTTGGGCCGCAACGAACTTGTCACCGACGAGAACGGTCGCGTCGTGGCCAGGGACACCGGTGAGCGCGAAGAACTGCCCGCCCAACTGGTGGTGCGCGCCGTCGGCTACCGGGGTCGCCCGGTTCCGGGCCTGCCGTTCGACGAGCGCAGCGGGATCATCCCCAACACCGGCGGCCGGGTCGACGGCAGCAGCAACGAGTACGTGGTCGGATGGATCAAGCGGGGCCCGTCAGGGGTGATCGGGAGCAACAAGAAGGACTCGGCCGACACGGTGGCACTGCTGCTCGAGGGCCTGCCCGAGCGGGGCGGGCACGAGGCGTCCGGCGATCGCGGCGAGGATCTGGCGCGCTGGCTGCTCTCGCGCCAACCCGCGCTGGTGACCGATGACCACTGGCGCGTGATCGACGCGCACGAACGCGCCGCCGGCGAACCGCACGGCAGGCCGCGGGTGAAGCTGACCAGCGTCGCCGACCTGCTGCGCATCGGGCACGGCTGAGTGAGCACTTCGTAACGGGAGCGACAGTCGCCGCGCCATCGGTTCGTAACGCCCCCACCCGATGCTGGGGCGATGAGCATCTACGACGAGATCGGCGGCGCGAGTGCGGTTTCGGTGGCCGTCGATGATTTCTATGCGCGAGTCCTCGGTGATCCGCAGCTGGCGGGCTACTTCGAAGGCACCGATGTGGCCCGGCTCAAGGGCCACCAACGGGCGTTCCTGTCGGCGGCGATCGGCGGACCGGCGCCCTATCTGGGCCGCACTATGCGTGAGGCGCACGCGCGCCTGGCCATCGATCCGGCCGATTTCGATCGTGTCGTCGACCACCTGGTGGCGACTCTGGCCGCACTCGGTGTCCCCGAGGCGACCATCGGGGCGATCGGTTCCACGCTGGCGCCCCTGAAGGACGAGATCGCGCCGGGATCCGCCGCGCGCGCGGGCTGACGCCTAGTTGAACGGCGGCTCCGGGCTGGCCGACTCCTCGGGCGAGGCGAACCGCCAGTTGTCCGGATTCTTCGGCGAGTAGGCGACGTCGAACAGCTGGCCCATCGTCGGCCAGTTGTTCACATCGAGGGCGAGCCGCTGATAGACGACGTGCTCGCGGACGGTCGGGCCGTTGATGACACCGGTGATGGTGACGAACTGTTCGCCGTCCACGTCGGGGCGTGGGCTCACGCCGGTGACCACCAAGGTCCCGTAGGCGACGGCCGAACCGGGCCGAGGCCCACGCTTGGCGAACCGCGGTCCGATGACCAACACCAGCGCACCCACCAGAAGCAGCAGGACCAGGATTTCCCACACGCTGCTCATGGTAGGACTCCAGTCATGGGTGGATACCAGCAGGACCTTTCCTTTGCGCTCGAACTCGCCGATCGGGCCGACGACATCACGATGGCCCGGTTCGGCGCACTCGATCTGCGCATCGACACGAAACCGGACCTGACACCGGTGACGGATGCCGATCAGTCAGCCGAGGAGCGGCTGCGCGAGGTGCTGTCCCAGGAGCGGCCCGGCGACGCCGTCTTCGGTGAGGAGTTCGGCGGCACCCCGTCGCTGGCCGGCAGGCAGTGGGTCATCGACCCCATCGACGGCACCAAGAACTTCGTCCGCGGAGTCCCGGTCTGGTGCACGCTTGTCGCGCTGCTCGAGGACGGTGAGCCCGTGGTCGGCGTGGTCAGCGCCCCAGCGCTGGGACGCCGGTGGTGGGCCGCCAAGGGCGAGGGCGCGCACGGCTCCTTCAACGGCACACAGCGCACGTTGTCGGTGTCGGCGGTCGCCCAGTTGGACGCCGCGAGCCTGTCCTACTCCGATCTCACCACGGGGTGGGAGGACCGCCGCGACAGGTTCATCGCCCTGACCGACGAGGTCTGGCGTGTACGGGCGTACGGCGATTTCTGGTCGTACTGCATGGTCGCCGAGGGCGCGGTCGACATCGCGGTCGAGCCCGAGGTGAAACTGTGGGATCTGGCCCCGCTCGACATCATCGTGCGCGAGGCCGGCGGCGCCTTCACCAGCATCGATGGCCAGGACGGCCCCCACGGAGGCAGCGCGCTGGCCACCAACGGTCTGCTGCATGATCAGGTGGTGCAGCGGCTGCGCATCGTGTGAATTAAGTAACAGGATTCGCCTACCTTACTTCGGAGTAAGATACGGTTGTTCACACACCTACCCCAGAGGCTGATGATGAATAACCATGAGAGTGCTGTCGGTCTGAAAAAGCACAAGCGCACGGCGACCGACATCGGCTTGGCTCTGATCACGCCGATCATGGGCCAGGAGTTCCTGGACAAGTACAACCTGCGCGACCCGCTCAACCGCGGTCTGCGCTACGGCGTCAAGACCGCGTTCTCCGCCGCGGGCGCCACGACTCGTCAGTTCAAGCGCGTGCAGGGCATCGGCAAGGCGCCCACCCGGTTGCCGTCGAATCGCGCCGAGAAGAAGTCGGACTACTTCGACCTCACCCCCGACGATGACCAGAAGATGATCGTCGAGACGGTCAAGGAGTTCGCCGAGGAGATCCTGCGCCCCGCCGCGTACGACGCCGACGCCGCCGCGCAGTATCCGGCCGACCTTCTGACCAAGGCCGCCGAACTCGGCGTCACCGCGATCAACATCCCCGAGGACTTCGACGGCATCGCCGAGCATCGGTCGACGGTCACCAACGCCCTGGTCGCCGAGGCGCTGGCCTACGGGGACATGGGTCTGGCGCTGCCGATCCTGGCCCCCGGCGGCGTCGCATCGGCCCTGACGCACTGGGGCAGCGCCGACCAGCAGGCCACCTATCTGCGGGAGTTCGCGGGCGAGAACGTGCCTCAGGCATGCCTGGCGATCGCCGAACCGCACGCGCTGTTCGACCCGACCGCGTGCAAGACCACCGCAGTACGGACCCCCAGCGGCTACCGCCTCGACGGCGTCAAGTCCCTGGTGCCCGCCGCGGCAAACGCCGAAATGTTCATCATCGCCGCGCAGTTCAACGGCCGGCCTTCGCTTTTCATCGTCGAGGCCGCCAGCGAGGGGCTGACCGTCAAGGCCGACCCGAGCATGGGCATCCGCGCCGCGGCGCTGGGCCAGGTCGAGCTGAACCGGGTCAACGTCCCCCTGAGCGCGCGTCTCGGCGAGGACATCGCCGAATCGGAGCACGCGCAGAACTACTCCGAGGCCATCGCACTGTCGCGGCTGGGCTGGGCGGCCCTGGCGGTCGGCACCTCCCACGCCGTGCTCGACTACGTCATCCCCTACATCAAGGAGCGACAGGCGTTCGGTGAGCCCATCGCGCACCGCCAGTCGGTGGCGTTCATGGCGGCCAACATCGCCATCGAACTCGACGGCCTGCGCCTGATCACCTGGCGAGGCGCGGCCCGCGCCGAACAGGGCCTGCCGTTCGCCCGCGAGGCGGCACTGGCGCGCAAGCTCGGCACCGACAAGGGCATGCAGATCGGCCTCGACGGCGTGCAGCTGCTCGGTGGCCACGGCTTCACCAAGGAACACCCCGTCGAACGCTGGTACCGCGACCTGCGGGCAATCGGCGTCGCCGAGGGCGTGGTCGTCCTCTAGAAAGGCTGGAAATCATGGCTATCAATCTGGAAATGCCGAAGAAGCTCCAGGCCGTCATCGAGAAGGGCCACCAGGGAGCCGCCGAGATGCTGCGGCCCATCTCCCGCAAGTACGACCTCAAGGAGCACGCCTACCCGGTCGAGCTGGACACGCTGGCCGACCTGTTCGAGGGCATCTCGGAGGCCAAGACCATCTCGTTCGCCGGGGCCGAGGCGTTCGCGGACACCGCCGACGACGGCAAGAAGGCGAACATCAACGGCGGCAACATGTCTGCGCTGTTGAATGCCCTGGAGATCTCGTGGGGTGATGTCGCGCTGCTGCTCTCGGTCCCCCGCCAGGGTCTGGGCAACGCCGCGATCTCGTCGGTGGCCACTCCGGAACAGCTTGAGCGCCTTGGCCGCAACGTCTGGGCGGCGATGGCGATCACCGAGCCGAGTTTCGGTTCGGATTCCGCCGCGGTGACCACCACCGCGACCCTCGACGGCGACGAGTACGTGATCAACGGCGAGAAGATCTTCGTCACCGCGGGCTCGCGCGCGACTCACATCGTTGTGTGGGCCACGCTGGACAAGTCGAAGGGACGCGCGGCGATCAAGTCGTTCATCGTGCCGCGTGAACATCCCGGCGTGATCGTCGAACGGCTCGAGCACAAGCTCGGCATCAAGGCCTCCGACACCGCGGTGATCCGGTTCGACAACGCCCGCATCCCCAAGGACAACCTGCTGGGCGACCCGGAGATCCACGTGGAGAAGGGTTTTGCCGGGGTCATGGAGACCTTCGACAACACCCGCCCGATCGTCGCGGCCATGGCCGCCGGCGTCGCGCGCGCCGCCCTCGAGGACCTGCGCGCCATCCTCACCGACGCCGGCATCGAGATCTCCTACGACAAGCCGGCCCACGCGCAGAGCGCCCCGGCCGCGGAATTCCTGCGGATGGAGGCCGACTGGGAGGCCGGTTACCTGCTGACGGTGCGCTCGGCCTGGCAGGCCGACAACCGGATCCCCAACTCCAAGGAAGCCTCGATGGGCAAGGCCAAAGCCGCCCGCGTCGCCAGCGACATCACCCTCAAGGCTGTCGAGATGGCAGGCACTGTCGGGTATTCCGAGCAGACCCTGCTGGAGAAGTGGGCGCGCGACTCGAAGATTCTCGACATCTTCGAGGGCACGCAGCAGATTCAGCAGCTCGTCGTGGCCCGCCGCCTGCTGGGGCTCTCGTCGGCCGAACTCAAGTAACCGAGTCGAGGCGCTCGCGCAACGACGCGTCGAGTTCGATGTCGGCCACGGCGAGGTTCTCAGTGAGGTGCGCCAGCGACGACGTGCCCGGAATGAGCAGCACGTTGGGTGCCACGCCGAGCGTCCAGGCCAGCACGATCTGGGCGGGCGTGTGGCCGAGTTCCTCGGCTGCCCGGGTGACGATCGGGTTGCCCAGCACGGGATTGTCGGCGACGAAGGCCGACCCCAGAGGGAAGAACGGCACGAAAGCGATGCCGCGCCGGACAGTTTCGTCGAGCACCGCCTGCGAGCTCCGGTCCACCAGGTTGTAGGGGTTCTGCACGCAGACGATCTCGGTGCGGTCCAACGCATGGGTGAGGTGCTCGAGCGTGACGCTGGACAACCCGATTCCGCCGATCAGTCCCTCGTCGCGCGCGGCGATCAACACGTCCAGCTGCTCATCGAACAGGGCGTCGGGCCGCGGGCCCTCCATCACTCGCAGGTTGACCGCCGCGAGACGGTCCACGCCCAGGGTCGCGAGGTTCTTCTCGAGGTCGGCCCGCAGATCGGCCGGTCGCTCGAGCGGCAGCCAGGCGCCGGCGTCGTCCCGTCGACCGCCGACCTTGCTGACCAGCGCCAGATTGTCGGGATAGGGGTGCAGGGCCTCGCGGATCAGCTGATTGGCGACGTCGGGGCCGTAGTACTGCGCGGTGTCGATGTGGTCGACGCCGGCCGCCACCGCGTGCTGCAGCACCGCGATGGCGGCGTCGTGGTCACGTGGAGGTCCGAACACACCCGGTCCGGGCAGCTGCATGGCACCGAAGCCGATCCGGTTGACGGTGAACTGAGCGAGCGGAAGGCGATCCGAGGTCATGTGCGCCCCAACGTCGAAGGATCAGAATCCATTCCGGACCACCACCCGGGTGCGGCCCACGACGCCGCCTGCGAGGATCGTGCGCAGCACGTCGGAGACCTCGAGCACCGACACGTCGGCCGTGATGCGGTCGAGATGGCGGGGGCGCAACTCGGATTCGATCTGACGCCACACCGCACGGCGGCTCTCGATCGGCAGCAGCACCGAGTCGATGCCGGCCAGGGTCACCCCACGCAGGATGAACGGGTGCACCGTGGTGGGCAGTTCGGCCGAGCCCGCCAGTCCCGAGATCGCCGCCACCCCAGCATATTTGAGCGTGCTCAGGGCATAGGCCAGAGTCTGGCCGCCGACGCAGTCCACCACGGCGGCCCACTGCGCCCTGCCGAGTGCCCGCACCTGTTCTCCCGCACCGGGGACCCGCTCGATCACCTGGGCCGCCCCCAGGTCGCTCAACAGGTCCTGCGCGCCGATCTTTCCGGTCGAGGCCACCACCTCATAGCCCAGGCCGGCCAGCAGGTCGACGGCGATGCTGCCGACGCCGCCCGTGGCACCGGTGACCAGAACCGGACCGTCCCCCGGCGCGATGCCGTGCCGACTGATGGCGTTGACGCTCATGGCCGCGGTGAACCCCGCGGTCCCGATCGCCGCGGCGTCGGCCGCGCTGAGATCGTCGAGCCTGACCACGTAGTCCGCCGGACATCGCGCCACCTCGGCGTAACCGCCGTGGCGTCCGGTGCCGATGTCGCGGCCGTGCGCGATCACGGTGTCACCCACGGCGAAGTCCGGCGACGAGCTCGCGGACACGGTGCCGACCACGTCGATGCCCGGAATCAGCGGATACCCCCGGGCCACTCCACCTTTCGGGGTGACCGCCAGGGCGTCCTTGTAGTTGACACCCGAGTACTCGACCGCGATCTCGACGTCACCGTCGGGCAGGAAGGACTCGTCGACCACCTCGGGCCGCAGGACCACGCCCCCCTCGGCGTCCTCGTGTGCGACCAGCGCGTTGATTGCCGTCATGACGGCCATCATGCCGCTGCCCGTAGGCTGCCACCATGACAACCCGCGAATCCGGTACCGGTCGCCGGTCTGTCGACGACTGGATTCAGGCGGGCTACACGATACTGGCGGAGGACGGCGTCGGCGCCCTCAAGATCGATCGGCTGTGCCAACGCCTCGGCGTCACCAAGGGCAGTTTCTACTGGCACTTCACCGATATGGCGAGCTACCGCAACGCGCTGATCGAGTCATGGGCACAGCAGCGGGGCGAGGAGCATCGGGTCTACCACGACATCGATGACAGGGCGCCGGCCGAACGCCTGTCGATCCTGATGACCGCACTGGTGGCGCCGCGGCACTGGAAGCTCGAACGCACGATGCGCGAATGGGCCCGTACCGATGCCAGCGTGGCGGCGAGTGTCGACGAGGCGGATCGCCGCGTGCTGCACACCGTGCGCAAGGCGTTCCTCGATCTCGGGTTTCCCGCCGAGGAGGCAGATCTGCGCGCGCACACCACGTTTGCGGCCGGAATCGGATTCCTTCAGATCGCGCGCGAGAAGACCAGCCCACTGACCACGGCGCAGCGAGATCGCTTCCTGCAGTTCATGCTCCGGCCCTGAGTGATCACTGCGCCGCGAGCTCGGGCGCGGACACCAGGAATGACCACGACCCCGCCACCTCACGCCCGTCCACGGTCTGCGCGCGGTAGCGCGCCGTGTAGCCGCCGACATGACGCAGTGGCATCAGCGGTGCCGACAACTGGGATCCGGACACCTCGACCTGCCCTGTCGTCCAGGTGTAGCTGTCGGGACCGATCACGGTGAGGGTCGCGAACGAGCCCACCGGTTGGTCCAGGGTCGCGGTGACGCGGGTGGGCACGGCGTGCAGGACTGCCCCCGGTGCGGGCGAACTCGCCACCAGCGTCGTGTCCGCCGCCGCAGGCGCCGACGTGCCGATGACGGCCCCCAGAACCACTGCTCCGACGGCGAGAACCCTGCTCCAGATCGACATGGGCCGAACCGTACCGATGGACCTGCGCCGATGGTGGCAAGTTGCCCGAACTGGTCGACTGTTGACCTCGCACCAAGATAAAAGTAATGTCAGTTTTACTTTTGACGGAGCAGGCTGAGAGGGAGCACTCACCCATGGAATCGTTCGTCCACCTGCGCAAAGGCAGGACACCGAAGCGCATCCACGCCGATCTCGACGGGCTCAAGGACGACGAGTTGGGCCGCGGTGGTTTCGTCGGACGCACCGCCAACATGTATCGCCGCAACGACCCCACCGCCTACCGTACGGTCGGTCCCCTGCGCCCCACCGACGTGTTGAGTTCCGAACTCAAACCCAGTGACGCCACGGACGCGCACGGCGGACCCATGCTGCTGTTCTCCAACGCCGACTGCCTGGTGCTGCTGTCCCGGCGGACCGAACCCATGCCGTTCTTCGTCCGCTATGTGGACGGCGACCTGCTGTCATTCGTGCACAGGGGTTCGGGGTCGCTGGAAACCGAGTTCGGTCCCCTCGACTACCACCCGGGCGACTGGATCTACATCCCCAAGGCGTGCACCTGGCGGCAGATCCCGGCCGAGGAGACGACGCTGCTGATGATCCAGGCCACCGATGAGTTCCGGGTCCCGCCCGCGGGCACGCTGGGCCGACACTTCCCATTCGACCCCGCCCAGGTCACCATCCCCGACCCCTCGCCCATCGACGACGACGGCAGGGACGAGTACGAGGTTCGGCTCATCCATGCCGAGATGAACGGAACTGGGACGACCTCCCTTTTCTACCAACACAATCCGCTCGACGTGGAAGGCTGGCGCGGGGACAACTTCCCGTTCACCTTCAACATCGACGACTACACCGTGATCACGTCCGAGAGTGTGCACCTTCCGCCGACCGTGCATCTGTTCATGCAGGCCACCGGCGTCTACGTGATGAACTTCCTGCCGAAGCCGGCTGAGAGCGTGCCGGGCACCGAACGTACGCCGTGGTATCACCGCAACGTCGACTACGACGAGATCGCGTTCTTCCACGGCGGTTCGCTCTACGGCATCCCGATGCCGCCGGGCCTGATCTCGCACGCTCCGCAGGGCGTCCACCACGGCGCCCCGGAGAAGGCCCGCGAACGCGCCCGCCGCAAGTTCGACGACTACGACCGGGTGGACTGGTCGGTGATCGCGATCGACACCCGCCGACGACTGATTCCCTCCGACGAGATCCTGGCCAACGATTTGGGGCAGCACTGACGATGACCACCGCAGAATCCATCGCGGCTCCGCCGCGCCACGACTACGACCGCATTCCCTACCTTGTCGCCTACCAGAACAATTCGGCGGTCCGAGACGTCTACGGAGGCGTCGCCGAACTGGTGGTGCTGGAGAGCTACCTGCTCAGGCCCAGGGACGAGAACGGACCCAAGCCGTCCGATACGGTCCTGGTGTTCATGCACCCCATCGGTGGCGGCGCATACCTGCCGATGATCAACGCCCTGGCCCGGGCCGGCCATCATGTCATCTACTGCAACAGCCGGTTCCGGGGCACCGACTCGGCCCTGCTGATGGAGAAGGTGGTCGAGGACCTCGGCGAGTGCATCAAGGACGCCAAGAACCGCCTCGGCTACTCGAAGGTGGTGCTCGCCGGCTGGAGTGGTGGCGGATCGCTGTCGGTGTTCTACCAGCAGCAGGCGCAGAACCCGACCGTGACGGCCAGCCCGTCCGGCGACGGCCCCGACCTGACCAAGCTGGGCCTGATCCCCGCCGACGGCATCATGCTGCTGGCCGCGCACATCAGCAGGCACGGCACCATGACCGAATGGCTGGACGCCTCGATCCTTGACGAGTCCGACCCGACCAAGCGCGACCCGGAGTTGGACCTCTACAACCCGGACAACCCGAACCAGCCTCCGTACAGCCCTGAGTTCCTCGAGCGTTACCGCGAGGCTCAGATCGCACGGAACCGCCGAATCACGAAGTGGGTCAAGGAGAAACTGGCGGAACTGTCCGCTCAGGGACGGCCCGATGACGAGTTCGCGTTCGTCGTACACGGCACCATGGCCGACCCGCGCTGGCTCGACCCCACCGTCGACCCGAACGAGCGCAAGCCCGGAACCTGCTATCTCGGCGACCCTCAGGTGGTCAACAACTCCCCCGTCGGCCTCGCCCGGTTCTGCACCCTGCGCAGCTGGCTCTCGCAGTGGAGCTACGACGACGCCAACGGCGACGCCGTCAAGGCCGGACCCGACATCGCGGTCCCCGCACTGGTGATCGGCAACCTCGCCGACGACGCGTGCACCCCCAGCCACACACGTCGACTGTTCGAGGCCATCGGGCACCCCGACAAGGAGATGGCCGAGATCCCCGGCGCCAACCACTACTACGCCGGCCCTGACCAACGCGACACTCTGCGCCAGGCCGTCGGCATCTGCACGGACTGGCTCCACCGGCACGGGTTCTCGCTGTGACCACCGGCGCGCTCGACGGTGTTCGGGTCCTCGAACTCGGCACGCTGATCTCCGGTCCCTTCGCGGGCCGTCTGCTCGGCGACATGGGCGCCGAGGTCATCAAGATCGAGCTGCCCACCGCGCCGGATCCGCTGCGCACGTGGGGACAGGCCGAACTCGACGGGCACCACTTCTTCTGGACCGTGCACGCACGCAACAAGAAGGCCGTCACACTGGACCTGCGCACCGACCGCGGACGGGAACTGTTCCTCGAGTTGGTGGACCGCTCCGACGTCATCGTGGAGAACTTCCGGCCCGGCACGCTGGAGAAGTGGAATCTGGGTTACGACGTTCTGCGCGAACGCAATAAGGGCATCATCCTGGTGCGCGTGTCGGGCTACGGACAGACCGGCCCCGAGGCGGGCAAGGCCGGGTACGCCTCGGTGGCCGAGGCCGCCAGCGGGCTTCGGCACATGAACGGCTTCCCGGGCGGACCACCACCGAGGTTGGCCCTGTCACTGGGCGACAGCCTGGCGGGGATGTTCGCAGCGCAGGGCGCCCTGGCGGCGCTCTACCGGCGCAGCGTCACCGGCGAGGGTCAGATCGTGGACACCGCCCTGACCGAAAGCTGCCTGGCCATCCAGGAGTCGACGATTCCGGACTACGACATCGGTGGTGTCGTGCGCGGGCCGTCGGGCACCCGACTGGAGGGCATCGCACCGTCGAACATCTACCAGAGCGCCAACGGGAGCTGGGTGGTGATCGCGGCCAACCAGGACACCGTGTTTCGGCGCCTGTGCTCGGCGATGGGACAACCCGACCTGGCCACTGACGACAGATTCGTCAATCACGTTGCACGCGGGCGCAATCAGGACGAGCTCGACAAGATCATCGGCGACTGGGCGGCGCAGCGTCAGCCCGACGAGATCATCGCCGTCCTCTCGGAGGCGGGCGTGATCAGTGGACCGATCAACACCGTGGCCGAGGTGGTCGCCGATCCCCAACTGCAGGCCCGCGGCATGATCGCCGACCACTTCGACGAACGCATCGGGCGTAACGTCAAGGGTCCGGGTGTCGTGCCGGTGCTCTCGGAGTCTCCCGGCACCATCCGCAACGCCGGTTCGGCCCGGCCCGGCCAGCACAACGACGAGGTCTACACCGGCCTGCTCGGGCACACCGCCGACGAGCTGAACCGTCTGCACAGCGAGGGAGTGATATGACCGAACTGCCCGCCCATGTCGACATCCGTGAGGTGTGCCTGCGCGACGGCCTGCAGATCGAGGAGCCGATCCCGCTGGCCGCCAAGATCGAACTGCTCGAGGCCGTGGTGGCCACCGGTGTCCGCGAAGTCGAGGCCACCGCGTTCGTGTCGCCGTCGAAGGTGCCCGCCCTCGCGGACGCCGAAGCCCTGGCCGCCGAACTCGCACGGTTCGACCACGTGGAGTTCTCCGCGCTGGTCGCCAGCCCCAACGGCGCCAAACGCGCGATCGCCGCGGGGCTGAACTCCATTGAATACGTGGTGTCGGCCTCCGACGCGCACAGCCGCGCCAATGTCGGGCGCGGCACCGCAGAGGCCACCGTCGCGATCGCCGATGTCACCCGCATCGCGCACGACAGCGGCGCCTCGGTGGAGGTCATCGTCGCCACCGCATGGGACTGCCCGTTCGACGGGCCCACCGCACCCCATCGGGTACTCGACATCGTCACCGCCGCCGTCGATCTCGGCGTCGACCGGGTCGCGATCGCCGACACCATCGGCACCGCGACTCCGCGACGGGTCCAGACCCTGATCGACCAGGTGCGGCCCCTCCTCGGAGACACGCCCCTCGGCGCGCACTTCCACAACACCCGCGGGTCGGGTCTTGCCAGTGCGTTCGCGGCGGTCCAGGCCGGTGTCACGCGCCTGGACGCCTCGGTGGGCGGGTTGGGCGGCTGCCCGTTCGCCCCCGGCGCCAGCGGGAACATCGCCACCGAGGATCTGGTGTACCTGCTGCGCGACAGTGACATCGGCACCGACGTCGACCTGCCGACGGCCATCGAGGCGGCCGCGGTCGCCCAACGCCTCATCGGACACGATCTGCCCAGCTCGCTGCTGCGGGCCGGCGACCGGATCATCGGCTGAGCTGTGACCCGCGCGCTCTCGAACAAGGGACAGCAGACCCGCGACGCCATCACAGCGGCAGCGCGGAAGCTGTTCGCCGAGCGCGGTTTCCACGGCACCACGCTGGCCGACATCACCTCGGCCGCGGGCAGATCGCCCGCGGTGTTCTACCGATACTTCGACGACAAGGAGGACCTGCTGGCGGTCCTGGCCGAGTCGTTCCTCCACGACGTGCTGTCCGGACTGCCCGTCCACCTGCCCGAATCGGCGGACGACAGCGAGTTCTTCACCACGATGGCCACCGGGTACTGGAACATCTTCAAGCAGAACCTCGGGATCATGGTGGCCGTCGCGCAACTCGGTTCGGCGCAACAGCGGTTCGCCGAGATGCAGAACGAGTTCCGAAGGTTCGGCATGGACATCGTGCGGGCCTCGGTGCTGCGGGCGCAGGAGCAGGGCTACGGCGCCGACCTGGACCCCGACCACATCGCGTTGGCCATCTCGCTGTTGTTCGAGAACTTCACCGTCGTGTACCTGAGACCCGACGCCGCCGCCCTCGGGGTGCGCACGAGCGACGAGGACGCCATCCGTACTCTGGCGACCATCTGGAAGAAGACGCTCTACGGCTACTGAACTTCAACGACGAAGGAGCACTGTGGATTTCACCCTGCCAGACCATCTTCCCGGTTTGCTGGCCGAGATGGACGAGTTCATCGAAGCCGAGATCAAGCCGCTGGAACGCGAGCACATCCAGTACTTCGACCGGCGCCGGGAGTTCGCCCGCACCGATCTGGAGAACGGCGGCATCCCCCGTCGGGAATGGGAGGACCTGCTCGACGAGATGCGTCGCCGGGCCGACGCCGCCGGGTGGCTGCGCTACGGCCTGCCGTCGGAGTTCGGCGGCCGCGACGGCACCAACCTCGACATGGCGGTGATCCGCGAACACCTGGCCCACAAGGGCCTGGGCCTGCACAACGACCTGCAGGACGAGTCGTCGATCGTCGGCAACTTCCCGCAGGTGATCATGATGGCCCGGTTCGGCACCGAGGCGCAGAAGAAGGACTGGATCGAGGCCATGCTCACCGGTGAGCGCTCCATGGCCTTCGGACTGACCGAACCCAACCACGGCAGCGACGCCACGTGGCTTCAGACCCGCGCCGTGCGCGACGGTGACGAGTGGGTGATCAACGGCGCCAAGCGGTGGAACACCGGCGTGCACCGCGCCACCCACGACCTGGTCTTCGCCCGCACCTCCGGAGAGGACGGACAGGCCACGGGGATCACGGCCTTCCTGGTGCCCACCGACACCCCCGGTTTCGAGGTGCCGTACTACTGGTGGACCTTCAACATGCCCAGCGACCACGGCGAGGTCGAACTCAACGACGTGCGCGTGCCCGCCGATGCGGTTCTCGGTGAGGTCGACCACGGACTGGCGGTCGGCCAGACGTTCCTGCACGAGAACCGCATCCGTCAGGCCGCGAGCAGCCTGGGGGCCGCCCAGTACTGCATCGACCGCGCCGCGGACTACGCCGGCCAGCGAGTCGTGTTCGGCAAGCCGTTGAGCGTGAACCAGGCGGTGCAGTGGCCGCTGGCCGAACTGCAGACCGAGGCCCAGATGGTGCGACTGTTGGTGTACTACGCGGCCTGGCATCTGGACCGCGACCACCATATGGAGGTGTCCGACAAGGTGTCGATGGCCAACTACCGAGCCAACAGGCTGGTGTGCGAGGCGGCCGACCGCGCGATGCAGATCCATGGCGGTGTCGGGTACAGCCGCCATGAACCGTTCGAGCACATCTACCGGCACCACCGGCGCTACCGCATCACCGAGGGCGCCGAGGAGATCCAGATCCGCCGCGTCGCACAGCGCATGCTCAAGTTCGGGCGGAAATGAGTCTCGAGCAGGCGCTGAGTGCCGTGCTCGGCGCCGAGATCGACGGCCTGACCCGGCTGACCGGCGGCGCGAGTCGCACCACGTGGGCGTTCACGGCACGCACGGCCGACGGTGCGCGTCCGCTGATCCTGCGCACCGGCGAGGCCGACGAGGTGCATGCGGGCATGGAGCTTGAGGCGCAGGTGCAGCGGCTGGCGGCCGCCCAGGGGGCGCCGGTGCCCGAGATTCTGGCGGCGTCGAACAGCGTTGAACCGCTGGGACATCCGTACCTGATCTGCTCGGCCATCGCGGGCGAGACGATCGTGCGCAGAATCCAGCGTGCCCTCGACGACGCGGGCCGCGACAAGCTGCTGCGGCAGTGCGCCTCGGCCCTGGCCGCGATCCACCGGGCCGACCCGAACGACGCCGAACTGTCCGACGCCGACCAGCTCGACCAGTGGCGTGCCGAACTCGACGATATGGGCGACACCACCGCGACGTTCGAGTGGGCATTCCGCTGGCTGGACCGCAACCGCCCGAAGACCCTGCGCACGACCCTCGTGCACGGTGACTTCCGGATGGGCAACCTCATCGTCGACGGGTCCGAACTGGCCGCGGTGCTCGACTGGGAGCTCGTGCACGCCGGTGACCCAGCCGAGGATCTGGCCTGGTTCTGCATCCGGGCCTGGCGGTTCGGGGCGCCTCGGGAACTGGGTGCGGGCGGCCTGGGCAGCATCGAGGACTTCCTGACCGCCTACGAACAGGCCGGCGGCGCGCCGATCGACCGTGCCGAGTTCCGTTGGTGGCTGGTGTCGGCGACGCTGCGCTGGGGCATCATCTGCCGGTTCCAGGCGCAGCGGCACCTGTCCGGGCAGACCCCGTCGGTGGAGCTGGCGACCATCGGCCGCCGCGTCTGTGAAACCGAATGGGATCTGCTCGACCTCCTCGGCGCGCCGCTGGTCACCGCGGACCCACCCGGGCAGGCCCGCGACACCCCTGGCCTGCACGGCCGGCCCACCGCGGCCGAACTGCTCGAGGCCGTCGCGGATTTCCTCGACCACGACGTCCGGGACGCCACCACCGGTCAGGTCAACTTCCACACCCGCGTCGCCGCCAACGCGCTGCGCATGGTGCAGCGTGAGCTGACGGCGACGGGAGCGGAGGCGGTCAGGGCCGCGATCACCGACCTCGGCGCTCCCGACGAGGCCGCGTTGGCCGCCGCGATCCGACGCGGCGACTTCGACGACCGCGCCGACGACGTGCTGCCGGCGCTGCGCCGGCTGGTCGGACACCGGTTGGCCGCCGCGCACCCCGGCTACGAAGGACAGTGACATGCCTGTGACGGACGAACCGGCGATCATCGACGTCGCCGACACCCTGTTCGATGCCATCGAGCAGTCCGACATCGGCATGATCGAGGAACTGTTCAACGAGGACATCGCGGTGTGGCACTCCGGTGACGCGGCAGACAACGACCGCGCCCGGGCGCTTCGGGTGCTGACCTGGTTCATCAACCGCACCTCGCAGCGCCGCTATGAGGTGCTGGACCGGCGGGTCTTCGAGGGCGGGTTCGTCCAGCAGCACATCCTGCACGCCACCGGCACCGACGGCGCCACCATCGCACTCCGGGTGTGCATCGTGATCAGGCTCGCCGCCAACGGGCTGATCAGCCGCATCGACGAGTACTTCGACCCCGCCGACATGGCCGCGCTGCTCTGAGCCCGGGTCTGACCCCCGCGGCCTGCCCGAAAACCACGCAGGCGCAGCGGGAGTCGCCGTAGCATCGGCCCCATGACCGACAGACCCGTCCGTGTGCTGGTCTACAGCGACGACGCGCGCACGCGCGAACAGGTCATGCTGGCGCTGGGCAGGCGCATCCACCCCGAACTGCCGGAGTTGAGCTATCTCGAGGTCGCCACCGCGCCGGTGGTGATCCAGCACATGGACGCGGGCGGTGTCGACCTGGCGATCCTGGACGGCGAGGCCACCCCGGCAGGCGGACTGGGCATCGCCAAACAACTCAAGGACGAGATCGAGGACTGCCCGCCGATCCTGGTCCTGACGGGCCGCCGCGACGATGCCTGGCTGGCCCGCTGGTCACGCGCGGAGGCGGCCGTGCCACACCCGATCGACCCCATTGCACTCGGCGAGGCCGTGGTGAGTCTGCTGCGTTCCCCCAGCCTCAGCTGACAGCCTGAACTGACGCGAATTACCCTGAGGCCCTTGGCTGTTCGCCATCTGCGGCCATTCGACGCGCCGTCACTGCCGATAGTAACGAAAATGCGGCGAGTCCCCCGTCAAGATCGCTAGGCTGTGTTGTAGCTCACATCGACAGCCCGAGCGAGGAGCGCAGTACGGTATGGAGCTCTATACGCCCATCCTCATCCTGGGAGCCATCGCGGCCGCATTCGCGGTGGGATCGGTCGGAATCGCGCTGGTGATCGGCCCGCGCCGGTATAACCGAGCCAAACTCGAAGCCTACGAATGCGGCATCGAACCGGCCCGGCAGCCGCCGGGCGGCGGCCGCTTCCCGATCAAGTTCTATCTGACCGCGATGCTGTTCATCGTCTTCGACATCGAGATCGTCTTCCTCTACCCGTGGGCGGTGTCCTTCGACCAGTTGGGCACGTTCGCGCTGGTCGAGATGGGGCTCTTCATGGCAACCGTGTTCGTGGCCTACGCCTACGTGTGGCGTCGCGGCGGACTGGACTGGGATTAGACATGGGACTCGAAGAACAGCTGCCCGGCGGGATCCTCCTGTCCACCGTGGAGAAGGTCGCCGGATTCGTGCGCAAGGGGTCGCTGTGGCCGGCCACGTTCGGTCTGGCCTGCTGCGCGATAGAGATGATGGCCACCGCCGGCCCCCGCTTCGACATCGCCCGCTTCGGCATGGAGCGCTTCTCCGCCACTCCACGGCAGGCCGATCTGATGATCGTGGCAGGCCGGGTCAGCCAGAAGATGGCGCCGGTGCTGCGGCAGGTCTACGACCAGATGGTCGAACCGAAGTGGGTGCTCTCGATGGGGGTCTGCGCCTCCTCGGGCGGGATGTTCAACAACTACGCGATCGTGCAGGGCGTGGACCACATCGTCCCCGTCGACATCTACCTGCCCGGATGTCCGCCCCGCCCGGAGATGCTGCTCAACGCGATTCTGACGCTGCACGCCAAGATCGCCGAGATGCCGCTCGGAGTGCACCGTGACGAGGTGGTCGCGGCCGCCGAACAGGCCGCGCTGTCGGCTCCCACGACCATCGAGTTGAAGGGGCTGCTGCGATGACCCAGGACCCGCACAACCCCGAGGTGATCGGCGTGCGCCGCGGCATGTTCGGAGCGCGCGACACCGGCGACACCTCGGGATACGGCCGCCTGATCCGCGAGGTGGCGCTGCCCGGTGGGTCGCCCCGGCCCTACGGCGGGTGTTTTGATGAGGTCGTCGACCGGTTGGCCGATGTGCTCGGGCCTGAGTTCGACGCGGCCGTCGAGCGCGTCGTGGTGCACCGCGACCAGCTCACCCTCGAGATCCACCGCGACCACCTCCCTGTGGTCGCGCGAGCACTGCGCGACGACCCGGCGCTGCGCTTCGAGCTGTGCGCGGGCGTGTCGGGCGTGCACTATCCGGGCGACGCCGGACGCGAACTTCACGCCGTGTATCCGCTCATGTCGATCACCCACAATCGGCGCATCCAACTCGAAGTGAGCTGCCCGGACACCGATCCGCATGTGCCGTCGCTGTTTTCGGTGTACCCCACCACCGACTGGCACGAACGGGAGACCTATGACTTCTTCGGGATCATCTTCGACGGGCACCCGGGACTGACCCGCATCGAGATGCCGGACGACTGGGTCGGGCACCCGCAGCGCAAGGACTATCCACTCGGCGGCGTGCCCGTCGAGTACCACGGCGCTCAGATACCGCCCCCGGACCAGCGGAGGGCCTACCACTGATGACCGACACGCATGAGACCACAGTCACCCTCGGGGGTCAGGACTGGGACGAGATCGTCACGCTGGCACGAGAATCCGCTCAGGCGGGCGCCGGTGACCGCATCGTGGTCAACATGGGCCCGCAGCACCCGTCCACCCACGGGGTGCTGCGCCTGATCCTCGAGATCGAGGGTGAGACCGTCATCGAGGCGCGCTGCGGCATCGGCTATCTGCACACCGGGATCGAGAAGAACCTCGAATACCGCAACTGGACCCAGGGTGTCACGTTCGTGACCCGGATGGACTATCTGTCCCCGTTCTTCAACGAGACCGCCTACTGCCTGGCCGTGGAGAAGCTGCTCGGCATCACCGACCAGATCCCCGAGCGCGCCAGCGTGATTCGGGTGATGCTCATGGAGCTCAACCGCATCTCGAGCCATCTGGTCGCCCTGGCCACCGGCGGTATGGAACTGGGCGCGATGAGCGCGATGTTCTTCGGGTTCCGGGAACGCGAGGAGATCCTCACGGTCTTCGAGAACATCACCGGCCTGCGGATGAACCACGCCTTCATCAGGCCCGGCGGATTGGCCGCCGACCTCCCCGAGGACGGCGCGGATCGGGTGGCCAGGCTCCTGGACCTGCTGCCCGGCCGGTTGGGTGAGCTGGAGAATCTGCTGCGCGAGAACGCCATCTGGAAGGCACGGACACGCGACGTCGGCTTCCTGGATCTGACCGGATGCATGGCGCTGGGGATCACCGGACCGGTGCTGCGCTCGACCGGCCTGCCGCACGATCTGCGCAAGTCGCAACCCTACTGCGGCTATGAGACCTACGACTTCGACGTCATCACCGGGGAGAACTGCGACTGCTATGACCGCTACGTCATCCGCGTCGAGGAGATGAAGGAGTCGCTCAAGATCGTCGAGCAGTGCCTTGCGCGACTGCGTCCCGGCCCGGTGATGATCGAGGACAGGAAGCTGGCGTGGCCGGCCGACCTGAAACTGGGCCCGGACGGACTGGGCAACAGTCCCGAGCACATCGCCAGGATCATGGGCACCTCGATGGAGGGCCTGATCCACCACTTCAAGCTGGTGACCGAGGGCATCCGGGTGCCGGCCGGGCAGTGCTACGTGGCGGTCGAGTCACCGCGCGGCGAGCTTGGCGTGCACATGGTCTCCGACGGCGGAACGCGACCCTACCGCGTGCACTATCGCGACCCGTCGTTCACCAATCTTCAGGCCGTGGCCGCGATGTGCGAGGGCGGCATGGTCGCCGACGTCATCTCCGCGGTCGCCTCGATCGACCCCGTGATGGGAGGCGTGGACCGGTGACCGTCATCGACCTGACCCTGGGCCCGCGTCCCGACGAACCCGGCCCACCCGTGGGCGGCGCGCTCACCTACCCGCCGGAGGTGACCGAACGCCTGCGGGCCGACGCCGCCGAGATCATCGCCCGATACCCGCACCCACGCTCGGCGCTGCTTCCGCTGCTGCACCTGGTGCAGTCCCAGGACAGCTGCCTGACGGCCGCCGGGATCTCGTTCTGTGCAGCGCAATTGGGGTTGACCGATGCCGAGGTCACCGCCGTCGCCACCTTCTACTCGATGTATCGGCGGACTCCGACCGGCAGATACCTCGTGGGCGTGTGCACCAACACGCTGTGCGCGATCATGGGCGGTGACGCGATCCTCGAGGCTCTGGAGAACCACCTCGGCATCCACCCGGGGCAGACCACGGCCGACGAGTTGATCACCCTCGAGCACATCGAATGCAACGCGGCCTGCGACTACGCACCCGTGGTGATGGTCAACTGGGAGTTCTTCGACAACCAGACACCGTCCAGCGCAAAGGATCTGGCCGACGCCATCACCGCGGGCGAGCCGATCCGGGCCACCCGCGGTGGCGTGGTGTGCCCGTTCACCGAGACCGCGCGGACCCTGGCCGGTCTCACCGACCCCGCGCGCGCCGCCGACAGTGCGGGTCCGGGCCCCGCGACGCTGGCCGGACTGCGGGTGGCCCAGACCCTCGACATGACGGGAGAGTGAATGGCCACGCCGACACCGCTGGCACCGGTCCTGAGCCGGTTCTGGGACGCCGAACAGCCCTGGACACTGCAGACCTACCTCGACCATGACGGATACCGCGCGCTGCACACCGCGCTGCAGATGCCGCCGGACGACGTCATCGCCCTGATCAAGGAGTCCGGCCTGCGCGGCCGCGGCGGTGCGGGGTTCCCCACCGGCACGAAATGGTCCTTCATCCCTCAGGACGACACCGGTGCGGGCGCCAAACCGCACTACCTGGTGATCAACGCCGACGAGTCCGAACCGGGCACCTGCAAAGACATTCCGCTGATGCTGACCACGCCGCATTTCCTGGTCGAGGGGGCGATCATCGCCGCGTACGCGATCCGGGCCCGGCACGCCTTCATCTACGTCCGCGGCGAGGTGGTGCCCGTGCTGCGGCGCCTGCAGACCGCGGTCGCCGAGGCCTACGAGGCCGGATACCTCGGCACCGACATCGGCGGGTCGGGGTTCGACCTGGACCTGATCGTGCATGCCGGTGCCGGCGCCTACATCTGCGGCGAGGAGACCGCACTGCTCGACTCGCTGGAGGGCCGGCGCGGCCAGCCCAGACTGCGTCCGCCGTTTCCGGCCGTCGCCGGGTTGTACGCATGCCCGACCGTGGTGAACAACGTCGAGTCCATCGCGTCGGTGCCACCCGTCGTGCTCGGCGGTGTGGACTGGTTCAAGTCGATGGGTTCGGAGAAGTCACCCGGGTTCACGCTGTACTCGCTGTCGGGCCACGTCACCAATCCCGGCCAGTACGAGGCGCCCCTGGGGATCACGCTGCGCGAACTGCTGTCCTACGCCGGCGGGGTGCGCGCGGGTCACGAACTGAAGTTCTGGACCCCAGGCGGATCGTCGACCCCGCTGCTGACCGCCGACCATCTCGACGTGCCGCTGGACTACGAGGGCATGGCCTCGGTCGGGTCGATGCTGGGCACCAAGGCGCTGCAGGTGTTCGACGACACGACGTGTGTGGTGCGTGCCGTCCGGCGCTGGACCCAGTTCTACGCCCACGAGTCGTGCGGCAAGTGCACACCCTGCCGCGAGGGCACCTCCTGGCTGGCCCAGATCTATGAGCGACTCGAAACCGGTCGCGGCACCGCGGAGGATCTCGACAAGCTGCTCGACATCTCCGACACGATCTTCGGCAAGTCGTTCTGCGCACTCGGCGACGGTGCGGCCAGCCCGATCATGAGCTCACTGCGGTGGTTCCGTGACGAGTACGAGAGCCACCTCGGTGTCGGATGCCCGTTCGACCCGTACGCATCGATGCTGGCCACACCGGAAGGGGTCGGCGCATGACGCTCGCCGAGCACAGCCACGACGCTCCCCCGGTGGAACTGGTCACCCTGACCATCGACGACCACGAGATCACGGTCCCCAAGGGGACTCTGGTGATCCGCGCCGCGGAGTTGATGGGCATTCAGATTCCCCGGTTCTGCGATCATCCGCTGCTCGACCCCGTCGGCGCGTGCCGCCAGTGCCTGGTCGAGGTGGAGGGACAGCGCAAACCGATGGCGTCCTGCACCACGGCCGTCGCACCGGACATGGTGGTGCGCACCCAGCACAGCAGCGCCGCGGCCGACAAGGCCCAGCGCGGCGTGATGGAATTGCTGCTGATCAACCATCCGCTCGACTGTCCGGTGTGCGACAAGGGCGGTGAGTGCCCGCTGCAGAACCAGGCGATGTCCAACGGTCGTGCGGAGACCCGCTTCACCGACGTCAAACGAACGTTCCCCAAACCCATCAACCTCTCCGCCCAGGTCCTGCTGGACCGCGAACGGTGTGTGCTGTGCGCCCGGTGCACCCGGTTCTCCAACCAGATCGCCGGCGACCCGTTCATCGAACTGCTCGAGCGCGGTGCGCTGCAACAGGTCGGCATCGCGCCGGGTGAGGCGTTCGACTCCTACTTCTCCGGCAACACCGTGCAGATCTGCCCGGTGGGTGCGCTCACCGGCACCGCCTACCGGTTCCGAGCCCGCCCCTTCGACCTGGTGTCGGTGCCCAGTGTGTGTGAGCACTGCGCCTCCGGATGTGCGCAACGCACCGATCACCGCCGCGGCAAGGTGCTGCGCCGTCTGGCCGGTGACGACCCCGAGGTCAACGAGGAGTGGAACTGTGACAAGGGACGCTGGGCCTTCACCTACGCCGACACCCGTGACCGGATCCACACGCCGCTGATCCGCGATGCCGACGGCGCGCTGCGACCCGCGTCGTGGTCGGAGGCCGTGCATCTGACGGCCGCCAGACTGTCGGCGGCCGCGGGACGCGCCGGCGTGCTGGTGGGCGGCCGGGTGACCGCCGAGGATGCCGACGGCTACAGCAGGTTCGCCCGAATCGTGCTGAACACCAACGACATCGACATGCGGGCCCGAGCGCATTCGGCCGAGGAGGCCGAATTCCTGGCCGCCCGGGTCGCGGGCCGGGTCATGACGGTGACCTACTCCGACCTCGAGAACGCCCCCGCGGTGGTGCTGGCCGGGTTCGACCCCGAAGAGGAGTCACCCATCGTGTTCCTGCGGCTGCGCAAGGCGGTCCGGCGCAGCGGGCTGGCGGTCACGGCCGTCGCACCATACGCGACCCGGGGGTTGACCAAGCTCAACGCCCACCTGGTGATGTCACCTCCGGGCGGCGAAGCCGACGCCCTCGACGCCCTGAGCGCGGACCTGCCGCCCACCGCGATCATCCTCGTCGGCGAGCGCCTGGCTGCCAGCGCCGGTGCACTGTCCGCGGCGGCCCGGTTGGCCGACCGGACCGGCGCACGACTGGCCTGGATCCCGCGGCGCGCCGGTGAACGCGGCGCCCTCGACGCCGGATGCCTGCCCAATCTGCTGCCCGGCGGGCGGCCCGTCACCGACGCCACAGCCCGCGCCGAGACCGCGGCGGCCTGGAACGTGGCCGACCTGCCCGCAGTCCCCGGCCGGGACACCGCCGCGATCCTGGCCGCCGCCATGGCCGGCGACCTCGACGCGCTGCTGATCGGCGGCGTCGAGCTGACCGACCTGCCCGACCCGGATGCGGCACGGGCCGCCGTGGCCGCGGCACGCTTCGTCGTGAGCCTCGAAGTGCGGCACAGCGCCGTCACCGAACTCGCCGACGTGGTGTTCCCCGTGGCGCCGGTCAGCGAGAAGGCGGGAACATTCCTGAACTGGGAGGGACGTCGTCGACCGTTCGGCGCGGCGCTGCCCAGCAACGCGGCCCCGGATGCGCGGGTGCTGCAGACCCTGGCCGACGAACACGGCGTCGACCTGGGCCTGCGGGATGGCGCGATGGCGCCGTGGAACGGTCCGGCGGCTCCCGACCCGAACCATCCCTCCCGTCCGGTCTCCGCCGGCCCGGGTGAAGCCGTCCTGGCGAGTTGGCGACTGCTGCTCGACGCGGGGCGACTTCAGGACGGTGAACCACATCTGGCGGGTACCGCGCGAGCACCCCAGGCGCGACTGTCGGCGGCCACCGCGGCCGAGATCGGGGTCGACGACTCAGAACTGGTCACCTTACGCTCCGCGCGCGGCGTGCTCACGCTGCCGCTGATCGTCACCGAGATGCCGGACCGGGTGGTGTGGGTACCGATGAACTCCCCCGGCAGCGCGCTGTACGCACAACTGGGCGTCGGCGTCGGCGAGGTGGTGCGCATCGAGCGCGGAGGTGCGGCGTGACCCATCCGGACCCGCAGATCTTCGGCCATGACCCGTGGTGGCTCTCGCTCATCAAAGCCGTGGCGATCTTCGGCTTCCTGGTGTTGACCGTGCTCGTCGCGATTCTCATCGAACGAAAGATTCTGGGCCGCATGCAGATGCGGTTCGGCCCCAACCGGGTCGGGCCCGCCGGGCTGCTGCAGTCCCTGGCCGACGGCGTCAAGCTCGCCCTCAAAGAGGGCCTCATTCCGGCCGGAGTCGACAAACCGATCTATCTGTTGGCACCGATCATCGCGGTGATCCCGGCCATCATGGCCTTCGCGGTGATCCCGCTGGGTCCGGTGGTGTCGGTGTTCGGGCATCAGACCCCGCTGCAGCTGACCGACCTTCCGGTGGCCGTGCTCTATGTGCTCGCGGTCACCTCGATCGGCGTGTACGGAATCGTCCTGGCCGGCTGGGCATCCGGATCAACCTATCCCCTCCTCGGTGGGCTGCGGTCCAGCGCGCAGGTGATCAGCTATGAGATCGCGATGGCGTTGTCGTTCGCCGCGGTCTTCCTCTACGCGGGAACCATGTCCACCTCGGGAATCGTTGCCGCCCAGAACCATACGTGGTACGTGTTCCTGCTGCTGCCGTCGTTCCTGGTGTACGTGACGGCCATGGTCGGTGAGACGAACCGGGCGCCGTTCGACCTCCCCGAGGCCGAGGGAGAACTGGTCGGAGGCTTCCACACCGAATACTCGTCGCTGAAGTTCGCGATGTTCATGCTCGCCGAGTACATCAACATGACCACGGTCTCGGCCCTGGCTGCGACGATGTTCCTGGGCGGCTGGCACGCGCCCTGGCCGATCAGCCTCATCGACGGCGCGAATTCCGGCTGGTGGCCGCTCATCTGGTTCGTGGCCAAGGTGTGGACGTTCCTGTTCCTCTACTTCTGGCTGCGCGCGACGCTGCCGCGGATGCGGTACGACCAGTTCATGGCCCTCGGGTGGAAACTGCTGATCCCGTTGTCGCTGGCCTGGATCCTCACCGTCGCCGTCGCCAAGAACCTGCGGTCCACGGGCGCGGAACCCTGGGTGACCGTCGTCATCTACGGCGCCTTCACACTGGCCCTTCTCGTCGGCGCCGGAGTCTGGAATGCCCGCCGACGGCGCCGGCGCCAGGCGGCGGCGCCGCCCCTGCCCGATGACGGCGGCGCGTTCCCCGTCCCACCGATTCCCAGCAAGGAGAACGCCCGTGTCTAGACTCCTCGACGCCATCGCAGGTTTCGGTGTGACCTTCTCGACGATGTTCAAGAAGCCGATCACCGAGCAGTATCCCGACCACAAGGAGCCCACGCAGGCTCGGTATCACGGTCGCCACCAACTGAATCGGTATGCCGACGGGCTCGAGAAGTGCATCGGTTGCGAACTCTGCGCCTGGGCGTGTCCAGCCGACGCGATCTACGTCGAAGGCGCGGACAACACCGAATCCGAACGCTTCTCGCCCGGTGAGCGGTACGGCCGGGTCTACCAGATCAACTATCTGCGCTGCATCGGGTGCGGGCTGTGCATCGAGGCCTGCCCCACCCGGGCACTGACCATGACCAACGACTACGAGATGGCCGACGACAACCGGTCAGATCTGATCTACGGCAAGGACAGACTGCTGGCCCCCCTGCAGCCGGGAATGACGCCCCCGCCGCACGCGATGGCCGAGGGCACGACCGACGACGACTACTACCTCGGCAGGGTCAGTGGGGTCACGCGATGACCGCCGAGGCCGTCGCGTTCTGGGTGCTGTCCGCCATCGCGGTGGCCGGCGCGGTCGGTGTGGTCGCCGCGCCCAAGGCCGTCTACTCGGCGATCTTCCTGGCCACCACGATGATCAGCCTCGCGGCCCTCTACGTCGCGCAGGACGCACTGTTCCTCGGCATCGTTCAGGTGGTCGTCTACACCGGTGCGGTGATGATGCTGTTCCTGTTCGTGCTCATGCTGATCGGCGTCGACTCCTCGGAGTCGTTGACCGAGACCCTGCGCGGCCAGCGCATCGCCGCGGTCATCGCCGGCCTCGGCTTCGGGCTCCTGCTGATCGCCGGAGTCGGGACCGTCTCCACGACCGGATGGACCGGATTGGCAGAGGCCAACGCCGGCGGCAATGTCCAGGGGTTGGCGGCGTTGATCTTCGTCAAGTACCTGTGGGCGTTCGAACTCACCAGCGCCCTGCTGATCACCGCGGCACTGGGGGCGATGGTGCTGACGCACCGAGAACGCTTCGAGCGCCGCAAGACTCAGCGCGAACTGTCCCAGGAGCGCTTCCGCGGCCTGGGCCACCCAACCACCTGGACCAGTTCCGGCGTGTACGCGCGGCACAACGCGGTCGATGTGCCGGCCCGACTTCCCGACGGATCGGAGGCCACGGTGTCGGTCAGCAGCATCCTGGTGCGGCGAGGATTCGAGGAGGGCGGGGTGGATGAATCCCGATAACTACCTGCATCTCTCGGCACTGCTGTTCACGATCGGCGCGTCCGGAGTGCTGCTGCGCCGCAACGCCATCGTGATGTTCATGTGCGTCGAACTCATGCTCAACGCCTGCAACCTCGCGTTCGTGTCCTTCTCCCGGATGCACGGTCACCTCGACGGTCAGGTGGTGGCGTTCTTCACCATGGTGGTCGCCGCGTGTGAGGTGGTGGTGGGCCTGGCGATCATCATGACCATCTACCGCACCCGCCAGACGGCCAACGTCGACGACGCGCATCTGCTGAGGCACTGATGACGATCCTGCCGCTGATCGCGCTGCCCCTTGCCGGCGCCGTGGTGCTGCTGATCGGTGGCCGCCGGACCAACGCGTGGGGACACCTGCTGGGCTGCGCCACCGTGCTCGCCTCCTTCGTCTGGGGCGCGGTGCTTTTCGCCGATCTGCTGGGACGCGCACCGCAGGACCGGGTCGTGGACGAACGGTTGTTCTCGTGGGTGCCGGTGGCGCAGTTGCAGGTGGACTTCGGTCTGCGCATGGATGCGCTGTCGGTGTGCTTCGTGCTGCTGATCACCGGCGTGGGTGCGCTGATCCACCTGTACTCGATCGGCTACATGGCGCACGATCCCGGGCGCAGAAGGTTCTTCGCCTACCTGAACCTGTTCGTGGCGGCGATGCTGCTGCTGGTGCTGGCCGACAACTACCTGGGCCTCTACGTCGGGTGGGAGGGCGTCGGCCTGGCGTCGTACCTGCTGATCGGTTTCTGGCAGCACAAGCCCAGCGCGGCGACCGCGGCCAAGAAGGCCTTCGTGGTCAACCGTGTCGGCGACATCGGCCTGGCGGTGGCGCTCATGGTGATGTTCGCCGGTTTCGGAACCGTCTCCTACACAGGCGTGTTCGGTGCGGCCCCGCAGGCCTCGACCGGCACGTTGACCGCGATCGGACTGCTGCTGCTGCTCGCGGCGTGCGGAAAGAGTGCCCAGGTGCCCCTGCAGTCCTGGCTCGGGGACGCCATGGAGGGCCCGACTCCGGTGTCGGCGCTCATCCATGCGGCCACCATGGTGACCGCGGGCGTGTACCTCATCGTGCGCTCCGGTCCGGTGTTCGACCTGGCTCCCGCGGCCCAGACCGGCGTCGTGATCGTGGGTGCGATCACCCTGCTGTTCGGCGCGGTGATCGGGTGCGCGAAGGACGACATCAAGAAGGCGCTGGCCGCCTCGACCATGTCCCAGATCGGCTATATGGTGCTGGCCGCGGGCCTGGGTCCGGCGGGCTATGCGGTGGCGATCATGCATCTGCTGACCCACGGCTTCTTCAAGGCGGGCCTGTTCCTCGGCGCCGGTTCGGTGATGCACGGGATGAACGACGAGACCGACATGCGCCGGTACGGCGGGTTGAGGTCGCTGATGCCCGTCACGTTCGTCACCTTCGGCCTCGGCTACCTCGCGATCATCGGCGTACCGCCGTTCGCCGGCTTCTTCTCCAAGGACGCCATCATCGAGACCGCCTTCGCCGCAGGCGGACTGCGCGGCTGGCTGCTGGGCGGCGCGGCGCTGCTGGGTGCCGGCATCACGGCCTTCTACATGACCCGGGTCATGCTGATGACATTCTTCGGCGAGCGGCGCTGGGCGCCGGACACCCACCCGCATGAGTCGCCGCCGGTCATGACACTGTCGATGGTCGTGTTGGCCCTCGGGTCGATCGGGGCCGGAGCGCTTCTGGCCCTCGGCGGTCGTCTGGCGCACTGGTTGGAACCCGTGGTCGGCAGCCATGAGGCCCACCACGTCGTCCCTGTCTGGGTCATGACGGTCATCACCCTGTCGGTGGTCGCCGTGGGTGTCGGTGTCGCCTACCGCATGTACGCGACGCGCGCTGTGGCCGAGGTGGCGCCCGAGGAGGTGTCGGCGCTGACCGTGGCCGCTCGGCGGGACCTGTACGGCGACGCGCTCAACGAGGCCGTGTTCATGCGGCCCGGCGCGCAACTCACCCGGGATCTCGTCGTGGTCGACGACAGGGGCGTCGAAGGCGTCTCCACCGGCCTGGCCGCACTCGTCGGGCGCACGTCCGACGGACTGCGGCGCCTGCAGACCGGATTCGCGCGCTCGTACGCACTCTCGATGCTCGCCGGTGCCGCGTTGGTCATCGGCCTGATGTGGGTGGTGAGCGTGTGGTGAACGTGCCCTGGTTGACGGTGCTGTGGGCCATTCCGATGGTCGGCGCGGCGGTCATCATCCTGCTGCCCGCGGCGGCACGGCACATCGCGAAGTACGCCGCTGTCGCGGTGTCCATCGCGGTGCTGGCCGTGGCACTGCTGCTGGCCGTGCGCTTCGACACCGGCGGCGCGCAGTATCAGTTCATCGAGGACCATCCCTGGATCCCGTCGTTCGGCACCGGATACATCCTGGGCCTGGACGGCATCGCGCTGGCACTGGTGGTGCTGACGGCGGTCCTGGTGCCCCTGCTGCTGATCGCGGGGTGGCACGACACGCCCGATGCGACCGCGCTGTCCGGGCGCGCCCCGCACGCCTACGTCGCGCTGATCCTGGCCGTCGAGGGCATGGTGCTGATCTCGCTGGTCGCCCTGGACGTGCTGCTGTTCTACGTGTTCTTCGAGGCCATGCTGATCCCGATGTACTTCCTGATCGGAGGCTTCGGCGCGGGCGCGGGCCGGTCGCGCGCGGCCGTGAAGTTCCTGCTGTACAACCTCTTCGGCGGTCTGGTGATGCTCGCCGCTGTGATCGGCCTGTACGTGGTGACCGCGGGCGGTCTCGGCGGTGGCACCTTCGACTTCCGGGCCATCGTCACCGCGGTTGCCGACGGTGAGCTCGCGGTCAACCCCGCGATCATGCACGCGCTGTTCCTCGGCTTCATGTTCGCCTTCGCCGTCAAGGCACCGCTGTGGCCGTTCCACCGGTGGCTGCCGGATGCCGCGGTCGAATCGACGCCGGCCACGGCCGTGCTGATGATGGCCGTCGTCGACAAGGTCGGCACGTTCGGCATGCTGCGCTACTGCCTGCCGCTGTTCCCCGACTCGGCCACGCTGTTCCGTCCCGTGATCATCACGCTCGCGGTGATCGGCATCGTCTACGGTGCGATCGTGGCGATCGGACAGACCGATGTCATGCGCCTGATCGCCTACACGTCGATCTCCCACTTCGGGTTCATCATCCTGGGCATTTTCGTGATGACCAGCCAGGGCCAGTCCGGGTCGACGCTGTACATGGTCAACCATGGCATCTCGACGGCCGCGCTCTTCCTCATCGCCGGATTCCTGGTGTCGCGCAGGGGAACCCGGATGATCGCCGACTACGGCGGGGTGCAGAGTGTGGCCCCGGTGCTGGCCGGCACCTTCCTGGTGGCCGGCCTGGCCACGCTCTCGCTGCCGGGTCTGGCGCCGTTCATCAGCGAATTCCTTGTGCTGATAGGAACATTCACGCGCTACCCGGTACTCGCGGTGTTCGCCGCCACCGCACTGGTGCTGTCGGCCGTCTACGTGCTGTGGATGTACCAGCGGATGATGACCGGGCCGGTGACGCCCGGCAACGAGAAGCTTCGCGATCTGCACCGGCGGGAGCTCGCGGTGGTCGCACCCCTGGTGGCGCTGCTGCTGGTGCTGGGGATCTATCCCAAACCCGCGTTGGATGTGATCAATCCGGCCGTCGAGCACACGCTGACCACCATCGGCCAGACCGACCCCGGGCCGGCCGTCGCGGAAGGACCGGGGAAGTGACACTGCAGGCGCCGTCCGTCGAGTACGCCCAACTGGCACCCATGCTGATCGTGTTCGGCGTGGCCGTGGCCGGTGTGCTGGCCGAGGCCTTCCTGCCCCGGGGCCGCCGACTGGGTGCGCAACTGCTGCTGAGCCTCGGGGGCCTGACCGCGGCCCTGATCGCGGTGATCACCGTGAGCCGGGGCCTGCACGGCGGGCCGGGCGACACCGCGGTGACCGGCGCCGTCGCGGTCGACGCGCCCGCGTTGTTCCTGCAGGGCACCATCCTGCTGATCGCGATCCTGGGCGTGCTGCTGATCGCCGAACGAAGGGTGCCCGCACCCGAAACACAGGAGACCGCGGGCGGTCTCGATGCGTTCACCCCTCAGGCCGCGGCGGTCGCGGGCAGCGTCGCCGAGAAGCTCGCGACCCGGGCCGGGATCGTGCAGACCGAGGTCTTCCCGCTGACCATGTTCGCCGTGGGCGGGCTGCTGCTCTTCCCGGCCTCCGACGACCTGCTGACGATGTTCGTCGCCCTCGAGGTGCTGTCGCTGCCGCTGTACCTGATGTGCGGGCTCGCCCGCCACCGCCGTCTGCTCTCGCAGGAGGCGGCGCTGAAATACTTTCTCCTCGGCGCGTTCTCGTCGGCGTTCTTCCTGTACGGCGTCGCGCTGCTGTACGGAGCGACCGGTACGTTCTCGCTGAGCGGCATCGGCGCGGCGATCGCTGAGGACGGCCCCTCGACGCTCGCACTGTTCGGCATCGCGCTGGTCGCGGTCGGCGTGCTGTTCAAAGTCGGTGCGGTGCCGTTCCACTCCTGGGTCCCCGACGTCTACCAGGGTGCGCCGACGCCGATCACCGGGTTCATGGCGGCCGCGACCAAGGTGGCCGCATTCGGCGCGATGCTGCGGTTCTTCTATGTCGCGGTGCCCGAGATGCGCGGGGAGTGGCGACCCGCGCTGTGGGCGATCGCGATCCTGACCATGGTGGTGGGCACCGTCACCGCGATCCGCCAGACCGACGTCAAGCGCATGTTGGCGTACTCGGCCGTCGCGCACGCCGGGTTCCTTCTCACCGGCGTCATCGCGCTCACCGACAGCGGCGTGTCCGGCACGTTGTTCTACCTGTTCGCGTACGGATTCTCGACGCTGGGCGCCTTCGCGGTGGTGAGCCTGGTCCGTGACCGGACCGGCGCCGAGGAGACCGACATGGCTCGCTGGGCCGGCCTGGGCCGACGCTCTCCGGTTGTGGGCGCGGTGTTTTCGCTGTTCCTTCTGGCCTTCGCGGGAATACCGTTGACCAGTGGCTTCGTCAGCAAGTTCGCGGTGTTCAAGGCCGCGGGTGAAGGCGGGGCCATCCCGTTGGTGGTCGTCGGCGTCCTCGCCAGCGCGGTGGCCGCCTACTTCTACGTCCGGGTGATCGTGTTGATGTTCTTCACCGACCCGCCCGCCGACGGCCCGACGGTGATCCGCCCGAGGTGGACCAGTACCGCCACGGTCACCCTGACCGCGGCGATCACCCTGGCATTGGGTGCACTGCCGCAGCCCCTGCTGGACCTGGCGAACAGCTCCACGATGTTCGTACGCTGAGGTCGTCGGGGGGAAACGAACCGAAGGGACTCTTCATGGCCGACAACTGGAACCAGCAGATCATCGACGAGTTCCGCGCCAACGGCGGCAGGGTCGGCGGGCCGTTCGAAGGCTCGACACTGCTGCTGCTGCACACCACCGGCGCCAAGTCCGGGAAGGAGCGCGTCAACCCCGTGATGGCGTTCGAGTTCGACGGACGCCTGCTCATCGTCGGGTCCTACGCGGGCGCCGACGTCGACCCGGCGTGGCTGCACAACCTGCGCGCCAACCCGCAGGCGCACATTGAGATCGGCACCGAGGACTACGACGTGCGGGCCAGCGAACTCCCGCGCGCCGAGCGCGATGCCGTCTACCCCCGAATCGTCGCTCAGACACCGGGATTCGGTGAGTACGAAGCCAAGACCGACCGCGTCATCCCGGTCATCGAGTTGCAGCGGATCTGACTACGCTAGCGTCGATGCATGGCTGACGTCCTCATCACCGATCACGACGCCGTGCGCGTGCTCACGCTGAATCGCCCGCAGGCCCGAAACGCGCTCAACGGCACTCTGATCGAGGAACTCTTCGCCGCGATGTCGGCCGCCGACGAGGCCACCGGGGTGCGGGCGGTGGTCCTCACCGGCACCGACCCCGCGTTCTGCGCGGGCGTCGACCTCAAGGAGGCCCAGCAGTTCGGACGGGAGTACTTCGCGAAGTTCGCATCGCACAACTGCATCGCCAAGCCCGCCGAGATGGCCACCCCGATCATCGGCGCGGTCAACGGCCCGGTCTTCACTGGGGGCCTGGAGATGGCGCTGGCCTGTGACTTCCTGATCGCCTCCGAGCGAGCGGCGTTCGCCGACACCCATGCCCGCGTGGGCATCCTCCCGGGTGGGGGCATGACCGCCCGGCTTCCGCAGCGAGTCGGTGCCGGTATGGCGCGGCGCCTGTCGATGACCGGCGAGGTCGTCGACGCCGAGCGCGCCGAGCGCATCGGTCTGGTGACCGAAGTGGTGCCCCACGATCGGCTCCTCCCCCGAGCCCTGGAGCTGGCCACTCAGATCGCCGATGTGCCGGGGCCCACCATGGCCGCCCTCAAGGAGATCTATCGGCGTGGGTGGGCCGGGGTCACCGAGCCCGCACTGGACGCCGAGAAGGCCATCTCCGGCGCTCAGCAGTTGGACACCAGCGATCTCGCACAACGACGGGAGGCCGTCATGGCCCGGAACAGGGGTCAGTTACTGTAAGTGCCTCGATAACACTCGGGAGGACTGCGCAGTGGCCACCATGACCCCTTACTTCGTGCCCGACGGGGACGCGTTCGCACCCAATGCCATCGCTCAGGGCGGGTGGGGGCCGACGC
>NZ_LZHW01000047.1 GCF_001667265.1 Mycobacterium sp. ACS4331 | reverse complement strand
GTCGCGGGGGCGGGCCCCCGGTTCGCCGCCCGCCCCCCCCCCCCCTTCCTTCCGTCCTCGCCGGCGGCGGCCGTCTTTCTCCCCCCCCCCCCCCCCCCCCACGTTTCCGGGGCGCTGAGGCGTTTCTGTGGCCCTCAGGCCGAATTGACCCACTCCTCGGTGCCGTCGGCGAAGAACTGGTGCTTCCAAACCGGCAGGCGGGCCTTCACGGTGTCCACGAGCAGCGCGCAGGCGTCGAACGCGGCCTTGCGGTGATCGGCGGCCACCGCCGCGACCAACGCCGCATCGCCGAGCTGCAGGCTCCCGATCCGATGGCTTGCGGCGATCGCTCGCACGCCGGTCGATTCAGCGGCCACCTCGGCGAGGACATCGGCCATGGTCTGTTCGGCCGACGGATGCGCCGAATACTCCAGGCGGATCACCTCTCTGCCGCCGTCGTGGTTGCGCACCACCCCGGCGAATCCGACCACTGCACCCGCGGCGACGTCGGCCACCAACTGCTCGTGCTCGACGAGCAGGATGGGTTCTGAGGTCAGCGCAGCGCGCAGTACAGCGGTCACCGTGGATGGTCCTTACCCGCGAGCTGGTCGATCGCGTGGTGGACGACGTCGGAGAGCACCCCCAGGCCGTCGCGCACGCCGCCGGGAGAGCCCGGAAGGTTGACGATCAGGGTCTGCCCCGCCACGCCGGCCAACCCACGCGACAGAATCGCCGTGGGCACCTTGGGAATGCCCGACCGCCGGATGGCCTCGGCGAGGCCGGGCAGTTCGAAGTCCAGCAGCGGTTTGGTCTGCTTGGGAGTCTCGTCCGTGGGCGAAATGCCCGTGCCGCCGGAGGTGATCACGAGGTCCACGCCGTCGGCCACCGCGATGCGCAGCGCGCGCCCGACCGGATCACCGTCGGGCACCACCACGACCTCCGGGGTGGAGAAGCCCTGCTGGGCAAACCATTTCGCGATCAGCGGTCCGCTGCGGTCGTCGTAGACCCCGGCGGCGGCTCGGGTGGAGGCGATGATGATTCGACCAGTGCGCGTCACCTGCGCCATTCTCCCGTACGGCCGCCGACCTTGCTGAGTACTTTGACGTCGTCGATGCGGGCGGCCGGATCCACCGCCTTGATCATGTCGTACAGCGTCAGCGCGGCGACGCTGACGGCGGTGAGCGCCTCCATCTCGACGCCGGTCCGATCCGTGGTCCGGACCGTGGCGGTGACGAGCACGGCCCCGCCGTCGACGTCGAACTCGATGTCGACACCGGTCAGCGCCAGGTGATGACACAGCGGGATCAGGTCACTGGTCCGCTTGGCGGCCAGGATGCCGGCCACCCTCGCGGTGGCCAGCGCGTCGCCCTTGGGCAGACCGCCGGCCGAGATCAGTTCCACCACCTCTGTGGTGGTGTGCAGCACACCCGAGGCGACGGCGGTGCGCTTGGTGACGTCCTTGTCCGAGACGTCGACCATATGGGCTGCGCCCCGCTCGTCGAGGTGTGACAGCGGCTGGGAGTCTGGGCCCCGAACCACCGTTACCTGTTGACGACGGTGACGGGGTGCAGGTACGGGAGGTCGTCGGAAGGCAGCGGGAAGGTGATGTCGCCGAACGGCGACAGTGACCCCGTGCGATCGGAGACGAGTTCGCTCACCGCGTGGTCGTCGGGATCGGTGGTCGGCCAGCCCGGATCGACGTAGCGGCCCTTGTTGTTCTCAGCGTTGTCAGCCACGAGAGCCATTCTGACAGGTGGTGGTCGACTGGCGCGCCGCGGTGGCTGCTTTACCCTGGTCACCGATGACCGAACACATCCCGGGCGTCCCTTTGGGCACCTGGTTGGCCGACTCGTCGGACGAGCGGCTCATCCGGCTGCTGGAGCTGCGGCCGGATCTCGCCCAACCGCCGCCGGGCAGCATCGCAGCGCTGGCCGCGCGCGCCCAGGCGCGGCAATCGGTCAAGGCCGCCACCGATGACCTGGACTTTCTTCGCCTGGCCGTGCTCGACGCGCTGCTCGTCCTGCATGCCGAGGCCGAACCGGTGCCGGTCACCAAACTTGTCGCGCTGATCGGTGACCGCGCGCCCGAGGAGGCCGTGCTGGGGGCCCTCGATGATCTGCGGGACCGCGCGCTGGCGTGGGGAGACACATCGGTGCGGGTGGCTGCCGAGGCCGCCGCGGGCCTGCCCTGGTATCCCGGCCAGGTCGTCCTGGAGGACCCCACACTCGCGCCCGACGACGTCCGCGAGCGCATCGCCGCACTCGACGGGCCGCAGCGCGAACTGCTGGACCGGCTCATCGAGGGATCCCCCGTCGGACGCACCCGAGACGCCGCCCCCGGTACCCCGTCGGATCGACCTGTGCAGCGACTCCTCGCAGCTGGCCTGCTGCGACAACTCGACAGCGACACCGTGATCCTGCCGCGCCAGGTCGGCCAGCTGCTGCGCGGTGAGCAGCCCGGCCCCTCGGCGTTCACCGCACCGCGGCCCGAGCCCACCCCGGCGTTGTCGGTCAAGGACGTCGACGCCGTCGGCGCCGGGGCGATCCTCGACCTGCTGCGTGAGGTCGAGGTGCTGACCGAGACGCTGGGCACCACCGCCATCCCGGAGCTGCGCAGCGGCGGGCTCGGCATCCGCGACATGCGCCGGCTCACCAAACTCACCGGGATCGGCGAACCGCGACTGGGCCTGGTGCTCGAAATCGCCTCGGCGGCCGGGCTGATCGCCAGCGGCCTGCCCGACCCCGAGCCCGAGGACGGACCCGGCGGCCCGTACTGGGCCCCGACCGTGGCCGCCGACCGGTTCATCGAGACGCCGACCGCGCTTCGGTGGCAGCTGCTCGCGAGCACCTGGCTCGACCTGCCCGCCCGGCCCAGCCTGATCGGCCACCGAGGCCCTGACGGAAAACCGTATGCGGCGCTGTCGGATTCGTTGTACTCGACGGCGGCGCCGCTGGATCGCCGGCTGCTGCTGTCGACGCTCGCCGAGTTCGATCCCGCGACCGCCGTCGACGCCGCGACCGCCTCGGCGGCGATGGTGTGGCGCAGACCACGGTGGGCGGCACGACTGCAGCCCGAGCCCGTCGCCCAACTGCTCGAGGAGGCGCATGCGCTGGGCCTGCTGGGCCGTGGTGCGCTGACCACACCGGGCCGGACCATCCTGCGTCAGGACCCGGATGCGACGGCCGCCGCGATGGAGAAGGTGCTGCCCGCCCCGGTCGACCACTTCCTGCTGCAGGCCGATCTGACCGTCGTCGTGCCCGGCCCCCTGGACCGCGATCTCGCCGAAGAGTTGGGCGCCGTCGCGGCCGTCGAGTCTGCCGGTGCGGCAATGGTTTACCGCATCAGCGAGGCGTCGGTGCGGAATGCTCTCGACACCGGGCGCACAGCAGGGGAACTGCACGCGTTCTTCGCCAGGCACTCCAAGACGCCGGTGCCGCAGGGGTTGACGTACCTGATAGATGACGTCGCGCGCAGGCACGGCCAGCTGCGGGTGGGTATGGCGTCGTCGTTTGTGCGCTGTGAGGACCCGACGCTGCTGACCCAGGCCCTGTCGTCGCCCGCCGTCGCCGCGCTCGAACTGCGCCTGCTGGCGCCCACCGTCGCGGTCGGCCAGGCCCCGATCGCCGACGTGCTGGCCGCGCTGCGGTCGGCGGGTCTCGCACCGGCCGCGGAGGACGCCTCCGGGACCGTCGTCGATCTGCGGTCGCGGGGGGCCCGGGTGCCCGCCCCCACCAGTCGACGGTTCTTCCGTCCGCTGCCGAGTGCACCCAATCGAGACAACCTGGCCGCGATCGTCGAGGTCCTGCGCCGGGTGGTGAGTTTGCCGAGCGCTTCGGGAGCCCGGCTCGACCCGGCGCGGGCGATCACCCTGCTGCAGCAGGCGGCGATGCAGCAGACCTCGGTGCTTCTCGGATACACCGACGCCGCCGGGGTGTCCACGCAGCGCAAGGTCGCGCCGATCAACATCCGGGGCGGTCAGCTGATCGCCTTCGATTCAGCCGCCGGACGGGTCCGAGACTTTGCTGTGCACCGTGTGACCTCAGTCGTGTCGGCCGAAGACTGAATAATGGACTGATGTCTGCGCCGGCGACGATGCAGAGCGAGGCACGAGCGATGAGAAGGAGCCGCGCCGATGACTGCGCGTTGGTGACGGTGCGCAGCGATGTAGAGGAGCGACGCCGATACCCGACGCCGCCGACGACGGTGCCGCGCGCCGCAATGACGATGAAGAGGAGGGGCGCTGATGACTGCGCGCCACCGACGATGCAGAGCGAGGCACGAGCGATGAGGAGGAGGGGCGCTGATGACTGACGGACCCCTGATCGTGCAGTCCGATAAGACGGTGCTGCTCGAGGTTGACCATGAGCAGGCCAACGATGCCCGTGCGGCCATCGCGCCGTTCGCCGAACTCGAACGTGCCCCCGAGCACGTGCACACCTACCGGATCACTCCTCTGGCACTGTGGAACGCCCGCGCGGCCGGCCACGACGCCGAGCAGGTTGTCGACGCCCTGGTGTCCTTCTCCCGCTATCCGGTGCCGCAGCCGCTACTGGTCGACATCGTCGACACCATGGCGCGCTACGGCCGCCTGCAGTTGGTCAAGAGCCCGGCGCACGGACTGACGCTGGTCAGCTTCGATCGCGCGGTCCTCGAAGAGGTGCTGCGCAACAAGAAGATCGCGCCGATGCTGGGTGCGCGGATCGACGACGACACCGTGGTGGTGCACCCTTCCGAGCGTGGCCGGGTCAAGCAGATGCTGCTCAAGATCGGCTGGCCCGCCGAGGACCTCGCGGGCTACGTCGACGGTGAGGCACACCCGATCGAACTGGCCCAGGACGGCTGGCAGCTTCGTGACTACCAGGAGATGGCGGCCGACTCGTTCTGGGCGGGTGGTTCGGGCGTCGTGGTGCTGCCCTGCGGTGCGGGCAAGACGCTGGTCGGCGCCGCTGCCATGGCGAAGGCCGGAGCGACGACGCTGATCCTGGTCACCAACACCGTGGCGGGCCGGCAGTGGAAGCGCGAGCTGATCGCCCGGACCTCGCTCACCGAGGAGGAGATCGGCGAGTACTCGGGCGAGCGCAAGGAGATTCGCCCGGTCACCATTGCGACCTACCAGGTCATCACCCGTCGCACTAAGGGCGAGTACAAGCACCTCGAACTGTTCGACAGCCGGGACTGGGGCCTGATCATCTACGACGAGGTGCACCTGCTGCCCGCGCCGGTGTTCCGGATGACGGCCGATCTGCAGTCCCGGCGTCGGCTTGGGTTGACCGCCACCCTGATTCGCGAGGACGGCCGCGAGGGCGACGTGTTCAGCCTGATCGGACCCAAGCGTTATGACGCGCCGTGGAAGGACATCGAGGCGCAGGGCTGGATCGCCCCCGCGGAGTGCATCGAGGTGCGCGTGACGCTCACCGACAACGAGCGGATGCTCTACGCCACCGCGGAACCCGAGGAGCGCTACAAGCTGTGCTCCACAGCGCATTCCAAGATCGCTGTGGTGAAGTCCATTCTTCAGCGTCACCCCGATGAGCCGACTCTGGTCATCGGCGCCTACCTGGATCAGCTGGAGGAGCTCGGCGCCGAATTGGACGCGCCGGTGATCCAGGGGTCCACCAAGAACGCCGAGCGTGAGGCGCTGTTCGACGCGTTCCGAAGCGGCGAGGTCCGCACTCTGGTGGTCTCCAAGGTTGCCAACTTCTCCATCGATCTGCCGGAAGCCTCTGTCGCGGTGCAGGTTTCGGGTACATTCGGCTCTCGGCAGGAGGAGGCCCAGCGTCTGGGCCGGCTGCTGCGCCCCAAAGCCGACGGGGGTGGGGCGGTCTTCTACTCGGTGGTGGCGCGCGACACCCTCGACGCCGAGTACGCCGCGCACCGGCAGCGCTTCCTCGCCGAGCAGGGCTACGGCTACATCATCAAGGACGCCGACGACCTGCTCGGCCCCGCGATATGACGGTCCGTCGGGTGGTGCCCGTGCTCACCGTGGATGACCTCGCCGCGGCCACCGCGCAGTACGCCGACATGCTGCGGCTCAAGGTGGTCATGGACCACGGCTGGATCGTCACGCTGGCCGACGACCAGCACCGGCACCAGCTCAGCCTGATCACCAAAGACGCCACCGCGCAGGTCAATCCGGTGGTCTCGGTCGAGGTCGACAGCCTCGAGGCGCTGGATGCCGCGCATGAGTCGGCGGTGTCGGCGGGACTGGAGATCGTCCACCCCCTCAGTGACGAGGAGTGGGGTGTGCGGCGGTTCTTCTTCGCCGACGCGTCGGGCAAGGTCGTCAACGTGCTGGCCCACCGCTAGCCCTGCCCCCGCGAGCGCCCGCGTCTGTACGGTGACGCCCCTGCACGCGGGGGAACCCCAGCCGCCGCAGGCGTACAAAGGCGGCCGCTCGCCGGGGAATTCAGCGGCCCGTCACAGCCCGGCGACGGCGGCCTCCAACTCCGCCACCACGATCCTGCGCATGCCCATCATCGCCTTCGTGGCCGCCGCGGCCCGTGCGGGGTCGGGGTCCTCCAGCAGTTCGTACAACCGCTCCGGCACGATCTGCCAACTCAGCCCGAAACGGTCCTTGAGCCAGCCGCACTGCGACTCCTCGCCGCCGTCGACCAGTCTGTTCCAGTAGTGATCCACCTCGGCCTGGTCGGCACAGCGGACCTCGAACGACACCGCCTCGGAGAAGGCGAACTCCGGACCGCCGTTGATGCCCAGGAAGCGGTGACCGTCGAGCATGAAGGAACCGTAGGCGACCTGACCGGGCTCACCGGGTCCGGCCTCGGTGTAGGTGACGTACCCCTCGATCTGCGAGTTCGGGAACACCGAGGTGTAGAACTGCGCCGCCTGCTCGAGGTTGTTGTCGAACCAGAGGCAGGGGGTGATTTTCATGTTCATGCTCAAACAGACCCGCGCCGCACACAGAACTCATCGCCGCGAGCGTGCCCTCAGTCCCCGACGAGCGTGCGCATCGGTACGCCGAACACGGCGCGTCGCCGTACCAACACGCCCGCTCGCGGGGACCCCAGCCGGCTCGCGGGGAAGGAGGGTTACAGGCTGAGGATGGTCGCCGATGCGGTGCCGGGCGCACCGTACACCTGCGCCAGGCCCACTCGCGGCGAACCGGGCACCTGACGGTCACCGGCCTCGCCACGAAGCTGCCGCACAAGCTCGTGCATCTGCCGCAGACCCGAGGCACCGATGGGTTCACCGTTGGCGATCAGGCCACCGTCGGTGTTGATCGGGATCGAGCCGTGGATCTCGGTGGCCCCGTCGGCCAGCAGCTTCTCCTGCTCGCCGTCGGCGCACAGCCCGGTCTCGGCCATGTGGATGACCTCGGCGCCGGCATCAGTGTCCTGAAGCTGCGCGATGTCGACGTCCTCGGGCCCGATGCCCGCGATCTCGTAGGCGGCCTTGGCGGCGTACACCGTCGGCGACGGATCCTCGTCCAGCGGAGCCGACGTCGCGTGCACCTCGTACGCGCCGAACGTGCGGGTCCGAATCTCGGAGGCCCTGACGTACACCGGCTTGTCGGTGAACTTGTGCGCGATGTCGGCGCGGCACATGATGACCGCGGCCGCACCCTCGTCGGGCGCGCAGAACATGTACTGCGTCAGCGGGTAGTTCAGCGCGGGCGAGGCCAAGATCTCCTCAACCGAAATCTCCTTGCGGCGGAACGCATTCGGGTTCTTGGCGCCGTTGCGGAAGTTCTTGTTGGCCACGCGCGCCAGGGTCTCCTGGCTGATGTTGTGGTCGTGGATGTACTTGTTGGCCTTCATCCCGAAGAACTTGGTGGTGACGAACTGCCCGTTCTCGGCGTACCACTGCGGCAGCGCCAGCTTGGCCGGGTCGTCGGTGAACGCGCCGCGCGGGTGCTTGTCCAGACCGACCGCGACGCCGATGTCGTACTTGCCCAGGCGGATGGTGTCGGCGGTCTGCTGGATCGCACTGGCCGACGTGGCGCACGCGTTGAACACGTTGGTGAACGTGATGCCGGTCAGCCCGACGAGGCGGGTCACCGAGTCGGGGTTGGACACCTCATAGCTTCCGCCGAAGCCGAACTGGATGTCCTTCCACTCGACACCGGCATCCGCCAGCGCCAGACGAATCGCCTCGGCACCCATCTGGACTGCGGGCTTGTCGAAACGGCCGAAGGGATGCAACCCCACGCCGATGATCGCGACGTCGTTGGACATTGAAGGTGCCTCCTCAGACCGGCTGGAACGCGAACGTGACGACTTCGTTGCCATCGTCGTCAGTCGTGAACGGGATCATCGTGAGCTCGACCTCCTGGCCGAACTGCAGCTTGGCCGGGTCGTTCTCGGTCAGTCGACCCTCCACCCGGATCACGTCGCCGAGTTGGACGAGGCCCACACCGAACGGCACGAACTCCTTGCCCGTCGGGCCGGCGTAAGGCGCTCCAGGCGCAAATCCCTGCGTGGTCCACGCGATCACCGTGCCGCGCCGCGGCAGCAGGACGTCGGACATGTCGCCACCGCTGCACTTGGGGCAGTGGTCCTGCACCGGGAAGACGGTGGCCGAGCAGGTGCCGCACTGACTGCCGATCAGCTGTGGGTTCTCTTCGGGCCAGGTGGAGATTTCGGGCGCGAGCGCCTTCTGTGGCATGGACGATCCTCCGCAGTCGTGACCAATAATGCGCTTGCGGAATCGTACAACAGCATTAACGAAAAGTGGAAACCCCATTCTCCTCAGCGCGAGCGTGCGCAGAAACGGGCTGGATGACGGCGTGTCGGGCGGCGACCCGCACGCTCGCGGGCGAAGAGGAGGCCTACTGCAGCGCGGGCATGACCTCGCGCTCGAACAGTTCGATCCCGGAGCGGTCGTAGGCCGCCTCCGGGAAGTAGCAGATGACGTACTCGCAGCCCAGGTCGCGCAGGTTCGTCAGCGCCTCGACAAGCTGCTCCGGGGTGCCCGCACCGGACTGCGGGGAGCTCATCGAGCCGATCATCGCGTCGGCCGCCGGTTCGCCGGCCAGGTCGGCGATCCGCGACCGCACCCGGCCCAGCCGATCCTTGACGTCGGCCGCCGACGTACCGACGACGGCGTTGATGTTCACCGAGCGCACGATCGCATCGAAGTCGGTGCCGACGTCTCCGCAGTGGTCGGCGAGCAGGCGCGACTTGTGGGCGAAGCCCTCCGGCTCCGAGGTGAAGTTCGTGTACTGCGCATACTTCGCCGCGATCCGCAAGGTGACCTTCTCGCCACCACCGGCGATCCACAGGGGAATGCCGTTGTCCTGCAGCGGCTTCGGCTGCACAATGGCACCGTCAACCTGATAATGCTTACCGTCGAAGCTCACCACGCCGTCACGCCACGCGTCGCGCATGATCTGGACGCCCTCATCGAGGCGCGCCAACCGCACTCCCGCGGACGGGAATCCGTATCCGTAGGCCCGCCACTCGTGCTCGTACCATCCGCCGCCGATGCCCATCTGGATCCGGCCGCCGGAAATGAGGTCGGCCGTCGCGGCCACCTTGGCCAGGTACGCCGGGTTGCGGTAGCTCATGGCCGTACACATCTGCCCGAGCTTGATGCGGGACGTGGTGGCGGCATAGGCCGACATCAGCGACCACGCCTCGTGGGTGGCCTCGGCGGTGGGCACCGGGACGGTGTGGAAGTGGTCGTAGACCCACAGTGAGTCCCAGGCGGATCCCTCGTCGGCGTACTGCGCCAGGGAACGCATCACCTCCCACTGCTTCGCCGGTTCGATGCCGACCAGATCGAGTCGCCAGCCTTGCGGGATGAACAGTCCGAAGCGCATGAATGCGACTGTAGTCCGGTCCGCAGGGGCGGCAAGGAGGCGTGCGGAGCGTCCGCGGACGTACCGTGGATTCATGGCGCTTTCCCAAGAAGAACGCGAAGAGTTTCTGGCTGAACCGCATGTCGCGGCACTGTCCGTCGCCGCGGGAGACAACCACGGTCCGCTGACCGTCCCCATCTGGTATCAGTACTCCCCCGGCGGCGAACCGTGGATCCTCACCGGTCCCGCCTCCCACAAGGCCCGCCTGATCGAGGCATCGGGCTTCTTCACCCTGATGGTCCAGCGCGTGGAGCCCACCGTCCGGTACGTGACGGTCGACGGTGCGGTGAGCCGCATCGAACCCGGCACCGACGCACAGTTGGAGGAGATGACGCGCCGCTACCTGTCCGGGGCGGCCGCCGACAACTATCTGGAATTCGCGCGTCGGGAATTCGGCGCGCACGTGGCGATCCACCTGCAACCGCAGCGCTGGTACTCCGCGGACGTCGGCGCGCTCTGACTCAGCCCCCTCGGGCCTCGTAGAGCGCCGCCAGCGCCGGCATGCTCACCTTCAGAGACGGCGTACGGGGCAGTTCGTCGACGACGCGAATCGCCACCGGCACATGGTGGCTCGGCAGCGCGGCCCGGACGTGCGCCAACAGGTCAGCCTCTTCCGGGCATGTGCCGGGTGCGGGTTCGACAACGGCGAAGGGCACCTGGCCCAGCCGCCGATCCGGAACCCCGACCACCCCTGCGTCGCGCACGCATGGATGTGAAATCAGCACATTCCGAACGGTTTCCGGCAGGATCTTGAACCCGCCGCGGTTGATCGCGCCGTCGGCCCGGCCGTGGAGTGTGATGAACCCGTCCTCGTCGATCGAGGCGACGTCGGTGGTGCGCACCCAGTCCGGCCCGAGCAGGGGCACCTTGGCCTCCAACACGCCGCGGGACCCGACGCAGAGTTCTGAACCCGTTTCGGCATCGACGATGCGCACCTGCACCCCCGGCAGCGCGCGACCTGAACTCTCACGCTTGCGCGCTCCGAACTCGCGATACAGATCAGGCGTCCAGGAGCACACCGAGCCCGCGAATTCTGTTGCGCCGTAGGCGGTGAGCACCGGAATCCCATACTTCGCCTCGAATGCGTCGCGGGTCGCGACGTCCAGCGGTCCCGATGCGCTCATGACGTACTGCAGCGACGACAGGTCTCCGGCGGGCAGGTCCGCGTCCAGGAGCATCCGCACCACCGCAGGTTGCACGCCGACGCGCTGCAGACCGTACTGCTTGACCGCCCGAACCCACTCGTCGACGCTGAACCGCTCCAGCAGCACCATCCGTTTGCCGACGTAGACCCCGGTGACCAGCTGGCACACCCCGCCGATGCCGCCGAGTGGCCAGTACGACATCTCGGGAGGTTCGTCGGGGTCGGCCTGTCCTCCGGTCACGCTGTACACCGTGTGCTCGAGGACTTCGGGCCGGATCACGAAACGTTTTGGCGGACCGGTTGTTCCGCTGGTGAGGATGGCCAGTGCGCCGTCCAGGCCGGTTCGGGGCCGTGCATCGTCGGCGCATTCGAGCGAGCCCACGCCCGTCGGCCCGTCCGCAGACAACGCCACACCCGCGCCACCGGTGTGGTGCACGGCCGCCACCACCGGAACCGTCCAGTCTTCGGTCTCGGCGAGGACCGCCGCCGCGTCCAGTCGCTCGATGTCCGCCGCGATCGCCTCGGGCGACTGGAACGAATAGATCATCGCGACCGGACGACCGGCGGCGATCATGCCGATGATCGCCGCGGCGTGCGGGTATCGGTTGCGCACCACCAAGCCGATCGGGGCGCCCTGAGCGACACCCGCCCGGTCGAGGCAGGCCACGATCCGGCGTGCATACTCAGCGACCTCATCACCGGAATGCCACCGTCGTTCGAACTCGATGCAGGGCCCGGCACCGTAGCTCGCCAAACCCGCCGCGAACCTTTCGGTGAAGCTTTCGGTCACGCGGGTCATTGTGCCCCGCCTGGGCGAATGCATGACCGGGAAGTCATGATCGGCGTGGTGGTCGTCGGGAAGGGGCCCGGGGTGCGAACGAGACCAAACGGCGCCTCACCCGCCCATCGCGTCCTACCCTGAGACGTCGGGGCGGGGGCCCCGGATCGGCGGGGGATGATGACGGGGAGCCCGACGTGCGGATCGTGCGGGACACAACTGCGGGTGGCGGCCAAGTTCTGCGATGCCTGCGGTGTCCCCACCGCGGCGCCAGCCGAGGGGGCCGAGTACAAGCAGGTCACCGTGTTGTTCGCCGACGTGGTGCGGTCCATGGCCATCGCCGCGGCCCTCGACGTCGAGAGATACCGGGAGATCATCACCGAACTGGTGCAACGCGCGGCGGCCGTGGTGCGACGCTTCGGTGGCTCCGCGGAGTACACCGGCGACGGGGTGATGGCCATCTTCGGGGCTCCGGTGGCGTTGGAGGACCACGCCTTTCGCGGCTGCCTGGCCGCGCTGGCCATCCAGGACGAGGCGACTCAGCTGGCGGCTGAGGTGGCTCGGCGCGACGGTGTGACGCTGAGTGTTCGGGTGGGCCTGAATTCGGGGCAGATCATCGCCGGCGAGATCGGTTCAGGGCCCCTGGGGTACCGCGCAACCGGGATTCATGTCGGAATGGCGCAGCGAATGGAGTCCGTGGCCCCGCCCGGTGGCGTGATGCTGTCGGAATCGACCGCGCGACTCGTCGAGCATCTGGCGACACTCGGCGAACCCGAACCCGCCCACATCAAAGGTGCCGACGGCCCGGTTCGGGTGCGGCGCCTGCTGTCCGCCGACCCGCCGCGCCGCAGAGCGCGACGGGCCGAGGCCGGCCTGGTCGGTCGGCGCTGGGAGATGGCGGCTCTCAGCGAGCACCTGGACCGTACGGCCGACGGCCGGGGTTGTGTGACGCACGTCGTCGGAACCGCAGGCATCGGTAAGACTCGGATTGCCCGCGAAGCCGCGAAACTCGCCACCGGGCGGGGGATCCGTGTGGCGTGGGTCTACTGCGAGTCCCACACGCGCGACATCCCGTTCCACGCCGTGGCCGGTCTGCTGCGGGAAGGCATCGGCATCACGGGCCTCGACCACGAGGCCGCCCGGGCGCGCGTCCGGGATCGGCTCACCTGGGCGGACCCGCACGATCTCGCGCTGCTCGACGACCTGCTCGGCATCACCGGCCCGGACACGTCCCTGCCCGCGATCGACCCGGATGCCAGGCGACGACGGTTGACGGCGCTGGTCACCACCGCGACACTGGCTCGAACCGAACCCGAATTGATGATCGTCGAAGACGCCCACTGGATAGACCCGGTCAGTGATTCGCTGCTGACCGACTTTCTGGCCGTCGTCTCCAAAGTCCCGTTGATGGTGCTGATCACGGCCCGTCCCGAGTATCGCGGCGCACTCACCAGATTGCCGGGCGCAGAGACGATCACGCTGTCCCCGCTGTCTCATTCGGACATCGCCGCGCTGTTGACCGATCTGCTGGGAACTGACCCCTCGCTCGGTGAGTTGAGCGTGGCCATCACCGAGCGGGCCGCGGGGAACTCGTTCTTCGCCGAGGAGATGGTGCGCGAACTGGCGCAGCGCGGTGTCCTGGCCGGCAAACCCGGACACTACGTCTGCCATGCCGACATCTCCCGCCTGTCCGTGCCGGAGACCGTCCAGGCCGCCATCGAAGCCCGCATCGACCGTCTGACACTCCCTGCCAAACGCGCGGTCAACGCCGCGTCCGTGATCGGCGACCGGTTCGATGCGGCACTGCTGACCGCGCTCGGCGTGGACACCGTGCCCGACGAACTGATGGCAGCGGGGTTGGTCGATCAGGTCCGCTCCACACCCCAGCCCGAGTACGCCTTCCGGCACCCACTGATCCGCGCCGTGGCCTACGAATCTCAGTTGCGGTCCACTCGCGCCGAGTCCCACCGCCTGCTGGCCGCCGCGATCCGGGAGCGCGACCCGGCCACGGCCGACGAGAACGCGGCACTGATCGCCGAACACCTCGAAGCGGCCGGCGAACTGCCCACCGCGTTCGCCTGGCATATGCGCGCCGGCGCGTGGTTGGCCGACCGCGACATCTCCGCGGCACAGTCCAGCTGGGAGCGCGCCCGACAGGTCGCCGACGCGCTTCCCGACGATGACCCGCAGCGCCATTCGATGCGCGTCACGCCACGCGCGCTGCTGTGCGGGATCGCGTGGCGGGTCCACATGTCGGTGACGGGTGAGCGCTTCGACGAACTGCGTCAGTTGTGCACCGCCGCGGGGGACAAGGCGGCCCTGGCGACCGGCATGGCCGGGTTGGTGCTCGATCACGCACTCCGAGGCCGGATCGTCGAGGCGTCGGAACTCGCCTCGGAGACCTGGACGTTGATCGAGTCGATCGGCGATCCGGCCCTGATCGTGGGGCTGTCGTTTCCGCTGATCTACGCCAAAGGCCAGAACGGAGCATGGGGGCACCTGCTGGAGTGGTCGCAACGCGTCATCACCGTGGCAGACGGTGATCCGTCGATCGGCAGCTTCATGTTCGGATGTCCTCTGGCGCTGGCGTTTACGACGCGGGCTGTCGGCCGGTACAGCCTGGGCCGGCCCGGATGGCAACACGACCTGCGGCACGGACTCGCGATGGCCCGCGGCGCTGACCCGTTGTCGTATGCCACGGTGATCGCCTACGCCTACTTCCCAGGCATCTCGTTCGGCGTGCTGTCCAGCACCGACGCCGCCGTCCGCGAGATCGAGCGGGGGATGAAGGCCGCTGAGCAGTCCAGCGACGATATGGCTGTCACCTTCGCCCGCACCGCGCTGGGCACCGCCCTGGTCCACCGCGACACCGATGCGCAGCGCGCACGGGGAGCGCAGCTTCTCGGGGAGACCAGCCAAGTGTTCATCCATCGAGGGCACAGCCTGAGCGAGTTGCCGTTGGTGGAGGCGTATTCGGCACGTGAGAAGGCACGTTGCGGTGACCGTGACGTGGCCGTGGCGCTCATGCTCGCAGCCGCCGACCTGCCTGCCCGGAGCGGACCTCTGCTGTCGTGGGGCTACGCCGTTCCTGCGACGGCGGTCCTGGCGGAGACGCTGATCGACCGTGGGACGGACGCGGACCTGTGCCGTGCCGAGGCCATCATCGAACGGTTGGCCACGGCACCGGCCGAGGACGGCTTCGTCCTCCGCGACGTGTGGGTGCTCAGACTGCGAGCACTGCTGGCACGCGCGCGCGGCGACGACCCCCGCTGTCGGGACCTCGTGCGTCACTACCGCGCGATGGCGGAATCGCTGGGTTTCGAGGGACACATCGCCTGGGCGGCACGGATGTGAGTGATGCCGGGTCACGTGGACCGTCAACTGTCTCGCAACACCTCAGCGGTCTCCAACCGCCGGGAATGGATCGCCGGATACGCGGCCGCGATGAGCACGAGCACCATCAACGTGGCCGAGGCCGTTCGCAGTGGCAGGCCCAGCACGTCCCAGGCGATACTGCTGCCGTAGTAGACGGGAGATCCCAACGTCCACAGGTACGTCAGGCCCACCCCACCGAGTCCGCCGATGATTGCCACCAGCAGTCCGAGCAGCAGCGCGTAGGCCAGTACCACCGCCTGCTCCTGTCCGGGCACCATCCCCACCGCCCGCAACACCGCTCGCTCACGCCGGCGTTGCACCAGTCCCAGGATGAACACGTTCAACACGCCCACTCCGGCGGCTGCCATCACCACGTAGCCCGAGATCGTGAACGGTTCGAGGAACCGCGTGATTCCGTGCGAGGCCACCGAACGCCACTGCTGATCGTCGTAGACCGACAGGCCCGCGCCCAGTTCGACGAAGTCGTCTCGGTGACTGCTCGCGTCGTCGGCACTGCCGTATCGCACCGCCATCTGGTCGCGCACCGCCGCCCAGTCGGAGCGCGCGCGGCTCTGCGACACCAGAACGATGTCGCCCAGCGCGGAGTCGTCGATCATCAAGGGGCGGAACGTGCCGGCGACGCGGTACCGCTGCGGACCCGACACGGTCGGCAGCTCGACCGTCCCGCCCGTTCCGACACCGAGTCGGCTGGCCGCGATCTCGCTCAGGCCAACCTGCCCGTCCTGTAAGCCATTCCACAGACTCGGCGCGGACGGTTGATAGAGCGCGCGGCTGTACCAATCCCCCGGCGTGACGCCGATGACGAGCCGCGAGGCCGCCCCCGAGGAGATCGTCGCCCGCCAACGTGAGGCCACATCACGCCCGTCGGCAGCGCGCACCACCGAGTCGGCGGTCGGATCTGCGATGCTGCTGCTGCGTTGGTCGAGGACTGATTGACCCGAGATGAACAGCGCCGCGGGCAGCAGGTCGGCCTTCTGGTCGGCCACCTGTTCGGTGCCGAGCAGCTGCATGGTCTGCGCACCGACGGCCATGCTCATCCCGTTGGCCAAGACCCCAGCGGACAGGGCGAACAGCACCGCATAACGACGAACATCGGCACGCAGCAATCGGCCCACCGCGGGCGAGGCCAGCGTCAGCAGCCCCGTCGAGGCGTCGGCGGCCCGCGGCGCGGCCCAGATCGTCACCATCACCACGCCCAGCAGGCCCACGGTCATGCCATTGACGCCGACCTTCAGCGGCCACCGGCCACTCTCAAAGACCTTCAGCACCGCGAATCCGCAAGCCAGGCACACGATCCCGCCGACGACCACCCAGGCGGGGATCGTCCTGGCGCGCTGTACGCCGCCCGCACTCGCCATCGACGCCAACGGGCCCTCACGCGCAAGCCGCACCGCCGGCGCCGCCATCGCGAGGATTCCGCTGAGTGTCCCGGCGAGCATTCCGATCGCGATGAGCGACGGGGTGAAATGCACCGTGATGGTTCCGCCGGATCCCTCCAACATTGATCGGCCGAACCGGTCGACCAGGTAGCTCCCCAGTAGGAGGCCGGTGGGCACCCCCAGTAACCCACCGGCCATTCCCACCAGGGCGCCCTCGCCGATCATCCCCCCGAACAACCCGATCGGTCTGGCGCCGATCGCGCCGATCGTGCCCAGCACCGCCCTGCGGTCCTCGACGGACAGCAGGATGGTGTTGACGGCGATGAGCATGCCGATCAGCACACCTGCGACCGCGATCAGATCGAGGCTTTGCGCGCCGCTTTCGAAGATCGCCGGCATGTGCGGCTTCGGCGGCCCCGCGCTCGCGATTCCGGCGATGACCCTCTCGACATCGCCGGTGATGTCGACCCCCGGGCGTGGCAGCACGAACGCCGTCGTGACATAACCCGTGGTGGACAGCATGGCAGCGGCGGCGTCCGCTGACGGTGCCAGCAGCACATACCCGTTGTTGATTCCTGCGACGCGGTCGAACTCGGGGAACGTCGCAGCCAGGTGTGCTGATCCGGGAGGCAGGCCGGGAAGGCGGAGTTCCTGACCGATCCGCAGACCGTGTCGTTGCGCGATGAGTGCCGGAATCTGCAGGGGCACCCCGGGTCCGGACGACGACAGGAGTTCGCGGGCACGCTGTTCACAGTCGAATGAGCCGACCAGAAGTTCGACCCGACAATCCCCGCCGAGCAGGAAGAAGCCGTGGGTGTCCGCGCCGATGTCCACCGGCCGCAATGCGGCGACCACCGGGACGACCGCCTCCGCCCCCGGGACCTCTGTGCGGAGTCGCTCGACTGTCTCGGTGGGTAATCGGTCGCTGACGTTCGGCGTCACCGCGACCACTCCGGTATCGGCAGCGTGGGTCAGCGACGGGCCGAATGAGTCGAACGGGCTCGCGAGCTCGAACTTGAGAATCAGGGTCCCGACGACCACCGTCACGCCCACCGCCACACCGGTGACGCTGAGCAGCGTCCGCCGCCAGTCCGACAGCAGGGCGGCGAGGTGGATGCGCCGAAACGACAACGTCGAAGCACGCAGCCCGCGCATCACCGCTCGCCGATCGGGATGGCCACGCCGGGGTCATCGAGGTGGTTGGTGAGGCACACTTCGCGGGATCCGTACGCCGCGGCGGCCGGGTCATGCGTCACCATCACGACGGCGACCGCGTCCTCGTCGACCAGCGACCGCAGCAGATCAAGGACCTCCGTCGAGGAGCGGCTGTCGAGATTGCCCGTGGGTTCGTCGGCCAGAACCACCGACGGCCCCGCCACGAGTGCACGAGCCATCGCGATGCGTTGCAGTTGTCCGCCCGACAGTTCGGCAGGCCGGTGCCGAAGCCGGTCCCCCAGCCCCACCCGACGAAGAAGCGCCTCCGCGCGTGCATCGGCCACGCGGGCCCGCACACCGTCGAGCACCAGTGGCAGTGAGACATTCTCGACTGCGGTCAGCATCGGCACCAGGTTGAAGAACTGAAAGACGAAACCGAGTCTTCGCCGCCGAAATGCCGCGCGGGCACCGGCGTTCATCGACCACACGTCCCGCCCGGCGACAGCCACGGTGCCGCGGTCCGGCTCGTCCAGTCCTCCGGCGACATGCAACAGGGTCGACTTGCCCGAACCCGATGGTCCCGTCACGACGACGAACTCGCCCGCCTCCACCGCGAAGTCGAACCCGGCCAGCACCTGCAGCCGCTCGTCGCCGCGCCGGTATGCCTTGTCCACACCTGTGAGCCGGAGCACCGGCGGCACAGCATCGACGTGGCCCTCGTCAAGCACAGATCGATCCTGTCCCGGACACCAGAGGTGGGCGTCAGTGGTGCACCACTGACGCCCACCGCATCGGCATGCGCGGCAGTACTCAAATCGCTGTTTACGCCTCTGCTCGGGTTCCGTCGTCGCCCTTGCGCCATGTGGCGCGACATACCGTCGGGTGACCCGCAGCGTTCCGAGACGATTGCAGGTGGGGGTTCCGCATGACGTGTCCAAACCTGATCGCACCGACTGGCCGAAGCGATGCGCCGACAGCGGTCGGCACGTCGCCGCCGCGCGTGCGCCTGCCCAAGTGGGTGCAGGGCATCGAGTTCGCGGTGTTTCGGCGCAGGGCGATGCGGAACTGGATCAGACGGCATGGGCGAGTCTTCGAGATCAATGTCCCATTCTTCGGCCGAACGGTCATCGTCGCCGACCCCGCTCTCGCCAGGGCCGTGTGCACAGCGCCCGTCGACCAGGTGGGGAACGTGCAGCCGAACCTCAGCAACTGGTTCGGCCCCGGATCGGTGTTCGGCCTCGACGGCAGCGCCCACCATGATCGACGTCGTCTTCTCGCGCCGGCGTTTCACGGTCGAAGCCTGCGCAACTATGAGCGGGTCATTGAGGCCGAGACGCTGCGCGAATCCGCGAACTGGCCGGAGGGTGAAGAATTCCAGATCCTCGAACCGATGAACAGGATCACCTTGAATGTGATCCTCACGGCGATCTTCGGCACCAAGGGGACAGAACGCGAACTCGCCCTGCTGCGTCAGATCATCCCGCCGCAGATGACACTGGGTCAGATCATGGCGTTTGTGCCGGCCCCGCCGCACTGGGTGGGGCGGCCCGGCCCATGGGCCAGGCTGGACGCTTTCCGCGCGACCTTCGACCGGATTGTGCTCACCCTGGTCGACCGAGCGCACGCCGATCCCGATCTCGACACCCGGACCGACATCCTGGCTCTGTTGGTGCGCAGTGGCCTGCCGCGTCAGGGGGTCTGCGACGAAGTCCTGACGCTTATCGGGGCGGGTCACGAAACCGTCGCATCCGCCCTGGGTTGGGTGTTCGAGAGGTTGCGACGCCACCCCGATGTACTGGCTGAGCTGGTCCGGGAAGTCGACGCAGGAGGCGGCGACCTTCGGCGGGCCATGATCGCGGAGGCGCTGCGGGCACGCACCGTCATCGATGTGATCGGCCGACGCGTGCGTGCGCCGTACCTCGATCTGGGCGGGTGGCGGATTCCGCACGGTCGCACGGTGCTCGTGCGCATCGCTGACCTGCACGAGGATCCGAACAGCTACGCGTGCCCGCAGCGTTTCGATCCGCACCGCTTCGACGGGATCAGACCCACCGGCCCCACCTGGCTGGCGTTCGGGTGCGGAGCACGCCGCTGCCTCGGTGCGGATTTCGCGATGACCGAAATGGACGTTGTGATGCGCACCGTCCTGACGAGTTTCCGGATTCACACCGATGCCTCGACCGGAGAGAAACCGCACTTCCGTGGCGTCGCCCATACGCCGAAACTCGGCAGCCGCATCGTGCTGCACCGCAGGACCTAGCCATGACCACCCAACTGATCACCGCCCGGCCCTCGCAGACACTCGAAATCCGTTGCGATGCAGCCGATGCGATGGTGGCCAATCTGGCGGTGCACTTCGTCTTCTTCTTCGAGCGACGTTTGGATGTCAACGTGCTGGCCGACTCGTTCGCCCATGCGCTCACCAGCATGCCGCTGCTCGCCGGTCGAATCGCGGTGCACCGGGGCCGGATGCGAATCCGGTGTGCAGGCCAGGGGGTGCCGTTCACCGCGGTGTCGTCGCACCGCACGCTTCGGGAGGCGATCACCTCGACGTCGGAGGACAACGCGGGATGGCTGGTCGACCCCATCAACGGCGTGGCCACCCGATGCGGACTCGGTCCCCTGTGCAGAGTGCGTGTCACACATCTCGCCGACGACGCCACCGCGATCGGCTTCGCCTGGCACCACGCGATCGGCGACGTGCGGACGTTGATGCATTTCATGAACGCCTGGACCGCGATCGCCGCCGGCACACCGTTCGCGCAACCATTGATCGTCGAAGACCGCGCCGCGCACCTGGACGCGCACCTGCCGTCCAAGGGAGCTTCTGAACCGGGGGTTCGGTGCCTGGGACACGCCGAGCTCGCACGCAGCGCGCTCTACCTCGCCAAGGATGCACGCAGGCAACGGACGTTGGGGTTGTACTTCGGAGCGGATGAGATTCGCCGCATGCGGTGCTCATACGCCACTCGGATGTGGTTGTCCTCCAACGACGTCGTCTGTGCGCACGTGTGCGAAGCGTTGATGGCTGCCGACCCCGCCGTGGACCGTCGCACCCTTGCGATCGCCGTGAACGCGCGAGGCCAGTGCGGCCTGGATCCCATGCTGGTGGGCAACATCATCACCACGCTGAACGTTGATGTTCACCGCGCCGAGTCCGGCCGTTCGATCGCCGAACGCCTTCGTCGGATGGTGACTCATTTCGCCGACGAGCATTGTGATCTGCGCGCCAACCAGCAGTTCCTCGATGCGGCGAGCGCCTGGCAGGCAACCCGGTGTGTATCCACCGCCTTCAATGCTCACCGGTGGAATCCCCTCATCACCAACCTGAGCGGTGTCGGTCTTGCCCGCATCGAGTTCGAGGGCACGCCGCTGTCCTTCCACGCCATGGTGATGAAGCTGCCCGTCCCGGGCCTCGGCGCCCTCATGGAGGGCGCGGGCGGCCGTGGACTGATGTTTCAGATGTCCTTGCCGCCCAAAGACTTCGACGCGATGTCCCGGCCCGAACTCCAGGAACGTCTGCATCGGTTTCGGCAGGACGGCGACGACATTCCGCGCCTGCACCATGCGATGCACGGTTGAGCCGCCCCACCCGATGAAGGATCAGTGCGGACCTGCCCGGGGGCGCGACACCAACGCGGCGAGTTCCTCGCGGCGCGCGGTCCCAGTCTTGGCCATGGCCTTGTAGATATGGCTTTCGACGGTGCGCACCGACACGATCAGTCGCGCCGCGATGGCACGGTTGGACAGTCCTTCGCCGATCAGCATCACGATCTCGCGTTCCCGGTCCGTCAGCGGCAGCGGCGCGCCGGCGCTGCGCAACGCCGGTGTGGACAGGCCGCCGCATTCTGCGGCCAGCCTGCTGGCCCGTGTCGAGCAGCCCAGCGCCGACCCTCGCCGGTCATGTAGACGATGCACCAGCGCGGCCCGTGCCGCTGCGTCAGCAGCCGCGACGACGTCACCGATCCGCTCGAATTCATCTGACACCGCGGACAACTCGTCCGCGTCAGAGCCGCGCAGGCCGTCGGCGAACCGGGCGGCCAGTCCCACCCTCGGGCCCTCCACCACCTGTTCGAGTTCGCGCAACCGCGGTGCGCAGGTGCTGTCGCCGAACTGAACAGCGGTCTGCAGACACAGCACCTCGGCCGCATGCTGTCCGACTGACCTCGACTCCTCGGCCGCTGACCGCAGGATGGCGACCGCCTCGGAGACCGCACCCTGGGCTGCAGACAGCCAGGCCCGCGCGAGGCTGTACTCGTAGCCCAGCTTCCGGAAGGAACGGTCCAGCTCGCCGATCTCCGCGAGCGCCGAAGCGGCCGCACTGGTCGCACCGCACATGGCCAATGCCGTCACGCGGGGAATGCCATAGCGGTAACCCCAGCCGGTGGCGTGGCCCGCCGCCGACAGTTCGCCGGCCGCCCGGCTCAGCGCAGCACTGGCGGCGTCGACGCGGCCGGCGCCGAGGTCAGCCCGACCTTTGATCGCGGCACCGAGCGACTGCGCGGCCCCGGGAAGGTCGGCGGCCTCCCGACACACCCGATCCGCCAGTATTCCGGCTTCCCCGACTCGGCCGGCCAGCAGCAGGGCGCTGACGTGTGCGTCGGCGATGTTGAACCGCATCTGCGGGGCGTCCAGGGACCGCCTCGTGACGGCGTATCCGGTGGTGGCGAGGTCGACGGCTCGCGAGATCTGACCGGCGTCCGCGGCCATCACCGTGACCACCCAGGCGATCTCGGCACCCACAACGGCGGGAAGATCCTCCACTGCAAGGCTTTTGGATATGTCCAAAGCCTGACCCGGCTGGTCGAGCGCAAACAGGTACACCGTCCGGAACGCGTCGATGTACCCGCGCGCCGACAGCGGCGCGGTGCGTGACGCCTCGTCGATGAGCTGCGCCGCACGTCCCGGATCCCCGAGCGCCCACAGCATGTTGCTGGCACGCAGGAACGCGAGCCTGCCCTGCTCGGCGCCGGTCAGATCGGCGCAGGGGATCGCGATCAGGATCGCGTCGGCGTCCTCTCCGCGGCCCAGCCACGAAAGTGCGTGCGCTCGAAGGAACTTGGCCTCCGTCCCGGCTCCGGCGCTGTCGGCCGCCGCCGCCAGCCGTTCGGCGAGGTGCAGGTCCGCCAACCAGATGGCGCCGTGGCTGCCGCCGACCAGCAGCTGGCCGTCGGGGGCGAGATCGGAGTCCAGGCTCAGCATGGCACGGCGCACGATGACCCTGATGTCGTCGTGGTTGGGGCCGGCGGCGAGTTCGGTGGCGACCAGACCGCGAAATCGTCGCAACCGGGTGGCCGCGGCGCGCCCGCGTCGCACCTCCGCGTACAACGGGTGAGCCAGTCGCACCTGCACGCCGGTCCCGGGGTCCTCGAGCGTGATGAGCTCGCGGCCCTCCGCCTCCTCGAGGGCGGTCGCATCGGCGATCCCCGCCAAGATCGACAGTTCCAGCGGTTCGGCGACGGCCAGCACATCGAGCACGTCGCTCACCGGCGCGGGCAGTGCCCCGATCTGCGACTCGACAACCTCGACCAGCCCTGACGGCATCGGCCGGTTCTGAACCCAGCGCCACAATCCGTGGTGTTCGACGATTCCTCCGTCGGCCACCTCCTGCTCCACGATCGTCCGCAGATACAGCACGTTTCCGCGTGTCAGCCGCCACAACCGCAGCGCGGCGTCCGGATCCAGGGCCCCACCCAGAGCCGCCGACAGCAGTGCCGTGGTCTCGTCCAGCCCGAGCGGCTTCAGCTCGAGCCGATCGAACTGGCCCACCCTCGTGATGTCTGAGACCGCTGCCGGAATGGGTTTGCCGTCGACGATCGTCAGCAGCAGTTTCGCCCTGCCCCGCTGCGCGATCTGATGCAGCACGAACGCCGACAGATCATCGAGAAGATGCACGTCGTCGACGCCGATGAGCACCTCGACGCCGGGCGGAGCGGCGGTCAGCGATTCGATCACTCCGCGCAGGAGGTGGACGGTGTCGGTGGCGCCGGGGGGTGCCCAGGCGGTCATCGCCCCCAGCGGCACCGCTGCGGCCGAGGTCGCGCCGACCACCCATCGCACCTCGACGCCCCGCGCATGGGCGGTCTCCAGCACCTGCCGGGCGAGTCGGCTCCTCCCCACCCCGGCCGGGCCGTGGACGACGACACCGGACACGTCCGGCGCGCCGATGGCGGCCTCGATGGCTCGCATCTCCCCCGAGCGGCCACTCAGTGGCCACGACAAGCGCACGCTCAGAGCCTACGAGCCGCGGCGGGCCGGAGAAGGCGAATGCGGTATCGCGCTGGATCGCCGGCTGGTCAGCGACGCCGGGGGCGGTAGCGGTCGGTCTGCGCCGCGGTCATACGGGTCATCACGCCATGTCCGCGCACGCCGCGTTCGTCGCCCAGAACTCGTCGAATCCCTCCAGCGGACCGGACAGCTCGCGCTGGGTCAGCAACAGCGCCACCGAGCCGTCGGGATCGGCGTGCCCGCTCGTCCCGCTGCCGCCGATCCAGCCCCACCGCCCGGACCGCATCCACGGGCGTGCCGGCTCCACGTCAACACCGACACCCAGACCCCAGGACACCCCCGCACCGAGGATGTCCAGCCCCTGCCTGCGCTGCTCGGCGGTGAGCTGGTCGGTGGTCATCAGGCGTACCGTCCCGGGTCGCAGAACCGAGCCTCCGCCATCTGCCATCGCCGAGAAGAACCGCAGCAGATCGGTTGCAGTGGAGACCAATCCGCAGCTGAGGTCCTCGAACGGCGGCGGTCGCAGGAAGGCACCGGCCGGCAGGTCGATCTCCTCGACTCCATCGTCGGCCGGCCGATACGGAGTCGGGAGCCGGTCGGCCTGCTCCACCCAGAATCCGGTGTCCGCCATTCCCAGCGGCCCGGTGATCCGGTCGGCGAGCAGCTCCGCCAATGTCACCCCGGTTGCCCGCGCGAGCAGCACACTGAGCACTTTGAACGGCGTGTCGTAGAGCCACCCGGTGCCAGGATGAAAGGCCAGCGGCACCTCCGCCAGCCGCCGGACGAATTCGTCGCCGGTCAGCTGTGGCGGCACCGGACCAGAGCCGATCCCGCGCTCAAAGATTGCGGACTGCAGTGGACAGGTCTCGAACACCACGCCCCACCCGGCGGTCATGGTCAGCAGGTGCGCCACGGTGATGGGCCGGTCGGCGGGTTCGGTGTCCGACAGGGGGCCGTCCACCCGGCGCAGCACGGCAGGATCGGCGAGTTCGGGGAGCCAGCACCGGATTTCGTCATCCAGGCGCAGCACCCCGTCCTCCATCAGGGCCAGGGTCAGCGCGGCGCCGAGCGGCTTGCCCAGCGACGATATCCGAAACGGGGTGTCGGGCACGATGGGCGCCGCGGCCGCGTCGAAGGAGATCCGGCCCGAGACGTGCACCTCGCCGACGCCGCCACGACGGACTGCCGCGGCATACCCGGGTATTCGGCCGGCGGCCACGCCACGATCAAGGACTGCCCAGAGATCTTCGTTTCCCATAGATGTACAGACCCATCAGGACGGCTGAACTCATCGAGTGCCGACGAAGCCCCCGGAACCTCTGGGTTCCGGGGGCTTCGGCACAGATCGCTAGCTGGTCAGCGACGCCGGCGGGTTGAAGCGGTCGCCGTAACGCTCGGCCAACTGCTTGGCGCGGGCCACGAAGGCCTCCTTGCCCACACCCAGTTCACCCTGGTAACCCACGATGAACTGCGCGCTGCCACCGGTGTACGGCGGGTAGCCGATGCCGAGGATGGAGCCGATGTTGGCGTCGGCCGTCGAGGTCAGCACGCCCTCGTCGATGCACTTCTGGGTCTCCAGTGCCTCGGCGAACAGCATGCGGTCGATGGCGTCCTGCAGCGGGACATCCGCCTTGCCGGAACCGAACGTGTCGGCCAGGCCCGGCCACAGGCCGACGCGCTTGCCGTCGACGTACTCGTAGAACCCGGCGCCCTTGAGCCGCGACGGACGACCGATCTCGATCATCTTGTTCACCACAGCCTCGGCCGGGTGCGGCTCGTAGCTGGCCCCACTGGCCTCGGCGGCCTTACGGGTCTCGGTGGCGATCTTCTGCATCAGCTCGAGGTTGAGCTCATCCGAGAGCTGCAGCGGAGCGGCCGGGTAGCCGGCCTGTGCACCGGCCTGCTCGATGCTGGCGGCCGGGACACCCTCGCCCAGCATGGCCAGCGCCTCGTTGACGAAGGTGCCGATGACGCGGGAGGTGAAGAAGCCGCGGCTGTCGTTGACCACGATCGGGGTCTTCTTGATCGCCAGGGTGTAGTCGAACACCCGGGCCAGCGCCTCGTCGGAGGTCTTCTCGCCCTTGATGATCTCCACCAGCGGCATCTTGTCGACCGGCGAGAAGAAGTGGATCCCGATGAAATCCTCCTGGCGCTTGACGCCAGTGGCCAGACCGGTGATCGGCAGGGTCGAGGTGTTCGAGCCCAGCAGCGCGTTCGGCTCGACGATGTCCTCGATCTCCTGGAACACCTTGTGCTTGAGTTCCTGGTTCTCGAACACGGCCTCGATCACGAAGTCGACGCCCGCCAGGTCGGCGGCATCGGCGGTCGGGTGGATCTTGGCCAGCAGTGCGGCCGACTTCTCCTCGGTGGTCTTGCCGCGCTTGAGCGCCTTGGCCTCCAGACCCTCCGAGTACGCCTTACCCTTCTGGGCGGCCTCGAGCGTCACGTCCTTGAGCACCACGTCGTAGCCGGCCTTGGCCGACACATAGGCGATGCCGGCGCCCATCATGCCCGCACCCAGCACACCGATCTTCTTGATCTCCTGGGTGGGGATGCCCTCGGGCCGCGACGCGCCGCCGTTGATGGCCTGCATGTCCAGGAAGAACGCCTGGATCATGTTCTTCGCGGTCTGACCGGTGACCAGGCCCACGAAGTAGCGGCTCTCGATGCGGGTGGCGGTGTCGAAGTCGACCTGCGCGCCCTCGACCGCGGCGGACAGGATGGCCCGCGGCGCCGGCATCGGGGCACCCTTGAGCTGCTTGCGCAGCAGTGCCGGGAACGACGGCAGGATCGCGGCCAGACCAGGGCTGGACGGGGTGCCGCCGGGCATCTTGTAGCCCTTGGCATCCCACGGCTGGGTGTGCGCCTCAGGATTGGCCTTGATCCACGCCTTGGCGGCCGGGATCAATTCGTCGACCGTGCTCACCAACTCATCGACGAGGCCGACCTCCTTGGCCTTCGCCGGGTTGAAACGCGTTCCCTGCGAGAGGATCTCCATGAACGCCTTCTGGATACCGAACATCCGGACGGTGCGGGCCACGCCGCCACCACCGGGCAGCAGGCCCAGGGTGACCTCCGGCAGGCCGATCACGACGCCGCGGACGTCGGCGGCGATGCGGTGATGAGTGGCCAGGGCGATCTCCAGGCCACCGCCGAGGGCCGCACCGTTGATCGCCGAAACCACCGGCACACCCAGGGTTTCCAGCTTGCGCAGGTCGGCCTTGATGAACTCGACCTCGGCGAACGACTCGGCGGCGTTCTCCGGGCCGACGTTCATCATGCCCTTGAGGTCACCGCCGGCGAAGAAGGTCTTCTTCGCGCTGGCGATGACGACACCGGTGATCGAGTCCTTCTCCGCCACAAGGCGTTCCACGGCGTTGTGCATGGACTCCTTGTAGTGCTCGTTCATCACGTTGGCCGAGCCGGTCGGGTCGTCCAGCGTCAGGGTGACGATGCCGTCGGCATCCTTGTCCCACTTGATGGTGTTCTCTGCCATGTTTTTCGCTCTTTCCTAGACGCGCTCGATGATGGTGGCCACGCCCATGCCGCCGCCGACGCACAGCGTGATCAGGGCACGCTTGGCACCGCGGCGCTCGAGCTCGTCGACCATGGTTCCGGTGATCATGGCGCCGGTGGCGCCCAGCGGGTGGCCCATCGCGATGGCGCCACCGTTGACGTTGAGCTTCTCGTCGGGGATGTTGAGGTCCTTCTGGAACTTCAGCACCACCGAGGCGAAGGCCTCGTTGAGTTCGAACAGGTCGATGTCGTCGACGGTCAGGCCCGCCCGGTCGAGCACCTTCTTGGTGGCCGGGGTCGGACCGGTCAGCATGATGACCGGATCGGCGCCGGAGGTGGCGGTGGCCACGATGCGGGCGCGCGGGGTCAGACCCTGCGAGGCACCGGCCTTCTCCGAACCGATCAGCACCAGGGCCGCGCCGTCGACGATGCCCGAGCTGTTGCCGCCGGTGTGGACGTGGTTGATCTTCTCCACGAAGTGGTACTTCTGCAGCGCCACATCGTCGAAGCCGCCCATCGCGCCGATGCCGTCGAACGCGGTCTTGAGCTTGCCCAGGCTCTCCACGGTCGAACCGGGACGCATGTGCTCGTCGTTGTCGAGGATGACCAGACCGTTCTGGTCGCGGACCGGCACGACAGACTTGGCGAAGTACCCGCCCGACCAGGCCGCCGCGGCGCGCTCCTGCGACCGCGCCGCGTAGGCGTCGACGTCCTCACGGGAGAAGCCCTCGATGGTGGCGATCAGGTCGGCACCGATGCCCTGCGGGACGAACCCGATGCGGTAGTTGGTCTCCGGATCGCCGGCCCAGGCGCCGCCGTCGGCACCCATCGGCACGCGGCTCATCGACTCAACGCCGCCGGCGAGCACCAGGTCGTCCCAGCCGGAGCGGACCTTCTGCGCGGCGATGTTGACGGCTTCCAGGCCCGAGGCGCAGAACCGGTTGAGCTGAACGCCACCGGTGGTCTCGGGGAGGTTGGCCACCAGAGCGGCGGTACGGGCGATGTCGCCACCCTGGTCGCCGACCGGCGACACGACACCCAGGATGAGGTCGCTGATCAGGGTCTCGTCCAGGTCGGGGAAACGGGTGCGGAGCTCGTCGACCAGGCCGACGACGAGATTGACCGGCTTGACCTCGGTCAGGGCGCCGCCACGCTGTTTGCCGCGCGGCGTGCGGATGGCCTCGTAGATGAAGGCTTCTTCGGACATGTAGGTACTCCAGGTCCTGTTCAGGTTGGTGATCGCAGGTCTGCGTCGACCGCAGGTCTGCGCGGAGGGTCGTCCTCTGACTCGCCAGCCTAGCAGGCTCACCCAACCCGTTGGTTGGGAGCATTCCCCCGGGTGCCCCTGCCCCACCGCGAGCAGTGCCCCCGCCCCACCGCGCGGCCCACGGGGGCGCCGGGCGACGGGGGGGCCGGCCGGGGAGGGGCCGGGGGGGGGCCGGGCGGGGGGGGGGGGCCGCGCGGGCCCGGCGCGGGGGGGGGGCGGGCGCGAGAGGAGGGGGGAAATCAGCGGGCCGCGGC
>NZ_LZHW01000046.1 GCF_001667265.1 Mycobacterium sp. ACS4331 | reverse complement strand
CGCCCCCCCCGCCCGCCCCGGCGCCCCCGCCCCCGGGCCCGCGCCCCGGGCCCACACCGCCCCGGCCCCGCCCGATCCCGGATCCGCCCCCAGTGATCAGGGCCACGCGATCTTTGAGCTCCATGAGTTCTCCCTAACGTGCGCGGGGGGGGGCCCGCGGGGGGGCGGGCCCGGGCTGAATCATTGAATGGCGTTCTCTACCAACGACTGACCGGCTCGCTGTCCAGCAGGAGCGGGCGCGTGTAGGACGGATCGGTGCGATCCCATTTGCCCTTGATGAAGCCCTTGACCGCGCCGGAAGCCAGCACCGACGAGTCGCCGCTCATCATCCATTCGACGGTGCAGCGCCTCAGCGCGATCTTCCAGACGCCGTCGCGGCGCTCCAGGCGGTCGAGGTACCGACCGCCCATGAGCGAGACGATCTTGCCGCCCTTCACCCGCATAGCACCCATGACGTAACTCTCGGCATGGGCTTCGTCGCCGTTGATCTCGCACGTGTGGGTGGTGATGTTGTGCAGATGATCCTCGAACACCGACTCGTGCGCGGTGTTGGCCCAGTCGCCGTACTCGGGACCGGTCTTGATCACGGGACCGTGCTCATCGACGCCGTCCTCGAAGTAGACGCTGCCCATCAGATCGGCGTCGTGACGATCGTGGCCACGGGCCTGGTTCATCACACAGTCCAGAATCGCGGCCCGGTCTTCCAGGTACTGCACCCGCTCACGGAGTTGCTTGAGCTCGTCATCGTTTGACATGTCTGTCCTTTCGTATCGAATGCACGGCAGATCAGTTCTGAACTGGTCGCACGCTGGAGTGGATCAACTCGATGAGCTGACCTTCGGGATCGCGGACCATGCAGGCATATCCGCCGGGAGGCTCGGCGGTCACCGTGCCGCCCGAGGACCGCACCGCGTCCTTGGCCGCTTCGACGTCATCGACCGCGAGCGACAGGTGCGTGAGGCCGCCGTTGACCATGCTCCGCTCCGCCTCCTCGGGGGCAGGGTGGCCGGAGAAGGTCAGCAGTTGCAGGACGAAGGCGTCCTTGCGCAGGTAGATCGCCTCGAAGCCGATCGGGGAGGCCAATCCGAGCAGACCTTCCGCAATCTTGTCGGGCACCGTCAATCGATTGACCTCGGTGAAGCCGAGGGCCTCGTAGAACGCTTTCGATGTGTCGAGGTCACGGACCCTCAGACCGATGTGGCTGACGCTCATGTCCTCTCCTGCCGCTCAGACGCCGGCGGGGCCGGGCCCGCCGTGGATGTAGAGGGTCTGGCCCGAGCAGTAGCTGGAGGCATCCGAGGCGAAAAACAGGACGCCGTAGCCGATCTCGTCGGGGTCGGCGATGCGGCCCGAGCCGTTGGTCTGCCCGATCATGTCGATGTCGAAGCCCTGCCGCGCGGCGTCGGCCTCCAGTCCCGGCGTGCGCACGGCGCCGCACGCGATGCAGTTCACCCGCACGCCCTTACGCGTCCACGCGGCCGCCATCGATCCGGTCAGGTTGTTCAGACCCGCCTTGGCCGCACCGTAGATGGCGGCCTGAGGCATGGCGAGAAGGCTGGCGCCCGACGAGATGTTCACGATCGAGCCCTTGCCCTGGGCGATCATGGGCTTGGCCGCGGCGCGTGACAGGTACCACGCACTGGACAGGTTCAGGTCCAGAACCTGGTGCCACTCCTCGTCGGTCCACTTCATCAGCGACTTGGTCTCACCGCCGCCGGCGTTGTTGAGCAGGACGTCGAGTCGGCCGAACTCCGCGAGCGTGGCGTCGACAAGGGCCTGGCACTCCTCCGACGAGGTCACGTCGGTGGGCACCGCGAGCGCCTTGCGCCCCAAGGCCTCGATGGCACTGGCAGTGTCTTTGAGCGGTTCGGCGCGTCGTCCGGCCAGCACCACGTCTGCGCCGCGTTCGGCCAGTACGAGGGCCGTCGCGCGCCCGATCCCGGTGCCGCCGCCCGTGATCACGGCGACCCTGCCCTCCATCGAGAACCTGTCGTTCACCACAACTCCCACCTTCGTTCCGTAGCATTCACCAGCAATGCAATACGACTGTACAGCACACCAGGGGGGTTTCAGCCAGACCCAGAGGAACTCGGGTGAAAATTGGTCCAACACTCGACATCTCCGCTGCGGTCGAGTACAGAGAGGACATGGCACAGCCGACCAACGACATCTGGGAAGTGTTGGCCACCGCGCGCTCCATTCGCCGATTCACCGACGAACCGGTGAATGACGAAACGTTGCGCCGGTGCCTCGAGGCCGCGACGTGGGCACCCAACGGCGCGAACGCACAGTTGTGGCGGTTCATCGTCCTCGACGCGCCCGAACAGCGCGCCGCGGTCGCTGACGCAGCACAATCGGCGCTGCAGATGATCGAGTCCATCTACGGCATGAGCCGACCCGCACCGGATGACCAGAGCCGTGCCGCCCGCAACAACCGCGCCACCTACGAACTGCATGACCGCGCCGGCGAGCTCACCTCGGTGCTGTTCGCCGCATACAAGAACGAATTCGCGTCCGACTACCTGCAGGCCGGGTCCATCTACCCGGCCATGCAGAACTTCTACCTCGCTGCCCGCGCGCAGGGCCTGGGCGCGTGCTTCACCAGTTGGGCCTCATACCAGGGTGAGCAGACGCTGCGCACGTCTGTCGGCGTTCCCGACGAGTGGTTTCTCGCCGGACACGTCGTCGTGGGTTGGCCGCGTGGGCGGCACGGACAGGTTCGCCGTCGACCGGTCGCAGACGTGGTGTTCCGCAACCGCTGGGACGCCTCCCACGCCGACATCGTCTACGGCGAGGGGGCCCGCCCCAGCGGAGGCTGATCGCGTGCCAGCGCGCTGAGCAGATCGCGGGTGCGCCGCAGCGAGGCGCGGCGTTGTTCACGGTCATCTCCGACCGCGACCGGCTGCGCCCAGATGTCGGTCGCGCCCGCCGCCACCAACTCCTCCAGTTGAGTGCGCACCGACGATTCGTCGCCGAGGATCGCCACGTCGGGGACCTCTGCACCGCCACCGGCGGCGATGATCCGCTCGAAGTTCGCCATCCGCCCGTATCCCACGGCCGTCGCCGCGACCGCTTCTCGCGCCTCTCCCGAGTTGTCATGCACCGCAACCGGAAGTCCCGCGACGACGCGTGGCTCGGGGCGACCCGCGGCGGTGGCCGCCGAACGCAGCTTCGGCATGATCGACGTCTCGATGGCGGCCGCGGAGGCCATCCACAGCACCACACCATCGGCGAATGTTCCTGCGATGCGGAGCATCCGGGGAGACAACGCAGCCAGCAGAAGCGGAACCCCGTGGTCCGAGGTGACCATCCGGCCGCCGCTGTGAGTGCTCCAATCGGTGCCGTCGAAGTCGACGTCCCCGTCACGCAGCAGGGCGGCCACAATCTGGACGTACTCCTCGGTGCTGCGACCTGGATGGTCGTAGCGACCGCCGAGGACATTCTCCACGACGGGACGGTGCGACGGCCCCAGCCCCAGCGTCAGGCCGGGGCGTCCCATGGCGTTGGCCGCCGCGACCACCCGGTTGGCCTGCAGCAGCGGATGGCACGGATAGGTCTGCAAGACCGCGGTGCCCAGTTCGATCGTTCGAGTCTCACGCCCAGCGATGGCCATCGCCACCAGCGGGTCGCCGGCCACCCCGTTGGCGTACCACAGCGACGAGAAGCCGTCGCCCTCGGCCTGCTGCGCTTGCTGCACAATGGATTCGACGGATGACCCGCCGCCCGTCAGTCCGATCCGCACTGGGCGACTATCTCATGACGTGCGCGCACTGCGCGGGCGGATGCACGTCGAACATGTCGCGGTACGACGGCGGTTGACGGCCGTCCTCGTCGGCGATTCCGTATTTGACGGCCAGTTCAGCCCCAATCAGGGTCTGGCCGCTGACACTCATCAGGTCGGGATCCTGGTGAAGCGCCCAGATCACATGCCCGGTCAACTCAGGCGTTTCGGCCGAATCGAGGATATGACCGAACTTCTCGGGGTTGCTCGCGATGATCTTGCGGACCCGGTCGGTCAGCAGCGATCCCATCCAGATCGACACCGCCGCAACACCGAACTCTTTGAAGTCATACGCCATGTCGGCGGCCATCTTGTCGACGGCCGCCTTGGGGACGCCGTAGGCGGGACCGAATGCGTAATGCACCGCACCGGACGACGAGGTGAACACCACCAGACCGGACTTCTGCGGCAGCATCAGGGGCGCGGCGAAGACCGTCGCGGCGTAACTGCTGCGCACACCCACGTCCAGCGTGTCGACCACACTGAGCGGTTCCTCCCAGAACTTGGTGCGCCCCATCATCTCGTCTCGGATGATCGCGGCGTTGTTGACCAGGATGTCGACCCGACCGTGGTCCCGCTCGACCTGGGCGAACAGAGCCTTCACCTGGTCGTCGTCGGCATGATCGACCCGCACCGGAATGCCCTGTCCGCCAAGAGCCGTCACCGCCGCGGCGGTCTCCTGAATGGTCCCGGGCGTGGCCGGTTCGGCGTTCGCCTCGCTGCGGCCCGTGACGTACACGACGGCACCATGGGCGCCCAACGCGCGTGCGATGCCCGCACCCGCGCCGCGGCTCGCCCCGGTCACCACGGCGATCACCGGTTCGCCCGACATGGCTCTCCTCTCTTCGGTCTGCAGGCGGATGTCACTGCGGAATCCGTGCGGACTCTTTGAGTTCGGTGATGGGGCGGGCCAGACCCTGCTCGTCGCACACCCGTTGCAGCGTCACCAGGGTTTCGGCGACGCCCGGACCGCGTCGCGCCCCAGGCGTGAAGGTGGCAGGCAGGTGGCGCATGCCCTGGATCACGCCGATGCTGTCATAGTGCACGGCGCCCTCGGCATCGCACACGTAGTCTGGCATCCGGTCCAGCACCGCGGTCAGCATCGACTTGAACACGGTGCGGGCGACGTTGGACCCGATGCAGCGATGCACGCCCAGACCGAAGCTGAAGTGCCGATTACCTTTTCGTTCCAGATCGACGGCGTCGGGATTGTCGAACAGACTCGGGTCACGGTTGGCCATCGCCCAGGACAGCCACAGGCGCTCGCCCTCTCGAAGCTCGATGTCGCCCAGCTTCATATCCTCGGAGATCGTGCGCGCATCTCCCGGGGCGGGAGTGAAGTACCGCAGGAACTCCTCCGTCGCAGGATTAAGCAGCGTGTCCCGTTCGACACTGAGCCGGACGCGTTCGTCCGGATTCTGCGCCAGCCACTCCAACGCGTGCGCGGTCAACGCCGTCGTGGTGTCGAATCCCCCGCCGATGAGCAGATTCAGCATCCCGAGCAGTTCGATGTCCGGCGGGGCTTCGCCGTCGATACGCAATTTGGCCAGCGCGTCGATGATTCCCGGTCTGGGCTTCTCGCGGATCTCGACCAGGTTGGTCAGCAGGTCCATCGCCATCGCCATGTAGAGATCACGCACTCGAGCGGCGTCGGGCGAATCGGGCGGGGTGTACACCGACGCGTGCGCGGGCTCGTTGTAGATGGTCCACTTCTCCAGCGGCACACCGAGCATCGCGAGCGTCAGCACCGCAGGCACGACGTTGGCCAGATCGTCGACGAAGTCGATGCGCCCGCTCTCGATGTGGTCGTCGAGACAGGCGTGGACGATCGCGTCGATGAACGGTTCCCATCGCTTGACCGCGGCGGGCGACAGGTAGGGGTTCAGCGCGGTCCGGTAGTGCCGGTGCTCGGGATCGTCCATCTCCAGCATGCCGCCGCGGAAGTTCTCGGCGTCGATCATGGTGGGGATGGAGATGCCCTTGTACCCGCGACGTTCATTGTTGACGTCGTGGTCGTTGGACACGTGCGGGCAACGGGCCAGTTCGAAGACCTCGCCACCGCCGGCGGCCACCCAGTGCCCGTCGTACGTGTCGGTCCAGGCCAGCGGACACTGCTGCTGCATCTCGTGGGTGATGTCGACGAACTGCTCCCGATACTCGGGGCGGTGCCGGTCGTAGTGGTACTGCGGCGCGTCAGCAGTATGCGCCCGGTTCGCCCGATCCCGCTGCGCGGTCACCGCGCGTCCCCGTCCCCAGATGAACCCACGAGGACGATCGCCTGCTCCGGGCAGGATCGCCGGGCCTCGTCGACCTGATCGCGCAGTTCCTCTGGAATCTCCTCCGCGACGGCGTGGGCATGGCCGTCGACGTCGTCGAGTTCGAAGGACTCCGGTGCGATCATCGCGCACAGCGTGTGGCCCTGACAGCGGGCTGATTCAACTCTGACTTTCACCGTCACTCCTTCGTCGATTCCTACAGAACCGCGCCGCCGTTGACGCCGATGACCTGACCCGTGACGTATCCGGCCCCCTCGGAGCACAGGTACGAACACAGGTTGGCGACGTCGTCACCCACGCCGAGGCGTCCGGCCGGGACGGCCTTGGTCAGATACTCGGCCGGCGGCAGCTTCCCGGCCTGCTGCTGCTCTCGCAGCATCGGTGTGTCGATCACGAAGGGCGGCACCGTGTTGGCCGTGATCCCCTGCGACGCATAGTCGATCGCAATCGACTTCGTCATCGCGATCACACCGCCCTTGGTGGCCGAGTAATGCGCCTGCCTCGCGGCGCCCTGCTGACCCGCCGCCGACGAGATGGTGACGATGCGGCCCCACTTGGCCTCCACCATGTCCGGCAGTGCCGCGCGCACGCTCAGGAAGGTGCCGGTCAGGTTGACCGCCAGATAGCGGTTCCATTCATCCAGGGTGATCTTGTCCAGGCGGGTGAACCCCGAGATCGCCGCACTGGTGACGAGGATGCCAATGGGCCCGAGGCCACTGCGCGCCGTCTCGATGGCGTGCGTCAGCGAGCCTTCGTCGGACACGTCGACCGTCACCGCGATCGCGTCACCGCCTTGGGCCTGCACACCCGCCGCGACCTTCTCGGCCGCCTCGCCGTCGCGGTCGAGGACCGCCACCCGGTGACCATCCTGAGCGAGCCTGGTGCAGATCGACTCGCCCAAACCGGATCCGCCGCCGGTGACCACCGCTGTCCGACCCAATTCCGCACTCCTTGTTCGTGATCACCGAGACTGCTGTACACATGTATAGCGGAAAAGTGACGGCCGACACAAGCTGCGCGGCCACTGAACGCAATACTCGTCTGAGTAGCAGACCCTTCGATGAGGAGAGATCGTTGAACCAGCCACATGTCGCAGTGATCACAGGCGCCGCACGAGGACAGGGCCGCAGTCATGCGGTCGGACTGGCCGAACAGGGCGTCGACATCATCGCCGTGGACCGGTGCGCCGACATCGACTCGATTCCCTACCCGCTGGCCACCCAGGAGGACCTCGCCGAGACGGTCCGACTGGTCGAGGCGGCGGGTGCCCGCATCCACCCGGTGATCGCCGACGTTCGCGACCTCGGCGCCCTGCGGGCGGGAGTCGATTCCGGAGTCGACACCCTCGGCGAGATCGACATCGTGGTGGCCAACGCGGGCGTGGTGGGCATCGGACTGCCTGACCCGCTCGATGAGCAGGTGTTCACCGACATCGTCGACACCAACCTGAAGGGCGTGTGGAACACCATCGCGGCGACGGTGCCGTCCATGATCCGCGGCGGGCGAGGTGGATCGATCATCCTGGTCAGTTCGATGCAGGGACTCATCGGGCGTGGTGGCGATGGCAGCGCTGCAATCTTCGCTTATGCCGCCTCCAAACATGGCGTCGTCGGTCTCATGCGGTCGGCCGCCAACGCGTATGCCCCGCATCGCATTCGGGTGAACTCGCTGCATCCGACCGGAGTCGGGACGCCGATGATCCTCAACGAGCACATGGCGGCGATGTTCGCCGCGAATCCCGAGGGCAGCGCGATGAGCGGCAACCTGCTTCCCGACGTGCCGTTCATCGATGCGGCCGACGTGACCGACTCCGTGCTGTTTCTGGCCAGCGACAAGGCGCGCCAGATCACCGGCGTCGCCCTGCCCGTCGACGCCGGTCACGCGGTCATGTGAGGGCGCGGCGGGCGTCTACCTCTCCGCCGCGATGAAATCGGCTGCGCGCCATGCCATAGCCATGATCGGCCCGTTGAGGTTCCCTGCCACCATGGTCGGCATCACCGAGCAGTCGACCACCCGCAGGCCCTCGATTCCCCGGACGCGCAGGCGCCCGTCGACGATATCGTCGTCATTGGGCCCCATGGCACACGTGCCGGTCGCGTGATAACCGCAGTAGCCGCCGTCGAGGGCGACGTCGACCAACTCGTCGTCGCTCTGGGCCTGCGGGCCCGGGTAGGTTTCGTGGCTGATCAACTCGGCCAGCGGGGACTGTTCGAAGATGCTGCGCATCTTGCGCATCAGGTTGGCCGTCGATGCGCGGTCCTGGGCACTGCCCAGATAGTTCGGGTCGATCCGGACCGGGGCCGACGGGTCGCTCGAGGTGATCTCGAGGAAACCCTGTGAGGTCGGACGCAGCACCATGCCCAGGCACGAGGCCCCGGCCTGCCGTTCGATCTTGACCGGATCGCCGGTGTTGTAGGTCGGCAGCGTCCAGGGCCCGAGCATCACCTGGGCGTCAGGCCTCTCGGCGCCGGCGTCGGTCTTGACGAATGCCACCACATCGAACGAGGGTGCGGCGAGTGGACCCTTGCGCGTCGCGAGGTAGCGCATCCCCGACACGGCCTGCGCGAAGCTGCCGGACAGTTGCTTGTTGTAGCCCAGGTCTTCGTTGAACTGGAAACGCAGCGCAGCACAACGATGTTCGCGTAACCGTCGGCCGACGTTGTCCCGTTCGAGGTAGATCGGCACCCCCGCGGCCGTCAGAACTTCGCGCGGGCCGACACCCGACAACTGGAGCAGCTTCGGGCTGTTGAGGCTGCCGAGGGCCACGATCACTTCGCGACTGGCCCGCAGTTCGGACACATTGCCCTTGCGGCTCACCTGGACGCCGACCGCGCGACCCCTGTCGAACAGGATCCGCTGCGCGACCGTGCGGGTCGCGACCGTGAGGTTGGGCCTGCTGCGCGCGGGCTTCAGGAATGCGGTGGCAGCGCTGACCCGACGGCCGTTTCTGATGTTCGACGTCGTGTAGCCGATGCGCTCGGCGTCCGATTCGTTGATGTCCTCGACACGGGTGAGCCCGATCCCGGTGCCCGCCGCGACCATGTCCTCACACACCGGATCCGGGTCGGTGGGCACGGAGATGTGCACGGGGCCGCCCACTCCCCGGGTGGGCGACGGGCCGAACTCGCTGTCCTCGAACGACTTGAAGATCGGGAGCATCTCATCCCAGCCCCAGCCCTTGTTGCCAAGGTGCTCCAGGCCGTCGTAGTCGGCCCGGTTACCCCGGTTGTAGATCATGCCGTTGATGGAACTGGACCCGCCGAGCACCTTGCCCCGCAGCCACTGTTCGACGTGCGGGTTGGGACCGAACGGCACCGTGTCGTAGTGCCACATGTGCTTCTCGTTCTCGAACAGCATCCCCGCCCCCTTGGGGATGCTGAAGAACGGATTGCGGTCGACGCCGCCGGCCTCGATCAGCAGCACCGTCACCTTGGGGTCTTGCGAGAGGCGGTTCGCCAGAACACAACCCGCGGAACCCGCACCGGCGATGATGTAGTCGTAGGTGGTCACAGTCGGCATCTCCTCAGCACTTCGTGGACCCGTCGCTGTACGAGCGTACAGCAGGGGTGGGCGGGAAATGCCGCAAGCGCCCGTTCACGTAAGGACTGACATCCGTACGTGAACGAGCGCTCGCGTGACTGCATTGGCCGAGGGTTGGGTTGTTCGCGGGTCGTCCTGGCGCTTCGCGTTAACAGGTCAACTCTCGGAGGGCGGTGAGGCTCGCGGGCTGGGCCGGGCGCGGGATGGAGACTAGGCGCGGGGCAACCCAAGGACCCGTTGGGCGATGATGCTGCGCTGGATCTCCGACGTGCCGCCGGCGATCGTCCCACCGAAGCTTCGGGCGTACCGCTCGAACCAGCTGGTCGTCGGCGCGTCCTCCCCAAAGGGTGCGAAAGGCGCCGTCATCGTCGGATGGTTCAGACCATCCTCGCCGGAGGCCTCCAACGCATTGCCGACTGCGGTCTGAAACGCCTCCGAGCCGAAGAGCTTGAGCACCGACAGTGCCGCCACATCCTGTTCGCCCCGTGCCTCTTTGGCCAGCGCGACCGAACCCATCAGTCGCAGGGCCTGCGCATCCATCAACAGCGTGGCGTACTGATCCCGTTCGATGACGGTCGTGGGCTTGAAGTCGGTGATCAACTGCTCGAGCCAGTCCGCGTAGGACAACCACAGCAGGGTGCGCTCATGGCCGAGTGATCCGTTGGCCACCTTCCACCCCTCATTGAGGGGACCGACGAGGTTCTCCACGGGAACTCGGGCGTCGGTGAAGAAGACCTCGTTGAAGTCCAGATCCTCCTGCCCGCAGATCGAAGCGAAGGGCCTTCGGACCACGCCGGGGGTGTCGGTCGGAATCACCAGCACGCTGATTCCCTTGTGCTTCGGCGCATCTGGATCGGTGCGTACGAAGGTCAGGATGACGTCGGCGTCGTGGGCACCCGATGTCCACACCTTCTGCCCGTTGACGACGAAGTGGTCGCCGTCGCGCAGCGCGGTGGTGCGCAACGACGCGAGATCGGATCCGGCACCGGGCTCACTCATGCCGAGCGCAGCGGTGATCTCGGCGCGCAGAATGGGAACCGCCCACTTCTGCTTCTGCTCGTCGGTGCCGAACGACAGCAGCGAGGCCGCGATGATGCCGACCCCCTGCGGGTTGTAACTCTGATAGATGCGGCGCCGCGACAGTTCGTCGCGGTGGACGTACTGCTGCAGGATGTCGGCGTTGCGGCCACCGAACTCGGGCGGGTTGCCGGGCACCAGCCAGCCGTGGTCGAACATCACACGCTGCCACTGCCGCGCCCACTCCGGGACATCCGCCGTCGAACGCGAACGCTGGGTCGCGGTGGCCGGATCGGGCAGATGCTCATCGAGGAAGGCGACGAACTCGTCGCGGAACCTCTCGACGTCGTCGTCAAAGGTCAACTGCATCGGTCAGGCCCCCGCAAGCGACATCGAAGCGATGACGGCACGATGTTCGGCGGCACCGCCGAGCAGCAGTTCACCGGCCTTTGCGCGCTTGAGGGCGAACTGCACGTCGTTCTCCCACGTGAAGCCCATGGCCCCGAAGAGCTGGATGCCGTGTTTGAAGACCAGCGACTGGCATTCACCGGCTGCGGCCTTGGCCATCTCGGAGGCCAGCCTGCGCCGGGGGTCGTCGGCCGCGATCGTCAACGCCGCGAAGTGCGCCAGGGCACGAGCCCGCTCGATGGCGACGTGCATGTCGGCGGCCTTGTGCTGGACCGCCTGGAACGACCCGATGAGAACACCGAACTGCTGGCGCGAGCCGACGTGCTCGAGGACAAGATCCAGCACGCGCTGGCAGGCTCCAACCATGGTCAGCGCCAGGCCTGTGAGCGCGACGTCTCGCGCCCGCGTCACGTGGTCGGGCGCGGCCGCGGCGACCAGGTCACTCCCGGAAACCCGCACGGAGTCGAAGGTCACCTCCGCGACATGCAGCACCGGATCGAAGACTGCGACTCGACGTGCCGAGACCTCTTGTGCCGCAATGACGAACACGCCTGCGGGCGTGGACACCGCAAGCCGGTCGGCCCGGTCACCGTCGAGCACGTGGCGGGCGGTGCCGTCGAGAATCCAGCCATCGGCGACCCGCGCCGCCGTGACGCCGTCATAAACCGCGGCGCCGGCCAGCTTGGGGTCGGCCGCCTCGGGGGCCAAGGGCGTGAATTGAGTCAGAGTCGCCAGATAGGGCGTCGGGTCGGTGGCGCGGCCGAGTTCCTCCACGAGCAGCCCGAGTTCGACGGTCTCGGTCGCGTCGGTGAGCTCGGTCCAGCCATTGTCGACATAGGACGCCCACAGCCGCCCGGCCGCGTCGGTGTCCTTCCCCTCGGCGATCGCGCGAACCAGAGACGCGGGGCACTCCTTGGCGAGCGCATCGCGTGCGGTGTCGCGCCACAACCGCTGGTCGGAATCCAGCTCCAACAGCATGGCCGTGCCTCTCATTGAGAATCATCAGGAAATTACGCTCGGCGAACGAGTCGCACCCTGGGAGAATAGCATTCTCCCGATCCGCGAGTAAGAATCTCAAAAAGTAAGGGTGTGCCACCCCAAACGCGATAGGTTCTCCGGTACAGTTCATCCATGACTTTCCACAGGGCCGCGAGTCGGTGACCCGATGAGCAGTCCCAGCGAAGAGCCTGCCTGGAAGCAGCGCGCCGTCGAGCGGTCGATCAAGACCGCGAAGCTGCGTGCCGCTCAGCGCGTGCAGCGATTCCTCGACGCGGCGCAGGCGATCATCACCGAAAAGGGCAGCACCGACTTCACTGTCCAGGAAGTCGTCGATCGGTCACGGCAGTCGCTGCGCAGTTTCTATCTTCAGTTCGACGGCAAGCACGAACTGCTTCTGGCGCTCTTCGAAGACGCCCTGAGTCGCGCAGCCGACCAGATCCGTGCCGCGACGTCGGGCCAGGCCGATCCGCTGGATCAGCTCAAGGTCGCAATTGAGTTGCTGTTCGAGCTTTCTCGGCCCGATCCCAGCGCCAAGCGTCCGCTGTTCACCGACTTCGCTCCCCAGCTGCTCATCTCCCACCCCACCGAGGTGCGGGTGGCGCACGCGCCCCTCATCGCGCTCTTCACAGAGTTGATGGAGGCCGCGAGCAAGGCGGGACGACTGCGAGAGGGTGTCAACCCGCGTCGCATGGCGGCCATGACGATGCAGACTGTGATGTTCACCGCACAGTCGAGTGCACCCGTCGATGAGGACAATGTGCACCCGATCACAGCGGAGGAAGTGTGGGCGTTCTGCGCCCACGGCTTCGCCGCCAGCTAGCCAAAGAACATCGTTCTCAGCTGCTTAGAACCCCACTTACACTCGGTGCGTGGCCGTTTCCCTTCCCGAGTTGTTGGCATGTCTGAAACTGCGCCACGTCGGCGATGACGCGGACCACAGGCTGTTCGAGGCCGACAATCTGACACTGGACTACCGCAGGGTGTTCGGCGGCCAGATTCTGGCGCAGTTCATCGCGGCCGCGCAGTCGGCGTGTCCCGACAAGTCGGTGAAATCGATGCACTGCATCTTTCCGCGCGAGGGGCAGGCCGACGAGCCCATCCGCTACCGCGTGCAGCACCACCACGAGGGACGATCCTTTGCGACCCTGTCCCTGACCGCCGCGCAGTCGGCTGCGGTGGTCGGCACGGCCTCGGTGTCGATGCATGTGCCCGAATCCGGGCGCGAGCACCAGGATCTCGGCTACTGCGGCGGACCGGTGCCCGACCCGCCCGGACCCGAACACGCCCTGAGCCTCGGTTTCATCCCCTGGGAGACCCGAAGCGCCGTCGACCTCGGGGATCGAAGCGCCGGACGGCCGGAGTTCGAACTCTGGCAACGCACACCCACCGTGCCCGACGATCTCCAGGTGGCGCTGACGGCCTATGCCACCGATCTCACCCTGATCGGAACGGCACTGCGCCCACTCGACGGCTACTCACAGAGCGACACCATCACGCGGTTCACCTCGGCGGTCACATCCCACACGATGTGGTTCCACCGGCCCTTCCGCACCGACGACTGGCTCCTGCTGCGACAGCACAGCCCCCTGCTGGCCGGCGGCCGCAGCTTCGGGCGCGGCGATGCGCTGACTCGGGACGGCAGGTTGGTGGCCTCGTACGCCCAGGAGGCACTGGTCCGATTCCGGGACTGACCGTCCTCAATCGGCCAGGCCGGCCAGATGGTCCGCTGCCGCGTAGGCGCTCATGGACCCGTCGGCCACCTCAGCCGCCAACCGGTTCAGCTCCGGGTGACGCTGCAGCCGAGTCTGCGCCAGGGACAGGATCTGCGCGCGCGCCCGAGCGGTCCGGCGCTCGCCGGTGTCGGATCGGTGGTGGGCCTCTATCGCCTCCATCAGCTCAGGCACGCCGTCACCCTGCGCGGCAATGAGTTTGAGAATCGGGGCGGCGGTCTCGGCGTGCAGGTCCCGGACCGTCTGATCCGCGCCGTCGCGGTCGGCCTTGTTGACCACGACGACGTCGGCAACCTCGAGAAGTCCGGCCTTCGCGGCCTGGATGGCATCTCCGGCTCCCGGGTTGAGGATGACGATCGTCGGGTCGGCGACGGCGGCGATCTCTATCTCGGACTGTCCGACTCCGACGGTCTCGAGCAGCACGAGTCCGTACCCGAGAGCTGCGAGCAGGCGGATGGCCGCGGGGACCGCGGCGGCCAGGCCGCCCAGATGCCCTCGGCTGGCCACCGAGCGGATCAGAACCTCGGGGTCGTTGATGTGGGCGGCCATCCGGATCCGGTCCCCCAGCAGGGCCCCTCCGCTGTAGGGCGACGACGGGTCGACCGCCAGGACCGCGACCCGATCGCCCCGCTGGCGGTATGCGCTGACGAGCGCGGCCACCGTGGTCGACTTGCCGGCACCCGGCGGGCCGGTGATTCCGATGACCCGCACGTCCACCGAGTCGAGACCGTCGAGCACTGCCAGGACCTCGTCGCGGCGGGCGCTTTCCACCAGGCTCAGAAGTCGCCCGGCGGCCCGCACGGAGCCGGCGCGTGCGGACTCGATCAATTCACCGACATCGGACATTTCCCGGGTCACAGCCATTGATTATCTGTCCTCGACGTTGGGGATCGATTCGATCTTGCGAGAATAGTATTCTCCGATGCTGAGAGTCTGAATTCCAGGAAGGGAACAGCATGCAGATCACGGGTAACTCGGCGCTCGTCGTGGGTGGCGCCGGCGGACTCGGCGAAGCCACCGTACGACGGTTGCACGGTGCCGGAGCCAAGGTCGTCGTCGCCGATATGGCCGACGACAAGGGCAAGGCGCTGGAGTCCGAACTCGGAGTGCGCTACGTCCGCACCGACGCGACCAGTGAAGAGAGCGTGCTTGCCGCCATAGCCGAAGCTGAATCGCTTGGACCGCTGCGCATCTCGATCGACACACATGGTGGCCCGGCCAGCGGTGGGCGCCTTGTCGGCAAGGACGGCAGCCCGCTGGGGCTCGAGGGTTTCAAGACCACGATCGAGTTCTACCTGACGGCCGTGTTCAACGTCATGCGCCTGTCGGCCGCGGCGATCGCTCGGCAGGAGCCTCTCGACGAGGGGCAGCGCGGCGTCATCATCAACACCGCCTCGGTCGCAGGCTACGAGGGTCAGATCGGCCAGCTGCCCTACTCGGCCGCCAAGGGTGGCGTGATCGGGATGACTCTGGTGGCCGCGCGCGACCTGTCGCCGCTGGGCATTCGGGTCGTGACCATCGCTCCTGGCACCATCAACACGCCGGCCTACGGGCAGGCCGCCGACCAACTGGAGGCCTACTGGGCGCCGCAGATCCCGTTCCCGAAGCGGATGGGGCGGTCGACCGAGTACGGACAGTTGGCCACGTCGATCATCGAGAACGACTACCTCAACGGCGAGGTCATCCGACTCGACGGCGCACTGCGCTTCCCACCGAGGTGATCTGCGACCCGTGGGGGGGGGGGGGGGGGGGGGGGGGGCCCCCCCCCCCCGGGGGGTGGGGGGGGGGCGGGGCGCGGGGTGGTGGTTGGGGTGTTGGTTCGGGCCCCGGGGCGG
>NZ_LZHW01000045.1 GCF_001667265.1 Mycobacterium sp. ACS4331 | reverse complement strand
GACGCCGACATCCAACGCCGCCGCGGTATCACCTTCGGCAAGCAGGGCCCGGACGGATTGACCGAACTCCGGGGACACCTCACCCCCGAAGCCCGCGCGGTGCTCGAACCGGTGATGGCCAAACTCGGCGCACCCGGGATGTGCAACCCCGACGACGAGAATCCGTGTGTGTCGGGGCGGCCGTCGGAGGAGCAGATCCAGGCCGATCAGCGCACCACAGCCCAACGCCAGCACGACGCCCTGGTCGCCGCCGGCCGCATGCTGCTGGCGTCGAAGAAATTCGGGAAGCTCAACGGGCTGCCCGTCACGGTCATCGTCTCCACCACGTTGAAGGAACTGTCCACCGGGGCGGGGTTCGGGATCACCGCCGGCGGGTCGCTGCTGCCGATGCGGGACCTGATCCGGATGGCCTCCCACGCCTTCCACTACCTGTCGGTGTTCGATGACGACGGCCAAGCCCTCTACCTCGGGCGGGCCAAGCGGATCGCCACCCCCGCCCAGCGCATCGTGCTGCATGCCCGCGACCGGGGGGTGCACCGCACCGGGATGCACCGCCTCGGCCTATCAGTCCCAGGTCCACCACGCCACCCTCGATTGGGGTGACGGCGGCGAGACCAACATCAACGAGTTGGCTTTGGCGTGCGGGCCCGACAACCGCAAAGTCAGCCCCACCAAATGGCGAACCCGCATGCGCCGCGGGCG
>NZ_LZHW01000044.1 GCF_001667265.1 Mycobacterium sp. ACS4331 | reverse complement strand
CACCACCAACACCGCAAACGCCATCTCTTTGAACACCAACACCGGACGCCAACTCGGGGTGGACGAACACCGGCAACCCCAACTCCGGCGACACCAACACCGGCAACGCCAACTCCGGCAACACCAACACCGGCGACTACAACTCCGGGCACACGAACACCGGACATCAGAACTCCGGCGACACCAACACCGGAAACCAGAACTCCGGCAACACGAACACCGGGGACAACAACTCCGGGAACACCAACACCGGCAACGGCAACTCGGGCAGCACCAACACGGGCAATTACAACACCGGGGACACCAACACCGGAGACCACAACAGCGGCAACCTGAACACGGGCGACTGGAACTCCGGGAACAGGAACACCGGGAACCACCAGGCCGGCCACGGCCCGATCTGGGTGGTCAGTTCAGGTGAGAACAACGAGTTAAGTGCGGGATCCTCCGGGTACAGCAATGCGGCAAGCGCTGGAACGTCGGGGTACTACAACGGCGGCTCGGCGGGCAACTCAGGGTGGAACAACTTTCTGGGTGCAGGCAACTCCGGGACCGGCAACGCCGGACTGGGCGGCGGTAACTCGGGGTCCGGGCACAACGGCGTCGGCGGCGGCAACTCGGGCAGCGACAACGACGGCGTCATCGGCGGCAACTCCGGCAACAACAACTCCGGAGTCGGCAATGCGGGCAGCTGGAACTCCGGCAGTGCCGGCAGTTCCGGTGACCACAACGGCGGCTCCGGCGGCAATTCGGGATTCGGCAACAGTGGCGGTCTCGGCCAGTCGGGTTCGGGAAACAGCGGGGGCGCGGGGAACTCGGGATCCGGGAACCACGGGTCGGCGGGCAGTTCAGGCCAGGGCAACGGAGGCAGCGGTGGGAACTCCGGATCGTCCAACAGCGGTGCGGTCGGCCAGTCCGGTTCCAACAATGCCGGTGGCGCGGGGAACTCGGGTTCGGGCAACAGTGGAGCGCTCGGCAATTCCGGGCAGCTCAACGCCGGCAGCGGCGGGAACTCCGGATCGCACAACAACGGCTCGGCAGGCCAGTCCGGGTCCTACAACAGCGGCGGTGCGGGCAGCTCGGGGTCGGGAAACCACGGCGCGGCGGGTAATTCGGGGACGAACAACGCGGGCAGTGCGGGACAGTCGGGTTCGGGGAACAACGGTGGTGCGGGTTCTTCGGGCACGAACAACAATGCCGCGCTGGGAAGTTCGGGCAGCGGCAATCACGGCAACGGTGGCGGTTCGGGTTCGAACAATGCGGGCAGTGCGGGCAGCTCAGGATCGGGCAACTCGGGCACGGCGGGCAGTTCCGGCAGCGGCAACATCGGTGGCGGCAACTCGGGCGAGGGCAACATCGGGATCGGCAGCTCCGGCACCACCAACCCCGGCGCCGGGAACTCGGGGGAGAACAACCCCGGCATCGGCAACGCGGGCTACGACAACATCGGCGCCGGCAACTCCGGCGGCGGCAACAATGGCGACGGGAACATCGGCCTCGGCACGTCAGGCACCAACAACCTCAGCCTGGGCAGCTCGGGGCACCGCAACCCGGGCATCGGAAGTTCGGGATCCTTCAACATCGGGGCGGGCACGTCGGGTCATCTCAACCCGTTCTCCGGGAACTCCGGCCTGCTCACCTTCGGGTTGGGCAGTTCGGGGCTGCTGACGCCCGGCGCGGGCAACTCCGGCGCCCTCAACTGGGGTGCGGGCGTCTCAGGTCTGCTCATCCTGGGGACCGGGAACTCCGGTCTGCTGATCGCCGGCGTCGGAAACTCCGGCAAGATGATCCTCGGTGTCGGCAACTCAGGAGATCTGAACCTCGGCGCCTGGCTGTCGGGCGGGTTGAATCCCGGGGTGTACACCGCCGGACTTCTCGGCGTCGGTTACCTCCCGCGCGCGCTGTACCTCGCGAATCTGATCTTCGTGGCGCTGATCACCCCATGAAGATCTGGGCCCTTCGGGTACCGGCCCAGTCGGCCATCGGAAATCCCGGCTGAGCGTCACACAGTGAGAGCATCAGGACGGCCTGACTGACGGCGACCAGACCGTAGTCACACGTCCACGTCGGCCGCGACATCTGCCAGACCAGCACACCGTCGCTGGCCATCTCGAACCGCGTCAGGCGCATCGGCTCCCCGGGTCCCTGCGGGGCCAGGCCCACGGCGTCGCCGCTGCACGCGCTCACCGCACTGAACCCATCCCGGACGACCGTGCCCGGATCGATCGGACTGGCGTAGACACTCGCGGCCTCGGCCATCAGGGCCGTGCCGGGCGATGTGTAGGCGCTCTCTGCCTGCTGGACCGCTCCCGGCGGTACCAGGGGAGAATTCTTGAAGAGCACCGCGGCGTTGCAGGTCGGCGGGTCGGCGCTGGTGAAGTAGTTGGGCCCCACGGGGATTGAGGTCACCGGTCCGGCGGGGGTCTCGGCACCCGACGACAGCAGCAGACCCGCGGCGTCGGGCGGCGGCGCGACCGTGGTGGTCGTCGTCGGCGTCGTGGTGACAGACGCGCTCGTCGTGGCGGTACCGGGCGCGGCCTGCGGGGTGCCCGCGGTCAGGTCGCTGCAACCGGTCAACAGTCCGATGCTGACGGCGACGGTCCAAGCGAGGCCTACATGCGGGGTGTGCATACGGTGAAGCTACCCCGAGCAGAGGTCCCACACGGGCACCAGAATGCGGGCGGGGGGCGGCGACCGCAGTGGTCATCGCCCCCCGTCCGCACGTTGCGAAAGCGTCAGCCGATTCGGATCAGCTTCTTGTTCACGAACTCGTCGATGCCGTAACGACCCAGTTCGCGGCCGAAACCGGACCGCTTGATGCCGCCGAAGGGCAGTTCGACGCCGTCGGCGCCGACGACGTTGACGAACACCATTCCGGCTTCGATCTTGTCGGCGACCCGCAGCGCCTGCTCCGGGTCGGCGGTGAACACATACGAGCCCAGTCCGAATGGGGTGTCGTTGGCGAGTTCGACGGCCTCGTCCTCGTCGGCCACCTTGTAGACCGTCGCGACGGGTCCGAACAGCTCCTCCTTGTACGACGGTGAGTCGGGCGTGACGCCGGTGAGCACGCCGGGCGGGAAGTGCGCGCCCCTGCGCTCGCCGGCGGAGGTCAGCTTGGCGCCGCTCTCGACGGCCCTGCTCACCTGCTGCTCGAGGCGTTCGGCGGCGGCCACCGACGACAGCGGGGCGAGGCTGCCCGCCGCGCCGAGCACCTTCGCGGTGAACTTCTCCAGGAAGTCGTCATAGATGTCGGCGGCGACGATGAACCGCTTGGCGGCGTTGCAGGCCTGCCCGGTGTTCTCGAACCGGCCGTTGAACGCGGCCTCGACCGTCTCGTCGAGGTTGTCGGTGGACAGCACGATGAACGGGTCGGACCCGCCGAGTTCCAGGACGACCTTCTTGAGGTTGCGGCCGGCGATCTCGGCCACTGCCGCGCCGGCGCGCTCCGAGCCGGTCAACGAGACGCCCTGCACGCGCGGGTCGGCGATGGCGTCGGCGATCTGCTCGTTGGTCGCGTAGACGTTGACGTAGGCACCCTTGGGGTAGCCGGCGTCATCGAAGATCTTCTGCATGGCCGCGGCGGACTCGGGGCACTGCGGTGCGTGCTTGAGCACGATGGTGTTGCCCAGCGTCAGGTTCGGGCCGGCGAACCGTGCGACCTGGTAGTACGGGTAGTTCCACGGCATGATGCCCAGCAGCACACCCACGGGTGTCCGTTTGATCACCGCACTGCCCTCGCCGTCGAGCAGGTCGATGGGCTCGTCGGCCAGGAACTTCTCGGCGTTGTCTGCGTAGTACTCATAGATGGCGGCGGCGAACTCGACCTCACCCTTGGCGTCGTCGAACGGTTTGCCCATCTCGCGCACGATGATCTTGGCCAGTTCCTCGGCCCGTTCGGCGTGCAGCTGCCCGACCCTGCGGATGAGCGCGGCGCGGTCGGCGACCGTCGTCGTCTTCGACCACTCCTTGAACGCCTTGGCGGCCGAGGCCAGCGCCTCCTCGATCTGCTCGTCGGTTGCGGTCGGGTATTCCTGCACCGTCTCGCCGGTTGCGGGATCGACCACGGCGTACAGGCTCATAACGCGCTCTCCTTTGGTTCTTCGGATCGTTCCGTTCAGACCACCCTAGGCTGACGGGTACGCCATGTGCGAGGCGTTGCGGCGACGAAATCCGTCGGTTCCGTTCTACAGCGTCGTGCCCGCGGTGGTGCTCAACCCGCCGTCGACGGGAATCACCGCACCGGTCACGAAACTGGCGGCGCGCGATGCCAGATAGATCGCCACGCCGATCATGTCCTCGTCCCGCCCGATGCGCCCGACGGGAGTCGCGGAGGCCAGTCGGTCGCCGACGGCGTCCAGGGTCGCGGCCATCATCTTGGACCGGAACGGGCCCGGGGCGATCGCGTTGACCAGGATGTCAGGAGCGAGCACATGCGCCATGTGCCGGGTGAGCTGATGCAGCCCGGCCTTGGACGCCGAGTACGAGAACGTGGGGGTTCGGGGCACAATGAGGCCGTCGATCGAGCCCACGTTGATCACGCGCGCTGGATCGTCGTCGTCACGAGCGGCCTCCAGCAGGGGCCGGGCCGCCTGGGTCAGCACGAAGGGCGTTTTGACGTTGAGCGTCAGGACCTTGTCGAACGCCTCGGGGGGAAACGTGTCGAAGGGCTCACCCCACACCGCCCCGGCGTTGTTGACGAGGATGTGCAGGCGCTCCTCGCGCGCGGCGACCGCGTCGATGAGCGCCCCGCACTGCTCGACATCGCTGACATCGGCCGGGATCGCCTGCACGTCGCCGAACTCGGACAACGACTCGCGCGCCGCGGTGCACGCGGCTTCTTTGCGTGACGAGATGTAGACCTTGGCGCCCGCGCGCAGATAGCCCTCGGCGATCATCAGGCCGATCCCGCTCGTACCGCCGGTGATGAGGGCGGTCTTGCCGGCGATGGAGAAGAGTTCATCAAGCACCCCCGCAATGTAGACGTGCCCGAAGACCGTGACTAGATGGACCGACTGGTCTATGCTGAGACCGACTTCGGCGAAGGGGTGGTCCGTGAGCGATCAGAGGTCTGAACCCCAGCCCACCGCGTGCATCCTGTGCGAATGCAACTGCGGCATCGTCGTGGCGACCGAGGGGCGCGCGCTCGCGAAGATCCGCGGTGACAAGGACCATCCCGGGACTCGTGGTTACACCTGCAACAAAGCCCTGAGGTTGGACCACTACCAGAACAACCGGGCCCGGCTGACGTCCCCGATGCGCCGCCGCGCTGACGGCAGCTATGAGGAGATCGACTGGGACACCGCAATTTCCGAGATCGCCGAGAAGTTCACCCAAATCCGTGACACGTACGGCGGCGACAAGGTCTTCTACTACGGCGGCGGCGGTCAGGGCAATCACCTCGGCGGCGCCTACAGCGGTGCGTTCCTCAAGGCCATCGGTGCCCGGTACCGATCGAACGCCCTTGCGCAGGAGAAGACGGGCGAGGGCTGGGTCGACAGTCTGCTCTACGGTGGGCACACCCGCGGCGAGTTCGAGCACGCCGAAGTCTCGGTGTTCGTCGGCAAGAACCCGTGGATGTCGCAGAGCTTTCCGCGTGCACGGGTGGTGCTCAACGAGATCGCCAAGGACCCGACCCGATCGATGGTCGTGCTGGATCCGGTTCTGACCGACACCGCGAAGATGGCCGATTTCCACCTGCGCGTCACACCCGGCACCGACGCCTGGTGCCTGGCCGCGATGGCGGCTGTGCTGGTGCAGGAGAACCTGTGCGACGAGGCGTTTCTCGCCGACCACGTCACCGGAGTCGATGCCGTCAAGGCGGTGCTTCGCGAAGTGGACGTCGCCGCGTATGCCGCGCACAGCGGGGTCGACGAGGAACTGCTGCGCAGCGCCGCGCGCCGGATCGCCTCCGCCGCCAGCGTCGCGGTGTTCGAGGACCTCGGTGTCCAGCAGGCCCCGAACAGCACCCTGTGCTCCTACCTCGACAAGATGCTGTGGATCCTCACCGGCAGCTTCGCCAAACGTGGTGGCCAGCATCTGCATTCGTGGATGGCGCCGCTGTTCTCACCCGGCGGGGTGGGCCGGACGCCGGTCACCGGGGCGCCGGTTATCGGCGGGCTCACGCCGAGCAACGTTGTGCCACAGGAGATTCTGACCGATCACCCGGACCGGTTCCGGGCCATGATCGTCGAGAGCAGCAACCCGGCGCACTCCATCGCCGACTCGGCGCAGGTCGCGGCCGCCCTGCAGGCCCTGGAACTCGTCGTGGTCATCGACGTCGCGATGACTGAGACCGCGCGCCTGGCCCACTATGTGCTGCCCGCGGCGTCTCAGTTCGAGAAGGTCGAGGCGACATTCTTCAACCTGGAATTCCCGCACAACACCTTCCACCTGAGGCACCCGATGCTCGATCCCGCCGAGGGCACGCTGCCCGAACCCGAGATCTGGGCCCGCCTGATGCGCGCACTGGGCTTCGTCGACGACGCGGACCTCGAACCACTGCGCCGCGCGGCCCTGGACGGGCTCGACGCCTACGCGCAGGCATTCCTGACCGCGGTGTCGACCGTGCCGACCCTGGCCAAGGCCCTGCCCTATGTGCTCTACGAGACGCTCGGACCGACCCTGCCCGACGGTCTGCGGGGCGCCGCGGCGGTGTGGGGTCTGGCGCAGAAGGTCGCGATGACCTACCCGGAGGCCATGCGTCGTGCTGGGCACGCCGACGGCAACGCGCTCTTCGAAGCGATCCTCGCCAACCCCTCGGGCGTCACGTTCACGGTGCACGACTACGCCGACGACTTCGCGCTCATCACGCACGCCGACCGCCGGATCGCCCTCGAGATCCCCGAACTGCTCGACGAACTGCGCCGGTTGCCGTCCGCGCCGCCGAAGCTGACCACCGATGAGTTCCCCATCGTGCTGGCCGCGGGGGAGCGACGGGCCTACACCGCCAACGACATCCTGCGGGATCCGAGTTGGCGCAGGCGCGACGGCGACGGCGCGTTGCGGATCAGCGTCGAGGACGCCCAGGCGCTGGGGCTCGTCGACGGTGCGCGCGCCAGGGTCACGACGGCGGCGGGCACTGCCGAGGCCACCGTCGAGGTCAGCGACGCGATGCTGCCGGGCCACGCCGCGCTTCCGAACGGCTTCGGCCTGGACTACACCGCCGAGGACGGCACCGTCACCGTGCCCGGCGTGGCCCCCAACGCGTTGACCTCATCCGACTGGCGCGACGCCTTCGCCGGGACGCCGTGGCACAAGCATGTGCCCGCGCGGATCGAGGCACTCGCCGGCTGACCAGGGCGTCATCGGATCGCGGTTCCGCGCGCCTCGCTTCGGCCCAACGTGGCGCCCAACAGCAGCATCAGCACGGCCAGGATGAGGTGCAGCCAGTTGTCGGCGACGTTGAGAGGCACGAAGTTCGCGCCCGACTGATGGTCGATCACCAATCCGTAGATCCACAGGACGGCGTAGATGAGGCCGCTGCCGATCAGGAATGCGCGGGCACCGGAGAAGGTGCGCGACAACACCAGTCCGGCCACGCCGAACGCCAGGTGAACCAGGTTGTGCAGCACTGACACGTTGAACACGCCCAGGAGCAGAGCACCTGAGTGATGTCCGGCGAAGGACAGCTGGTCGTAGTGTGTCGTGATGCCCGGGATGAATCCCAGAATCCCCACCAGCAGGAACACCGCGCCCACCGCGAGCGCCGCGGTCTGAACCGGTGTCTGCGTGCGCTCGGAGAGCGCGTTCGGCTTCGGTTGTCCTGTTGTCATGTCGTCCTCCCAGTTGAGATGTGTTGACCCCGCAGAGTGGCGTTTCCGAACGGGGCGCGACTAAACATCGACTCGTCGGAGTTTGAATGCGCTGGTACCGGGTAGGACCACTGCGTGACCTCGTTGTGGCTTTCCAACCGACCCGATCCCGTCCGCCCCTATGACGGTTCTGACTGCTCAGCCGATGTGGTCGTCGTCGGTGCGGGCCTGACGGGCCTGGTCACCGCGGTGTTGTTGGCGCGCGCCGGCAAGCAGGTCGTGGTGCTCGAGGCCCGTCATGTGGGTGCCTGCGCCAGCGGTAACACGACCGGCAAAGTCAGCGTCCTTCAGGGAACGACGTTGTCGCGGATCGCGAAGCGGCACAACACCGATGTGTTGCGTGCCTACGTCGCCGGCAACCAGGAGGGTCGCGAGTGGCTGCTGCGCCACTGCGATGCGCACGGCCTCAGTGCCCAGCGCGAGGACGCCTACACCTATGCGCAGAGCGCCAGCGGCGTCGACCAGGTTCGGTCCGAGTTCAGGGCCTGTCGTGAGGCCGGATTGGACGTGCACTGGGACGACGACGCCGACGTCCCGTTCCCGTACCACGGCGGGGTTCGGTTGCCGGAGCAGGCGCAGATCGACCCGGTACCGGTGCTGCAGAGCCTGGTCGTCGAACTCGAACAGCACGGCGGACGTGTGCTGCAGGGTGTGCGGGCCCGCTCGGTGCGCGGCTCCCGTCCGCTGCGGGTGCACGCTGCGGTGCTGCCCGCCGACGACGGCCCCGAGTTCACGGTCACCGCAACCGACTGCATCCTGGCCACCGGCATCCCGATCCTCGATCGCGGGGCGTTCTTCGCCCGACTCCACCCACAACGGTCCTACTGCCTGGCTTTCGACGTGCCCGGACCGCTGACACGACCGATGTTCCTGTCCGCGGACGCACCGACCCGGTCGGTCCGCTACGCGTTCGGGGAGACCGGGGAGAAACTCGTCGTGGGTGGCGCGGGGCACACCGTGGGCCGCGGCTCGAACGTCCGCGGGGATCTGCAGGAACTCACCGAGTGGGCGCAGAAGCACTATCCGGGAGCGGTCCGCACCCATCAGTGGTCGGCGCAGGACTACACGCCCGCCGCGGGCCTGCCCTATGCCGGACCGCTGCTGCCCGGCAGCGAGAACATCTTTGTGGCAACGGGTTTCGCCAAGTGGGGGATGACCAATGGAGTCGCGTCGGCATTGGCGCTCTCCAGTCGGATTCTCGGCGGACGGATGGACTGGGCGAGCGCCTTCGGAAGCTGGGACGTGCACGAGCTGTCCGGGCTTCCCACCGCGGCGAAGTACAACGCCGAGGTCGGACTCAACCTCGCCCGCGGGTGGATCAGCACCCTGGTGCCCCACTCGGCGCCGAGTCCCGATCACGCCGTGGTGTCCGGCCCGCCGTGGAATCCGCGCGCGCACAGCAGCGTCGACGGTGTCGAGTGCTCGCCGTCAGCGGTGTGCCCCCATCTCGGCGGCATCGTGTCGTGGAATGACGCCGACCGATCGTGGGACTGCCCGCTGCACGGATCGCGGTTCGCTCCGGACGGGACTCTGCTGGAGGGGCCCGCGACAAGCGATCTCGCGACGTGATCAGCGAGGACAGCAGTCGTTCTGTCGACCGGAAGCCAGCCGGTCGCGGTCAGCGAGGAGACCGAGGACTCAACGCAGACAGGGAACGGAAGAGATCGCCCAGAGCCGAGGCGGCCCAGCACATCACGTCGTAGTGCACGGCGGTGCCCGACGACGGCACCGGCTTGGCCCTACGACGCCCGCCAAAAGCGGGGATACCGGTCATCGTGCCCCCTTTCCTGTGTCTCGTACGTACCCGGTGAGGATCGGACCAAAACGGTCCGCGCGCAGGTCCGCCGTGCCTGCCGACACTGAGCTCGCACGATGACGAGGTCATCGCGGCCGGCGCGATTCCCGCGGTGGCAGGCGTGCTGGCGGGCTTTGTGACAATGTCTCGGTGACCACCGCAGCAGAGTTCAACATCGCCGAGGTCTTTGGCGCCGTCGCCGCCGCGCACCCCGACCGGGACTGCGTGGTCTTCGGCGATCGGCGCAGCACCTTCGCCGCCGTCGACGACCGGACGCGCCGCCTGGCCAGCGTGCTGCACGAGTGGGGCCTGGGGGCGCACACCGAGCGCGAGCAGTTGGCCGGGCACCAGTCCGGGCAGAGCCACCTCGCGCTGTACCTGACCAACTGCGGCGAGTACCTCGAGGGGATGCTGGGCGCCTATCGTGCGCGCGTCGCGCCGTTCAACGTCAACTACCGGTACGTCGCAGACGAACTCACCTACGTTCTGGACAACGCGAACACCGCGGCCGTGATGTACCACGCGCAGTTCGCGCCGACGTTGGCCACCGCACTGGACCGACTCCCGCCGATGCGACTCATCCACGTCGACGACGGTTCCGGGGTGGCGCCGCTGCCCGGCGCCGTCCGCTACGAGGACCTGCTGGCCGCGGCGTCGCCGCAACCGCTCGATCTCGAGCTGTCACCGGACGATCTCTACGTCCTCTACACCGGCGGCACGACTGGCATGCCCAAGGGTGTGCTGTGGCGTCAGCACGACATCTATGTCAACGCCATGGGCGGCCGGGCGTTCGGCACGGGTGAGGTGCTGCCGAACCTCGAGGCGGTCGTCGCGCGTTCGCAGCGTCCGACTCCGGGGTCATTGGCGTGTGCGCCGCTGATGCACGGCGCGGCACAGTGGTCGGCCTTCAGCTGCATCCTGGCGGGCCGCACGTTTGTGATGTCCTCGACGACAAGTCATTTCGATGCCGAGGAAGCCTGGGAACTGGCCGCCCGGGAGAAGGTCGGCATGCTGCTGATCGTCGGCGACGCCTTCGCCAAACCGCTGGCTGACGCGCTGGAGGCCAACCCCGGTCGCTGGGATCTGGCCAACCTGGCCACGGTCGGCAGCGGCGGCGCCCTGTTCACCGGCGGTGTCAAACAGCGTCTGTTGGCGCAGCTGCCGCACCTGAGCATCCTGGACGCCGGCGGTTCGTCGGAGACCGGATCGCAGATGGGCCAGATCACCAAGGCCACGGAAGCTCCCAGCGCGCCTATGCCGGCCACGGGCATTGGGAGATTCGCGCCCAACCCCGGTGCGGTCGTGGTCAGCGAGGACCTGACGCGCATCCTGACACCGGGGGACGGCGAAATCGGTTGGCTGGCACAGCAGAACCTGGTCCCGCTGGGCTACCTCGACGACGCGGAGAAGTCGGCCCGCACCTTCCCGCTGATCGACGGGGTCCGGCATTCGGTACCCGGTGACCGGGCCCGCTGGCTCGCCGACGGCTCGATCGATCTGTTGGGCCGCGATTCGGTCACCATCAACTCCGGTGGCGAGAAGATCTTCGCCGAAGAGGTCGAGGCCGCGCTCGGACATCACCGCGCCGTGTACGACGTCGTGGTGGTCGGTCGGCCGAGTGCGCGGTGGGGGAGCGAAGTTGTCGCGCTGGTCCAACTCGCACCGGGGGTGCGCGCCGACGACGTGACCGCCGAGCAGATCGTCGCCGAGGCCGCACGTCATATCGCGCGCTACAAGCTGCCCAAGGACATTCTGTTCTGTCCCAAGGTGATGCGCTCTCCCTCCGGCAAGCCCGACTATCGCTGGGCCAAGGCCGCGGCCGCCGAAGGGATCTGAGCACCGGCGCGCCCGACCCAGCCGCGCGCGGCCCCGCGACACGGCCGGATGGTGTAATCCGGGGCGTGCATCCACGAACCCGCCACGGCCTGCTCACCCGGGACGCCTTGGGGCTTTCCGCCACCGAAGCGTTCGTTCTCATCGCCGTCGCCACCATCCTGATCACCAGGGCCTACCTCGAGTTGACCGGGTATCCGCAGATCGGCGGGGGCACACTGCATATCGCGCACGCGCTGTGGGGCGGTGCGCTGATGATGGTGGCGCTGGTGCTCGGCTGGATGACGTTGGGCCGCGGGCCACGGATTCTTTCAGTGCTGCTCGGCGGCGTCGGCTTCGGCCTGTTCCTGGACGAGGTCGGCAAGTTCGTCACCAAGGACAACGACTACTTCTACGGCCCGGCCGCCGAGATCATGTACATCCTGGTCGTCGCGATCCTTCTCGGCGCTCGCGTGGTCCGCGAGGTCCGGCCACTCTCGGCGCGTGAATGCCTCGCGTCAGCCGCCCGGCTGGCCGCTGACGGCCTCGCCCGGGGCCTGTCCGACCATCACCGCGAGATCGGCCTGCGCCTGGTGGAGGAGGCACAGAACGGTGGTGCCGACCGGGCCGACACCGACCGCGTGCGCGCGCTGCTCCTGGGCGCCGCGGGCGCTCCGGATCGGCTGTACCGACTGCAGCACTGGGCGCCCACCCTGATCCCCGACCTCTTCCGCAGCCCACGCTGGGTCCCGATCGTCGGGTGGCTGCTGGTGATCAGCGCGGTCGCCGGAGTGCTCTTCGGGACGTTGAACATCGCCCTTGGCGGCTTCCTCTACGAACACGAGGATGTCCGGCTCGAATTGGACGCTCCCACACCGTCATCGGTGATCCTGCTCATCACCGCCACGCTGACCGCGGCCCTGGCAGTGCCTGCGATGATCGGACGACGACGCAACCCAGAGGCGGTGTGGCCCCTGCGCTGGCTGCGCAACGCCGCACTGATCTCCACGTTCCTCAACGCCCTGGTGGACTTCGCGACCCAGGGGTTCGGTGCGCTGTCCAGCATGGCGATCGGCCTGTTCACCCTCGCGGTGCTGACGTATCAACTCGACGCGGCCGCGCACCGTGAGGTCAACTCAACCGGGTCGGAGGGACCTCGTCATCGCCCTCGAGGAACTCCCGAATCGCGACAAACCCCTCATGCCGCCACGCCGTGATGGCCCACACGAGCGCGATGACGGGCACCGGGCCGAATGCGGCCCACCAGCGGGCGTTGGGCGGCAGCAGATCTGCGATCACCTCGCTGCGCGGCGTGCCGTCAACCAGCGCCGGCAACCACTCGTTGAGCAGGATCGTCAGCATCCGGGTGATCTCGAACGGTCCGATCACGGTGGCCGTCGACCAGGACAGGCATGCGATCACCAACGCCCACGGCCAGGCCAGCATGAGCGACTGATCGTCGACGATGTCGGCCGAGGACCGAATCGACTCAGCGATGAACGCGAACCCCAGCACCGCCAGCAGGACACCCACCTGCGCGGCCAGCAGGTCGTCGATCACGGAATTGGCCAGTTCGTCGCCGCGTCGCGTCGGCAACCCGATGGCCAGCGAGATCAACCCCGCCACCAGAGCCAGCAGCGTCAGATGCGACGACGAGTCGCTGACCCGCCGAAAGGACTCGTTGAGGATTCGCACCACGAGCTTCGAGGACGCCCCGGGCCGGGTGCGGTACAGGATCATCACGACGAGCCCGGAGAGCACGATCGAGGTCAGCCATGCGACCACTGCGGTGCAGATGATCACCAGCGCCATCGAGCCGATCAGCGGCACCAGCAGGGCGTCCTCGTCGGGGCCGCCGCGCACCACCAGCAGTGGCACCACGCCGATCGCCAGCACCCCCAGCGCGCGCACCACCAGCGGGAAGGTGAAGAGGGTGAGGTCGGTCGCGTCGAGGTCGGGGTCGCGGCGCCGAATCGCGGCGAGTTCGGCGTTGAGCACGGAACGCGCTTTGCGCAGCGACGGCTTCCCCGGCACAGCGCGAATCTAGACCGCCCGCAGGTACCGCCGCGTGACGACACGCTGGACGAGCGAGGTCGCGGGTGCGCCGAGGCGGCTCCACCACGTGGCGTGCCGGGAGAAGGCGACCACCTCAGAGTGGACCGCGTCATCGGCGGGGTCGTAGCGAACCGCGAACCGCTCCTCACCGCTCTCGGCGTGACCGGGCAGCGTGCCGTAGGCGAAGCCCCGGCAGTTCGGGTCGTCGACGACGTAGACCACCCGGCACGGCGCCCAGATCGGCCCGAGGCGACCGAGCACACCGGTGCCCACCTCCGCGACCTCGGTGTCGGCCACCACCCGCACACCCGCGCCGCGCAGCATGCCGTAGCGCATGACCCGCTCGGCGGCCTCGGCAAAGCGTTCTCGGCCGGTGCCGATCCGCGCTGAGCGCCGGACGTGGTGGTACCCCGCGGGCAGCCTCGCGTCGTCGCCGGTGGCTCCCACCTCGGCATAGGTCAGGGGCAGGTCGGCGAGGTCCGCGAGTCTCACGCAGCCAGCCTTGCACGCCCTCCGGTGGGCGTGGGGGCATCGGCAGGCAATACGGTGTGGGAATGGCCAACGAGCAGCACGCCGGCGGCGGATTCAACATCCCGGAGCCCACCACCAAGGGCGGCCCCGACTTCGGCCGGTTCGTGGCGGGACTGCGTGACCTGCAGAACCGGGCCCGCACGATCGATGCGCCCGACGAGGTGATCACCGAGGCCGCCGAACTGCTGAACAAACTGAACTCCCTGCTCGACCCGTATGACGGAGACGAGTGGACGACGCCGTCGGGCCGTCGTTTCGACCTTCCGCAACGGGGCGGCATCCTCGGTGTCCCCACCGATCTGGCTCGCACCGAGGACGGCCGCGTCGGCGGCACGGTCCGGTTCGGCCGGTTCTACCTCGGCCGCAACGGTGCGGTGCACGGTGGAGCACTGGGCCTGCTGTTCGACTCGGTGATGGGGTTCACGGCCGCGGTGCTGACCGGACGCATGCACCAGCGCACGGCGTACCTGCACATCGACTACCGCAAGATCGTCCCGGTGGAACGGACGCTGCGGCTCGACGCCGGAATACGCAGCCAGGAGGGCCGCAAGATCTTCGTCGAGGCGAGCCTCTACGACGATGACGACGGCGGCGCGCTGCTGACCGAGGCCAACGCCCTGTTCGTCAAGCTCAAGCCGGGGCAGCCGTGAAACCCGACGTCCGCCGCTGGGCCCGCTGGCGCGACCGCCTCCGGGAGCGTCGCATGGCCAATCAGGTGTACCGCGTCGTCGTCGTCGGCGTCGTCGGTCTGCTGGTGCTGGGCATCGGCATCCTGGCGATCCCGTACCCGGGGCCCGGGTGGGCGATTGTGTTCGTCGGCCTGGGCATCCTGGCCTCGGAGTTCGACTGGGCACGGCGACTGCTGGACTGGGTCCGGGTGCGCTACAACCGGTTCATGGCCTGGTTCTGGCTTCAGGGCTGGTGGGTCAAGGCCTTCGGTGTCGTGTTCACCGCGGCCGTCGTGCTGGCGACCCTGTGGGTGTTGGGCGCCGCCGGATGGACGGCCGGGCTGGTGGGAATCGACTGGCCGTGGCTCAAGAGCCCGCTCGGGCTCGGGTCGTGAGTGCAAACGGGCTGTGCGCCCCCGATAGCATGGTTCGCGGTCCGATACACCGGCACCTGACCTGTGCCCACGACAACTGGAGAAGAGACCGATGAGCGCCCCCGTAACCCCCGTTGCAGCAGCCCCTGTCCGGGTTCCTGCCGGGACCACCGCGGGCGCCGCGGTGCGCGAGGCGGGACTGCCGGGCCGCGGCGAACCCGACGCCATCGTCGTGGTGGCCGACGCCGACGGCAGGCTGCGCGACCTCAGCTGGACGCCGGACACCGACGTCGAGGTGACGCCCGTGGCCGCCGACACCGAGGCCGGCCGCAGCGTCATCCGGCACTCGGCGGCCCACGTGCTGGCCCAGGCAGTGCAGGATCTGTTTCCCGACGCCAAGCTGGGCATCGGCCCGCCGATCACCGACGGGTTCTACTACGACTTCGACGTCGCCGAGCCCTTCACACCCGAGGACCTCGCAAAGCTCGAGAAGCGGATGGCCAAGATCGTCAAGGACGGTCAGCTGTTCGACCGCCGGGTCTACGAGTCCAAGGACGCGGCCCGCGCCGAACTGGCCGGTGAGCCCTACAAGCTCGAACTCGTCGACGACAAGTCCGGCGATCTTGCCTCATCGGACGAAGTGATGGAGATAGGCGGCGACGAGCTGACCGCCTATGACAACCTCAATCCCCGGACCCGGGAACGGATCTGGGGCGACCTCTGCCGTGGCCCGCACATCCCCACCACGCGCTACATCCCCGCGTTCAAGCTGACCCGCAGTTCGGCGGCCTACTGGCGCGGAGACCAGCGCAACGCCAGCCTGCAGCGCATCTACGGCACGGCCTGGGAGTCGCAGGAGGCCCTGGACCGCCACCTCGAGTTGATCGAGGAGGCGCAGCGTCGCGACCACCGCAAGCTCGGGGTGGAACTCGACCTGTTCAGCTTCCCCGACGAGCTGGGATCGGGCCTGCCGGTGTTCCACCCCAAAGGTGGCGTCATCCGGCGCGAGCTCGAGGACTACTCGCGGCGCAAGCACGCCGAGGCGGGCTACGAGTTCGTCAACACCCCGCACATCACCAAGGAACAGCTGTACGTCACGTCAGGGCACCTCGAGTGGTACGCCGACGGCATGTACCCCGCGATGCACATCGACGCCGAGTACAACGACGACGGCACGTTGCGCAAGCCTGGGCAGAACTACTACCTCAAGCCCATGAACTGCCCCATGCACCACCTGATCTACCGGTCCCGGGGGCGTTCCTACCGCGAGCTGCCGCTGCGGCTGTTCGAGTTCGGTTCGGTGTACCGGTACGAGAAGTCCGGCGTGGTGCACGGCCTGACCCGGGTGCGCGGGATGACCCAGGACGACGCGCACATCTACACCACGCGCGAGCAGATGCGCGACGAGTTGGCCTCGCTGCTGCAGTTCGTGCTGGACCTGCTGTCGGACTATGGACTCGACGACTTCTACCTCGAACTGTCCACCAAGGACCCCGACAAGTACGTCGGCTCCGACGAGGTGTGGGACGAGGCCACCGCGACGCTGCGCGAGGTGGCCGAGTCCTCGGGCCTGGAGCTGGTGCCCGACCCGGGCGGCGCGGCGTTCTACGGCCCCAAGATTTCGGTGCAGGTCAAGGACGCGTTGGGCCGCAACTGGCAGATGTCGACCATTCAGTTGGACTTCAACATGCCCGAGCGGTTCGAGTTGGAGTACACCGCCGCCGACGGCACCCGTAAGCGCCCCGTCCTGATCCACCGCGCGCTGTTCGGGTCCATCGAGCGGTTCTTCGGCGTGCTCACCGAGCATTACGCGGGCGCGTTCCCGGCCTGGCTGGCGCCCGTGCAGGCGGTCGGCGTTCCGGTCGCCGACGCGCACGTGGATTACCTCGAAGACGTTGCAGCGCAACTGCGTTCGCAGGGACTGCGGGCCGAGGTCGACTCCAGCGACGACCGGATGGCGAAGAAGATCGTCAACCAGACCAACATGAAGGTGCCCTTCATGCTGCTGGCCGGCGACCGCGATGTCGAGGCCTCGGCCGTGTCGTTCAGATTCGCCGACCGCACCCAGATCAACGGTGTCCCTCGTGATGTCGCGGTCGCGGTGATCGCGAAGTGGGTCGCCGACCGCCGAAACGAGGTTCCCACCGCTGATCTGGTCAGCGTGCTGATCGAGGAGGGCGCCGCGACGTGACCGAGGAGCGCGGGGAACTCGTCGATTCGGGGGTCGGGGTGCCCGACCATCTGCAGCGGTTGTGGACGCCGTACCGGATGAACTACATCGTCGGCGCGGTCGACGCCCGCAATTCACAGGGTTCGGCGGGTTCCAAGCAGCCGTTCACCGACATCCCGCAGATGTCCGACGAGGACGGTCTGGTGGTCGCGCGCGGTGAACTCGTCTACGCGGTGCTCAACCTCTACCCGTACAACCCGGGGCATCTGATGGTGGTGCCGTACCGCCGGGTTGCCGAACTCGAGGACCTCAGCGGTGCCGAGAGCGCCGAACTGATGGCGTTCACGCAGAAGGCCATCCGCGTGATGAAGGGCGTCTCCAACCCGGACGGTTTCAACGTGGGCCTGAACCTGGGCAAGTCGGCCGGCGGCTCACTGGCCGAGCATCTGCACATGCACATCGTGCCGAGGTGGGCCGGGGACGCCAACTTCATCACCGTCATCGGTGACTCCAAGGTGATCCCGCAGCTTCTGCGCGACACCCGCGCCCTGCTCGCCGAGGAATGGTCGCGCCAGTCGTGAGTGACTTCTACCTGATGACTCGGGCGGCCTACGCCAAGCTCAGCGGGCCGGTCGCCAGAGTCGCGCTCAAGGCCGGGCTGACGCCCGACAGCATCACCATCGTCGGCACCGCGGGCACCGTGATCGCGGCCCTCACGCTGTTCCCGATCGGTCAGCTGTGGTGGGGCGCGGTGGCGGTCTGGTTCTTCGTACTGGCCGACATGCTCGACGGTGCGATGGCGCGGGAACGCGGATACGGCACCCGATTCGGGGCCGTGCTCGACGCGACGTGCGACCGGATCGCCGACGGAGCCGTGTTCTGCGGTCTGCTGTGGTGGGCGACGTTCGGCCTGCACAGCACGCCGCTGGCGGTCGCGACCATGATCTGCCTGGTGACCTCCCAGGTCATCTCCTATGTGAAGGCCCGCGCCGAGGCCAGTGGGCTGCGCGGTGACGGCGGGCTGATCGAACGTCCCGAGCGCCTGATCATCGTGCTGGTCGGCGCGGGCCTCTCGGGCCTGCCGTTCCACGCGATGCCGTGGATCCTCGATGGCGCGATGTGGATTCTTGCGGTTGCGAGCCTGGTGACGCTGGCCCAGCGCGTGCACACCGTGCGCTGCTCGACCGGCGCCATGGATCCGCTGCCCACCGACGTCCCGTCGACGTCGGCTGAGGGAACACCGACGTCCAACGACACTCCCGACGAGTCCGAGTCAGGCGGCCGCTGATGTCCACACCCACCTCGGGTCTTCCAGGCGCGCCCAAGCTGCCCCGTTTCACCAACGGACTCACCGGCCAACTGTCCGACTGGGGATACGCGGCGGGTTGGCGACTGGTGCGGGCGTTGCCGGAGTTCGCCGCCCGCAACACATTCGAGGCCGGCGCGCTGTACGCCGCACGCGGTGGCGGTCCCGCTCAGCTGCGGAAGAACCTGGCCCGCGTGCTCGGCGTGGCGCCCGATGAGGTGCCGACGTCGCTGATCCGCGCGTCCCTGGCCTCCTACGCGCGGTACTGGCGGGAGGCGTTCCGACTGCCGTCGATGGATCTCGCGGCGGTGGCACGGCGTCTCGACGAGGTGTTCATCGGCGCCGACGTGCTGCGCGGTGCGCATGCCGCGGGCCGCGCCGGCGTCATCGCGCTGCCGCACAGCGGCAACTGGGACATGGCCGGCGTCTGGCTCGCCCAGGAGTTCGGCACGTTCGCCACCGTGGCCGAACGGCTCAAACCGGAGTCGCTGTACACCCGATTCCTCGAGTACCGCGAGAGTCTGGGCTTCGAGGTGTTCCCGCTCTCGGGCGGTGAGCGCCCACCCTTCGAGGTGCTCAGTGAGCGCCTGCGCGACAACACGTTCGTGTGCCTGATGGCTGACCGTGACCTGACCCGTTCGGGGGTGGAGGTCGACTTCTTCGGGGAGGCGACGCGGTTGCCCGGCGGGCCCGCGCGGCTGGCGCTCGAAACCGGGGCCCCGCTGATTCCGGCGCACATCCATTACCGCGGCGACGACTGCGTGGTGCACGTCTTCGAGCCGCTGGACACCAGTTCGGGTGACGTCACGGCGATCACCCAGGCGCTCGCGGACACCTTTGCGCACGCGATCGCCGCCCATCCTGAGGATTGGCACATGCTGCAACCCCAGTGGCTGGCCGATCTGTCCGAAGAACGGCGCAGGCGGTTGGACCGGGCTCAGGAGAGCTGATGCGCATCGGCATGGTGTGTCCGTACTCGTTCGACGTGCCAGGTGGTGTGCAGGCCCACGTGCTTCAGCTGGCGGAAGTGCTGCGCGCCGACGGCCACGAGGTCAGCGTGCTGGCGCCGGCCTCACCGCATGTGAAGCTGCCGGACTGGGTGGTGTCGGGCGGCAAGGCCGTGCCGATCCCGTACAACGGTTCGGTGGCCCGGCTGAGATTCGGCCCCGCGACGCACCGCAAGGTCAAGAAGTGGCTCATTCAGGGCGATTTCGACGTCCTGCACCTGCATGAGCCGAACGCTCCGAGCCTGTCGATGCTCGCGTTGCAGGCGGCCGAGGGGCCCATCGTGGCGACCTTCCACACCTCGACCACGAAATCCCTGACGCTGTCGGTCTTTCAGGGCATTCTGCGCCCGTACCACGAGAAGATCGTTGGCCGAATCGCGGTGTCCGACCTCGCGCGACGCTGGCAGATGGAGGCACTGGGCTCGGACGCGGTGGAGATTCCCAACGGGGTCGACGTCGCCTCGTTCGCTGAAGCGGAACCGCTTCCGGGGTACCCGAGACCGGGAAGAACCGTGCTGTTCCTCGGCCGATACGACGAACCCCGCAAGGGTATGGCGGTGCTCCTGGGTGCACTGCCCACCCTGGTCGAGCATTTCCCCGACGTCGAGATCCTGATCGTGGGCCGCGGCGATGAGGACGAACTGCGTTCGGAGGCAGGCGATCTGGCGTCGCACCTGCGCTTCCTCGGCCAGGTGGACGACGCCGAGAAGGCGTCGGCGATGCGCAGCGCCGACGTGTACTGCGCGCCGCACACGGGAGGGGAGAGCTTCGGCATCGTGCTCGTCGAGGCGATGGCCGCGGGCACCCCGGTGGTGGCCAGCGAACTCGACGCGTTCCGGCGCGTGCTGCTCGACGGTGAGGCCGGTCGCCTGGTCGCGGTCGACGACTCCGCGGCCCTGGCCGAGGCGCTGACAGCGGTGCTGTCCGACGACGCCGAGCGCGCACGGTTGACCGCGGCGGGCGCCGAGGCGGTGCAGCGCTACGACTGGTCGGTGGTGTCCCGGCAGATCCTGCGCGTCTACGAGACCGTCGCGGGCTCGGGCACCAAGGTCAAGGTGGCCACCTGATGACGATTGTGCTGATCGTCGTCGGCGTCGTGGCGCTCGTGACGTTCGCGTTGATCGGCCTGTGGGCCTACCAGACCGCCAACCGGCTGGACCGCCTGCACGTCCGCTACGACCTGTCCTGGCAGGCCCTGGACGCGGCCCTGGCACGCCGGGCCGTCGTGGCCCGCGCGGTGTCCGCCGCAGCCTACTCGGCGCCGGGCGCCGAACCCGAGGGCCGCCGGCTGACTCGGCTCGCCGATGCCGCCGAACGGGCATCCCGTCCGCAGCGGGAGACCGCGGAGAACGAACTGTCGGCGGGCCTGGCGATGGTCGACACATCCCGGCTGCCGACCGCGCTGGTGGCCGAACTGGCCGACGCCGAGGCCCGCGTGCTGCTGGCGCGGCGTTTCCACAACGACGCGGTCCGCGACACCCTCGCGCTGCGGCAGCGGCCGGCGGTGCGCGTGCTGAAACTCGGGGGGCGGGCCCCGCTGCCGGTCTACTTCGAGATCGCCGAGCGGGCGGTCGAACCGGATCAGGGGGAGACCGCGACGCGCACCTCGGCGCGGGTGGTTCTGCTCGACGAGACGGGTTCGGTGCTGCTGTTCTGCGGGTCGGATCCGACGATCACCGACGGCACCGCGACGCGGTTCTGGTTCACCGTCGGCGGTCAGGCCCTGCCCGGTGAGCGGCTGGCCACGGCCGCGGCCCGGGAACTGGCCGAGGAGACGGGCCTGCGGGTCGGCGGCGCGGAGCTGATCGGGCCGATCTGGCGGCGGGACGCGATCGTGGACTTCAACGGTTCGGTGGTGCGCAGCCAGGAGTACTTCTTCGTGCACCGGACCGCTCGTTTCGAGCCCTCCGACGCCGGCCGCACCGAATTGGAGCATCGCTACATCCACGGCCACCGGTGGTGTGATTCCGATAACATCGCGGCCCTGGCCGCAGCCGGGGAGACGGTCTACCCCAAGCAGTTGGGCGAACTGCTGGCGAGCGCGAATGACGTGGCATTACACGGTCAGCCCGTCGCCGAATCCGACGATCTGGGGCTGCGCGCCATCCAGTGATCGGCGTCCGCAAATCCGATTTGCTGCCCCCCTTAGACTGGTCGAGGGATCGACTAAGGAGAGACAGCAGTGGACAGCGCGGCTCACAACAATGGGTCGGCTACCGGCCAGACCGGTACTGCGCGCGTCAAGCGCGGTATGGCGGAGATGCTCAAGGGCGGCGTCATCATGGATGTCGTCACGCCGGAGCAGGCCAGGATCGCCGAGGGTGCTGGTGCGGTGGCCGTGATGGCTCTCGAGCGCGTACCCGCCGACATCCGCGCCCAGGGTGGGGTGTCGCGGATGAGCGACCCCGACATGATCGAGGGAATCATCTCCGCGGTGACCATCCCGGTGATGGCCAAGGCCCGCATCGGGCATTTCGTTGAGGCGCAGATCCTGCAGAGCCTCGGCGTGGACTACATCGACGAGTCCGAGGTGCTCACCCCCGCCGACTACACCAACCACATCGACAAGTGGCGTTTCACTGTGCCTTTCGTGTGCGGTGCGACCAATCTCGGTGAGGCGCTTCGGCGGATCACCGAGGGCGCGGCCATGATCCGCTCCAAGGGTGAGGCCGGCACCGGTGATGTGTCGAACGCGACCACCCACATGCGCAAGATCGGCGGCGAGATCCGCCGGCTGACGTCGCTGTCGGAGGACGAGTTGTTCGTGGCGGCCAAGGAGCTGCAGGCGCCGTATGAGTTGGTGGCCGAGGTGGCCCGGGCCGGCAAGCTGCCGGTGACGCTGTTCACCGCGGGCGGCATCGCGACTCCGGCTGATGCGGCGATGATGATGCAGCTCGGTGCCGAGGGCGTGTTCGTCGGCTCGGGCATCTTCAAGTCGGGGGATCCGGCGGCCCGTGCGGCGGCGATCGTGAAGGCCACCACGTTCTACGACGACCCTGACGTGCTGGCCAAGGTCTCGCGCGGACTCGGGGAGGCGATGGTCGGCATCAACGTCGAGGACATCGCGGCGCCGCACCGCCTCGCCGAACGCGGCTGGTAACGCCCGCGGATGGCGATCGAGGAGATCCTCGACCTCGAGCAGCTCGAGGTCAACATCTATCGGGGCGGTGTGTTCAGCCCCGAATCCGGCTTCCTGCAGCGGACTTTCGGTGGCCACGTGGCCGGCCAGTCGTTGGTGTCGGCCGTGCGCACGGTGGAACCCCAGTTCCAGGTCCACTCGCTGCACGGCTACTTCCTGCGGCCCGGTGACGCCCGCTCGCCCTCGGTGTACCTGGTCGAGCGGATCCGTGACGGCGGGTCGTTCTGCACCCGCCGGGTCAGCGCCATCCAGCACGGTCAGACGATCTTCTCGATGTCGGCGTCGTTCCAGACCGACCAGAGCGGAATCGAGCATCAGGACGCGATGCCCGCCGCACCGGGCCCGGACGACTCGCAGGGTTTCCGGTCCGGTGGCGCGTTCGACGACGCCGGCTTCGCACAGTTCGACGAATGGGACGTGCGCATCGTCCCGCGGGACCGTCTGGGCCGGCGTGAGGGCAAGGCGTCTCAGCAGCAGGTGTGGTTCCGGCATCGCGACCCGCTTCCGGACGACCCGGTGCTGCACATCTGCGCGCTGGCCTATATGAGTGACCTGACGCTGCTCGGATCGGCCCAGGTCAACCATGTCGAGGAGCGCGGACACCTGATGGTGGCCTCGCTGGACCACGCGATGTGGTTCATGCGCCCGTTCCGGGCCGACGAGTGGCTGCTGTACGACCAGTCCTCGCCGTCGGCGTGCGGGGGACGCTCGCTGACCCAGGGCAAGATCTTCAACCAGTACGGCGAGATGGTCGCGGCGGTCATGCAGGAGGGCCTGACCCGCTACCAGCGCGGCTTCACTCCGGAGAAATGAGCGCGCCCCTCGTCGGGGTGTTGGCCCTGCAGGGCGACACCCGCGAACACCTGGCGGCACTGCGCGAGGCCGGAGCGCAAGCCTGCACCGTGCGTCGCCCCAGCGAGTTGGACGCCGTCGACGCCCTGGTGATCCCCGGTGGCGAGTCGACGGCGATGAGCCATCTGCTGCGCGAGTTCGAGATGCTTGAACCGCTGCGGGCCCGGTTGGCCTCCGGGATGCCGGCCTACGGTTCGTGCGCCGGGATGATCCTGCTGGCCACCGAGATCAACGACGCCGGCACCCCCGGCCGCGAGGCACTGCCGCTGGCGGGGATCGATATGACCGTGCGGCGCAACGCCTTCGGTCGCCAGGTCGACTCCTTCGAGGCGGACATCGACTTCGCCGGACTCACCGGTCCGGTGCATGCGGTGTTCATCCGGGCGCCGTGGGTGGAGCGGGTCGGCGAGGGCGTCGAGGTGCTCGCCCGCGCGGGCGAGCACATCGTCGCGGTGCGACAGGGCGGGGTGTTGGCGACCTCGTTCCATCCCGAGATGACCGGCGATCGCCGCGTCCACAAGCTCTTCGTCGACTCCCTGTAGCACCCCGCTGTGTTCAGCGCAGCGGCAGCCCGGTCAGGGCGCGGGCCATCACCAGGCGCTGGATCTCGCTGGTGCCTTCGAAGATGGTGAAGATCTTGGCGTCGCGGTGCATCCGCTCGACCGGGTAGTCGCGGGTGTAACCGTTGCCGCCCAGGATCTGGATGGCCTCGTCGGTGACGTACACCGCGGTCTCGCTGGCCACCAGTTTGGCCATCGAGCCCTCGGCGGAGGTGAACTCCTTGCCGTTGCGGGCCATCCATCCGGCGCGGTAGACCAGCAGCCGGGCGGCGTCGATCCGGGCCTTCATGTCGGCGAGCTTGAACGCGACGGCCTGGAACTCGCCGATCTTGCGGCCGAACTGCTCCCGCTCGCAGGCATAGTCACGGGCGTACTCGTAGGCCGCCCGCGCCACCCCGACGGCCATCGCGCCGACGGTGGGCCGGGTCCGCTCGAACGTGGCCAGCGCGGCCTGCCCGGCCGCCTTCTTGCCCTCGCGGACCTTCGCGATCCGGGCGTCGAACTTCTCCTTGCCGCCGACGATCAGACGCCCGGGGATGCGCACGTCCTGCAGCACGACCTCGGCGGTGTGCGAGGCGCGGATGCCGTGCTTGAGGAACTTCTGGCCCTGGCTGAGTCCCTTGGTGCCCGGCGGGATGAGGAATGACGCCTGCCCGCGGGTGCCGAGTTCGGGGTGCACGGAGGCGACCACGACGTGGACGTTGGCGATGCCGCCGTTGGTGGCCCAGGTCTTGGTGCCGTTGAGCACCCATTCGTCGGTGGCCTCGTCGTAGCGGGCGCGGGTCAGGATCGCCCCGACATCCGAACCGGCGTTGGGTTCCGACGAGCAGAACGCCGCCACCTTGGGGTCCTCGACGGTGCCGAACATCTGTGGCACCCATTCGCCGACCTGCTCGGGGGTGCCGTTGGCGGCCACCGATGCGGCGGCCAGGCCGGTGCCCAGGATCGCCAGCGCGATGCCGGCGTCGCCCCAGAACATCTCCTCGAACGCCACGATCATGCCGAGACCGCTCGGTTCGGCGGCCTGCTCGGCGAAGAACTCCATCGAATAGAGCCCCACTTTGGCGGCCTCGGCGATGATGGGCCACGGGGTCTGCTCCCGCTCGTCCCACTCGGCCGCGGCTGGGCGGACCACGTCGGCGGCGAACTCGTGGACCCACTTCTGGACGTCGAGCAGATCGGAGGACAGCTCCAGGGAGAATGTCATGAACGGCAACCTTACTCGGGAGTAAGGAACCCGTTGTCGAGTGTGTCTGACTTAACAACGTCCTAGGGGGGCCGGGGGTCGGCAAAGTAAACTCGTCCACCTGACTTTTACGACGCCGGATGAACGAGAAGAGAAGAAGGTGCAAGCTGCATGAGCGGCCATTCCAAGTGGGCGACCACCAAGCACAAGAAGGCCGTCATCGATGCCCGTCGCGGGAAGATGTTCGCCAAGCTGATCAAGAACATCGAGGTCGCCGCGCGAACCGGTGGCGGCGACCCGGCCGGTAATCCCACGCTGTTCGACGCCATCCAGAAGGCCAAGAAGAGCTCGGTTCCCAACGACAACATCGAGCGCGCACGCAAGCGCGGCAGCGGTGAAGAGGCTGGCGGCGCCGACTGGCAGAACATCACCTACGAGGGTTACGGCCCGAACGGGGTGGCCGTGCTGATCGAGTGCCTGACCGACAACCGCAACCGCGCCGCCGGTGAGGTGCGTGTCGCGATGACCCGCAACGGCGGCAACATGGCCGACCCGGGTTCGGTGTCCTACCTGTTCTCCCGCAAGGGCGTGGTGACGCTGGACAAGAACGGTCTGACCGAGGACGACGTGCTGGCCGCAGTGCTCGACGCGGGCGCCGAAGAGGTCAACGACCTCGGCGAGTCGTTCGAGGTCATCTCCGAACCGACCGACCTGGTGGCGGTGCGCACGGCACTTCAGGACGCCGGCATCGACTACGAGTCGGCCGAGGCGAGCTTCCAGCCGTCGGTGACGGTGCCGGTGGACCTCGAGGGTGCCCGCAAGGTGCTCAAGCTCGTCGATGCGCTCGAGGACAGCGACGACGTGCAGGACGTCTACACCAACATCGACATCCCCGACGACGTCGCGGCACAGCTCGAGGAGGAGTAGGCGCCGCTCGGCTGACGGGGTTCAGCCCACCGTTCGGGTGCTGGACCGATAGTGCAGCGGTGAGATGCCCACCTGACGTTTGAACGCGTTGGAGAAGGCGCTCTCGGAGGTGTACCCCAGCTCATAGGCCAGTGCGCCGACGCTGCGGTCGCCGTCGCGCAGCGCGCGCTGCGCCAGCAGCATCCGCCAGGTGCTCAGGTACGTCATCGGCGGCACGCCCGCGGCGGCGCGGAACCGCTCGGCGAACGACGTCCGTGACATCGCCGCGATGCGCGCCAATTCGCTCAACTGCCAAGGCTTTCCGGGCTCGGCGTGGATGGCGGCGGCCGCGGGCAGGAGCCGTTCGTCGGTGAGGATGCGCAGCAGACTCGGCGGCATGGCACCTTCACGGTCGAGGTGCGTGCGCAGCACCGCCAGCACCAGCAGTTGGGCGAGTTGCCCGACGGCGAAGTCGCTGCCGACGCGGTCCGCGGTGAACTCGTCGTACATCCGGGCGGCCAGGTCGTGCAGATGTGGCGCGCCGGCGGCCGAGGCCCGCACGTGCAGCATCGGCGGCAGCGCCGTCCGCAGCAGTTGCCCACCCACGTCGTTGACGCCGATGTGACCGCCCAGGACCCTGTCCTGCTCGCCACCCCCGACCTGCACCAGCGTCTCGGATTCGGTCAGTTCGAACTCGACCGGGACGACACCGTCGGGGACGTGCGACAGGGTCACCCGTCGGCGATGGTTGAGGACGACGACGTCGCCAGGACCCGCCTGCACGGGGGCCACGCCGTCGGTCTGCACCCGTACCCCGCCGCTGACCACCGCGACGAACTTCAGCGGTTCGGTGAGGTCGACGGTGGTGGTCCAGGCGCCGTCGGCCGTCACGGCTCCGGAGACCACACCGCGGGCCTCGACCAGGCGCAGCACCTCGGACAGGGGATCGGGAGACTTCTGCGGACGATCACGCAGATCCTGCGGACTCATGACGATGGCAAGGCTGGACGTTCGGGCGTTATTCCAGCCATGACACACAAACAGACCCCTCTGGGTTCAGGATTCACCGCAGCATCGACGACCACGGACGTCCTCGCCGGAATCGATCTGACCGGGCGACATGTCGTCATCACGGCCGGGCACGTCGGCCTCGGACTGGAGACCACCCGGGCATTGAGCGCCGCGGGCGCATCCGTCGTGGTGGGTGCGCGCTCACCCGAACGCGCCGCCGCCGCGGTCGCGGACCTGCCCCGAGTCGAGGTGCGTGGACTCGACCTGCTCGATCCGGTGTCCGTCGACGCCTTCGCAGCCGGTTACCTCGACACCGGACGCCCCCTGCACATCCTGGTCAACAACGCCGGGATCATGGGTGGACCGCTGGTCCGCGACAGCCGCGGTTACGAGGCGCAGTTCGCCACCAACCATCTGGGCCATTTCCAGCTCACCCACGGCCTGCTGCCCGCACTGCGCGCGGCGTCGGGGGCGCGCGTGGTCGAACTGTCGTCCTGGGGGCATCACCTGTCGAACATCCGTTGGGACGATCCGCACTTCGACACCGAGGACCCCTTCGACGGCATGGTCGGCTACGGACAGTCGAAGACCGCGAATGTGCTCTTCGCGGTCGAACTGGACCGGCGCTGGTCCGGCGACGGGATCCGCGGTTACGCGCTGCATCCGGGCGGCATCCTGGGCACCAACCTGGCGCCGTGGATGCCCGAGGAGGGATGGCGGGCGATGGGTCTCATCGATGAGCACGGCAACGTGGTCAACGACCCCGACCGTGACTTCAAGACGCCGGCGCAGGGTGCCTCGACCACGGTGTGGGCCGCGACCAGTCCGCTGCTGGACGGCATCGGCGGGGTCTACCTGCAGAACAACGACATCGCGCCGCTGGAGGACATCGACGAGCCGATCAGCATCGAATTCGGTTCCGGGCCGTTGCAGACCACCGTGGGTGTGACGCGCTACGCCGTCGACCCGGAGTCGGCGCAACGGCTGTGGGAGCTCAGCGAGAAGCTGACGGTCTGAGACTGCTCACCCGGCGTCTCGCCGTCGTCCTCGAGGAGCCTGCCGCCAAGGCTGCGTCGGCCCCGCGAAAGCCCAGTCGGCCAACGCTTTCTGATCTCCGGCGACCGTGCGCCGGGACTCATCGGGCACCAGGGCAGAGCCCGGCGGCGCAGCCGGGCGCAGCCGCACCGGTGTCGGCTGTCGGGTTCTCCAACTGCCGCGCAGAGTGCGCTGTGACTGGGTAGGGTGGCTCTCGCGGGATTCCACACAGTGAGGAAACGCCTTGGTTCTCTATGTCTTTCGCTGCGAAGCCGGGTGCGGCACCACCGAACAGAGACACTCGATGCACACCCGTCCGGACGTGGTTGTGTGCCCGGAATGTGCGGGGCCGGCCCGGCGGACGATGGCGGCACCCCATCTGGGCGCCGGGGGAGCCGCGATGGCCCTGCAGGACGCCACCCGGGCCACCGCCGACCGTCCGGCGGTGGTCGGAGCGCCACCCCCCGCCGGTCGGCGACGTCCCGTGAGCACCAACCCGCTGCACCGCAACCTGCCGCGACCCTAGGAGGAGATCTCATGCCCGACGTCGTCTTTCCGCTGGACTCCACCAAGAGGTTCACCGAGCAGGAGAAGCTCGGCCACAACCGCTGGCATCCCGACATCCCCGCCGCGGTCACGGTCAAGAAGGGCGACTCCTTCCGGGTGCACTGCCGCGAGTGGTTCGACGGTGCCATCCACAACGACGACTCGGCCGAGGACATCCTCAACGCACCGCTGACCACGGTGCACGTGCTGTCCGGTCCCATCGCCGTGGAGGGCGCCAAACCCGGTGATCTGCTGATCGTCGACATCCTCGACGTCGGTCCGATCCCGCAGGAGGACTCCGGCCCACTGGCCGGTCAGGGCTGGGGCTACACCGGCATCTTCCCGACCCGCAACGGCGGCGGCTTCCTGACCGAACAGTTCCCGGACGCCTACAAGGCGATCTGGGACTTCTCCGGGCAGAAGGCCACGTCGCGCCACATTCCGGGCGTCGAGTTCACCGGCATCGTGCACCCGGGTCTGATGGGCACCGCCCCGTCGGCGCAGTTGCTGTCGACGTGGAACACCCGCGAGGCCGCGCTGATCGCGACCGACCCCGAGCGGGTGCCGCCGCTGGCACTGCCGCCGGAGCCGCGGGACGCCATCCTGGGCGGCCTGACCGGCGACGCGTTCACCGCGGCCGCCGCCGAAGCCGCCCGCACCGCCCCGCCGCGGGAGAACGGCGGCAACCAGGACATCAAGAACCTGACCAAGGGCAGCCGGATCTTCTATCCGGTGTTCGTCGAGGGTGCCAACCTGTCCATCGGCGACCTGCACTTCTCGCAGGGCGATGGGGAGATCACCTTCTGCGGCGCCATCGAGATGGGCGGCTTCATCGATCTCCGCGTCGACGTCATCCCCGGCGGTATGGAGACCTACGGCGTCAGCGAGAACGCGATCTTCATGCCCGGTAACACCGATCCGCAGTACTCCGAGTGGCTGGCCTTCTCCGGGACGTCGGTCACCCTCGACGGCGAACAGCGCTATCTGGATTCGCACCTGTCCTACCAGCGCGCGTGCCTGCATGCGATCGACTACCTGACCAAGTTCGGCTACAGCCCCGAGCAGGCCTACCTGCTGCTGGGCGCCGCGCCGATCGAAGGTCGACTGTCCGGTGTCGTCGACATCCCGAATGCCTGTGCGACGGTGTACATCCCGACCGCGATCTTCGGCTTCCCGGTCGCCCCCTCGGCGACCGGCCCAGTCAAGATCGACCCCGGCATCGGCGCGCCGCGCGCGTCGTTCGACTGACTGGACCCTTAGGCTGTCGCGCGTGCCGAAGGTCACGGACGCCGACGGGGTGCGATGGTCGGTGCGCCGACAGTGGATGCCGCTGCTGGAACACCTCAACATGGCCTCGTTGGGAACCGATTGGTTCGGCATGCTGAATTTCGTCGTCGCGCTGCCGTTCATCCTGGCCTGGCCGTTCTGGCTGCTGGCGAAGCTGTTCGGCGTGCCGTGGCGGGTCCTGGTGAAACGCGACGGCGAGGAGGTCACGGTCGAGAAGGTGGCCGGCTGGCGCGCCTCGGGCCGGCGAATCGAGGAGATCGCGCACGGCATCCGGGTCGTCGGCAGGGTTCCGGAACCGGGGGAGCAGCTGCCGGACCTGCGGCCTTACCCCTGAGGCGTGTCGCGGCGCCGCCGCCTCCTCGTCGCCCGCTAGGCTATCGAACAAATGTTCTCGTCGAAGGGGCTGCGGTGCGGGTGATGGGTGTCGATCCCGGGCTGACCAGGTGCGGGTTGTCGGTGATCGAGAGTGGACGCGGGCGCAACGTCATCGCCCTGGACGTCGACGTGGTGCGCACTCCCTCCGATGAGCCGCTGCACCGCCGCCTGCTCACCATCAGCGACACCGTCGAACACTGGATGGACACCCACCTGCCGGATGTCATCGCCATCGAGCGCGTCTTCGCCAACCAGAACGCGAACACCGCGATGGGTACCGCGCAGGCCGGCGGAGTCATCGCCCTCGCGGCGGCCAAACGTGACATCGAGGTGTTCTTCCACACTCCCAGTGAGGTCAAGGCCGCCGTCACCGGCAACGGGCGGGCGGACAAAGCGCAGGTCACTACCATGGTCACCAAGATCCTTGCGCTGCAGCAGAAGCCGACACCCGCGGATGCCGCCGACGCACTCGCGCTGGCCATCTGCCACTGCTGGCGCGCGCCGATGATCACGCGGATGGCCGCGGCCGAGGCGATGGCCGCCGAGCAGCGCCGCAAATACCAGGCCACCCTGAAGGCCAAGACGAAAGCGAAGGTGGCGCGGTGATCGCCTCGGTGCGCGGCGAGATCATCGACATCGCGTTGGACCACGCGGTGGTCGAGGCCGCCGGGGTGGGCTACAAGGTGATGGCGACGCCGTCGACACTGGCGACGCTGCGGCGCGGCACCGAGGCGCGTCTCATCACGGCGATGATCGTGCGCGAAGACTCGATGACGCTGTACGGCTTCGCCGATGCCGATGCCCGTGACGTGTTCACGACGCTGCTCGGGGTCTCCGGCGTGGGGCCCAAGATCGCGCTGGCCACGCTGGCGGTCTACGACGCCGCCACGCTGCGCCAGGCCCTGGCCGATGGTGACGTCTCGGCATTGACCCGCGTGCCGGGCATCGGCAAGCGGGGTGCCGAACGCATCGTGCTCGAACTGCGCGACAAGATCGGTGCGTCCCCCGGCACCGCCGCCGCGGCCGGTTCGGGCGGCCATGCGGTGCGCGCACCCGTTGTGGAAGCCCTTGTCGGCCTTGGCTTTGCGGCCAAGCAGGCTGAGGAGGCCACCGACAAGGTGCTGGCCCTGGACCAGGAGGCCACCACGTCGAGTGCACTGCGGGCCGCCTTGAACCTGTTGGGTAAGAACAGATGAGCCGCTTCGACGACGAGCAGGACGACACCGAGGACCGGGAGGTCTCGCCCGCGCTGACCGTCGGCGAGGGTGATGTCGACGCGAGCCTGCGGCCGAAGTCGCTGCGCGAGTTCATCGGCCAGCCCCGGGTGCGAGAGCAGCTTCAGCTGGTGCTCGAGGGTGCCAAGAACCGTGGCGGGACACCGGATCACATTCTGTTGTCAGGGCCGCCCGGTCTGGGCAAGACCTCGCTGGCGATGATCATCGCCTCTGAACTCGGCTCGTCTTTGAGGGTGACGTCGGGCCCGGCGTTGGAGCGCGCCGGGGACCTGGCGGCCATGCTGTCCAACCTCGTCGAGGGCGACGTGCTGTTCATCGATGAGATCCACCGCATCGCCCGGCCCGCCGAGGAGATGCTGTACCTGGCCATGGAGGACTTCCGCGTCGACGTGGTCGTCGGCAAAGGCCCTGGGGCGACGTCGATTCCGCTGGAGGTCGCGCCCTTCACGTTGGTGGGTGCGACGACCCGATCGGGTGCGCTGACCGGCCCGCTGCGGGATCGCTTCGGGTTCACCGCCCACATGGACTTCTACGAGCCCACCGAACTCGAACGTGTGCTGGCGCGTTCGGCGGGCATTCTGGGCATCGAACTCGGGGCCGACGCGGGCGCCGAGATCGCGCGGCGCTCCCGCGGCACACCCCGCATCGCCAACCGCCTGCTGCGCCGCGTGCGTGACTACGCCGAGGTGCGGGCCGACGGCGTGATCACTCGTGACATCGCCAAGGCGGCCCTGGAGGTGTACGACGTCGACGAGTTGGGCCTCGACCGCCTGGACCGGGCCGTGCTGTCGGCGCTGACCCGCAGTTTCGGCGGGGGGCCGGTGGGGGTGTCGACCCTGGCCGTCGCGGTGGGTGAGGAGGCCACCACGGTCGAAGAGGTCTGCGAACCATTCCTGGTGCGGGCGGGCATGATCGCCCGCACCCCGCGCGGCCGGGTGGCGACCGCACTGGCCTGGACGCATCTGGGGCTCACGCCGCCCGCAGGTGCCGTGGGTCTGGGGCAGCAGGGGTTGTTCGAGTAGGCCTGGGGATTGGGGCGCCGCTCTGGTCCCGCCCCGCGCTCGCCCTGGCCCCGCCCGCGCTCAAAATGTGCGAAATTGCATGTAATTCCGCCGAATTGCCTGCCATTCCGCACATTTCGCATCCAGTCTCTGGTGTGCGCCCGCTGGACGGGCGGGCACAAACGTGATGAGTCGCCATTCGGACGGGATCGCTAAGTGCGAGAAACCAGGTCCCGGTCGAGGGCCAGGGCTACTGTGCACACATGGTGATCGCCGGACTGGTGTTCGCCGCCTTGGCGGCGCTGCTGCACGTGTACATCTTCGTGATGGAGTCGGTGACGTGGACGTCGCCGCGCACTCGCGCGACGTTCGGCACGACGCCCGAAGAGGCCGAGACCACCAAACTGCTGGCTTTCAACCAGGGCTTCTACAACCTGTTCCTGGCTGTGGTCACGGTCGTCGGCTTGGTGCTGGTGATCGCGGGCCACTGGGTGACCAGTGTGCCGTCGGTGTTCGGCGGTGCGGCACTGGTGTTCGCGGGCGTGGGATCGATGGCGGCCGCTGCGGTGGTGCTGCTGATCTCGTCACCCGACAAGGCGCGGGCCGCGATCACGCAGGGACTGTTTCCGGTGCTCGCGATCGTGCTGCTGGCATGGGGCCTGGCATAGCCGACGGGTGACCGAACGCGACGGCGGCGTCGTGGGCCAATGACCTGGCGGGCGCGGAGTTGCCGCGCGCCATCAGACGGGCTCTGACCCGGTGAGAACCGTGAGCCGGGCGCTTGGCGGCACCCGGCTCTCGGTGAAAAACCGTAGCGCTGCTCAGAGCACCCCGAGCAGTTTCAGGTCCGAGATGTATTTCACGATCACGGCCCGGTCGACGTGCGGGATGTCCTTGTCGGCGCCGATCTTGGCCTCCTGGACGGCGGCCCGGAACGCGTCGGTCGGCGCCATTGCCCCGTTGAGCGGAGGCTGCGGTCGCTGGTAGTTGTGCAGCAGGGGCAGCAGCGAAGCCTGCCTCTGCCTGTCGGGCAGGGCGCGCAGTGATTTCTCGAACCGCTGCAGCCATTCGCCGTAGTCGGCGATCCGGTTCACGGGATATCCGGCCTCGATCAGCCAGTCGACGTACTCGTCGAGGCCGATGCCGTCGTCGTATGGGTTCATCACGTGGTACGTCTCGAACCCGTCCACCACATGGGAGCCCAGGGTGGAGATCGCTTCGGCGATGAACTCGACGGGCAGTCCGTCGTAGTGCGCCCTCTGCCGCGCGCCGTCCGGGCCGAGCTCGTAGAACGACCCGGGTGCGATGCCCGTGGCCACCAGCGACAGCATCAGGCGGGTGAACATGTCCGGCAGGTTCAGCTGGCCCGCGTAGGTGGTGTCGGCCAGGATCATGTCGCAGCGGAACACCGAGACCGGCAGGCCGCACAGGTCGTGCGCTTCGCGCAGCAGCACCTCGCCGGCCCACTTGCTGTTGCCGTAGCCGTTGGCGTAGCTGTCGTCCACCCGGCGGACCGGGCTGATCTGGCGAATGTCCGCCTGCTCCACAAACTTTCCGGGTTCGATGCCCGCTCCGACGCCGATGGTCGAGACGTAGACGAACGGCTTGATCCGCGATGTCAGCGCGATCCGGATGAGTTCGGCGGTGCCCAGCGCATTGGGTGCGAACAACTGGCTGTAGGGCAGCACGTGGTTGACCAGGGCGGCCGGATCGACGATGAGGTCAACCGTGTCGGCCAGCCGCTGCCAGGTCTGCCGGTCCAGGCCCAGGTCCTCCTCGCCCTTGTCGCCGGCGAGGACCTCGAGGTGGTCGGCCGCCAGCTCGCGATAATGGGCCGTCAGGGCCGCGTCTCCGCTGTCGAAGGTTGCGTCCAACCGGGCCCGGGCCGTGGCGTCGTCCTTGGCCCGCACGAGGCAGATGACCTTCCCGCCCACCAGGTCCATGCGCTCGAGCCACTCCAGGGCCAGGTATCGACCCAGGAACCCGGTGGCGCCGGTCAGCAGCACGGTCCGAATCTCTGAGGCCGGTCCGGGAAGGGTTGGCGCCGCCGCGAGGATGGCCGGGTCGAGGAACCTGTCGAGGGTCAGGTCCGCGGCCTTGACCTCGGTCGCCGCACGACCGTGTATCGAGTCGTAGGTGGGCCGCCTGCTGCCTCCGGTGCGCTGCGCGTCGATGAAGTCGGCGATGGCCTGCAGATCTGTTGCGGGACTGACGATCACACCGACGGGGACATCAACGCCGAAGATGTCGTGCAGCAGGTTGGCGAACGTCAGGGCCGACAGCGAGTCGCCGCCGAGATCGGCGAACTGGGCGTCGGGTCGCAGGTCCGCGGCCGAGGTGCCCAGCAGGGCGCCCGCGGCGCGGCTCACGGTGTCCAGAGCGGGACCCGCACCGCTCGACGCGCGCAGTCGGCTCAGTTCTCCCGCCTGCCCTTCGGCGAGGTCGACGTAAAGCTGTTCCAGCGCCGCGCCGTACCGCTCCTTCAGTCGCGGCCAGGCCAGCTTCCGGATTCCCGTCAGCAGCCCGTTCTCCAGTGAGAAGGGCGTGGTCTCGATCAGGAAGTCGCGCGGAATCTCGTAGGACTGGAGCCCGGCCCGGCGCGCCGCGGCTGTCAGGGACTCCGCGATGGCGGGCTTGAGTTCGGCTGCGTCGTAACGGTTCTGGGCGTCCTGGGTGGGGACGACGACGGCCAGCAGGTACGGGCGGGCACTGTTGCCGTACAGGTAGATCTGTGCCACCAGTGGGCTGTCGTTGTAGGCGGCCTCCAACTTGGACACCGTGACGAACTCACCCTGCGAGAGCTTGAGCACGTTGTTGCGCCGGTCCACATAGGCCAGCTGGTCCGGGCCCAACTCGGCGACGATGTCACCGGTGCGGTAGAAACCTTCCTCGTCGAACATCGCCGCGGTCACCTCGGGGCGCTTGTAGTACCCGGGGAACAGCTGCTCCGACTTGACCAGCAGTTCGCCGCGCGGATGCGGGACGTCGCTGCTGAAGTAACCGAGATCCGGAACATCGACGAGCTTGTAGTCGGTGACGGGCGGGCGGCGCACATGCCCGTCGACGAACACCGCGCCGGCCTCGGTCGACCCGTAGCCCTCGACCAGGTGCATGTCGAGGAACTCCTCGACCCAGGCGCGCAGTTCGGGGGAGATCGGCGCCGAGCCGGTGATGGCGCTGACGTGCCGATCGCCGAACAGTTTCCGGCGCAGGTCGGCTCGCACATTGGCCTCGGCGGCCCCACCGTCGACACCACGGCGTCGGTCCACCTCGCTGCTGTACTCCTGGAACAGCATGTCCCAGACCCTCGGCACGAAGTTCAACTGCGTCGGATGCGTCAGCGTGAGGTCTTCGAGGAATGTCGACATGTCGCTGCGGGCCGCGAAGTACGCGGTGCCGCCGCTGGCCAGCGCTCCGGTCAGGACGCCTCGGCCCATCACGTGGCTCATCGGCAGGAAGCACAGCACGATGGAGGGCAGCACGCCCTGGTGCTCATCCCAGTGCGAGTTCGCCTGGGCGCGCCACAGATGGGCGACCTTGCTCTCGGGGTACATCGCGCCCTTGGGGGCGCCGGTGCTGCCGGAGGTGTAGATGAGCAGTCCCAAGGGGTCCTCGCCGGGGGCGACGACGCCGGGACTGGGCGCTCCCGAGCCGCGCAGCTCGGCCTCGGCCAGCGTCTCGACGACGACGCCGATGTCCGCGAGTTCGGATGTCGCGTTCTCCACGGCCTCGCGATGGGCATCGACCTGGGGCAGGTGGTCGAAGACCAGGAGTCGCCGCGGCGCGGGACCACTGCGGATGAGGGCGACGGCGTCGTCGAGCTGGTCGACGCTTGCGGCGATCAGGGTCGGCTCGGTCTCGGCGACGATGGGCTGAAGCGACGCCACTGCGGCGCTGGTCTGCAGGGGCACGCTGACGGCTCCAAGCTGTCCGAGCGCGGTGTCGACCACGGTGTAGTCGACGCTGGTGAAGCCCAGGATGGCGACCCGATCACCGGGCCGCACCGGGGCGTCCTGAAGGCTGGCGGCCAGCGCCGAAACCCGCTCCCACAGTTGTGCGTAGGTGATGGTCGTGAAGTGCGGCAGCAGCTCGGCCGACGTGCGTCCGGTCTTGGGGTCGGTGACAAACCGCACGTCGCGCTGGCCGAGGGCGGGGCGGTCGGCGTATCCGCGCATGACGGTCTCGACGACCTGCGGAAGACGCAGATCGGGGGAGTCTGCGGCGGCGGTGACGGCGGGATCGGGGCGGGCCGCGGCGAACTGTGCGTCGGTGGCGTACAGGTTCTCGATGCGCTGTTGGAGGCGGTCTTCACGGGTTTCGGTGGACATCACTGGCAGTCCTTAGGTGCGTAATCGAAGAAGTTCTAGAGCGTGCGACGGTGCACACAGAAAACTACGTTAGTAGAACTAATGATATTCCTGCGCGAGGCGGCTCAGCACTGGGAGTGTGCTGTGAATTGCCTGGTCAGGTGTGTTTCAGGTCACTGTGCGAGCACCCGGTTTCGCGGGACTCAGGTCGGGTATCCGCAGATCAGTCGACAGGAGAGGTGATCGATCATGGGTACGTATGACACTCCGGAACGCTCCCAGGGTGGGCGCTTTCACATCGCGCGCAGTCGCGGCGCGGCCAGTGGGCTGTTGCTGGTGCTGCTCGGGCTGTGGGGCGCGCTGATCCCGTTCGTGGGGCCGTACTTCGACTTCGCGTACTCACCGGATCGTGCGTGGATGTGGACCGATGCCCGCGGGTGGCTCGAAGTGCTGCCGGGTGCGGTGGCCGTCCTCGGCGGGCTGATGCTGGCGATGTCGAGAAACCGGGCCACCGCGATGCTCGGCGGATGGTTGGCCGTGGCCGCCGGCGCGTGGTTCATCGTGGGTCGCGCATTCGCGACGATGGTCGATATGGGTGAGATCGGGACACCCGCGGCCGCGACGCCCGCCAAGACCGTCGTGCTCGAGTTGGCCTTCTTCTCAGGCCTGGGTGCCCTGATCGTGTTCCTCGGCGCGATGGCCCTCGGCCGCGTATCGGTCCGCAGCGTTCGTGATGTCGCATATGTCCAGCGACAGGCCATCGCGACGGACGAGTCCGAGGCTGCGGTGTCGACACCGATGCCGGCCGCGGCCACAGCGGCGCCCGCCGCCGCGCCCGTGACCGAGCAGCGCACCGAGGTCATCGAGAAGGAGCCCGCCGCCGAGCGCCACGGCGTACGGAACCGGATCTCGGGCATGTTCGGCCGTCGGCACCACCATCCGGTCCCGCACTGACCGCGACCTCAGAGGTCGGCCAGCGCCTGCGCCAGCACGTCGAGGCCTTCGGTGAGCAGTTCGTCGCTGATCGCCAGCGGCGGCAGGAATCGCAGGACGTTGCCGTAGGTACCGCAGGTCAGGACGACGACGCCGGCCGCGTGCGCCGCGGCCGTGAGCCGCTTCGTCAGATCGGGGTCGGGTTCGGAGGTGCCTGACTTGACCAGTTCGACCGCGACCATGGCGCCGCGGCCACGGACGTCGCCGATGCGGTCGTCGTCGGCCTGCAGCCGGCCCAGGCGCTCCTTCATCAGCTTCTCGATCTGCTGCGCGCGTTCGACGAGCCCGTCGAGCTCGATCGTCTCGATGGTCGCGAGCGCCGCCGCGCAGGCGATCGGGTTGCCGCCGTAGGTGCCGCCGAGGCCGGAGACATGCGGCGCGTCGACGATCTCGGCCCGACCGGTCACCGCCGACAAGGGCAGGCCCCCGGCGATGCCCTTGGCCGTCACGATCAGGTCGGGTTCGATGCCCTCGTGTTCGCACGCGAACATCGCGCCGGTGCGGGCGAATCCGGTCTGCACCTCGTCGGCGATGAACACCACGTTGTTGTCGCGGCACCACCGAAGCAGTTCAGGCAGGAAGCCCGGCGCCGGAACGATGAAGCCGCCCTCGCCCTGAATGGGCTCGATGATGACTGCCGCCAGATTGGCCGCGCCGATCTGCTTGTCGATGACGCTCAGGGCCCGCTCGGCGGCCAGTTCGCCGTTGGTGCCCATCTCCTTGTCCACCAGGCCGTCGCGGTAGGGGTAGGACAGCGGAGCGCGGTAGATCTCGGGCGCGAACGGCCCGAATCCGCTCTTGTACGGCATGGACTTGGCCGTCAGCGCCATGGTCAGGTTGGTGCGCCCGTGGTAGGCGTGGTCGAACGCGACGACGGCCTGCTTGCCGGTGTAGGACCGGGCGATCTTGATGGCGTTCTCCACGGCCTCGGCGCCGGAGTTGAACAGCACCGACCGCTTCTCACCGGACCCCGGGGTCAGTCGGTTGAGGTGCTCGGCGACCGCGACGTACTCCTCGTAGGGCGTCACCATGAAACAGGTGTGGGTGAAATCTCCGACCTGGTCACGAACGGCATCGACCACGCGCGGGGACGAGTTGCCGACGGTCGTGACGGCGATGCCCGAGCCGAGGTCGATCAGGCGGTTGCCGTCGACGTCCTCGATGATGCCGCCCGCGGCGCGTGTGCAGTACACGGGCATCGTCGTACCGATGCCGTGCGACACCGCGGCCGTCTTGCGTCTGCCGAGTTCGATCGATCGCGGGCCGGGTATCTCGGTCTTGAGCAGGCGGCTCTGTTCCAGGTCGGTCACGCGTTGAGCGTAGTCCGCGGCCACGCTGCCGAGAGCGAATCCGAGCGTCGGGATCGCACTGGCGCGGGCAACGGGTGACCGGGGGGAGTCGCCGCGGTCTCGCAATGGCACACTGGTCCCTGACGAAATGCGTTGACCTGCTGCCATGCCCTGAGCTTTGTGGCGCCCTCGACGCGAAAAGCCTCGAAGAGAATCGGAACCGCCATGGAAATCGTGACCCTGTTACCCCTGTTCATCATCCTGGGTGCGTTCATGTTCTTCGCCTCCCGGCGCCAGCGCAAGGCGATGCAGGCCACCATCGATCTGCACGAGTCGCTGCGGATCGGCGACCGGGTGCACACCACCTCCGGCCTGGAGGCCACCATCACCGCGATCACCGACGACACGGTCGATCTGGAGATCGCGCCCGGCGTGGTGACCACCTGGATGAAGCTCGCCATCCGCGACAAGATCGAACCCGATTTCGACGACACCGAGAGCACGGCGACCGAGATCACCGACAGCGACACGTCCAACGAGCACGGCCGCTGACCCACATCTGATCAGGTCGAGCACGTACCCTTTGCGGTTGCGGGCGAACCGACCGCCCGCGACAGACTCTGAGGAGACGTAACAACGTGGCATCGTCTACGGCGCCGGTGCACCCGTACCGCTACCTGACGCTGTTTCTGGTCCTGCTCATCGGCGCCTATCTGCTGGTGTTCCTGACCGGGGACAAACAGGCCAAGCCCAAGCTGGGCATCGACCTGCAGGGCGGGACTCGGGTGACCCTCACTGCCCGCACCCCCGATGGGTCGGCCCCGACCCGCGAGGCGCTCCAGCAGGCCCAACAGATCATCGGCGCGCGTGTCGACGGCCTCGGCGTCTCGGGCTCCGAGGTCGTGATCGACGGTGACAACCTGGTCATCACGGTCCCGGGCAACGATGGCAACGAGGCGCGCAACCTGGGGCAGACGGCGCGACTTTTCGTCCGTCCCGTCGCCCAGGGCGTGCCGGTGGACCAGCTGAAGCAGGCCGCAGAGGGCCTGCAGGGCGGCGGTCAGCCCGGTGCGCCCGGTCAGCCCGGTGCGCCCGGTCAGCCCGGTGCACCGGGTGCACCCGGACTGCCGGGTCTTCCCGGTGGCCTGCCGGGTCTTCCAGGCCTCCCGGGCGCGCCGGCTCCGGCCGATCCGGGCGTGCCCGGCGGCCAGGCCCCTGCTGCGCCCGAGGCCCCGGCCCCGCAGCCGCGCCCGTATCCGCAGGAGCCTGCTCCCAGCCCGACCGAGCCCACTCCGGCGCCCGAGAGCCCGGCACCGTCGCCCGCGCCCGCTCCGGCGCCCAACGCCGGCGAACCCAAGGCTCCGGCGGGCCCGCCCGATCCGCGCAAGGATCTGGCCGGCCGGATCAAGTTCGAGCAGCAGCTTCGGCAGAACACCAACACGAACATCCTGAAGTTCCTCGCCGTGCCGTATGTGGCCGAGCGCTGTGGTCAGGACGACGTGCTGGCCGGCAACGACGATCCGAACCTGCCGTTGGTGACGTGCTCGCAGGACGGCTCCACCGTCTACGTGCTCGACAAGTCGATCATCAGCGGCGAGGACATCAAGAACGCCACGTCCGGCTTCGATCAGCAGGGCGGCCAGTACGTGGTCGACCTGGAGTTCACCGGCAAGGCCGTCGACACCTGGGCGGACTTCACCGCGGCCAACATCGGCACGCAGACCGCGTTCACCCTCGACTCGCAGGTGGTCAGCGCGCCGCAGATCCGGCAGGCGATCCCCGGTGGTCGCACCCAGATCACGGGCAACTTCACCAGCACCGAGGCGCGTGACCTGGCCAACGTGCTCAAGTACGGTTCGCTGCCGCTGTCGTTCGAGTCCTCGGAAGCCGAGACCGTCTCGGCCACCCTGGGTCTGACGTCGTTGAAGGCGGGCCTGATCGCGGGTGCGGTGGGCCTGGTCCTGACCCTGCTCTACGCACTGCTCTACTACCGGGCGCTCGGAGTTCTGGTGGCGGTGTCGCTGGTGGCCTCCGGCGCGATGGTGTTCGCCATCCTTGTGCTGTTGGGCCGCTACATCGGTTACACGCTCGACCTCGCGGGCATCGCGGGCCTGATCATCGGTATCGGTATGACCGCCGACTCCTTCGTGGTGTTCTTCGAACGCATCAAGGACGAGATCCGCGAGGGCAGATCGTTCCGGTCGGCCGTGCCGCGAGGCTGGGCGCGCGCCCGCAAGACGATTCTGTCCGGCAACGCCGTGAGCTTCATCGCGGCCGCGGTGCTGTACTTCCTGGCCGTCGGTCAGGTCAAGGGCTTCGCGTTCACGCTGGGCCTGACCACGATCCTGGACGTCCTGGTCGTGTTCCTGGTGACCTGGCCGCTGGTGTACCTGGCGTCCAAGTCGGCGACCATGGCCAAACCGGCGTTCAACGGGCTCGGTGCAGTTCAGCAGATCGCGCGCGAACGCCGGGCGGCCGCGCATTCGGCGGGACGGGGATAGACGATGGCGACTGACGAAAACGGCACCACCGCAACGGATGTCGAGATCACTGAGAGCAACGGCGACGAGTTGTCGGCAGCCGCTGCCGCGCAACTGCCGCAGCACGGGTTCTTCACCCGCCTCTACACCGGCACCGGTGCATTCGAGGTCATCGGCCGTCGCAAGCTGTGGTTCGCCGTCAGCGGCGCGATCGTGGCGATCTCGATCGCGGCGATCCTGATCCGCGGCTTCTCGTTCGGCATCGACTTCGAGGGCGGCACCAAGGTGTCGATGCCTCGGGGGTCCGGCGACAACGCGGTCACCACCGAGCAGGTGGAGACGGTGTTCAGCAACACCATCGGCGCCGAGCCGGAGTCCGTGGTCATCGTCGGCGCAGGCGACTCGGCGACCGTGCAGATTCGCTCGGAGACGCTCGACAACGAGCAGACCGCCAAGCTGCGGGACGCGCTGTTCGAGAAGTTCCAGCCGCGCGGCACCGACGGTGAGCCCAGCAAGCAGGCCATCAGCGATTCCGCGGTGTCCGAGACCTGGGGCGGCCAGATCACCCAGAAGGCGCTTATCGCGCTGCTGGTGTTCGTCGTCATCGTGACGATCTACATCACGCTGCGCTACGAGAAGTTCATGGCGATCTCGGCCATGGCGACGATGTTCTTCGATCTCATCGTCACCGCAGGCGTGTACGCCCTGGTCGGGTTCGAAGTCACGCCCGCCACCGTGATCGGTCTTCTGACGATCCTCGGCTTCTCGCTGTATGACACCGTCATCGTGTTCGACAAGGTCGAGGAGAACACCGAGGGCTTCGAGCACACCACCCGGCGCACATACGCCGAACAGGCCAACCTCGCGGTGAACCAGACGTTCATGCGCTCGATCAACACGAGCCTCATCTCGGTGCTGCCGATCCTGTCGCTGATGGTGGTCGCGGTGTGGCTGCTGGGCGTCGGCACGCTCAAGGACCTGGCGCTGGTGCAGCTGATCGGTGTCATCGTCGGTACGTACTCGTCGATCTTCTTCGCGACTCCGCTGCTGGTGACCCTGTTCGAGCGCACCGAGAAGGTGCGCAACCACACCCGCCGGGTGCTGCGCCGTCGTGAGCGTCTGGCCGGCGGTGCCGCTGCCGCCTCGGACGCAGAGGCCGACGCCACTGAGGACGAGGACAAGCCCGCGAAGGCGCTGGCCGCCAAGCCCGCGGCCGGGGGCCGCCCGTCGCGCCCGTCGCGGCCGGCGCAACGCACCGGCCGACCGAGCGGCAAGCGGAACACCCGACGGTCCTAGTCGTGTCGACAGCGGTGTCCATGCGACGACGGATCACCGCCGCGGTCGCGGCGGGGGTGCTGGCTGCGGGATTGACGTCGTGCGGTACGGGCGCCGAAGCGGAGATCGACTACGCCGTCGACGGCACCCTGACCACCTACAACGTCAACACCGTCTCCGGTGCCGCATCGGCGGGGCCGCAGGCCTTCGGGCGTGTGCTGACGGGCTTCGGCTACCACGGGCCCGACGGACAGGTGGTCGCCGACCACGACTTCGGGTCGGTGTCGGTGGTCGGCCGTGAGCCGCTGGTGCTCGACTACCAGATCGCCGACAACGCGGTGTACTCCGACGGCAAGCCGATCACGTGTGACGACATGGTCCTGGCCTGGGCCGCGCAGTCGGGACGTTTCCCGGCGTTCAACGCGGCCAGTCGCGCCGGCTACATCGACGTCGCGACCATCGACTGCGCGCCCGGCCAGAAGAAGGCCCGGGTGGCGTTCGCGGTGGACCGCAACTTCTCCGAGTTCAACCAGTTGTTCACCGCGACGACGATGATGCCCGCGCACGTCATCGCCGATCAGTTGGGTCTGGGCGAGGGTGGCGTGACGACTGCGGTGCAGTCCGGGGACCAGGCCCGGGTCGCGCCGATCGCGCAGGCGTGGAACACACTGTGGGATCTCAAGCCCGGTGTCGACCTCAAGAACTTCCCGTCGTCGGGCCCGTACCGGCTCGACGAGGTGCGTGACGACGGTTCGATCGTGCTGGTCGCCAACGAGCGCTGGTGGGGTTCGGATCCGGTGACGCCGCGCGTCACCGTCTGGCCGCGCAGCGCCGACGTGCAGGACCGCGTCAACGACGGCACGTTCGATGTCGTCGACGTCGCGACGGGTTCCTCGGGCACCCTGACCACGCCGGACGAGTACGACCGCACCGAGACACCCGCGGCGGGCATCGAGCAGATGATCTTCGCGCCGCAGGGCCCGCTCGCGCCGGTGCCCGCACGCCGTGCACTGGCGTTCTGCACGCCGCGTGAGGCGATCGCACGCAACGCCGAGCTTCCGATCAGCAACGCGCGTCTCAACCCCGCCGCCGAGGACGCCCTGACCCAGGCCGAGAACGTGCCCGAGTCCGGCCAGTTCATCGCGGGCAACCCAGACGCCGCACGGGACGCGCTGGACAACCGTCCGCTGACGGTGCGGATCGGGTATCAGACCCCCAATCCGCGGCTCGCGGCGACCGTCGGCGCCATCTCGAAGGCGTGCGCACCCGCGGGTATCACCGTGCAGGACGCCGCGGGCGCGGACGTGAACCCACAGGCGCTGCTTGACGGTCGGATCGACGTCCTGATCGCGAGCGTCGGCGGTGCGACCGGGTCCGGTTCGACCGGTGTCTCATCGATGGACGCCTATGCGTTGTTCGGCCCCAACGGAAACAACCTGTCGCGGTACGCCAACGGCCAGATCGACGGAATCATCAGCGCGCTCGCCGTGACCGTGGACCCCAAGGAACAGGCCAGGCTGCTGTCCGAGGGCGCCCCAGTGCTGTGGGCCGACATGCCCACACTTCCGCTCTACCGTCAGCAGCGCACACTGCTGACATCGAAGAAGATGTATGCGGTGAGCAGTAACCCGACCCGATGGGGCGCAGGCTGGAATATGGACCGCTGGGTGCTCAGAAAGTGACTCGCCATGACTGAGCAGTCGATCAGTGACCTGGTCCGATCGCTGACCCGGGAGGTCGTCGACTTCCCCGAACCGGGAATCCAGTTCAAGGACCTCACACCTCTGCTGGCCGACAGTGCGGGTCTGGCGGCCGTCACGGGCGCGCTGGCCGACGCCGCGGCCGGAGCCGACCTGATCGCGGGCATCGACGCCAGGGGTTTCCTGCTGGGCGCCGCTGTTGCGACCAGGTTGAGCACCGGTGTGCTGGCGGTCCGCAAGGGCGGCAAGCTGCCGCCGCCGGTGCACAGTGAGCAGTACACACTCGAGTACGGCACCGCCACGCTGGAGATCCCCGCCGAGGGCATCGACCTCGCGGGCCGTTCGGTGTTCATCGTCGACGACGTCCTGGCGACGGGAGGCACGCTGGCTGCCACCCGCCGACTCCTCGAGCATTGCGGCGCCCACGTGCCGGGCGCGGCGGTCGTACTGGAACTGTCGGCCCTCGACGGGCGGGGCATTGTGGCGCCGCTGCCGGTCACCAGCCTGCACCTGATCTGACGCGGGACGGCAGGCCTCGGTGAGCACGTGGACGATCAGGACTAGTCTGGGGACCTTCGGGGCGTTGCTCGAGTGTGGGAGGTGACGGCGTGAGCGAGGAGCAGAAGTCGGTCGCGGCCGTTGAGCGCAGCCCGTCTTCCGTGGCACCCGCCGAGTCCAGTCCCGAGAACACGCGCGGGTCCAGCAGCGCCTCCCGGCGCGTGCGCGCGCGGCTGGCGCGGCGCATGACATCGCAGCGCAGTGCGATCAACCCTGTGCTCGAACCGCTGGTGGCGGTGCACCGCGAGATCTACCCCAAGGCCGACCTGGGTCTGCTGCAGCGCGCGTACGCGGTGGCCGAGGAGCGCCACGCGACCCAGATGCGCAAGTCCGGCGACCCGTACATCACGCACCCGCTGGCGGTCGCCAACATCCTGGCCGAACTGGGCATGGACACCACCACGCTGGTGGCGGCCCTGCTGCACGACACCGTGGAGGACACCGGCTACACGCTCGAGGCCCTGCAGGCCGAGTTCGGTGAGGAGGTCGGCCATCTGGTCGACGGCGTCACGAAACTCGATCGGGTGGTGCTGGGCACCGCGGCCGAGGCCGAGACCATCCGCAAGATGATCATCGCCATGGCACGTGATCCGCGGGTGCTGGTGATCAAGGTCGCCGACCGGCTGCACAACATGCGCACCATGCGGTTCCTGCCGCCCGAGAAGCAGGCGCGCAAGGCTCGCGAGACCCTGGAAGTCATTGCGCCCCTGGCGCATCGGCTGGGCATGGCGACGGTCAAGTGGGAGCTCGAGGACCTGTCGTTCGCGATCCTGCACCCCAAACGCTACGAGGAGATCGTGCGCCTGGTCGCCGACCGGGCGCCGTCCCGTGACACGTATCTGGCCAAGGTGCGCGCCGAGATCGTCGCGACGCTCAACGCGTCGAGGATCAGCGCGACGGTCGAGAGTCGCCCCAAGCACTACTGGTCGATCTACCAGAAGATGATCGTCAAGGGCCGCGATTTCGACGATATCCACGACCTGGTCGGTGTGCGCATCCTGTGCGACGAGATCCGGGACTGCTATGCGGCAGTCGGCGTGGTGCATTCGCTGTGGCAGCCCATGGCGGGCCGGTTCAAGGACTACATCGCCCAGCCCCGGTTCGGTGTCTACCAGTCGCTGCACACCACCGTGGTCGGCCCGGAGGGCAAGCCGCTGGAGGTCCAGATCCGCACGCGGGACATGCACCGCACCGCGGAGTACGGCATCGCCGCGCACTGGCGGTACAAGGAGGCCAAGGGCCGCAACGGTGTTCCCGCCCACCACGCCGCCGCCGAGATCGACGACATGGCCTGGATGCGACAGCTGCTCGACTGGCAGCGTGAGGCCGCCGATCCGGGTGAGTTCCTCGAATCGCTGCGTTACGACCTTGCGGTGCAGGAGATCTTCGTGTTCACCCCCAAGGGCGACGTGATCACCCTGCCGGCCGGTTCCACGCCGGTGGACTTCGCCTACGCCGTGCACACCGAGGTGGGCCATCGCTGCATCGGCGCGCGGGTCAACGGCCGGCTGGTGGCCCTGGAACGCAAGCTCGAGAACGGCGAGGTCGTCGAGGTGTTCACCTCGAAGGCCCCCAACGCCGGGCCGTCCCGCGACTGGCAGGGCTTCGTGGTGTCGCCGCGGGCCAAGGCCAAGATCCGGCAGTGGTTCGCCAAGGAACGTCGTGAGGAGGCGCTGGAGTCCGGCAAGGACGCCATCGCGCGGGAGGTGCGTCGAGGCGGACTTCCGTTGCAGCGCTTGATGAACAGCGATTCCGTCGTGGCGCTCGCGCGCGAGCTGCGCTACGCCGACGTGTCGGCGCTCTACACCGCGGTCGGCGAGGGGCACATCTCCGCGCGGCACGTGGTGCAGCGCCTGATCGCCCAACTCGGCGGGGCCGACGACGCCGAGGACGAGATCGCCGAGCGGTCCACGCCATCGAACATTCCGGTGCGCCAGCGCAGCAACGACGACACCGGTGTCGCGGTCCCTGGCGCGCCCGGTGTGCTGACGAAGCTGGCCAAATGCTGTACGCCCGTGCCCGGCGACTCGATCATGGGGTTCGTCACGCGCGGCGGGGGCGTCAGCGTGCACCGCACCGACTGCACCAACGCGTCGTCGCTGCAGGAGCAGTCCGAGCGCATCATCGAAGTGCACTGGGCGCCCGGGCCGAAGTCGGTGTTCCTGGTCGCGATCCAGGTCGAGGCGCTGGACCGGCATCGACTGCTCTCCGATGTGACGCGGGTGCTCGCCGACGAGAAGGTGAACATCCTTTCGGCGCAGGTGACCACCTCCGATGACCGCGTGGCCATCAGCCGGTTCACCTTCGAGATGGGTGATCCCAAGCATCTCGGGCACGTGCTGAACGTGGTGCGCAACGTCGAGGGCGTCTACGACGTCTACCGGGTCACCTCCGCGGCCTGATCGGCCGGGCGCGCCCGGCAGGCGCTACTGCAGCCGGATCGACTTCACGGTCACCGGCTGTGCGGGTGCGCCGTCGAGGTTCCCGCCCGTGACGCCCGCTTCGGCCACCTCGTCGACCGTCGCCATCCCGGTCTCGTCCACCGAACCGAACACCGTGTAGACCGGCGGCAGCATCGAGTCCGCGTACAGGATGAAGAACTGGCTGCCGTTGGTGTCCGGGCCGGCGTTGGCCATCGCGACGGTGCCCCGTGGGTAACGCACCGGATCACTCAGTGCCCCAGATCCTTTCGGGTACTGGTTGGTCGGGTACTCGTTGGCGAAGGTGTATCCGGGACCACCGCGTCCGGTCCCCGAGGGGTCACCGCACTGCAGCGCCGACAGCGACCGGTTCGCGGTCAGCCGGTGGCAGGTGGTTCTGTCGAACCAGCCCTGCTGCGCCAGGCTGACGAAGCTGTTGACCGTGCACGGCGCCTTCGCGTTGTCCAGCGTCACGCCGATCGCGCCCCGGTCGGTGTCGATGGTGACCTCGACGGTGCTGGGCTGTGTCGGCACCCTGCCCTCCCGTGGCGGCTTCGCGGGGCGGGCCGGGGCTCCGTCGGCCGCCGGATAGCTGCACGCGGCCCCCAGACCGGCGGGCGGCGCGAACTCGGGCAGTGGCGGGATCGACGGATCGGGGACCGGCGCCGCGGTGTAACTGGGGCCGCGGTCGTAGTGCGGGTTCCGGCCGGCATCCTGGACCACCAGCAGCGTCAACACCATGACCAGGATCAGCCCAAGGATCGCCAGCGTCGTCAGCAGGTATCCGATGACCAGTCCGGCGATCGCCATCCCGCGGCCCTCTTCACCGCTGCGTTTGATCTGGTGCAGCGAGATGTGCCCGAACACGATGCCCAGCGGCGCGAAGACCAGTGAGGTCACCAGGGCCGCGACGGCCATTCCGTTGGTTGGGCGCTTCGGCGGGACGCCGTAGGGGTGCAGATACGGATCCGCCCACCCCGGCGGCGGCGGACCCGGTGGGGCGGGCGGAAACGTCATCGTCGGGTCAGTCCAGCTGGATCGAGGTCACCTTGACCTCGTCGACGGGCGCGCCGTCCACCGCACCGCCGGCCACGCCGGCCGCGGCGATCCGGTCCAGCGTGGCCAGTCCGGTCTCGTCGATCGTGCCGAACACCGTGTACTGCGGCGGCAGCTGGGAGTCCTGGTACACCAGGAAGAACTGGCTGCCGTTGGTGCCGGGCCCGGCGTTGGCCATCGCGAGAGTGCCGCGCGGGTACAGCACGGGAGTCTGCGCGGCCGGGCTGCCGACGGGGTACTGGTCGGTGGGGTACTCGTTGGCGAACTCGTAGCCCGGGCCGCCGGTGCCCGTGCCGGTCGGGTCGCCGCACTGCAGCACCGACAGGCCCGGAGTGGTGGTCAGCCGGTGGCAGACCGTGTCGTTGAAGTAGCCCTGCTGGGCCAGGCTCGCGAAGCTGTTGACCGTGCACGGCGCCTTCGCGTTGTCCAACTGCAGCCCGATGTTGCCCTCGTTGGTCGCCATGCTCACACTGACCTGCGCCGGCTCGGTGGGCACCTTGCCGGTTCGGGGTGGGTTGTTGGGTTTGCTGGCCTCGCCACGCGCCGGGTACTGGCAGTTGGCGCCCGTGTTGGCCGACGGGGTGAACGGCGGCAGCGCGCCGTCGGCGGGAGGCTCGGACGGCGGGGCGTCGGGCGTGGCGAACGGGTCGGCGGACGTCTCCGCGGTCGAGGCCACCGAGTCACTGTCCTTGCGGTTGACCAGAACCACGGCGACGACGGCGCCGATCACCAGTACCGCGGCCGTCGCGCCCGCGATGATCGCGAGCATGCGCCGTCGTTTCGCCTGCTGTTCCTGACGCTCGAGCTGCTCTTCGAGTCTGCGCCTGGCGGCCTCACGCCGTTCTTCGTTCGTCGGCACTGCCGATGTCCTCCATCTCTCACCTGTGGATCTGCTGCCCACGAGTGTGCCAGCCGCGGCTGGGCGCAGGCGGGCCGACCCGCTGGTGAGAGACTGTTCGTCGTGCTGATCACGGGGTTCGCGGTGGGTGAGCTGGAGACCAACTGCTATCTCGTCGCGCCCAGGGCCGGGGGAGCGGCGATCGTGATCGATCCGGGCGAGAACTCGGTCCTGACCCTGGAGTACTACTTCGCGGCCAACGACCTGACGCCGGCGGCGGTGCTGCTCACCCATGGGCATCCCGACCATGCGGCGATGGCCTACGACCTGTGCGCAGGCTGGGACATCCCGGTCCACCTGCACGCCGCCGACCACGACCTGCTGACCGACCCGCCCGAGACGCTGCTGGACCTGCCGAGCCGGATCAGCGTCGCCGGCGTCGAGGTCGAGGTGGACCACACGCCCGGTCACACCGCCGGATCGGTGGTGTTCCGGGTGGCCGCCGACACCGACGAGGGCCCCGCGGCCGTCGCGTTCACCGGGGACACGCTCGGTTTCCGCACGGTCGGGCACCCAGGCTGCGGCGCCGGTCACAGTGAGGACCCCGCGATGCTGTTGGATTCGATCGCGGCTAAATTGCTGGTGCTCGATGACGACACCGTGGTACTACCGGGCCACGGCCCGTCGACCACGATCGGCGGCGAGCGCCGATTCAACAGGCACCTGCGCGACAATGAACACCCATGAAGGATCGGACTGCGTGAGCGACTCAGCGGCTTTTCAAGGACCCAAGGGCGTCCCCGACTACCTGCCGCCCGAATCGGCACAGTTCGTCGCGGTGCGCGACGGGCTGCTGGACGCGGCCCGGCGCGCCGGCTACGGCGACATCGAACTGCCGATCTTCGAGGACACCGCACTGTTCGCGCGCGGCGTCGGTGAGTCCACCGACGTGGTGTCGAAGGAGATGTACACCTTCGCCGACCGCGGCGAGCGCTCGGTCACGCTGCGGCCCGAGGGCACCGCGGGTGTGATGCGCGCGGTGATCCAGCACGGCCTCGATCGCGGCGCGCTGCCGGTCAAACTGTGCTACTCCGGCCCGTTCTTCCGGTACGAGCGGCCTCAGGCGGGCCGGTACCGCCAGCTTCAGCAGGTGGGCATCGAGGCGATCGGCGTCGACGACCCCGCACTCGACGCCGAGGTGATCGCGGTCGCCGACGCCGGATTCCGCTCGCTGGGCCTCGACGGGTTCCGGTTGGAGATCACCTCGCTCGGGGACGACACGTGCCGGCCCGCGTACCGCCAACTGCTGCAGGACTTCCTGTTCACACTCGACCTCGATGAGGCGACCCGCAAGCGTGCCGAGATCAATCCGCTGCGGGTGCTCGACGACAAACGCCCCGAGGTCCGCGCGATGACGGCCGAGGCGCCGGTGATGCTCGATCACCTGTCGGAATCGGCCAAGTCGCACTTCGACAGAGTGCTGGCGCACCTCGACGCCCTCGGCGTGCCGTATGTGGTGAACCCGAGGATGGTGCGCGGCCTGGACTACTACACCAAGACCACCTTCGAGTTCGTGCACGACGGCCTCGGTGCGCAGTCCGGCATCGGCGGCGGCGGTCGGTACGACGGCCTGATGAGCCAGCTCGGCGGCCAGGACCTGTCCGGCATCGGGTTCGGGCTCGGCGTCGACCGCACCGTGCTGGCTCTGGCGGCCGAGGGCAGGTCGGTGGGCGTGACGTCACGCGTCGACGTCTTCGGGGTGCCGCTGGGAGAGCAGGCGAAGTCGGTGCTCGTGGTGCTGGCCGCCAAGCTGCGTGCGGCCGGCGTGCGCGTCGACCTGGCCTACGGCGACCGCGGTCTCAAGGGCGCGATGCGTGCCGCGGACCGCTCGGGAGCGGTGCTCGCGCTGGTGGCCGGTGACCGCGACATCGAGGCGGGCACCGTCGGCGTCAAGAACCTCGGTTCCGGTGAGCAGGTCGACGTCGCGGTGGATTCCGTTGTCGCCGACGTACTCTCACGCCTGTCGAACTGACGCGGTCGCGGCGGCGGTGAGCACCTCGTCGACATCGCCGATACCGCCGTCGAACGGATTTCCGCGCTTGAGCACCCGCACGCCGCCGGGAGTGATCGCGACGAGCTTGGGTGAACTCGACGTCATCTGCATGCGCCGCTCGAACCGCACCTGATCGAGGCCGACCAGGGCGCCGCCGGCTGAACTGAACAACCCGCGCTTCCGGTCGAGCACCGCCACGGTGCGGCACTGCGGCAGCGGCAGCGACCGCCGCCGCCGAATGGTGCGCACCAGCCAGCCTGCGGCACCGGCCGCGATCACGCCGACGGCCAGCAACGCCGCCGCCACGACGACGGGCAGCAGGCCGCCCACGAGGGCCACGATGCCGAATCCACCCGTCACCAGCGCCAGAATGCCGAGCACGAAGGCCACTGTGGCAGGTGTGCCGGTGTTGCGGTCGAAGACGATCACACGATGGCCCTCCTCGGCCACCACGAGTGCCCCGGTGTCGGTGAGGATCCGGAAGTCGTCGGTTGAGCCCATGTGCGCAGCCTGCCAGTTGTCGGAGTCCGGCGCGGCCGATACGTCAGATCGCCATGGCTGCGCGCACATCCTCCTCGGAGGCTGAACCGCCCGTGCCCGAACTGGTCACCCGGCCGGCCTCCAGGATGTAGTACTGCTGCGCCGACTCGAGGGCGAATCCGATGTGCTGCTCGACGAGCAGTACGCCGAGGTCGCCACGCTGCGTCAGGGCCGTGATCGCCGCCTCGATCTCGGCCACCACCGACGGCTGGATGCCCTCGGTGGGTTCGTCGAGGATCAGGGTCTTGGGTGAGGTGATCAGCGCTCGTGCGATGGCCAGCTGCTGGCGCTGCCCGCCCGAGAGCAGACCGGCCCGGCGGGTCAGCAGTTCCTTGAGCGCGGGGAAGAGGTCCAACTGCTCGTCGATGAGCTTCCGGCCGTTCTTCCGCCCGTCCGCCACCACCTGGAGGTTCTCGGCCGTCGTCAGCTGGCCGAAGGACTGCTGGCCCTGCGGCACGTAGGCCAGGCCGCGGGCCACGCGGGCCGACGGGCGCAGCCTGGTGATGTCCTCGCCCTCGAACAGCACCCTGCCGGATGTGCATTTGAGCAGGCCGACCGCGGTGCGCAGCAGGGTGGTCTTGCCCGCGCCGTTGTGACCCATGACCGCGGCGACCCCGTCCGAGGGCACTTCGAGGCTCACGCCGTGGATGACCTCGGATCGGCCGTAGCCGCTGCGTACGTCGACCAGTTGCAGGGTCACTCAGGTCTCCTCGATCAGTTCGTCCGGGATGCCCTCGGCGCCCGCGGCCGCGGTGCCCAGGTACACCTCCTGGACCTTGGGATTGGCCTGGACCTCGGCGACCGTGCCCTCGGCGATCACCTGACCGCGCGCGAGCACCGTCACCGATGTCGCGAAAGCCCGCATGAAGTCCATGTCGTGCTCGACCACGACCACGGTGCGCTCGGCGCCGATGCGCCGGAGCAGGTTTCCGGTCTCCTCGCGTTCCTCGGTGCTCATGCCGGCCACGGGTTCGTCGAGCAGCAGCACGTCGGCGTTCTGCACCAGCAGCATGCCGATCTCGAGCCACTGTTTCTGGCCGTGCGCCAGGACACCCGCGGGTTGGTCGGCCAGATGCGTCAGCCCGATCGTCTCGAGTGCCTCCTCGATGGCGGGCAGCACGCCACTGCGTCGCCGCAGCAGCGTGAGCCAGGACCGTCCGGCGCCCGCGGCGATGTCGAGGTTCTGCAGCACCGTCAGCTGTTCGAACACCGAGGCGGTCTGAAAGGTGCGGCCCACGCCGAGGCGGGCGATCTGGTGCACCTTCCTGCCGATCAGTTCGACCCCGGACTTGCTGATGGATCCGGTCGCTGAGACCAGTCCGGTGATCGCGTCGATGACGGTCGTCTTCCCGGCGCCGTTGGGGCCGATCAGGAATCGCAGGTCTCCCTGGAACAGGGTCAGGTCGACGTCGCTGACCGCCTTGAATCCGTCGAAATCGACTGTCAGACAGCGTACTTCGAGGTACTCGGTGCCCATTCCGACGTTGCCGCCCGCGACGGGCTCCGGCGGTGTGGTCGGTGCGGTCTCTGCGGCGGTCACGACGCGGTCACCTTCTCTGGTTCGGGGTCGGGATGCGAATCCGGGACGGGCTCGGCTGCGGACTCGGTCCGCCGACGCCGCCTGCGCAGCGCGCCGATGCCCGCCAATCCGGCCGGGAAGAACCCGACGACGACGATGAACAGCAGGCCCTGGGCGTAGGTCCAGCCGGAGGGGAATCGTTCGGAGAACGCCGTCTGGGCCCACGCGACACCGATCGCTCCCAGCACCGGCCCCAGCAGTGTGGTGCGGCCACCGATCGCGACGCCGATCAGGAACGCGATCGACGGCACGATGCCGACCTGGGCCGGAGTGATGAATCCGATGATCGGCGCGAACAGCGCTCCGGCGATGCTGGCGAACAGTGCGGCGGCCGTGTACGCCACCACCTTGATGTTGGCCGGGTCGTAGCCCAGGAAGCGCACGCGCTCCTCGCCGTCCCGGACCGCCACCAGGAGTTCGCCGTACCGACTCTGCATGAGCTGCCGTACCACGGCGACGACCGCCAGAAGCACGCCCGCCGCGATGAAGTACAGCATCTGCCGGTTCACCGGGTCCGAGAGTGTGAATCCGAAGAATGTGCGGAAACCGTTGAGCCCGTTGCTCCCACCCAGGGTGGCCTGACCGACGAGCAGGATGGCCATCGCGGCCGCCAGGGCCTGGGACAGGATCGCGAAGTAGGCGCCCTTGACGCGGCGCTTGAAGACGCCGAGGCCCAGCAGCGCCGCGATCGCCGTCGGCACCACCACGATGGCCAGCAGCGTGAACGCGGGGGAGGCGAACGGTTCCCAATAGCCCGGCAGGACAGGGATTCCGGCGATCTGCATGAAGTCCGGCACGCTGTTGCCCCGGATCTCGGCGTCCGCGATCTTGAGGTGCATGCCCATCATGTAGGCGCCGAGACCGAAGAACACACCCTGACCCAGCGTGAGCATGCCGCCGCGGCCCCAGGCCAGGCCGATGCCCGCTGCCACGATGGCGAAACACAGGTACTGGCCGAGCAGGCCCAGTCGGAAGGTGCTGAGCACCGCGGGCGCGACACCGAACAACAGCACGGCGGCGACGGCGAAACCGGCCCACGTCTGCCATCGCCCGAGCCGGCTCAGACGGCTTCTCATACCAGACTCCTTGTGCGCACGGTGAACAGTCCCTGGGGGCGGACCTGTAGGAAGACGACGATGATCACGAAGACGATCACCTTGGCCAGCGACGCGGTGGTGCTGTACTCGATGAACGAATTGATCAGCCCCAGTGCGAACGCCGCGATGACGGTGCCCTTGATCTGGCCGAGGCCGCCGACCACGACCACCAGGAATGCGTCGATCAGGTAGGCCTGCCCGGTGGTCGGACTCGTCGACCCGATCAGCGTCAGGGCCACGCCGGCGACACTGGCCAGCCCGGACCCGATGAAGAACGTCGTGATGTCGGTGCGTCGCGACGAGATGCCGCTGGTCTCAGCGAGATCCCGGTTCTGCACAACGGCCCGGATGCGACGGCCCATGGGGCTGGCCTTGAGCACCAACGCCAGCACCGTCACGCACACGACGGCCAGCAGCAGAATGAAGATGCGACTCTTGGGGACGACGGCGCCGAGGATCTCCACTCCGCCCGACAGCCACGTCGGTGCGGTCACGTTGACCGCGGGGGCACCGAAGATGTCGCGGGCGACCTGCTGCAGGATCAGCCCCACACCGAAGGTGACCAACAGGGTGTCCAGCGGCCGGTGGTACATCCGCTGGATCAGGGTGCTCTCCAGGAGCACGCCGAGCAGGCCGCCGACCACGAATCCCACCACCAGCGAGATCAGCAGGGAGGCACCGGCATTGGAGACCACCTTCTGCACCACGAACGCGGTGTAGCAGCCGGCCATGATGAATTCGCCGTGCGCCATGTTGATGACGCCCATCTGACCGAAGGTGAGCGAGAGTCCGAGTGCGGCCAGCAACAGGATTGAGCCGAGGCTCAATCCCGTTGCCAGCTGCCCGATGAGGACATCCATCGACTAGCCCGAGAGGCCCTGCGCCCACGGGTAGGACTTCAGGTAGGGGTCCGGCTCGATCGGGCCGTCGGACTCCCACACGGTGTAGATCAGGCCGTCGGGATGGATCTCGCCGATCCGCGCGGTCTTGGTGATGTGGTGGTTCTCGCCGTCGATGGTGACCAGACCCTCGGGGGCGTCGAAGGTCACACCGTCGGCGTTGTCCTGAATCGCCTTGGTGTCGAACGCGTTCGCCTTCTCAGCGGTGTTCTTCCACAGGAACACCGAGACGTAGGCGGCCTCCATGGGGTCCGACGTCGGCTTGTCGGCGCCGTACTTGTCCTTGTAGGCCTTGACGAACTCCTTGTTCACGGGGTTGTCGACGGTCTGGTAGTAGTTCCACGCCGTGAGCTGGCCCTCGATGTTCTTGGCGCCGATGCCCACAACCTCCTCCTCGGCGATGGAGACCGAGACCACGGGCATCTTCTCCGGGGTCAGGCCGGCGTTGGTGTACTCCTTGAAGAACGCGACGTTGGAGTCGCCGTTGAGGGTGTTGAACACCGCGCCGGCGTTGGAGGCGCGCAGCTTGTTGACGATGGTCGAGAAGTCGGTCGATCCCAGCGGCGTGTAGTCCTCGCCCTTGATCTCGATGTCGTTCGCCTCGGCGTAGGCCTTGATGATCCGGTTGGCGGTCTGTGGGAACACGTAGTCGCTGCCCACCAGGTAGAGCGACTTGACGCCCTTCTCCTTGAGGTAGTCCAGCGCGGGCACGATCTGCTGATTGGTGGTGGCGCCGGTGTAGAAGATGTTCTTCGACGCCTCGAGGCCCTCGTACTGCACGGGGTAGTACAGCAGGGAGTTGTTGCTTTCGAACACCGGCAGCATGGCCTTGCGGCTCGACGAGGTCCATCCGCCGAACACCGCTGCGACGCAGTCGGAATTGATGAGCTTCTCGGCCTTCTGGGCGAACACCGCGGGGTCGGAGGCGCCGTCCTCACCCACGATCTCGATCTGCTTGCCCAGCACGCCGCCGTCGGCGTTGATCTGCTCGACGGCCAACTTGATGGCGTCGCGCACGGTGACCTCGGAGATCGCCATGGTGCCCGACAGCGAGTTCAGGGATCCCACCTTGATGGTGGAACCCGAGGTGTCGACGCAGGATTCAGCGCCGGCGGCCTCGGTGTCGCCGGCCTTGCTGCCGCAGCCCGCAAGGGTCATGGCGGTGGCAAGGGCGATCGATCCCGCTGCGAGGGCAGACTTACTCATTCGCGGACGGTTGGAGCTGACCATCGAGAGCCTTTCGTCACGGACAGTGCGGCCTTGGTGAGTCGGCTCTGATGCGTGCCTCATTCGGGCCGAACGACACCCACGTCGGGTGCCAGATCGGGACGTTAGGTGGCCGGTGTTTCTGTGAAATATCTGTGTGTCACGAACGCGTTAACGACCTGTTCCACCCGTGTTCAGCGGTCGGTCCGCGGCGTCGAGCGGTCGCCGAGGGGAACCTGCGGGGACGTTGTAACGATCCGGTAGCGTCGGAAGATATGACGAACATGGGAACAGCGACACGTCGGATCGCGGCCGCCTTCGCTCTGGCCGCCGCCGCAACAGCGGTCACACATGGCACGTCAGCGGCAGAGCCTGAGGGCACTGAGAACCCGGGGGCCGGCAACGTCCGGTACGTCCTCGCCACGGGCGCCCCGTACCAGTTTCAGATCACCTACCTGGTCAATCAGCCCGCCAGCAAGGCCGAGTACAACGCCAACGCTGACGCGTACCTCAAGCGCGAGACCATCACGGTGACGCCGGAGGCGCCCTGGGTGTTCGACACCACCCTCGCCGATCCCCAGTGGGCGTTCCTGCAGGTCAGCAGCACCACCCGCGGTGGAATGGGTGCTCCGAACGCCCACTGTGAGGTGGCCGTGGACGGTGTGGTCGCGGTGACCGGCGATCATCCCTACAGCCCGATCTGCATGCTTTCGCAGTGGTGAATCGCTGACCACTGATTGACATCGCCATCGAACATATGTTCGCATGGTGGGATGCGGTGGCAGGCGCAGGCGGTCAGGGCGGACGACGGTGCGTTGCCGGGGCTCGCGCGCATCGGATTCGTCCGCAGCGTCAAGACCCCGCAGTTCGAGGGCGTCACGTTCCATGAGGTGCTGTGCAAGTCGGCGCTGAACCGGATTCCCGAGGCGGCGATGCTGCCGTTCCGGTTCACCGTCAACGGCTACCGCGGGTGCTCGCACGCCTGTCGGTACTGCTTCGCCCGCCCCACGCATGAGTACCTCGATCTCAACGCGGGCAACGACTTCGACGCCCAGATCGTGGTCAAGACCAACGTCGTCGATGTGCTGCGCCGGGAACTGCGCAGGCCCTCGTGGCAGCGTGAGACCGTCGCCCTGGGCACCAACACGGATCCCTATCAGCGCGCCGAGGGCCGCTACGCGCTGATGCCGGGCATCATTGCCGCGCTGGCGGACTCGGGGACCGGCATGTCCATCCTCACCAAGGGCACGCTGCTGCGGCGGGACCTGCCTCAGCTCGTCGAGGCCTCGTCCCGGGTACCGGTGTCGCTTGCGGTGTCGCTGGCCGTCGGCGATGCGGACCTGCAGCGCGACGTCGAACCCGGCACTCCCACCCCGGCGGCACGGTTGGAGCTGATCAACGCGATCCGCGAGGCCGGCCTGGACTGCCACGTGATGGTCGCACCCGTGCTGCCGTACCTGACCGACTCCATCGACCACCTCGATGACCTGCTGGGGCGCATCGCGGCAGCCGGTGCCACGAGTGTGACGGTGTTCGGCCTGCATCTGCGCGGCGCCACCCGCGGGTGGTTCATGGGCTGGCTGCAGCGCTCACATCCCGAGCTGGTCGGGCCCTATCGCACGCTGTATCGCCGCGGGGCCTACCTGCCGTCGGAATACCGGGACGACCTGCGCCGCCGGGTGGCGCCACTGGTGGCCAGGCACGGCCTGGGAGGCACTCGGGCGACGCCACCGCCGCGACCCGCGCAGCCGTCCGTCGAGGTGCTGCAGCCGACCCTGTTCTGACGGTGGCGGTTTCAGGTGGTGCGCGACGCGCCCGGGGGCTAGTCGCCCTCGACCTGGCCGAACGTCATCGCGTCCATGTTCCAGTAGCCGCGCAGGTTGGTCAGCAGGCCCGCGTCGTTGACCTTATAGGTGAAGACGCCGCGGACGTCGGTGGTCATACCGCCCTCGAACTCGAAGTGCAGGTTCAGAATGTGCGCGATCTCGTTCGGCGAGCTCGACGGGAAGGTCTCCTCGCAGGTGATGCGCCGGGCGACGGCGGTGGCGATGGTGCTGTCGTAGAACGCATAGACGTTCTGCTTGCCGCGCACACCGGTGCCGTCACTGTTGGTGGGCGCCGGACCGATCGGGTCCTCGATGACGATGTCGTCGGCCATCAGCGCCAGCCAGGCCTCCCGGTCGTTGGCGTGCACGGCGGCCCACGACGCGTGCGATGCGGCCAGTGCGGGGGAGATGTCGGTGGTGGATTCAGTCACAGGTGCACCCTAGCCATGTCACTGGCGGCCCCGCTTCACCTCGTTGAACGGCACGCCGCGGTCGGCAGCCAACTCGCGGGGGAACCCCAGGATGCGTTCACCGATGACATTGCGGGCCATCTCGGAGCTGCCGCCACCCAGCGACCCGGTCTGCCGGGACAGGTAGCGCACGCCCACGTCCAACAGTCCGCCGAGGTCGCCGCCCTCGTCCACGACGCCCGCGGTGCCGGCGATCGTCAGCGCGGTGTCCACCTCGAGTTCGGTGGTCTCGGCATGGAACAGCCGGATCAGCGTGCCCGAGGTCGGGGGCAGAGTCCCAGCCGCGATCGCCTGCGAAACGTGCTCGATCAACTGCGCCTTGACGATGCGGCGGGCCAGCGCCCGGCCCGCGAGATTCTGGATCACCGGATCGTCGCCCTGGCCCGTGGCCTCCGCGAGCCCGACGTGATCCGGCGGCATCTCGTTGGCGTTCTCGGCGCCGGTGCCGCTGGCGAACTCCGATCCGCCGCCGACCGCGCGACGCTCGTGGAACAGCTGACGCGACGCCACGGTCCAACCGTCGTTGACCGCGCCGACGACGGCGTCGTCACCCAGTTCGAGGCCGTCGAAGAACTCCTCGCAGAACTCCTCGTTGCCGTTGACCTCCTTGATGCGGCGCATCGTGATTCCGGGTGCGTCCAGCGGCACCAGGAACATCGTCAGGCCCTCATGTTTGGGCACGGTCCAGTCGGTGCGTGCCAGCATGAGCCCGTAGTCGCCCGCGAAGGCACTGGTGCTCCAGGTCTTGGCGCCGTTGATGATCCACTTTCCGTCGCGGCGGTCGGCGCGTGTGATGACCCCGGCCAGGTCGGAGCCGCCACTGGGCTCGCTGAGCAGTTGGACCAGGATCTCCTCACCGCGGATCGCGGCCGAGATGCGTTCCCGCTTCTGCTCTTCGCTGCCCACGTCGAGGATGGTCGCCGCGCAGATCGTGAACGACGGGGTGTTGAGGATCAGCGGCATCTCATAGTTGCGGCACTCGCCGTTGAACGCCTTCTGGTAGGCGTAATCGAGTCCGAGGCCGCCGTATTCTCGGGGGAAGCAGATCCCGGCGAAACCGCCCGCGTAGAGGCGCTTCTGCAGTTCCTTGGCGCGGTCCCAGGACTCCTGGTGGGCGCGCACCGAGAACGGGGGGTTGTCGGGGTCGATGCGTGGCATGTTGTCGGCAAGCCAGACCCTGGCGCGCGCGGCGAACTCGGCCACCGACTCCTGGGTGCCCGTGGAGACCGCGGTGTCCGTCATGCTCATGCCTCCTGCGTCTTGCGGCTCAGTTCGTACACCGCGCGGTGGTGGTCCTCGGGCGAGCCGTACATGGCCCGGTTCAGAGCGACGCGTCGCAGGTACAGGTGCAGGTCGTGTTCCCAGGTGACGCCGATACCGCCGTGCAACTGCACGCAGTCCTGCAGCATCAACGGGGCGCGCTCTGCGACATAGGCTTTCGCGACGCTGACCAGCTTGCTGGCGTTGGCCGAACGTGCGCCCACGGCCGCGGCAGCCCCGGCGGTGGTGGCCCGGGCGGCCTCGAACCACATCTTCATGTCAGCGAACCGGTGCTTGAGGGCCTGGTAGGACGCCAGCGGGCGGCCGAAGCTGTGCCGGTCCAGCAGCCACTGATTGGTCATCGCCAGCACCGCGTCGAGAATGCCGACGATCTCGGCGCACTGCAGCACCAGTGCCACCTGGCGCTGACGTTCGATCGCGGTCGCGGTCAGATCCGCCGAACCGACCACCGCCGACTCGGCGACCTTGACACCGTCGAACTCCACACGGGCATAACGCTTCACAAGGTCGACCGACTTCTGCACGGTCACGCTCACCCCGGGTGCGTCGGCCGCGACGATGAACTGGCGAGGCTGCCCGTCGAGCAGCGCGACGACGAGCAGCAGATTTGCCTCGGCACCCGCCTCGACGCGGTCCTTCACACCGTCGATGCGGTATCCGGCGTCGGTGCGGGTGGCCGTGGTCACCGGATGCGTGGGATCGAATGGGCGCTTCGGCTCGTAGGTGGCCCATGACGCGATCGCCTCGCCGGAGACCAGCGCCTCGATGGTGTCCTCGTGACCCTCAGGCGACTCGACCAGGCCGGCGAGCACCACGCTGACCGGATGCAGTGGGCCGGGTGCGACGGTGCGACCCACCTGCTCGGCCACCAGGGCGAGGTCGGCGACACCGTCACCGGAGACGCTGCCGCCGCCGAGTTCCTCGGGTACCAGGAGGCTGGCCCACCCGAGTTCGGCGGCCTGCTGCCACCATGCCGCGTCGAAGGATTCGTCACGCTCGTACAGCTCGCGCACCTTCGGCAGCGATGCCTCGCGTTCCAGGAACGCCTGTGCTGTGGAGGCGAAGAGAAGCTGCTCCGGGTTGGCCACTTCTGTCATGAGTACGGTTGCCCCTCTTCGGGTTCGGAGTGAGCGTGCCGCGAGCGTGCCGGAGACCTCCAGCACGCTCGCAGTCGACGGTCGATGGGTCTCAGGTGAGGACGAGAGCGGGTACGTCGGGCTTGTAGACGACCTTGTTCTCGACCTTGAACAGATCGATCATGTTCTTGCCCATGACCTTTCGCACACCCTCCTCGTCGAGGCCGTGGGCCTGCAGATCGGAGACCAGGTTGATCGGATCGGCCAGTCCCTCGGGATGCGGCCAGTCCGAGCCGAAGATCACCCGGTCGATGCCGCACAGCTCGGCCATCTCCTTGAAGTTGTCCTCCCAGAACGGCGCGACGTACACGCAGCGCTTGAAGGCCTCGATCGGGTCCTCCGGGAACTGCTTCGGCATCTTCGAGAAGACATCGGCGAACTGGTGGAAGAGGTAGGGCACCCACGATGCGCCGTTCTCGACGGACAGGATGCGCAGGTCCGGGTTCCGGGTGAACGCGCCGTGGCACACGAGTGCGGCCATGGTGTCCTCGATGGGCCGCTTGCCCATCGCGACCATCCGGAACGACGTCGGCCGAAACGGCAGGTACTCGTCGGCGGGTTCCCAGTCGTTGAGGTACTGGGCGTACCCGCTGTCCGAGGCGTGCATGGCCACGGGGATGCCGGCCTTGACGCAGGCCTGCCAGAACGGGTCGAACTCCTCGGTGCCGAACGACCGGGTGCCGCGGAAGCCGGGCACTGGCGCCGGGCGTACCAGAACGGTCTTGGCGCCGCGCTCCAGACACCACTCGAGCTCCTCGAGTGCGCGGTCGACGATGGGCAGCGTGATCACCGGGGTGGAGAAGATCCGGCCCTCGTAGTCGAACTGCCAAGTCTCATACATCCATTCGTTGAGCGCATGGATGATGTCGTGGATCAGTTCCGGGTCGTCCTTGAGGCGCTCCTCGACCAACGAGGCCAGCGTCGGAAACATCAGGGTGTAGTCCAGACCCAGGCTGTCCATGACCTCGAGGCGTGCTTCGGGATTGCGGAAGGCGGGGATGGCCTTGATGGGCTTGCCGATCACCTCGCGGTAGCTCTTGCCGCCGCTGCCGTGCCGGAAGTACTCCTCCTGTGCGCCCGGGCGGGCGACGACCTCGAAGGTCGGATTGGGGATGTAGTCGCTGATGTGGTTGCGCACCATGATCTTGGTGCGACCGTGCACGTCGATGTAGTCGATTACGCCCTTGCGCTTGTCCGGCAGGAACTTTGTCAGCGCTTCCTTGGGCTCGTAGAAGTGGTTGTCGGCGTCGAACACCGGATAGTCGAGGATGCGTGACGGCATGGTTGTGAGCTCCCTGGCATGACGTTCTACGGCGCCTGGTAACGGCATTACCGATTCTGGTAACGACATTACCACGCAGAAGTGTAACGGCGCCAGAGTCGTCGATCCGCCTATTTCAGCAGTTCAGAGCCATCAGCGGGCCAGTCCGCGCAGGAAGAAGTTGAACAGGTTCTCCCCATCGATCGGGGTGCCGTTCAGCCCCAGCCCGAGGTCGCGAAGCCGCAGTGCACCCAGGACCGTCTGCATCAGAATGGCGGCGTCGGTCTCGACGTCGAGATCGGCGCGGAACCTGCCCTCGGCGATACCGCGGTTGAGGATGTCGACGACCAGCGTGTGCAGGGGAGCCAGCACCTTGGCGAACTCCTTGGGCCTGGCCTCGAACAGACGGTCGTTGTAGTACGTCAGGCCGCGGTTGATGCTGTCCTGCGTGCTCGTCGCGGCGGGCGCGCTGATGCGCTCGATCAGGCGCCGCAGCGCCTCGTCGCTCGCGAGGCCCTCGGTGTCGGCGCGCCAGCGTTCGGTGGCCTCGGCCATGATCGTCTCGACCAGGGCCAGCAGCAGCTCATCCTTGGTGGCGAAGTGCTGGTAGAACGCCCGCAGTGAGGTCTTGGACCGCTCGACGACTTCGAGGACCGTGAAGTCGGTGCGCCCCGTCTCGCCGAGAATCGCCAAGGCCGAACGCATGAAGCTCTGGGCGCGCGACTCGGCCGCGGGCTGGGAGGCAGCGGCTCCGTTCGGCTTGGTCATCGTCGGGAGGGTACCGGCTTTACACCCTGGCGGGCGAGTGTCTAGCGCACATCGGCGATCGACCGTTACTGTCTTGGACCCATGGCCCAGTGGTTTCTCTTCCTTCCTCAGGTGCGGATGGGCATCGACGACGTGGTGGTGCGTGCGCAGGCGGCCGAGGGCAACGGGTTTGACGGCATTGCGTTCATCGACCATCTCGAGCCCCCCGGCGCCACCGGTCAAAGCATCTGGGAGGCAATGACACTGGCCACCTGGGTGGCGGCCCGCACCGATCGGCTCACGATCGGGCATCTCGTGCTGTGCGACGGTTTCCGGCATCCCGCAGTCCTGGCGAAACAGGCCGTGACGCTGGCCGAGGCGTCCGGCGGACGTTTTGAACTCGGTCTCGGGTCCGGCTCGTGGCCGGCCGAGTTCGACCGGTTCGGCATCGAGGGCGGCGACGACGCCAAGGGCAGGGCGCGCCGGTTCACCCACGACGTCGAGGTGATCCGGCGCTGCTGGGGGCTGGACGGCGACTCCGTGATGAAGCAGGAACCCGTTGCATCCCAACAGATTCCGTTGGTACTCGGCGGAACCGGCAAGACCACGATGGACCTGGTGCGCCGGTACGCGCAGTGGTGGAACATCCCGTCGCACCAGCTGGCGCGCCTCGACGAGCTTCTGCCGACCGTCGGTGACGCCCGGGTGTCCATGCAGCAGATGGTCGGGTTCGCCGGACGCGGCGCCGACCTGGCCGAGGTCACCGCGGTGAGCACCAGGCGCTTCGGGCACCTCGGGTCCGGTCTGGTGTGCGGCGATGCAGACGGACTCGTCGAGCATTTCACCGCGCTCATCGACAAGGGCGTCGAGCGCTTCTACGTGTGGTTCGCGGACTTCGCGGCTCCGGCCACCCTGGCCGAATTCTCCGACACGGTGATGAAAATCATCGCGCAATCAGAAGGGACGACAGCGTGACAACGGAATCCAGCCAGGCGGTCTGGACGGTGCAGACCCTGCTCGATCTGTTCGACGTCGAGGCGAACGACACCGGCGGGTTCGACGCCCCGACCGGGCCGGCAGGAGAGGACGACCGCCAGGTCGTCGAGGGCTCCCAGGTGCTGTCACAGGCGATCGTCGCTGTCGCCAAAAGGTTTCCGGACAAGTCGGTGCGCTCGGCGTACGCGGTCTTCAGCCGTGTCGTGCTCGTCGGCGCCCCCGTCGAACTGAACCTCGATGTGGTGCAGGAGGGCCGGTCGGCGGCGACCGCCGTGGTGACCGCGCTGCAGAACGGCAAGCGGTGCATCACGATCACGGTGCTGTGCGATGTGCCGACCGCGGACGTCATCACCCACCACCTGACGCGACCCGACGTCAAGTCGCCGGCCGAGTCCAACGTCTCCGAGATGCCGATGGTGGGTCGCGAGCTGCGCCTTGTGGACGTCGTCGACGTCAACAGCCCCGACGAGGTCGGCCCACCGGAACTGCACGCCTGGCTGCACTACGACCCGATCCCGCAGCGCGACGATCTGGCCAAGGCGCTGATCGCGTATTTCACCGGACATCTGGGGATTTCGACCACCATGCGGGCGCATGAGGGCATCGGGACCGCGCAGGCCCACCTCACGGTGTCGACCGCACCGATGACCATCAGCGTGAGCTTCCACGAGCCCGTCAGCTGGGACGGGTGGCTGCTCTATTCGCACGAGAGCACGCAGGTCGGCTCCGGCATGTCCTACGTGCGCGGGACGGTGCACACCGAGGATGGGGACCTGCTGGCGTCGTTCACGCAGGACGCGCTGATCCGCCCGCTGCGCACCAACGACACCGCGATCGAGGAGAAGTCCCGCCTCTAGTCACCTCACCGGAAAAAGGGGGAGGCTCAGCCGTCGAGGCTCGTGGCGCGGTAGGTGTCGCACTTCTTCAGATCACCGGTCTGGTAGCCGACGGTGAACCAGTGCTGGCGCTGCTCGGAGGACCCGTGTGTCCACGCCTCCGGGTTGACCCGTCCTGTCGCGGCCTTCTGGATCCGGTCGTCGCCCACTGACGAGGCGGCCGACAGCGCATCGGCGATGTCCTTGTCGCTCAACGGTTCCAGGAACGTCACGTCGGTGCCGGGCTGCTTGGTGATCGCGGCGTAGTGCGCCCACACCCCGGCGTAGCAGTCGGCCTGCAGTTCGGTGCGCACGCTGTTGCCCTCGGCACCCTGCGGGCCGCGCTGCGCCTTGGCGAGGTTGCCCAGCAGGTTCTGGAGGTGATGGCCGTACTCGTGGGCCACCACATACTCCTGGGCCAGCGGACCACCGCTCGAGCCGAACTGGGTCTTGAGCACCTCGAAGAAGCCGGTGTCGAAGTACGCGGTCTGATCGGCCGGGCAGTAGAACGGGCCCACGTCGGAGGTGGCCGGGCCGCAGGCCGTCTGCACCTCGCCGGTGAACAGCCGCAGGTTCGGGCGTGTGTAGCCCTGCACCAACTGGCCGAAGATCGCGTCGACGGAGTTGCCGGTGGCGATCACTCGACATTCGACGATGTTGTTGGCGTCGGCGCCGGTGCGGCACCGGCTGACGTCGAAGCCCGCGGCCTCCACGCCTTCGGTGTCCATGGGTTGCTGCGAGACGACGCCGCCTGGGTCCACGCCGAGGAAGAGCGCGATCAACAGGACGATCAGGCCGCCGACTCCGCCGCCGATCGCCATACCGCGTCCACCGCGTCCACCGCCGCTCGTGGAGGTGGTGCTGGTGTCGATCCGCATCCCTTCACTGAAGGTCATGGGCACTCTCCATCCGCGCTCACCGTTCCGGCCGCGGTGGCCGGTCGTCGGGGTTACAGCTTTGCACATACGATTCGGGGCGTGGCTGCCATTCGCACCGGCATCGCCGACACCGCGCATCTGGCGCAGACCTCGGCGGGTGTGCTCCGCGGCGGCGTCGAGGGCGACGTCGCGGTCTGGCGCGGCGTTCCGTACGCGGAGCAGCCGGTCGGAGCGCGCCGTTTCACGGCCCCGAGCCCGCCGCGGCCGTGGACCGGTGTCCGCGACGCGCTCGAGCACGGACCTTTGCCACCGCAGGGCAAGACCTTCGTCGGCGGCGGCCGCGACGACCCCAAGATGCGCGACGAGGCGTGCCTGACCCTGACGGTCTGGTCGCCGGATCCGAGTGCGCGGCTGCCGGTGATGGTGTGGATCCCCGGCGGGGCCTTCCTCTACGGCGCCGGTCAGTTCCAGCTGTACAACGGCTCCCGGCTCGCGGCCAACGGCCGGGTCGTGGTGGTGAACGTGACGTACCGCATCGGCGTGTTCGGCGGCTTCGAACTCGGCTCCCTCGGTGAGGGTTTCGACGACAATCTGGGCCTGCGCGATCAGATCGCGGCACTGCGGTGGGTCCAGGAGAACATCGCCGCGTTCGGCGGCGATCCCGGCCGCGTGACGGTGTTCGGCGAATCCGCGGGAGCCACGTCGGTGCTGGCGCTTCTGGCCAGCCCAGCCGCCTCCGGGCTGTTCCACCGCGCCATCGCCCAGAGTCCCGCGCTGCCTCTGATCGCCGACTACGACACCCGGGCCGAGCAGGCGCAACGATTCCTGCGCGAGGTCGGGGCCAGGCCCGATGAACTCAAGGACCTGCCGCAGAGGCAGCTTCGGCACGCCGCCGGGATGATCCAGTTGCGCAGCGTGTCCAGCACCCCGACGCTCGCCCATGGACTGACCCACGGCGTGGATCTGCTCCCTTTCGATCCGATCGAGGCGGCCCGGCGCGGTGCCGTCGCCGACGTTCCGCTGATCATCGGGACCAACAGCGACGAGGCGTCGATGTTCGCGTGGTCGCGGCCACCCATGCTGCCGACCACCAAGGCCAACATCGACCACTACTTCGCCCGGCGCGATCCCGACGCCAAGGACCGTGTGCTTGCCGCCTATCCGGGCTACCCGCGGCGCAGCGCGCTCGTCGCGGTGGGAGCCGACGCCATGTTCGGGGCCCCGACCTGGGCATTCGCTGATGCGTACGGTCCGCACGCCCCGACGTTCGCCTACCGGTTCGACCACATGCCCACGACACTGCGCGCCCTGCGTCTCGGCGCCACCCACGGCAGCGAGATCGTGCACATCCAACACAGCTACGGCTCGTACCTCGGGCGCCGGCTGCACCCGCTGGGTCGCCGGCTCCCGCCCGCGGTGGGCAGGCGCATGCAGAAGGCCTGGCTGCACTTCGCCACCGCCGATCAGCCGCAACCGTGGCCCCGCTACGACCTCGCCCGCCGTCGGACCCGCGTCATCCGCACCACGCGCGACGTCGTCGTCGACGATCCCGATGCGATCCGGCGCGCGGCCTGGGCCGGACTGTGCTGACGACGCGCTAGCGTCGGTTCATGGACCGAGCCGTGCCCGGACTGTCGACACCGCAGCAGGCCGCCCTGGGAAGTGGCGCCGACTTCTGGACCAGCAAGGCCGTCGAGGACATCCCGGCCGTCGTCCTCACCGACGGACCCCACGGCGTGCGTCGGCAGCTCGGGGCGACCGATCACCTCGGACTGGCCGGCAGTGAGCCGGCGACGTGCTTTCCGTCCGCGGTGGCGCTCGCACAGACCTGGGACCCCGAGCTGGCGGCCGAAGTCGGCCGGGCCGTCGGTCGGGAAGCCCGCGCCCTGGGCGTCGGAGTGGTGCTGGGGCCGGGGATCAACATCAAGCGGGATCCGCGCGGCGGCCGCAACTTCGAATACTTCTCCGAGGACCCGCACGTGTCCGGGGTGCTCGGGTCGGCGTGGGTGCGCGGCATTCAGTCCGAAGGGGTGGGCGCGTCGGTCAAACACTTCGCCGTCAACAACCAGGAGCACGACCGCATGCGGGTCGATGTCGACGTCGACGACCGAGCCCTGCGGGAGATCTACCTGCGGGCGTTCCACCGGGTGATCACCGAGGCGCGGCCGTGGACCGTGATGTGCTCCTACAACCGGATCCGGGGGCAGTGGGCGGCCGAGAACCGTTGGCTGCTCACTGAACTGCTGCGCGACGAGTGGGGCTACGACGGTGTGGTGGTCAGCGACTGGGGGGCGGTGGTCGACCGGGTGCGGTCCGTCGCCGCCGGCCTGGATCTCGTCATGCCCGGCGGTGACCCGACATCCGACACGGAGGTGGTCGAGGCCGTCGAGTCCGGACTGCTGCCCGCCTACGCCGTGACCCGCAGCGCCGCGCGGGTCGAGGCTCTGGCGCGGCGCGCGGCCCGCCCCGGGCCGGCTGCGGACGTCGACTTCGCGGCCCACCACGAACTCGCCCGCGAGGTCGCGCGCCGGGCGATCGTGCTGCTGCGCAACACCGACGAACTGCTGCCCCTGGATCCGGCGGCCGACGTCGCGGTGATCGGCGAGTTCGCCAGGACGCCGCGGTACCAGGGTGGGGGGAGTTCGCGGGTCAACGCGACACGGCTGGACGTTCCCTTCGATGAGATCCGGGATCGCAGTCGCGGTCGGGTGCAGTTCGCGCCCGGGGGACCGGAGGCGGTGCGTGCGGCCGCCGACGCCGATGTCGCGGTGGTGTTTCTGGGTCTTGAGGAGAGCCAGGAGAGCGAGGGTTTCGACCGCACCGGTGTGGACCTGCCCGCGGCGCAGTCGGCCCTTCTGGCCGAGGTGCTCACGGTGCAGCCGCGCACCGTCGTGGTGCTGGTCCACGGAGGTGTGGTGGCGCTGGGGCCGGTGACCGCGCCCGCGGTGCTCGACGCCGGTTTGGCCGGGCAGGGTGGTGGGGCGGCGATCGCGGATGTGCTGTTCGGCCTGGTCAATCCGAGTGGGCGGCTGAGCGAGACGGTGCCGCTGCGGCTGCAGGACGCTCCGTCGTTCCTGAGCTTTCCCGGCGAGGCCGGCCGGGTCCGCTACGGCGAGGGCATCTTCGTGGGCTACCGCTGGTACGACGCGCGGGACTGGCCCGTGGAGTTCCCGTTCGGGCACGGGCTGTCCTACACCACGTTCGCCCACCGCGACCTGACGGTCACGGCCGACGGTGACGACGTGACGGCCCGTGTCGTGGTGGCCAACACCGGATCCCGCGCGGGCCGTGAGGTCGTGCAGGTCTATGCCGGGCTGCCCGGTTCGCGGGTGGCCCGCGCGCCGAGAGAACTCGTGGGGTTCGCCTCGGTGCACCTGGAGCCCGGAGCGCAGGCCGCCGTCGAGGTCCGGTTCGGACGCAGCGAACTCGCGTATTGGGATGTGCGCGTGGGTGATTGGGTGCTGGAGGGTGGTGAGTACCGGATCGACGTCGGCGCCTCCAGCCGCGACATCCGGGTCAGCGCCGGTCTCGTGATCGCCGGTGACGAGGTCGATCTGCCGCTGACCCTGCAGTCGACGCTCGCCGAGGTCGCGGCGCATCCCGAGGTGATGAGGCGACTGGTGGCGCTGTTGGGCACGGCGTTGCCCGCGGGGCAGCAGGCAACCGGGGTCGGCGCGATGATGGCGAGCATCCCGCTCGATCGTCTGCCGACGTTCACCGGTGGTGCGGTGAGCCGTGCTCAGCTCGAGGCGGTGTTGGGGCTGTCCTGACAGCTCGGCGGCTGGGGTCTGAGCCGGACGGCGGCTCGAATCTCGCCGAGAGTTGCCTTATTTTCGGGTTTTCCCACTCAGACTCAAGTGGTCGCTGCAGCACCTGACTGCTTGGAGGGTGTTGTTCGATGGCGTTTCGTTCGCGGGGTACGC
>NZ_LZHW01000043.1 GCF_001667265.1 Mycobacterium sp. ACS4331 | reverse complement strand
GGGCGGGGCGCCCCCCCCCCCCCCCCCCCCCACCCTACCACAAACAACAAACCCCTCTTGTGCTTTTACTACCCGGGAGGTTGCTGGGCGCGGCGGCCCGCCCGCGGGGGGGCGGCCCCCCCCCCCCGCGTCCCCCGTTACAGCTCAGACGTACCCCACCGCGTGAGGAGCCCGCCCCCGGATGATCCAGGACTGCGTCGACCAGCACGCCTGCCTTGCGGCCAACATCAATTTCAACGTGAGCGGCCTGCTGGACAGCTTCTGGCAGTTGACGATCGACGGATTGTCGTGGGGTGCGATCTACGCCCTGGTCGCCGTCGGCTACACGCTGGTGTTCGGTGTGCTGCGGCTGATCAACTTCGCGCACTCCGAGATCTTCATGCTCGGCATGTTCGGCGCCTACTTCTGCCTGGACATGATCCTGGGTTTCACCCCCAGTGGAAACGCCTACAACAAGGGCGTCGCGCTGACCATTCTGTATCTGGGCGTGGCCATGCTGTTCGCGATGCTGGTGTCGGGCAGCGCGGCCGTGGGACTGGAGTTCGTGGCGTACCGGCCGCTGCGGAAACGCAACGCGCGGCCGTTGACCTTCCTGATCACCGCCATCGGAATGTCATTCGTACTACAGGAATTCGTTCATTTCATTCTGCCGCAGATCATCAAGGGATACGGCGGCAACAACGCTCAACAGCCGATCGTGCTGGTGCAGCCGAAGGTCCAGTTCACAATCTTCGGTGCGACCGTCACCAACGTCACCCTGGTGATCATCGGCGCCGCACTGGTCTTCGCGCTGCTGACCGACATCGTGATCAACCGGACCAAATTCGGTCGTGGCATCCGGGCCGTCGCCCAGGATCCGACCACCGCGACCCTGATGGGTGTCTCCCGCGAACGGGTCATCATGACCACCTTCCTCATCGGTGGCCTGCTGGCCGGCGCCGCGGCGCTGCTCTACACCCTCAAGGTGCCGCAGGGGATCATCTACTCGGGCGGATTCCTGCTGGGCATCAAGGCGTTCTCGGCCGCCGTGCTGGGCGGGATCGGCAACCTGCGCGGCGCACTCCTGGGTGGACTGCTCCTGGGGGTCATGGAGAACTACGGGCAGATCCTGTTCGGAACGCAGTGGCGTGACGTCGTCGCCTTCGTGCTGCTGGTTCTGGTGCTGCTGATCCGGCCCACGGGCATACTCGGGGAGAGCCTCGGAAAGGCGCGGGTATGACGGACTCCAAGCACTCACTCGCGCGCACACTCGGCGCGCCGGGGGACCGGTTGCGCGACTGGTGGGCCGACCTGAGCCGGCCACAGAAGTGGATCTTCGGCGCGTTCGGGTTCGCCGCGATGGCACTGCTGCCGATCTGGACGCCGGGCTTCATCGACACACCGGGCGTCAGCTTCGACGGGGTCATGGCCCAGTTCGCGATGATCGCCCTGGTGGCCATCGGGCTCAACGTGGTGGTCGGGCAGGCTGGTCTGCTGGACCTCGGCTACGTCGGTTTCTACGCCGTCGGCGCGTACACCGTGGCGCTGCTGACCAGTCCCGACAGTCCGTGGAATCAGTTGGGCCTCACCGGATTCTTCAGCAGTGACTGGGCGTGGCTTTCCTGTGTTCCGCTCGCGATCGCGTTCACCGCGCTGGCCGGGCTGATCCTGGGCTTCCCGACACTGCGGCTGCGCGGCGACTACCTGGCGATCGTCACTCTCGGGTTCGGCGAGATCATCCGGCTCCTGGCCGACAATCTCAATGACATCACCAACGGTTCCCGTGGCCTGCACGGCATCGCCTTTCCGCGGTTCGGTGAGGACAAGATCTCGGGCGGGTACTTCTCGGGTGCCAACTCGATGGATGAGGCCACCAACGGAACCTGGTGGTACTGGCTCGGTCTGGTGCTCGTGGCGGTCGTGCTGCTGATCGTAGGCAACCTCGAACGCAGCCGGGTGGGCCGCGCCTGGGTGGCCATCCGTGAGGACGAGGACGCCGCGGAGGTCATGGGTGTCAACGCCTTCAAGTTCAAGCTGTGGGCCTTCACGCTCGGTGCGGCCATCGGCGGCCTGTCCGGGGCGCTGTACGCCGGGCAGGTGCAGTACGTCGCGCCGACGAACTTCAACATCATCAACTCGATGCTGTTCCTGGCCGCGGTCGTTCTGGGCGGGCAGGGCAACAAGCTCGGCGTGATCTTCGGCGCTTTCGTCATCGTCTACCTGCCGAACCGGCTGCTTGGCGTACACCTTTTCGGTGTCAACCTCGGCGATCTGAAGTATCTGTTCTTCGGCCTGGCACTGGTGCTGCTGATGATCTTCCGGCCCCAGGGCCTGTTCCCGGTCCGGCAGCAGTTGCTGACGTACGGCAAACGCGCCAAAGAGCTTCTGCGCAGCGCTGACGAATCGAAGGCGGCGGCATGACCGAATCCGAGCCCCTGATCGACGAGGAGATGGCCGGACTCCATCGGGAGGTCCATGCGGCCGAGGGTGAAACCCTTCTGGAGACGGTCGATCTGACCGTGAAGTTCGGCGGTCTGACCGCATTGGACGCCGTCAACTTCGACATCAAGCGCGGCGAGATCCTCGGCCTGATCGGTCCCAACGGCGCCGGTAAGACGACCTGCTTCAACGCCATGACCGGGGTGTACCGGCCCAGTTCGGGCACCGTGATCTTCGACGGTGAACCGTTGGGCCGCATCAAGCGTCACCAGATCACCCGCCGGGGGATCGCCCGAACATTTCAGAACATTCGGCTCTGGGGTGAGATGACGGCGCTCGAGAACGTGGTGGTGGCGACGGATGCCCGGCATCGAACCTCGGTGCCCGGCGCCATCTTCCGCACGCCGCGGCACCGTCGTGAGGAGCACACCGCGATCGAGAAGGCCGCAGCGCTGCTGCAGTTCGTCGGCATCGCCCACCGGGGTGAGGAGAAGGCCAAGAACCTCTCCTACGGCGACCAGAGGCGACTGGAGATCGCCCGGGCGCTGGCCACCGAACCCAAGCTGCTGTGCCTCGACGAACCGGCGGCGGGCTTCAACCCGAGTGAGAAGGCCGCGCTGATCGACCTGATCCACGCGATCCGTGCGGACGGCTACACCGTGCTGCTGATCGAGCACGACATGCGACTGGTCATGGGCGTCACGGACCGGATCGTCGTGCTTGAGTTCGGCCGGAAGATCGCCGACGGTCTGCCCGCCGAGATTCGAGAGGATCCGAAGGTGATCGCCGCCTACCTGGGAGTGCCCGATGACGAACTCGAGTGACCGTCCGGTGCTCTTGGAGGTGCGCGACGCCGTCGTGCACTACGGCAGGATCGAAGCGCTGCACGGTGTCTCGCTGGTCGTGCACGAGGGCGAGTTGGTCACGCTGCTGGGCGCCAACGGTGCCGGCAAGACGACCTTGATGCGGGCCATCTCGGGTCTGCGTCCGTTGACCTCGGGATCGGTGTGGTTCGACGGCGTGGATGTCTCGAACGTCAAGGCCCACAAGCGGGTCATCGACGGGCTGATCCAGTCTCCCGAGGGCCGCGGCGTGTTCCCGGGGATGACAGTCGTGGAGAACCTCGAAATGGGCTGTTACGGGCGCAAATTCCCGACCCGCGAGCAGCACCGGGAGCGGCTGGACTGGATTTTCGAGACATTCCCGCGGTTGGCCGAGCGTCGTGACCAGGTGGGGGGCACGCTGTCGGGCGGAGAGCAGCAGATGCTGGCGATCGGGCGTGCCCTGATGGCCCGGCCCAAGGTGCTGCTGCTCGACGAGCCGTCGATGGGCCTCGCGCCCATGGTGATCTCGCAGATCTTCAAGATCATCTCCGAGATCAACCGGCAGGGCACCACGGTGCTGCTGGTCGAGCAGAACGCCCAGCAGGCCCTGAGTCGCTCCGACCGCGCCTACATCCTGGAGACCGGCACCATCACACGCGAAGGCGTCGCGCGAGACCTGCTGGCCGACGACAGCATTCGCGCGGCCTATCTCGGCGTCGCCTGAGCTGCCTAGTCCTCGATCCGAAATCGTTTGAGGCGCGACGCCGGGCCCGACACAAGTTCGACGCGGCTGGGCGCGACGCCGAAATGTGCGGCGAGCGCTCGGATGACGGCCGTGTTGGCCTTGCCGTCGACGGCGCGTTCGCGCACGTAGACGATCAGCTCACCCTCGGGTCCCGACTCGATCAGCGGGCCCTTCCTGCTGCCCGGTTTGACCCGGGCGACGACGAACTTCGGCATGGCTCAGGGTGATCCGGCGCCCGGAATCTCGACCCGGGCCTGCATGATCCAGCCCGTGGACTCGCCGTTGGTCAGTGCGGCATGGTCGGTGTCGTCGATCACCAGGTACAGCGTGCGTCCGTCGGCACCGCCCAGCGCCGGGGCCACGGCCCAGCCCGTGTCGATGGGGATGCGATGGGTGATGGTGCCGCCGGCTGTGACGCGGAGGAACTCCGCACTGTCGTAGCAACCGACCCACACCCCGCCCTCGACGTCGACGCACAGTCCATCGGGGTGCCGGCCGGGACCCAGGTCGGCGAAGACCTCCGCCTCACCGAGGCTGCCGTCGGGCTCGACCCGAAACGCCAGAATTCGCGAACCCCTGGTTTCGCTGACGACCAGCGTCGCACCATCGGGCAGGAATCCCAGCCCGTTGGGCAGTGCGAGTCCGGTGGCGACGATGTGCGCGGTGCGGTCGGAGTCGATCAGCGCGATATCACCCACGAGGCCGCCGTCGGTCAGTCGGTACAGATCGACGTAGGTTCTGCCGTCGGGTGCCACGACCATGTCGTTCGTCGACCAGGCGAGGCCGCTCAGATCGGACACCGACGCCGATCCAGCCGGGTCGACATAGTGCAGCGACGGCTCGAAAAGCGTTGACACCACCAGTGTCCGGTCCGGAAGCCAGCCCAGCCCCGATGCGCGCGGAATCGTGGCTTCGACCACCAGGTCGCCAGATGCCCCGGCCGAGCACACCCGACCGGCGAGCCCGTCGGTGAACCACAGCCGGCCGTCGTGCCACCGCGGTCCCTCGCCGTAGACCAGCCCGGCGAGGAACGGGTCCGGCGCGAGTGTTCTCACGCCGACAAGGCTAGCGTGCGACGATCACCGAGGAGCCGTGTCCGAACAGGCCCTGGTTGGCGGTGACGCCCACCTTGGCGCCCTCGACCTGGCGTCCCGTGGCTTGGCCCTTGAGCTGCCAGGTCAACTCGCAGACTTGGGCGATCGCCTGGGCGGGGATGGCTTCACCGAAGCACGCGAGGCCGCCGGAGGGGTTGACCGGGACGCGCCCGCCCAGTGAGGTGGCACCGCTGCGAAGCAGTGCTTCGGCCTCGCCCTTGGCGCACAGGCCGAGGTGCTCATACCAGTCCAGTTCCAGTGCGGTGGACAGGTCGTAGACCTCGGCGACGCTGACGTCCTCGGGGCCGATGCCGGCCTCGGCGTATGCGGCGTCGAGGATCTGATCCTTGAACACCCGCTCCGGCGCGGGCACCACAGCGGTGGAATCCGTTGCGATGTCGGGCAGTTCGGGCAGGTGCTGCGGATAGCGCGGGGTGACGGTGCTGACCGCGCGCACCGACGGCACACCCTCGACCGATCCGAGGTGCTTCTCGGCGAATGACCTGCTCGCCACGATCAGGGCGGCCGCCCCGTCGGAGGTGGCGCAGATGTCGAGCAGCCGAAGGGGATCGGCCACCACAGGACTGGCCAGAACGTCCTCAACGGTGGACTCCTTGCGGAACCGCGCGTTGGGGTTGTTCAGGCCATGCCGGGAGTTCTTCACCTTGACCTGGGCGAAGTCCTCCAAGGTGGCGCCATAGAGGTCCATTCGGCGGCGCGCCAGCAGCGCGAAGTAGACGGGGTTGGTGGCGCCGATGAGGTGGAACCGCTGCCAGTCGGGGTCATTGCGACGTTCACCGCCGACGGGAGCGAAGAAGCCCTTGGGTGTGGTGTCGGCACCGATCACGAGCGCGACGTCGCAGAAGCCCGCCAGGATGTGGGCGCGCGCGCTCTGCAGCGCCTGGGATCCACTGGCGCAGGCCGCGTAGCTCGAGGACACCGGGACGCCGTTCCAGCCGAGCTTCTGGGCGAAGGTGGAGCCCGCGATGAAGCCGGGGTAGCCGTTGCGGATGGTGTCTGCGCCGGCCACCAGTTGGATTTGGCGCCAGTCGATTCCGGCTTCGGCCAGCGCCGCGCGGGCGGCCACGACACCGTACTCGGTGAAGTCGTTGCCCCACTTGCCCCACGGGTGCATGCCGGCACCCAGGATGTACACCGGATCGGGACTCACGGGATCCTCCAGGCGTAGGTGAGACGCTCGATGCCCTCGTCGTCGACGTAGAGGACTTCGGTGCTCAGTTCGACTTCCATGCCGACCTTGAGGTCGGCGGCCAGTGTGCCCTCGACGACCTTGCCGAGCACGATCAGGCCCTCATCGGCGAGTTCGACCGCGGCGACCGCGAACGGCTCGAACGGGTCGGGGGACGGGTAGGGGGGTGGCGGCGCGTAGCGGTTCTCGGTGTAGCTCCACACCTTCCCGCGGCGGGACAGCGCGACGGCCTCCAGCACGTCGCTGTCACATGCGGGGTTCGGGCAGTTGTTGGAGCGCGGCGGGAACACATACGTTCCGCATTCCGTGCACTTTCCGCCGATCAGGTTCGGCGATCCGGTCTCGTCCTGTGACCACCACCCGTCGATCGCGGGCTGGCTGGTGGCGTCCGTAGCTCCTGGCACCGAATCAGCGTAACGGAGTAATCCGGCAGAACTGAAACGTGTTGCAGTCTTGTCCTGCCCAGTGGGAGGCCGCGACATGGCCCAGGACGCGTCCGCTGTCGGAGCGGATGCCTAGAGTTGACCGCGTGAGTCCCGCCAAGACAGCAGAGTCCAAGAAGGCTTCCGATCAGGCCGCCGAGCAGGCCCAGGCCAAACCCACCCTGATGCTGCTGGACGGCAACTCGTTGGCGTTCCGCGCCTTCTATGCCCTGCCCGCGGAGAACTTCAAGACCCAGGGTGGGCTGACCACCAATGCGGTCTACGGATTCACCGCCATGCTGATCAACCTGCTGCGGGATGAGGGGCCCACGCACATCGCCGCCGCGTTCGACGTGTCCAGGCAGACCTTCCGCAAGGAGAAGTACCCGGAGTACAAGGAGGGCCGGGCCGCGACGCCGGACGAGTTCCGCGGTCAGATCGACATCACCAAGGAGGTGCTCGGCGCGCTGGGCATCACGGTGTTGGCCGAGCCCGGCTTCGAGGCCGATGACATCATCGCGACCCTGGCGACCCAGGCGGAGAACGAGGGCTACCGCGTTCTGGTGGTCACGGGTGACCGCGACTCGCTGCAGTTGGTCAGCGACGACGTGACGGTGCTGTACCCGCGGAAGGGCGTCAGCGAGCTCACTCGCTTCACCCCTGAGGCGGTCGTCGAGAAGTACGGGCTGACCCCGGCGCAGTACCCCGACTTCGCGGCGCTGCGCGGCGACCCGAGCGACAACCTGCCGGGCATCCCCGGAGTGGGGGAGAAGACCGCCACCAAGTGGATCGCCGAATACGGTTCGCTGCAGGCCCTGGTCGACAACGTCGACGCCGTGAAGGGCAAGGTCGGTGAGTCGCTGCGCGCCAACCTCGCCTCGGTGATCCTCAACCGGGAACTGACCGACCTGATCAAGGACGTGCCGCTGGCGCAGACCCCGGACACGCTGCGCATGCAGCCCTGGGATCGCGACCACATCCACCGGCTGTTCGACGACCTGGAGTTCCGCGTCCTGCGCGACCGCCTGTTCGACACCCTGGCGTCAGCCGATCCCGAGGTCGAGGAGGGGTTCGACGTCCGCGGTGACGCACTGGTCCCCGGAACTGTCGGGGCCTGGCTGGCCGAGCACGTCTGCGACGGCCGGCGGGCGGGCATCGCCGTGGTCGGCACCCACCTCGCCTTCGACGCCGACGCGACCGCACTCGCGATCGCCGCGGCCGACGGCGACGGCTGCTACATCGACACCGCGACGCTGACCCCCGACGACGATGCCGCCCTCGGAGCGTGGCTGGCCGATCCCGCCCACCCCAAGGCCCTGCACGAGGCCAAGCTGGCGATTCACGATCTCGAGGGTCGCGGCTGGTCGCTGGCCGGGGTCACGTCGGACACCGCGCTGGCCGCCTACCTGGTCCGGCCGGGGCAGCGCAGCTTCACCCTCGACGATCTGTCGCTGCGGTACCTGCGGCGTGAACTGCGTGCGGACACCCCTGAGCAGCAGCAGCTTTCACTGCTCGACGACACTGACGGCGTCGACACTCAGGCCGTGCAGACGCTGATCCTGCGGGCGCGGGCCGTCATCGATCTGGCCGACGCGTTGGACGCCGAACTGGCGCGGATCGACTCCTCGGCGCTGCTGGGTGAGATGGAGCTGCCCGTGCAGACGGCGCTGGCGGCCATGGAGTCCCGCGGCATCGCCGTGGACCTGGACCGGCTGACTCAGCTGCAGAGCACGTTCGGTGACCAGATCCGCGACGCGGCCGAGGCCGCCTATGGCGTCATCGGCAAGCAGATCAACCTCGGGTCGCCCAAGCAGTTGCAGGTCGTGCTGTTCGACGAACTGGAGATGCCGAAGACCAAGCGCACCAAGACCGGGTACACCACCGATGCCGACGCGCTGCAGTCGCTTTTCGACAAGACCGGGCACCCGTTCCTGCAGCACCTGCTGACCCACCGTGACGTCACCCGCCTCAAGGTCACCGTCGACGGCCTGTTGAACGCGGTGGCCTCCGACGGCCGGATTCACACGACGTTCAACCAGACCATCGCCGCGACGGGGCGGCTGTCGTCCACCGAGCCCAACCTGCAGAACATCCCGATCCGCACCGAGGCGGGACGCGAGATCCGCGACGCGTTCGTCGTCGGCGACGGCTACGCCGAACTGATGACGGCGGACTACAGCCAGATCGAGATGCGCATCATGGCCCACCTCTCCGGGGACGAGGGGCTGATCGAGGCGTTCAACACCGGCGAGGACCTGCACTCGTTCGTCGCCTCGCGCGCATTCGGTGTCGACATCGCCGAGGTCACCCCCGAGCTGCGCCGCCGGGTCAAGGCGATGTCCTACGGCCTGGCGTACGGCCTGTCGGCGTATGGGCTGGCCTCGCAGCTGAAGATCTCCACCGAAGAGGCCAAGGCGCAGATGGACCAGTACTTCGCCCGGTTCGGCGGGGTGCGTGACTACCTGCAGTCCGTGGTCGAGCAGGCCCGCAAGGACGGCTACACCTCGACGGTGCTCGGGCGCCGCCGCTACCTGCCCGAACTGGACAGCAGCAACCGCAATGTCCGTGAGGCCGCCGAGCGGGCCGCGCTCAACGCCCCGATCCAGGGCAGCGCGGCCGACATCATCAAGGTCGCGATGATCGAGGTGGACAAAGCGCTGACCGAGGCGAAGCTGCGGTCCCGCATGCTGCTGCAGGTCCACGACGAACTGCTGCTCGAGGTCGTCGACGGCGAGCGGGAGCAGGTCGAGGCGCTGGTCCGCGACAAGATGGGCGGCGCCTACCCGCTGGACGTGCCGTTGGAGGTGTCGGTGGGATTCGGACGCAGCTGGGACGCCGCGGCGCACTGAGCTGCTGCGGGTCTACTGCGGCGCCCGGTAGTTCGCCAGCCAGCCCAGCGTCGGTGCGGCGTAGGCGCGTGCGGCGTAGAGGCGGTAGGTCTCCTCGTTTCGGTAGGCCACCACGCGTTCGTCGCCGAAGCCGCGGTCGATCCGGTCCTGCGCGTACGCCAACTCGACGACCTGCGCGGAGAAGTGCCGGACCCCGCGGGCCGCGGACCGTCCGGCATGGCTGGCCACGGTCGCGACCGCGGCCCGGCGATTGCGCAGCGAACCCAGCCACGTCGCCTCGTTGGGGCTCACCAGCCCGGCCGCGACCATGCCGGGCAGCTTCGCGGCGACGATCTCCTGCTCGCGACGACGGCTCCGCACGGCCAGGACGATGGCCAGCGCGAACATGGGCACCATCCACAGCAGGTAGACGCCGAGATACGCGCCGGGCCCCAACAGTGCCGATCCGTTCCACAGACCGTGCAGGAACACCGCGGCCAGGTAGCCGGCCACGATGCACGCCACCTGCACGATGCGCTGCCGCTGGTGCAGGGCGAAGTACACGCCGATCGCGGTCAGGGTGGTGAACAGGGAGTGCGCGAAGGGCGCCATGACCAGGCGCAGGGCCGCGGTGGCCAGCGATGCGCCCAACGTCTCGCCGCTGGCGATGTAGAAGATGTCCTCGATCCAGGCGAATCCCGCGCCGACCAGGCCGGCGAACACCAGGCAGTCGGTCAGCGAGTTGAGTTCGTGCCGTCGCCGTCCGGTCATCATCAGAAGCAGGAACAGCCCCTTGGCGGCCTCCTCGATGAGCGGCGCGCCGATCGCCACGGTGAAGAAGCTGGTGTTGGACTCGGTCGTGGACTCGGGGTTGACCGCGGCCTCGAACACCACCTCGAGCACCACGGACAGCACGACAGCGATCGATGCGCCCCACAGGAATGCCAGGATCAGCAGTCGGGGCGGCTCGGGTTCCCAGCGGTCCAGCCACAGATAGGCGCCGACCACGACGGTCATCGCCACGCTGGTCAGGACGAGTCCGATCACCGCACCGGCGGGGTTCGTCACGGTGATCAGGATGAGGATCAGCGCCACGAGGGTGCCCAGAGCGATGATCGCGGCCAGGGGCGCGCCCACCTTGCGCACCTTCGTGGGCAGGGCGGGACTCAGCGGCGGAAGCGGATGCGTCGGCAGCGCGGGATAGTGCACCTCAAGGAGATTAGAGGAGGTCAGCGGCGGAATCCGCTGTTACAGGCGGGACGGGCGGGCATTGGTGTGGCCCGAGTTTGTCCAGCGTGTGCCCAGTCGAGTAGTCTCATGGGGTACTCGTGTGTGCTTTATCACCCGAGTTCGACGTGGGGGTTCGAGACCGAATCTGTTCGAGACCGAATCCGCGCGTCACAAGCCAAAAGAACTGTCCCTTCGAGTAAACCTGTCCGGAGCAACCCACCACATGCCAAGTCCCTCCGTCACCTCGCCGCAAGTAGCCGTCAACGACATCGGCTCGGCTGAGGATTTTCTCGCCGCCATCGACAAGACCATCAAATACTTCAACGATGGCGACATCGTCGAAGGGACGATCGTCAAGGTCGACCGTGACGAAGTCCTTCTCGACATCGGTTACAAGACCGAAGGCGTCATCCCTTCCCGTGAGCTGTCCATCAAGCACGACGTCGACCCCAATGAGGTTGTGTCCGTCGGCGACGAGGTCGAAGCTCTGGTCCTCACCAAGGAGGACAAGGAAGGCCGCCTCATCCTGTCCAAGAAGCGCGCGCAGTACGAGCGTGCTTGGGGCACCATCGAAGAGCTCAAGGAAAAGGACGAGGCCGTCAAGGGCACCGTCATCGAGGTCGTCAAGGGCGGCCTGATCCTCGACATCGGCCTGCGCGGCTTCCTGCCCGCATCGCTGGTGGAGATGCGCCGCGTCCGCGATCTGCAGCCGTACATCGGCAAGGAGATCGAGGCCAAGATCATCGAGCTCGACAAGAACCGCAACAACGTCGTGCTCTCGCGTCGCGCCTGGCTGGAGCAGACCCAGTCCGAGGTCCGCAGCGAGTTCCTCAACCAGCTCACCAAGGGAGCCGTCCGCAAGGGCGTCGTGTCCTCGATCGTCAACTTCGGCGCCTTCGTCGATCTCGGCGGCGTCGACGGCCTGGTGCACGTCTCCGAGCTGTCCTGGAAGCACATCGACCATCCGTCCGAGGTCGTCCAGGTGGGCGACGAGGTCACCGTCGAGGTTCTCGACGTCGACATGGACCGCGAGCGGGTTTCGCTGTCGCTCAAGGCCACTCAGGAAGATCCGTGGCGCCACTTCGCCCGCACGCATGCCATCGGGCAGATCGTGCCGGGCAAGGTCACCAAGCTCGTTCCGTTCGGTGCGTTCGTCCGCGTCGAGGAGGGCATCGAGGGCCTGGTGCACATCTCCGAGCTGGCTGAGCGCCACGTCGAGGTCCCGGACCAGGTTGTCGCCGTCGGCGACGACGCGATGGTCAAGGTCATCGACATCGACCTCGAGCGTCGCCGGATCTCGCTGAGCCTCAAGCAGGCCAACGAGGACTACACCGACGAGTTCGACCCGTCGAAGTACGGCATGGCCGACAGCTACGACGAGCAGGGCAACTACATCTTCCCCGAGGGCTTCGACGCCGAGACCAACGAATGGCTCGAAGGTTTCGACAAGCAGCGCCACGAGTGGGAGGCCCGCTACGCCGAGGCCGAGCGTCGGCACAAGATGCACACCGCGCAGATGGAGAAGTTCGCCGCCGCCGAGGCCGAAGAGGCCGCGCGTCCGTCGAACGGTTCGTCTCGCTCGGAGGAGTCGGCCGGTGGATCGCTCGCCAGCGATGCGCAGTTGGCCGCTCTGCGTGAGAAGCTCGCGGGCAACGCCTAGCGCTCTTCAGCGTCAACAGAACTCCCCGGTCCGTCAGGGCCGGGGAGTTCTGCATTTGACCAGCCTGCAAGACTGTCGAGATGTTTCGTATCGGGTTGTCGGGCGGCATCGGCGCCGGAAAGTCCACGGTGTCGGCGACTTTCAGCGAGTGCGGGGGCATCGTCGTCGACGGTGACGTGATCGCCCGCGAAGTCGTCGAACCCGGCACCGAGGGACTGGCCAAACTCGTCGACGCGTTCGGGCACGACATCCTGCACGACAGCGGCCCGTTGGCCGGCGCGCTCAACCGGCCGGCTCTGGCGGCGATAGCCTTCAGCGACGAGGAGAAGCGGGCCACCCTCAACGGCATCGTCCATCCCCTGGTGGGGAGGCGCCGTTCGGAACTCATCGCGGCCGCCGCCGACGATGCGGTCATCGTCGAGGACATCCCGCTGTTGGTGGAATCGCAGATGGCGCCGATGTTCCCGTTGGTGGTGATCGTGCACGCCGACGAGGAGACCCGGGTCAAGCGGCTCATCGAGTACCGCGGGTTCAGTGAGGCCGACGCTCGGGCACGCATCGCCGCGCAGGCCACCGAGGAGCAGCGCCGCGCCGTGGCCGACGTGTGGCTGGACAACTCGGGGTCGGCGGGTGATCTGGCCGAACGCGCACGCGGTCTCTGGTATGAGCGCATCCTGCCGTTCGCGCACAACGTCGCGACGACGCGACCCGCCGACGAATCAACCCGACTGGTCTCCTACGACGCCACCTGGCCCGATCAGGCCAAGCGCATCCTGGCACGGTTGAACACCGCGTGCGGTCACCGTGCGATCCGCATCGACCACATCGGGTCCACCGCGGTTCCCGGCACCGACGCCAAGGACGTCATCGACATCCAGATCACGGTCGATTCGTTGGCGACGGCGGATGACCTGACGGGTCCGCTGCTCGACGCGGGCTATCCGCGCGTCGGCACCGTCACCTCCGATGTGCCGAAGGACAACGGTCGCAGCACCGTCGGCGAATTCGACGGCACCCACGGCGACGAACTGTGGCACAAGCGGTACTTCGCCTCGGCGGACCCTGGCCGCCCAACCCACGTCCATGTTCGTGTCGACGGGTGGCCCAATCAGCAGTTCGCGCTGCTGTTCACCGACTGGCTGGCGGCCAATCCGGGCGCACGCGAGGACTATGTGGCGGCCAAGCGTGCCGCGGCCACGGCCGGAGCGCACGACCGTGGTGCCTACGCCGAGGCCAAGGAGCCCTGGTTCCTGGACGCGTACCGGCGCGCGTGGGAGTGGGCCGACACCACCGGTTGGCGTCCACGCTGATGGCGGCGGATCTGGCCTGGTTCGCCGCCGGGCTGGGCGCGTTGATCGTTGGGTCGGAGTGGCTGGTCAGGGGCGGCGCCCGACTGGCCGCGATGCTCGGCATCCCGCCGATTCTGGTCGGCCTGACCGTGGTGTCGATCGGCACCAGCATGCCCGAACTCGCGGTGGGAATCCGGGCCGCCTCCGACGGCAACGCCTCGCTGGCGGTGGGCAACATCGCGGGCACCAACATCGTCAACCTGCTGCTGATCCTCGGGTTGTCCGCCCTGATCGCCCCGCTGGTTCTGGAGATGAGGACGCTTCGGCTTGACCTGCCGATGATGACCGCGGCCGCGGTCCTGCTGTGGGCACTGGCCGCCGACGGCAGGTTGTCGTTCGTCGAGGGCGTCGTGCTGACGGTGGGCGCGGTCGCCTACACCGTCGTCCTGGTGTTCAGCGCGCGCCGGGAGAGCAGGGCGATCCAGGCTGAGTTCGCGGGCGAGTTCGCCGTGCCCGAGGACGAACCGGCCGCGGCGACGCGTCGCGACCTGTTGCGGAGCCTGGGACTGCTGATCGTCGGCATCGGCGTGGTGGTCGTCGGGGCCGACTGGCTGGTGGATGGTGCCGTCGGCGTCGCGAAGGCGTTCGGGGTGTCGGATGCGTTCATCGGCCTGACCATCGTGGCCATCGGCACGTCGGCACCCGAACTCGTCACGACGATCGTCTCCACGATCCGCGGCGAACGGGACATCGCGATCGGCAACCTGCTCGGCAGCAGCGTCTACAACATCCTGCTGATCCTCGGTGTGACCGTGATGGCCAGCGGGCGCGTTCTCGAACTCGAGCCCGACCTGGTGCGTATCGACATTCCGGTCATGGCGGTGGTGGCGCTCGCGTGTATCCCGATCTTCCTCTCGGGCCGGAGGGTGGGGCGCGGCGAGGGCGGCGCCATGGTGGCCGCCTACCTGGCCTACGTGACGTTCCTGGTGATGACGCAGACCTGAAGGCTCAGGCGGAGGGCGGAGTCTCGGGTGCCGGCTCGGTGGCCGGGTCCGCCGGAGCGACCGGGGCGGCGCCACCGGTGCCGAGGTCGGACGGGCTCACCAGGGGCGCACCGCAGGCCAGACGGCCGTAGTCCGGATCGTCGTTGGCCGGTGTGAGGCGCGGTTTGATCCACTCGTCGGCCTGCGCGACGATTTGATCGTTGACCAGGATCTCGCAGTGCAGGTTGGCCGAGTACGGCCACTGGATCGAGATCTGCATGCCCGCCAGGTCGGCGTCGGACAACACCGTCTGTGCCTCGAAGACTCGGCCCGGCAGCATGGTCGGGTCGACGCTCTGCACCTGCGAGTCGTTGATCTTGTAGGTGATGAGCGCACCGCGCGAGACGCCGTCGACGCGGGCCCGATACGTCACGTTGTGCAGCTGATCCTCGGGTGTCGTCTGCCCGGCGGGCACCGGCTCAGGGGTGGGCTCCGATCCAGGATCGGCCCACGCCGCCGGTGCGATGGTCGCGCACACTAAACCCGCCGCCAGGGTGGCGGCGACTCCTGCGGTGGACTTCACAGTTAGGCACACTACGCGTTATCGCCACGAGAGTTCCATGCCGTTACGGCCGAGCCAGGCGTGCAGATCATGGCCGTGCCGTGCGAGCCCGTCGATCGCCGAGACCGCGGTGCGCAGCGCATGCTCGGCGGTCTCGGGGGACAGCAGGCCCATGCGGTGGGCCTCGAGCAGTTCGTCGACGTCGACGAGGTCGGTGCGCTGACCCGTGTGCACCACCAGGTCGAGGTAGTGGTCCTCGGTGCGCCACGTGTCGCCGCGCACCGTGATCGCCGCGACGTCGAGGTAGAAGTCCTGGTCACGCTCGTGGCCTGGATTCCAGTGGAAGACGCTTGCCCGCAGGCTGAGGCTGGGAAGCAGCCAGGACTCCAGGTAGTGGAACTGAGGCCGGCCCGGCGTCGGTCTGGCCATGTACAGGCCGCCCCACGGCGCCAGGGTGTAGACATCCACCGCGCGGACGATGCCTTTCGGATCGGTGTTGGTTCGCGCGGCGAGGTCGAAGGTTTCGTTCTTGGGAGGGTGGATGTCGCTCAGTCTAGGACCCGAACTTCCGCGTTATGCGCCGCAGATCGATGGTGCGTGGGGCCCTGGCGGCCGGACGTGTCGCGATCCGCAGCACCGCGCCCAGCACCAGGGGCAGCCAGACACCGGTCCACAGCAGATCGGCCGCGTCGAGCCACGAGCACTGGTGGGATGAACCGTGGCGGTCGCTCGCGCATGTCTGCCCGAGGGTCTCGGCGACTCTGGCCGGGCCGGGCCAGAAGATGAGCACCAGACAGGCCAGGCTGAGCATCAGCAGCACCAGACCGAGCACCCGGAGTGCGATGCGCGCGGGTTCGGGCACCGGGTCAGACTAATGCGCGCGAGGACATCCGGTGAACTTGTCGGCACCCCCGCCTACCCTTGGTTTCATGGCTTTCGCTACCGAACATCCCGTGCTTGCGCATTCGGAGTACCGCGCGGTCGAGGACGTGGTGCGTGTCGGCGGTCGGTTCGAGGTCGTCAGCGAGTACCAACCCGCCGGTGACCAGCCCGCCGCGATCGAGGACCTGGAACGCCGCATCAGGGCGGGCGAGCGTGACGTGGTGCTGCTGGGCGCCACCGGCACCGGCAAGTCGGCCACCACGGCATGGCTGATCGAACGGCTGCAGCGCCCCACCCTCGTCATGGCTCCCAACAAGACACTGGCGGCCCAGCTCGCCAATGAGCTGCGGGAGATGCTGCCGCACAACGCCGTCGAGTACTTCGTCTCGTACTACGACTACTACCAGCCTGAGGCGTACATCGCGCAGACGGACACCTACATCGAGAAGGACAGCTCGATCAACGACGACGTCGAGCGCCTGAGGCATTCAGCCACGTCCAGTCTGCTGTCGCGGCGCGATGTCGTTGTGGTGGCCTCGGTGTCGTGCATCTACGGCCTGGGCACGCCGCAGTCCTACCTGGACCGATCGGTCGAGCTCAACGTCGGTGACGAGGTGCCCCGCGACGGGCTGCTGCGCCTGCTGGTCGACGTGCAGTACACCCGCAACGACATGTCCTTCACCCGAGGGACGTTCCGGGTCCGTGGCGACACCGTGGAGATCATCCCGTCATACGAGGAACTCGCGGTGCGCATCGAGTACTTCGGCGATGAGATCGAGGCGCTGTACTACATGCACCCGCTGACCGGCGACGTCATCCGCAAGGTGGACTCGCTGCGGGTTTTCCCGGCCACGCACTACGTCGCTGGGCCGGAGCGCATGGCGCAGGCCATCTCCACCATCGAGGCCGAACTCGAGGAACGGCTGGCCGAGCTCGAGGGGCAGGGCAAGCTGCTCGAGGCCCAGCGGTTGCGGATGCGCACCAACTACGACATCGAGATGATGAAGCAGGTCGGGTTCTGCTCGGGCATCGAGAACTACTCGCGGCACATCGACGGCAGGCCCGCCGGATCTGCGCCGGCCACGCTGCTGGACTACTTCCCGGAGGATTTCCTGCTCGTCATCGACGAGTCGCATGTGACTGTGCCGCAGATCGGGGGCATGTACGAGGGGGATATGTCGCGCAAGCGCAACCTGGTGGACTTCGGCTTCCGGTTGCCCTCGGCCGTCGACAACCGTCCGCTGACGTGGGAGGAGTTCGCCGACCGGATCGGGCAGACCGTCTACCTCTCGGCGACCCCGGGCACCTATGAGCTCAGCCAGACCGGAGGTGAGTTCGTCGAGCAGGTCATTCGCCCCACCGGCCTGGTCGACCCCCTGGTGGTGGTGAAGCCCACCAAGGGGCAGATCGATGATCTGATCGGCGAGATCCGGTTGCGCGCCGAACGCGACGAGCGCGTCCTGGTCACCACGCTGACCAAGAAGATGGCCGAGGACCTGACCGACTATCTGCTTGAGATGGGGATCCGAGTCCGCTACCTGCACTCGGAGGTCGACACCCTGCGCCGTGTCGAACTGCTGCGCCAACTGCGCCAAGGCGAGTACGACGTGCTGATCGGCATCAACCTGCTGCGGGAGGGCCTGGACCTGCCCGAGGTGTCGTTGGTGGCGATCCTCGATGCCGACAAGGAGGGCTTCCTGCGCTCACCGCGGAGCCTGATCCAGACCATCGGTCGCGCGGCGCGCAACGTCTCCGGCGAGGTGCACATGTACGCCGACAAGATCACCGACTCGATGAAGGAGGCCATCGACGAGACGGAACGGCGCCGCGCCAAGCAGATCGCCTACAACGAAGAGCACGGAATCGACCCGCAGCCGCTGCGCAAGAAGATCGCCGACATCCTCGATCAGGTGTACCGCGAGGCCGACGACTCCGAGACCGTCGAAGTCGGGGGTTCGGGCCGCAACCGGTCACGCGGGCGCCGGGCCCAGGGCGAACCGGGGCGCGCGGTCAGCGCCGGAATCGTCGAGGGCCGCGACACCAAGAGCATGCCGAGGGCCGAACTCGCGGACCTGATCAAGGATCTGACCGAGCAGATGATGACTGCGGCCCGGGATCTGCAGTTCGAGTTGGCCGCCCGCATCCGCGACGAGATCGCCGACCTGAAGAAGGAGCTGCGCGGTATGGATGCCGCGGGATTGAAGTGATTCGTTGACCGAGCCCGCGACCGTCCCCACCGGTCGGTGGCGTGATCTGCTGGGACCGCGCCACCTCGGCGCGTCGGTGGTGATGGCCGGCGGGGTCGGCCTGTACGCGATCAACGAGTTCCTGACGATCTCTCTGCTGCCCAGCGCGGTGGCCGACATCGGCGGCCAGCGGTTCTACGCGTGGGTGACGACGGTGTACCTGGTGGCCTCGGTGGCGGCGGCCACGACGGTCAGCGCGCTGGTGGCACGGTTCGGGCCCCGGTGGGCCTACCTGCCGACGTTGGCGGTGTTCGGTCTGGGCAGCGTGCTGTGCGCCGTGTCGCCCAGCATGGAACTGCTGCTGGTCGGACGGGTGGTCCAGGGCGCGGCCGGTGGTCTGCTGGCCGGTCTCGGTTATGCCATGATCAATGCCCTACTGCCGCAATGGCTGTGGACCAGGGCGTCGGCACTGGTGTCGGTGATGTGGGGAGTCGGCACCATCGTGGGCCCGGCCGCAGGCGGGCTGTTCGCGCAGTTCGGGTTGTGGCGGTGGGCATTTGGCGCGCTGGCCATCGTCACCGTGCTGATGGCCGTCCTGGTTCCCGTCGTGCTGCCCGGCCGGTCCGCTGAGAGCAGGCCGACCGCGTGGAACATTCCGGTGTGGTCGCTGCTGCTGTTGGGAGCCGCGGCGCTGCTGGTCAGCGTCGCGGGCATACCGCGGAATATCGCCGCCACGGCGGCACTGCTCGCTGCGAGCGTTGCCCTGGTCGCGGCGTTTCTGCTGGTCGATCGGCGTTGTGCGGCAAGCGTTCTGCCGGCCACCGCGTTCCGGCCTGGGCCGTTGAAGTGGATCTATCTCACGTTGGGTCTGATGATGGCCGCGACCATGGCCGATATGTACGTGCCTCTGTTCGGGCAACGGCTTGCGGGTCTGGTTCCGGTCGCCGCCGGCTTTCTCGGTGTGGCGCTCTCGGTGGGCTGGTCGGTCAGCGAGATCGTGTCGGCGTCGGTGGACCGCACCCGCGTCATCGCGCGCATCGTCATGGTGGCGCCCATGGTGATGACCGCAGGTCTGGTGATCGCCGCGCTGACCCAGCGTGAGGGGGCCTCGCTCTGGGTGGTGGCGGCGTGGGTCTTCGCTCTGACCGTGACGGGCGTCGGCATCGGCATGGCGTGGCCGCACCTGTCGGCGTGGGCCATGGGCGGTGTTGCCGACACCGCTGAGGGCGGCACCGCGGCCGCCGCCATCAACACCGTGCAGTTGATGTGCGGCGCGTTCGGCGCCGGGGTGGCCGGAGTCGTGGTGAACCTGTCCGAGCACGGCGATGCGGCGGCGGCGCGGTGGATGTTCACGACATTCGCGCTGCTGGCGGTGGTGGCCTGCTTCGCGGCTCACCGCGCCAGCCGCGGTCACGAGGAGCTTCGATCAGCGTGAGGTAAACGGTGGGCTGCGCTGCGGGCCTGCGGCACAGTGGGTGTCAGTGCGGGTGTGGCTGAGTGGCTAGGCACCGGCCTGCAAAGCCGTTTACACGGGTTCGAATCCCGTCACTCGCTCGCATGAGAACCAGTCGTCGATCAGCGACTGCTGCCCACCGGGGTGTCGCGGATCAGCACCGACAGCGCCCAGCTGACCAGCGACAGCACGATGGCCGCCCAGATGGCCGTCCACCAGAACTGGTCGATGTCCAGACCCCAGTGCGTGGTGTTGCGGGTGATCCAGGACGTGATCCACAGCATCAGCGCATTGATCACGACATGGATCAGGCCGAGGGTGAGGATGTAGAGCGGGATCGCCACGATCTGCACGATGGGTTTGATGATGGCGTTGACCACGCCGAAGATCACCGCGACCACCAGAATGATGCCGATCTTCTGCCAGGTCTCGTCGCCGCCGACGAAGTACACGCCGGGCACGATCAGCGTCACCACCCAGAGCGCGAGTCCGGTCAGTACGGTGCGGATGAGGAATCCCATGCCGTTGATCTTGGCATGAGGATCGGCGTTCATCGCAGAGATCTGGTGACCTGGGCGAAGCTGAACTGCCAGCGCTCCACGATGTGGAACCCGAACTGTGCGGGCGCGCGGTAGGCCGGCGCCCGCTCAAGCCGGGGGCCGGGATCCAGACGCGGTCCGGCTTCGTGGTCCGGACGTGTCTGATCGCGTTCGGACACCGTCCACAGCGCCGGGCACGACGGGATCCGGTCGCGCCAGGACCAGATCGACCTGTGCCTGTCCCACAGCATGTTTCGATCCAATGCGGTTCGGCCACGGCCGGGGTCGACGAGTTTGGCGTACACGGACGGTCGTGCGGCCGTGAGTGGGCGAATGGGTCCGGGCTCCCAGCGCACGGTGTTGTCCAGGACGAGGCAGTCACCCGGCGAGGCATGCTCATCGATGACATCGGCCACCTGGCTGTAGTCCATCTGCCCCTTCGCGTACGGACCCCTCTGCACCAGAAGGAGATTCGGTGCCGCCACCACCAGGCACAGCGCGAGCACCGCGACCGTGCGCCACGGCGTGCGGGCGATCGCGACGATGGCGACCCCGAGCAGCAGCGCCACGGCGGGCGCGGTGAACGTCAGGTAGCGCGGCCAGTACACCGGTGCCAGGAGTGCCGAACACCCCAGCAGCACAGCGGTGGGGAACAGGATCCACATGAGGGCCAGCGCGACCGGGACCCGAGCCTTGCCCTCGGGCAGCGCCGGCGAAGGGCGGCGCATCAGCACCGCAGCGATGATCAACACCGCGGCCAGCACGGCCGCCGCGGCACTGTGATCGAAGTACTGGTCCACCAACACTTCACCGAAGGTGCGCTGCCGCAGCGGCGGTATCCAACCCACCTGGCGCATCTGGGATCTGCTGTAGGACAGGAACGGGGCGACGGCGATCACTGCCATGCCGGTCGCGGCGCACCAGTGCGCGAAACCGCGGCGCCCGCCCAGCAGCACGGCCGTCAGACCGTGCGCTGCCGCGATCAACAGCACGTACACGTTGAGCACCGTCGACACCGTCAAGGCGGCGCCGTACGCCGCCCACATCCAGACCCCGCCCCGCCGAATCGCCTGCACCAGAAGAACTGTCAGCCAGACGGCCGCCGCCATCGACAGTGCATACGACCGCGCCTCGATCGCAGCGCACGTGACCCGGGGAAGGAACGCGAAAACCGCTGCGGCCGTGAGTGCCACCGCCCGCGTCGAAAGTTGTCTGCCGAGAACGACAACGCCGGCGGCGGCGACACCGACGGCGATCACACTGGGCAGTCGCAGAAAGGTCTCCGAAGGCGCCGCCAACAGCAGCCACCCGTGCATCAGCAGGTAGTACAACCCATGCACCGCATCGATGTTCTGCAGCAGCGACCACAGTTCGTGCAGCGGACGGGTGGCCGCCGAAATGGTGGCCGCCTCGTCGTACCAGAGCGAGGGACGGTCGATCCAGATCGTGCTGACGGCCATGGCTCCGACCGCCGCGAGCATCGCGTCGGTGACCGAGCTTCGGCGGCGGGGCCGGTCGGAGTTGACCTCGATGTCTTCGGAGGTCGGGTCGTGCAGTGAGGTCAGGACCACGCGGTGTTCCGTTGTGCGCTGGGACGGGAGCCACACAGTAACGTCCATGTCGGCGGATCGCGCGGCGAGACCCCGTGAGGCCCAGACCCTTCCACGCGCGGTGACGTGTGAAGTGAGTCATAGGGCGGTCCCGTGTGAGGGCGGAGGCGGGTGCGGCGCGCCAGTGTCAGAAAGCTCACCGTTGCGTCGGAACAGGTGAATTCCCGCAGCTAGCGGGGCAAACTAGCACGGAAACGCGGCAACGGTGTCGCCAATCGCGCCCATCGCGACAACGTGACGGGTTAATGTTCGGAGTTGGCGTTCCTGAGACGCCTGAGACATCGGACCTTTTTGGGAGGGTATGGATGAGCGGCTATAAGACCGTGGTGGTCGGTACCGACGGCTCGGATTCGTCGTTGCGTGCAGTCGACCGGGCCGGCGCGCTCGCCTCGGATCCCGACGCGAAGGTCATCGTCGCGACCGCATATTTCCCGTCGCATGACGACTCGCGGGCCGCGGACGTCCTCAAGGACGAGGGCTACAAGATGTCGGGCAACGCGCCGATCTATGCGATCCTGCGCGAGGCGCGCGACCGCGCCAAGGCCGCCGGAGCCACCAACATCGAGGAGAAGGCCATCGTCGGCGCTCCGGTCGACGCCCTCGTGGACCTGGCCGAAGAGGTCAACGCGGACCTGCTGGTCGTCGGCAACGTGGGTCTGAGCACCATCGCGGGCCGCCTGCTGGGCTCGGTGCCCGCCAACGTGGCGCGCCGGTCCAAGGTCGACGTGCTCATCGTGCACACCACATAGTCACCCGCAGTCCACATAATCGCGTAGCCCACTACGTGCCGACCTGAGCGTCGGCGGATTTAACGTGCCGACATGCAGGTCAAACTTGAGGTCGGCGCGGGCAATGGTTCTGTCGAGAGCCCGCCCAGTCGCGAGACGGTGGCCGACACGGAGTTCGGTATCGGTGATCTGAGCCGCCCACTGCGGGGGTTGCTCATCGTCTGGGTCGGCCTGTGCACGGCCGTGGTGCTCTGGCTCGCAATCGAGAATGCGACGTTGACCACCGAGGTGTGGGATCTGATCGGCACAGTGCTGCTGTTCGGAATCGGCATCACGTGCGCGCTCGCGCTGGTGGCGATCCTGCGGCGCTCCACCAGCGCACTGATCGTGACGCTGGTGAGTCAGCTGTTCATCATCACGTTGGCGGGTTACGTGTGGTTGGTTGACCATCGCAGCCCGGTGAGCCAACTGCTGGGCGTCACAGGGGTGGCGCTGGCCGCCGGCGCGATCGCGGTGCTCTGGGTGTGTCACCTGGGTCGCCACGCGGGCAGTGCGGTCACCAAGGGTGCGGCGTTGGTGGCGGCGCTGTTCCCGCTTGTTGGTCTTGCCCAGTTCTGGATGCAGACGGACTACCTGCCCCGGAGTTCACGGCCGCTGGTCAATGTGCAGGCCGAGTTGACACCGATGGGCTCCAGCGGGCCCATCGTCCACGCTCTCGCGAAGGTCACCCTGCACAACCGCGGCACGGTGCAGGCCGACATGCGCGGTGGTGTCATGGGGGTCGTGTCGTTCCCGCGGGACACGCCCGCGCGGGAGCCCACTCGGGACGCGGTGGCCGCGGGTGTGAATCCGTTCGTGGGCTTTGCGGGCGTTGACTTCCGCCTGCAGCCCAGTGGGTTCGCCGAATCCCGGCTCCTCTACGCCGAGAACTTCGCCTCGCTCGGCACATTCCTCGCTCCCGGTGGCACCGAGGTGTATCAGGCGATCGTCGACATCGATACGCGGGTCGACCGGCTTGCGAGGTTGTCTGTATATGGCGTGCTGGTGACACAGCGCGCCGTTGAGGACACGACGACGTGCTACGACCCGCAGTACTCGTACACCTACGATTCGATGCAGTTCCAACTCAATTCGAGACAGTCCCATGAGTGGATGCCCGGCACCCACGTCCTGTGCTCAGACACGCAGATCGCCTCCACGGGCATCGTCCACGACCTGGTGTCCGACCATCCCGTCCTGCGCGTGCTTCACGTGATCGACAGCCCATTCCTGGACGCGCCGGTCGTGCTGCCGTTCTTCGGGACGAGGGACGTGATCGCGGATCCGCTGTCGCACATCGACTCGTTGGAAAAGGGCGAGAAGGCCAACCCATCAACGGTGATCTGGGCGAGCGCCGAATACGCGCCCAGCGACGCCGACGTGTCCGGCGGCGGGGTGTCCGGCGGGAAGCCCTGACTCACCAACCGCGCTGGCGCCACTCCGCGAGATGAGGCCGCTCGGCACCCAGCGTGGTGTCGTCGCCGTGGCCGGGATAGATCACCGTGTCGTCGTCGTAGACGTCGAACACCTTGGTGCTGACGTCGTCGAGCAGTCGCTCGAAGTCGCCGGGCTGCCAGGTCTTGCCGACCCCGCCCGGGAACAGGCAGTCACCGGTGAACAGGTGGGTGACCCCGCCGGTGGCGTCGCCGGACAGTGCCAGGGCGACCGACCCTGGGGTGTGGCCCCGAAGGTGGATGACTGAGAACGTGAGGTCGCCGACCGTGACGGTGTCGCCGTCGGCCAGGATCCGGTCGGGGGTCACCGGCAGCGGTTCGGCGTCGAGTTCGTGCGCCGCGGTGGGGGCGCCCGTCGCGGCGGCCACCGCCTCGAGCGCCTGCCAGTGATCGAAGTGTTGGTGGCTGGTCACGATCAGGGCCACGTCGGGGGCATGCTCGCGGATGACCTCCAGCAGGGTGTCGGCGTCGTTGGCGGCGTCGATCAGCAGTGTCTTGCCCGTCGCGGAACACGTGATCAGGTACGCGTTGTTGTCCATGGGGCCGACCGAGACCTTCAGGATGCTCGCGCCGGGCAGGTCCCGGCGGGCCCCGGTGCCTGATTCGACGTGACCGGTGTAGGTGTCCGCGATGGTGGTCATGGAAATCACGCTACTGGCCCCTGAAGGCTTGTCGGTAGGGGCACCTAGCATGGACGAGGGTCGGGGATACCGGCGAGCATGTCCGTCGGGGAAGTACTGAGAAAGGGTCCGGGTGGCTGACCGCCTCATAGTCAAGGGCGCGCGCGAACACAATCTGCGCAGCGTCGATCTTGACCTGCCTCGTGATGCCCTGATCGTCTTCACCGGCCTGTCGGGTTCGGGCAAGTCGTCGCTGGCGTTCGACACGATCTTCGCCGAGGGGCAGCGCCGCTACGTCGAGTCGCTGTCGGCCTACGCGCGTCAGTTCCTCGGCCAGATGGACAAGCCGGACGTCGACTTCATCGAGGGCCTGTCCCCGGCGGTGTCGATCGACCAGAAGTCCACCAACCGCAACCCGCGGTCCACGGTCGGCACCATCACCGAGGTGTATGACTACCTGCGTCTGCTGTATGCGCGCGCGGGCACGCCGCACTGTCCGGTCTGTGGTGAGAAGATCGCCCGGCAGACGCCTCAGCAGATCGTCGACCAGGTCCTGGCCATGGATGAGGGCCTGCGTTTCCAGGTGCTGGCGCCCGTGGTCCGCACCCGCAAGGGTGAGTTCGTCGACCTGTTCGACAAGCTCAACAGCCAGGGTTACAGCCGTGTGCGCGTCGACGGTGTGGTGCATTCGCTGTCCGACCCGCCGAAGCTGAAGAAGCAGGAGAAGCACGACATCGAGGTCGTGGTCGACCGCCTGACGGTCAAGGCGTCGGCCAAGCAGCGCCTCACCGATTCGGTCGAAACGGCGCTGGGCCTCGCCGACGGCATCGTGGTGCTGGAGTTCGTCGATCGCGAGGATGACCACCCGCACCGCGAACAGCGGTTCTCCGAGAAGCTCGCGTGCCCCAACGCCCACCCGCTGGCGGTCGACGATCTTGAACCCCGGTCCTTCTCCTTCAACTCGCCCTACGGCGCGTGCCCGGAGTGCATCGGCCTCGGCATCCGCAAGGAGGTCGACCCCGAACTCGTGGTGCCCGATCCGGACATGACCCTGGCCGAGGGGGCCATCGCGCCCTGGTCGATCGGGCAGAGTGCCGAGTACTTCACACGCATGATGGCGGGCCTGGGCGAGGCCATGGGCTTCGACGTCGACACCCCGTGGAGGAAGCTGCCGGCCAAGGCGCGTAAGGCCATCCTCGAGGGCTCTGACCACCAGGTTCATGTCCGGTATAAAAACCGGTACGGGCGTACCAGGTCGTACTACGCCGACTTCGAGGGCGTCATGGCCTACCTGCAGCGCCGCATGGAACAGACCGACTCCGAGCAGATGAAGGAGCGGCTGGAGGGCTTCATGCGGGACATCCCGTGCCCGGAGTGCAACGGCACGCGGCTCAAGCCCGAGATCCTCGCGGTCACGCTGGCGGCGGGGGACCGGGGCGCGAAGTCCATCGCCGAAGTCTGTGCGCTCTCGATCGCGGACTGCTCGGACTTCCTGAACGCACTGACGCTGGGCCCGCGCGAGCAGGCCATCGCGGGGCAGGTGCTCAAGGAGGTGCAGTCCCGGCTCGGGTTCCTGCTCGACGTCGGCCTGGAGTACCTGTCGCTCGAGCGTGCGGCGGGCACCCTCTCGGGCGGGGAGGCCCAGCGCATCCGGTTGGCCACCCAGATCGGGTCCGGCCTCGTCGGGGTGCTCTACGTGCTCGACGAACCGTCGATCGGTCTGCACCAGCGGGACAACCGCCGGCTGATCGAGACTCTCACGCGGCTGCGGGATCTGGGCAACACGCTGATCGTCGTCGAGCACGACGAGGACACCATCGCGCACTCGGACTGGGTGGTCGACATCGGGCCGGCGGCCGGTGAACACGGCGGCACCGTCGTGCACAGCGGTCCCTACGCGGACCTGCTGAAGAACCCGGCGTCGATCACGGGCGCCTACCTGTCGGGCCGGGAGAGCATCGCGGTTCCTGAGATCCGCCGCCCGGTCGACAGGCGTCGGCAGCTGACGGTCGTCGGCGCCCGCGAGCACAACCTCAAAGACATCGACGTGTCGTTCCCGCTCGGGGTGCTGACGTCGGTCACCGGCGTCTCCGGTTCCGGCAAGTCGACGCTGGTCAACGACATCCTGGCGACGGTGCTGGCCAACAAGCTCAACGGTGCCCGGCAGGTTCCCGGCCGGCACACCCGGATCAACGGCCTGGACAACCTCGACAAGCTCGTGCGCGTCGACCAGTCGCCGATCGGGCGCACACCCCGGTCCAACCCGGCCACCTACACCGGCGTCTTCGACAAGATCCGGACGCTGTTCGCGGCCACCACCGAGGCCAAGGTGCGCGGTTACCAGCCGGGCCGGTTCTCGTTCAACGTCAAGGGCGGCCGCTGCGAGGCCTGCTCGGGTGACGGCACCATCAAGATCGAGATGAACTTCCTGCCCGACGTGTACGTGCCCTGCGAGGTGTGCCACGGTGCGCGCTACAACCGCGAGACCCTCGAGGTGCACTACAAGGGCAAGACCATCTCCGAGGTCCTCGACATGTCGATCGAGGAGGCCGCCGAGTTCTTCGCGCCCATCACCGGCATCCACCGCTACCTCAAGACCCTGGTCGACGTCGGTCTCGGCTACGTCCGCCTGGGCCAGCCCGCGCCGACGCTCTCCGGCGGTGAGGCACAGCGCGTGAAACTGGCGGCCGAACTGCAGAAGCGGTCCACCGGGCGGACGGTCTACATCCTCGACGAACCGACCACCGGCCTGCACTTCGAGGACATCCGCAAGCTGCTCAAGGTCATCAACGGCCTTGTCGACAAAGGCAATTCGGTCATCGTGATCGAACACAACCTGGATGTGATCAAGACGTCGGACTGGATCATCGACATGGGCCCGGAGGGCGGAGCCGGTGGCGGCACCGTCGTCGCGGAGGGCACACCGGAAGACGTCGCCGCCGTGCCGGAGAGCTACACCGGAAAGTTCCTCACCGAGGTGCTGGCGGCCAAACCCGCGCCGCCCGCACCCAAGAAGGCCGCCCGCAAACGCAAGGTCAGCGCGTAGGGCCTCAGCCGGTCTGCTGAAGGTCCTCGTGCTCGAGGCAGATCTCGGCGAGTTCGTCGAGGGACAGGCTCAGCACGCGCGCCAGGGCCGCGACCGCCGTGAACGACGGGGTAGCCAACCGGCCCGTCTCGATCTTGCGCAGCGTCTCCGGGGAGATGCCGGCCGCCTCGGCCACGTCGGCGAGCGTGCGCCCGCCCCGCGCATCGCGCAACTGCTTGCCGATGCGCTTACCGGCGGCGAGCTGTTCTGCGGTCAGGGGGAGACGCACCATGGGGTCAGCCTATCCGACCCGGTATGAAAATACCGACGCCTTCGGTTAGGCTGGTATTTTCATACCGCTCTTGACCGCAGAGGAGGCCACCCCGGTGGTGGAACTGAAGACACCCCGCGAGATCGCGGCGATGGACGTCACCGGAAGCTTCATCGCTGAACTGCTGGACGATCTCGCGCAGCGCGCCCGTCCCGGCGTCAACCTGCTCGACCTCGAGCATCGGGCCAGGGACCTGATCGCAGCGCGCGGCGCAGAATCCTGCTACTGGGACTACGCGCCGTCCTTCGGGCGCGGGCCGTTCCGCAACGTCATCTGTCTGTCGGTCAACGATGCGGTGCTGCACGGACTTCCGCATGACTACGTCCTGCTCGACGGGGACCTGCTGAGCATGGACATCGCGGTGTCCATCGACGGCTGGGTGGCAGACAGCGCCCGCAGCATCATCGTCGGCACCCCGCGGCCCCAGGATCAGCGCCTGATCAAGGCCACCGAGGAGGCCCTGGCCGCAGGCATCTCGGCGGCACTGCCGGGAAATCGGCTGGGCGACATCTCCGCCGCGATCGGTGCCGTTGCCGCCGACTACGGCTACCGGGTCAACACCGACTTCGGCGGTCATGGGCTCGGGCGCACCATGCACGAGGATCCGCACGTCCCGAACGCCGGGCGCGCGGGGCGGGGGCTGCGACTGCAGCCGGGCCTGACGCTGGCGCTGGAACCGTGGTTCGCCGCGGGCACCGACAGAATCGTCTACGACCCCGACGGGTGGACCATCCGCTCGGCGGACGGATCCCGCACCGCCCACAGCGAACACACCATCGCGATCACCGACGGTGCACCGCTGGTGCTCTCCCGCCGAGAGCGGGTCACCGGGCAGACGTCGACAGCGGCGACGGGAACCGCGGGCTGATCCGAGTGCCGTCCAGCCAGGCGGTCAGCTCATCGGCCTTGCGGGACAACGCGTCACGGCCCTCCCGTCCGACGTCCTCGACCAGCGTCACCTCGACGCGTGCGTCCTTGTCCTGATGCCAGCCGCCAACGATGCGGCCGTTCCACCACGCAGTCGGTCCGGCGTTGCCGTTGCGGTCGAACACGTGCGGCTTGTGTTCTCCCAGGTACCAATCCCGCTGCGCCCAGCCCATGGCCGTCACATCCAGCCCGGGAAGCAGCGCGGCCCACGGCTGTGGCATGGGATCGTCCTCGAGGTCGCCGGGCAGCACATATCCGGGGGCGCCGTGCAGGTCGACCTCGACGGCCTCGAGCGCGGCGAGGGCCTGGCGGGTGGCCGTCAGCGTTGTGCCGAACCACCACTTGACGTCTGCTTCGGTGGCGGGACCGAACGCGTGCAGCCAGCGCCGCACCAGGTCATTGCGCGCCGCGTCGTGATCGGCCGGTTCGGCGGCCCGACCCAGCCAGGCGTCGGACGTGACCCATCGGGGACGGGAGTTGGTCCAGGTGCTGTCATTCGGGCCCCGCATCAGCTCGCCGTTCGCGGACAGGAACGTGAGAATCCTTGGCGCCAGATGTGTTTGACCACCCCACCGCTTACCGGGTGCGGGGTCATAGGTGCCGGCCAACTCCGGCAGCGCGGCACGCAACTCGGTGCTGCTCGCCTGCCCGTGCACGCCGAGGTGCCGGTGCACGGCCAGCCTCGCGGTCTCCAGCCAGGCCGCGCCGTCGTCGGCGACGCCGGCCTTCTCGACGTCGGCGATCAGTCTGCGCCGTTCGTTGTCGGCGACACGGTCGCTGGCCGCCGACTGCACCACGCCCAGCAGGTCGGCGGGCAGCACCCACAGTGTTCGCCGCATCGCGAGGTGTTTGACCACGGACCGCCGATCGCAGAGTTCGGTGTCCAGATGCTCGACGCGGAACTCCGGCACCCGAGCCCACAACGACAGGTAGGGCGTGGCCGGGTCGGTGGCGTGCAGCCCCACCAGTGACCGCGTGAGATCCGTGACTCCGGGCGTGAGGTCACCCGTCAGGAAGTGGCGGTGCGCCAGTCGAGCGCGTCGCTGCTCGGGTGAGAAGGTGCGCACCGCTCAGGAGCGTCCCTCGTCGGAGTCGTTCTCCGTCATCGACTTCCGAATCTGCTCAAGGCGCTCGGCTGCCGCCTTCTGGCGGGCTTCGTACTGCTCCTCGACCCGTCGCGCCTCGGGCGTCTCAGAGGCCAACTCGTGTGCCCCGATGGACGTGCCGTAGCGGGTCTCGATCTTCTCTCGGACCGATTCGAAGGTGGGGACGCCGCGGTCGGTGTAGCCGGGATCCGGCACGGCGGCCGGAGTCGGTGCCGCGGCCGGATCCTCGGCGGTCTGAAAGGTGTCCGGCGCGTCCCGCGGTGTGGGCTCCTCATCGGGCATGGTTCAACAGTAGCGCCGACCAGCCCCCGGCTCCGGTCATCTGCCCCCGGCGGCGAGTGGCTGCTGGTCGGCGACGGTCTCGGTGGCCGGCGGCGCTGATGTGGCGGTGTGTCCGGGCAGCGCGACAGCCGGGACGCCGGGCGTGTCGATCGCGCTGGCGAGCCACGGCAGCGCCGCGGTGAACACCCGGGAGGCGAACGGCCAGTCGTGTTTGCCGGGCTGGGCCACCACCGCGCACGTGATGCCGTTGGCACTGCCCAGCGCACACAGTGATTGGGCGGCCGTGGTCTGATCGCCGGGGTTGCCCGTGGCGTCGCGGCCCCCGAGTCCGACGGCGTCCTCGGCCACGGGAGCGCCCGCGCCGCTGCGGGGTGGCTGCGGGTTGCCCGAGATCGCGAACCACCCGGAGACCGCCTGGTAGCGGCCGTGTCTGGTGATGACGGAGGTGGGGTCGTAGGTGGTCCACGCGGCCGCATCGCCGCCGAAGAGCCGCTGAATGGTCTGCGCTTTGGTGCCGGAGTTCGGCGCGAGGTCACCGGCGATGTCGACGAACGAACTGAACATGTCGGGGTGCATCGTGGCCAGATCCACCGCACAGGTGCCGCCCATGGACCATCCGACGACACCCCAGTTCGCCCGGTCCGCGCTGACGCCGAACCTGGACTCCACAAACGGTGCAACGTCTTTCGTGAGGTGATCGGCGGCGTTGCCGCGTGGTCCGTTGACGCATTCGGTGTCGTTGTTGAACGCCCCTCCGGAGTCGACGAAGACGAACACCGGCGCGTTGCCGCCGTGCGCGGCGGCGAACGAATCGATCGTGGAGATCGCACCGCCCGCGCGCAACCAGTCCGCCGGAGTGTTGAACTCGCCGCCGATCATCATCACGGTCGGAAGCTTCGGCGGCGGTGTGCTCGCGAACCACGCGGGCGGCAGGTACACGAGTTCACCCCGATGCTTGAACCCCGACGCGGTCGAGGGGATGCTCACGGGGACCACGCTGCCCCTCGCCGGCAACGTGTGACGCTGCTGTGACTGCTCGGCGGTCGCCGCGATTGCGGCCTGGTCCGTCTGGTCGGGCAGCGGACCGGCGGTCAACTGATTCCACGCGTTCTGCACGGTGGGGAAGTAGCCCACCCAGAAGTTGAGAGCCAGGGCGGTGCTGAGCAGACACAGCGGCACCGACAGCAACGCCGCCCCGCGGCGCCACCACGGCGCACGGTGCCAGCCCAGCACCAGCAGGACGACGGCCGCCGCGCTCACGGCGATCCACACCCACAGGCGGTGCGGTGCGGGGTCACTGGCCAGCCCATCGGAGGCGATACGCCAGTGCGACCACACCGCGGCACCCACCCCCGCCAGCGCCGCCGCGGGCACGCACAGCACGCGCCATCTGCGGCTGCGCCACCCGATGGCCGCCAGCAGAACCGCCACGGTCAACGCTTGGACGGTGAACGGCACCCAGCCGTGCATCAGGGAGATGTGATGCTGCAACGGTGTCACGACAACCATCGTGGACCCCGATGCTTACCGCCGGCTGTGAAGTGCCTGCAGGCCTTGGCCGCCGACTGTCAGCTAACGCGGTTTGGCCAACGGGAACGGCAGGGTCTCGCGGATGCTGCGACCGGTGATCATCATGACGACGCGGTCCACGCCCATTCCGAGACCACCCGTCGGAGGCATCGCGTACTCCATGGCCTGCAGGAAATCCTCATCGAGTTCCATGGCCTCGGGGTCGCCGTCGGCCGCCAGCAGCGACTGCGCCTGCAGACGTCGACGCTGTTCGACCGGATCGGTCAGTTCGCTGTAGGCCGTGCCCAACTCGACGCCCCAGGCCACGAGATCCCACCGCTCGGCGACCCCGGGACGAGACCGGTGCGGACGCGTCAGCGGCGAGACCGAGGTGGGGAAGTCGGTGTAGAACGTCGGTGCCTCGGTGCGGTCCTCGACGAGGTGCTCATACATCTCGAGCACGACGGCCCCTTCGTCCCAATGGGTCTGGTAGGGGATCTGGGCCCGATCGCAGAGCCGGCGCAAGGTCGCGAGGTCGGTGTCGACGCCGACGGCCTCGCCCAGCGCCTCCGACACCGCGTCGTGCACGGTCTTGACCTGCCACTGGCCCGAGATGTCGACCGGTTCCAGGGTGCCGTCGTCGCGGGGACGCATCACCACGTGCGCGCCGTTGGCGGCCAGCGCGGCGTTCTGGATCAACTCGCGGCAGCCGTCGATCCACACCAGGTAGTCGGCGTGCGCCTGATACGCCTCCAGCAGCGTGAACTCGGGGTTGTGGCTGAAGTCCACCCCCTCGTTGCGGAACGCGCGGCCGAGTTCGAAGACCCTTTCCACACCGCCGACGCACAGCCTCTTGAGATACAGCTCCGGCGCGATGCGCAGGTACAGGTCCAAGTCGTAGGCGTTGATGTGGGTGACGAACGGCCGTGCGTTCGCGCCGCCGTGGATCTGCTGGAGGATGGGCGTCTCGACCTCGAGGAATCCCTTGTCGAACAACGTCTCCCGGATCGCGTGCAACACCTGACTGCGCGCCCTGATCAGGTCGCGGGACTCGGTGTTGATCGCGAGGTCGACGTAGCGTGTCCGCACGCGGGCCTCGGAGTCGGTGAGCCCCTTCCATTTGTCCGGCAGGGGCCGCAGGCATTTTCCGGTCAGCCGCCACCGCCGCACCAGCACCGAGCGGGTGCCCGACCGGCTGGCGCCCATCGTGCCGCTGACCTCCACCAGATCGCCGAGATCGATCGCCGCCGTGAAGGCCGCGGTCCCGGACTCGGAGTCCATCACCGAACTGTCCAGCAGCAGCTGAACGTCGCCGGACCAGTCCCGCAGCGAGGCGAAGAGCACTCCGCCGTAGTCGCGCAGCCGCAGGATCCGTCCCGAGACCGTCACCTCGGCGCCGTCGTCCTCGTCGAGGGCTTCGGCGATCATGTGGCTGGGCGCGGCGCCGACGGGGTAGGCGTCGACCCCCGCAGCCTGCAGTGTTCTGAGTTTGTCCATCCGGACCCGCACCTGCTCGGGCAGGCGCCCCCCGAGCTCCTCGGTCACGGGCTCGGGCGCCGGCGTGGCGGGGTGGACCAGCGACTCCGGCGCCGACGTGTGGTGGCCGGTGTGCTGGCGAGTGCGCTTACCGAACGGCAGCACCAGGAATCCCTCGGCGATCACCGAGGCCACCCCGACGCGGGGGACCAGTCGGGCGTCCTCGTAGCACGCGTAACGCGGCACCCACTCCGGCAGGTACTTCATGTTCGACCGGTAGAGCGTCTCAAGCTGCCACCAGCGTGAGAAGAAGACCAAAAGGCCGCGCCACAGCCGGGCGACCGGCCCCGCGCCCAGTTGGGCGCCCTCCTCGAACGCCGAGCGGAACATCGCGAAGTTCAACGAGATTCGGCTGACGCCGAGATTCTCGCCCTGCAGGCACAGCTCGCTGACCATCAGTTCGATGGTGCCGTTCGGTGACCCGGGGGAGCGGCGCATCAGGTCCAGCGACACCCCATTGGTGCCCCACGGCACCAGCGACAGCATGGCGACCACCTCCCCGCCGACCTCCCCGTCCCCGCGGACGGCCTCGACCAGAAGGCAGTCACCGTCGGCGGGGTCTCCGAGCCGGCCGAGCGCCATCGAGAATCCGCGCTCCGTCTCGGTGTCGCGCCAGGCGTCGGCGCGCGTGATGACCTGACTCATCTCCTCGGCCGACAGCTCCCGGTGCCGACGGATGCGCACCGTGAGCCCGGCGCGACGAGCACGGGTGACGGCCTGCCGCACGGGTTTCATGTCGGGGCCGGAGAGTTTGAAGACATCCGGATGCAGGATGGCCTCGTCGCCCAGCTCCAACGCCGACAGCCCCGCATTGCGGAAGGCCTGTGCCGCAGCGGAACTGGCGCCCATGACACCCGGCGCCCACCCGTAGGTCTGGCACAGCCGAAGCCAGGCCGCGATCGCCTGCGGCCATGCCCGCGGGTCGCCGATCGGGTCGCCACTGGCCAGACAGACTCCGACCTCGACTCGATAGGTGACCGCGGCGCGCCCGTCGGGGGCGAAGACCACCGACTTGTCCCGGCGAGTCGCGAAATATCCCAGCGAGTCGTTCTTGCCGTAGGTGTCGAGCAGCCGACGGATCGCTGTTTCGTCGTCACTGGTCAGGGCGTTGTCGGCGCGCTGGGACTGGAACAGCACGATGGCCGCGGCCATCAGTGCGAGCGCGCCGAACAGGCCGAGCATCGCATTGACGAACACGTGCGGGTGGTGACCGTTGAACAGGTCGGCGTCGACGCCGGCGAAGAAGAACACCCGGTTGGCCGCGTATCCCAACCGCTCACCGCGTTCGAGGCTGCCGGGGAACAGCTCCAGCAGGCCCCAGCCGACGAGGATGCCGATGGCCATCCCGGTGAGCAGCACCGCTGCCGCCTTGAGCAGTGCGCCGCGGCGTACCCGGGCCCAGAACTCATTGCGGGCCAGCAGCAGCAGCACGATCGCGGCGACGTGCACCACGAGGCCGATGACCTCGCCGATCTCAGAGAGGAACGACTCGTCGCCGGTGAGCAGGTCGCCGACGTTCACGACGATGGCCGCCACCATGTACAGCAGCAGAATCCACCAGGCGATCCGCTTGCGGGCGGCCAGTGCCGCGGCCAGCAGGACCAGCACGAAAGCCCACGCGAAGCTCGTGTCCGGGAAGTTGAACAGGTAGTCGTTGACGAACTCTCGCGGGATGCGGATGAGCCACCGCACGGACGACGACACACTGGCGATCAGGGAGAGCGTCGCGATGACGCCCACCGTCCAACCGGCGGCAGCGGGCACCCAGTGGAATCGCGAGGCGGCCTGTGTCACAGGACGCGCGGTGACAGTCATAGGCCGCAACGATATTCGCAGTGGCGGCCTATGGGGCGTCGGACGCGGCTACCAGACCGGGCCGGTGTACTTCTCGCCCGGTCCCTTGCCGGGTTCCTCAGGCGCGGCGCTGGCCTCGCGGAAGGCCAACTGCAGGCTGCGCAGGCCGTCACGGACCGGGCCCGCGTGCGGGCCGAGATACTCCGCCGAGGCCGTCACCAACCCGGCGAGTGCGGTGATCAGGCGGCGCGCCTCGTCGAGATCGCGGTGCGGACTGGCCTCGGGGTCGTCGTGCGAGAGGCCGATCTTCTCGGCGGCGGCGCTCATCAGCATCACCGCCGAGCGGGTGATGACTTCGACCGCGGGAATCTCGGCGAGCTCCCGGACCGGGGCCTGGGACGGATCTGCCTCGCCGGACGCTTCGGGCGCGATTCTGGAATCATCGGTCATGCCTGCTAGACTTCCATGCGCGACCGTCCCGGGTGAAAACCGGGGACACGACAAGTGGAGTCCCACTCCCACCGCTGACCTTACGGGTACAGCGGTCCGGTCACCGACATCGATGATGTCGGTTCTGTCGCGGGCACGCCCCGCAACAGGCAGCGTCTGCTGTGATCGGTCGGCATCTGGGCCCTGCTTCGGCAGGGTTTTTTGCTGATAACGCCTGGTGGCAAGGGGTGGCGGCGGGACTCCTGAAGTGAATGAACCAGGGAGGCCCCATCAGCACTGAGACCCGCGTCAACGAGCGCATTCGTGTACCTGAAGTCCGACTGATCGGACCGGGGGGTGAGCAGGTAGGCATCGTGCGCATCGAAGATGCACTCCGCGTCGCCGCGGATGCCGATCTCGATCTTGTCGAAGTTGCACCCGACGCCAAGCCGCCGGTGTGCAAGATCATGGACTACGGCAAGTTCAAGTATGAGACGGCACAGAAGGCGCGCGAGTCTCGCAAGAACCAGCAGCAGACCGTCGTCAAGGAACAGAAGCTGCGTCCCAAGATCGACCCCCACGATTACGAGACCAAGAAGGGTCACGTCATCCGCTTCCTCGAGGCGGGGTCCAAGGTCAAGGTGACGATCATGTTCCGCGGTCGCGAGCAGTCGCGACCCGAACTGGGCTTCCGACTCCTGCAGCGTCTGGGCGCCGATGTGGCCGAGTACGGCTTCATCGAGACGTCCGCCAAGCAGGACGGCCGCAACATGACGATGGTGCTGGCACCGCACCGCGGCGCGAAGACTCGCGCCAAGGCCGCGCACGACGCCGACGCACCGACCCCGCGCCCAGGCGCGGCAGGCGGAGCGGACACGCAGCCCACCGACACACCAGAGCAACCACAGAACTGAGGACCCATGCCCAAGGCCAAGACCCACAGCGGTGCATCGAAGCGGTTCCGTCGCACCGGAACCGGCAAGATCGTGCGCCAGAAGGCCAACCGCCGGCACCTGCTCGAGCACAAGGCCACCAAGCGCACGCGTCGTCTCGACGGCCGCGCAGTCGTGTCGGCCAACGACACCAAGCGCGTCAACGCGATGCTGAACGGCTGACCGCCGAACAGCCCGACAATCTCGACTTTCTCTGACCGACGATAGGAACACTCCATGGCACGCGTGAAACGGGCAGTCAACGCCCAGAAGAAGCGCCGCACAGTACTGAAGGCATCGAAGGGCTACCGCGGCCAGCGTTCGCGGCTCTACCGCAAGGCCAAAGAGCAGCAGCTGCATTCGTTGACCTACGCCTACCGGGACCGCCGGGCCCGCAAGGGTGAGTTCCGCAAGCTGTGGATCTCGCGTATCAACGCCGCGGCCCGCGCCAACGACATCACCTACAACCGCCTGATCCAGGGCCTCAAGCTCGCTGGTGTCGAGGTGGACCGCAAGAACCTCGCCGAGATCGCGGTCAGCGACGCCGCCGCGTTCACCGCACTGGTCGAGGTGGCCAAGGCCGCCCTGCCGGAGGATGTCAACGCTCCTGCCGGAGAGGCCGCCTGAGCGCGCTCACTGAACGATCGGCCCGCGTGGTCGCGGCAGCCAAGCTGCTGCGGCTCGCGGGCCGTCGTCGTGCCGGGCGCTTCCTGGCCGAGGGACCCAATCTCGTCGAAGCCGCGGTGCGCGCGGGCGTGGTGGTGGAGGTGTTCGCCACCGAGGCCGCAGCCGAGCGGCACGCGGATCTTCTGGTCGGACAACGCGTGCACACGATCACCGAGCGGGCCGCGAAAGCGCTGTCCGACACCGTGACTCCCACGGGCCTGGTCGCGGTGTGCGAGACCCCTGAGCCCGCGTTGTCGACCGTCCTGGCCGACGCCCAACTGGTCGCGGTCGCCGTCGGAATGTCCGAACCCGGCAATGCGGGCACCCTGATCAGGCTCGCGCACGCGATGGGGGCGGCCGGTGTGGTGCTCTCCGGCCACAGCGTGGACCCCTACAACGGCAAGTGCCTGCGGTCCTCGACCGGCAGCATCTTCGCCGTACCCGTCGTGGTCGAACCCGACACCGAGGCCGTCCTCGCCGCGCTCAAGCGCGCGGGGCTGCAGGTGTTGGCCACGACGTTGGACGGTGAGACCGAACTGGGTGACGCCGACCTGAGCGGGCCGACCGCGTGGCTGTTCGGCCCCGAGGCGCACGGCCTGCCCGCCGAGATCGCCGCCGCGGCCGATCACCGGGTCCGCATCGAGATGCCCGGTGACGCCGAAAGCCTCAATGTGGCTGCCGCGGCCGCCATCTGCCTGTATCAGAGCGCCCGCGCCGGGCGCTGAGTCTCCCGGCGCGCGCAGCTCCTCAGTCCGAGAGCAGGCCGCGTGCCACGTGGGTGATCTGCACCTCGTTGCTGCCGGCGTAGATCATCAGCGACTTGGCGTCGCGGGCCAACTGCTCGACGCGGTACTCGGTCATGTAGCCGTTGCCGCCGAACAGCTGCACGGCGTCCATCGCGACGTCGGTCGCGGCCTGGGAGCAGTAGTACTTGATCGCCGACGCCTCGGCCAGGGAGATCGGGACGCCGGTCTGCTGGGACTCGATGACGCGGAACAGCATGTTCCGCACGTTCATCCGAGCCACCTCCATGTTGGCCAGCTTCAGCTGGATCAGCTGGAACTGCGCGATCTCCTTGCCCCACAGCGTGCGGCTCTTGGCGTAGTCCACCGACAGCCGCAGGCACTCCTCGATCACGCCGAGCGCCATGGCGGCCACGCCGATCCGCTCGGTCGAGAAGCTGGAGCGCGCGCTTTCGCGGCCGTCGCCCGCACTGTTGTCCTCGGTCTCACCGAGCAGGCGATCGCGGCCCAGCCGGACGTTGTTGAAGAACAGCTCGCCGGTGCGCGATGAGTGAATCCCCATCTTGCGGAACGGTTTCGACTGCACGAAGCCTTCCATGCCGCGGTCCAGCACGAAGGTCAGCACCTTGCGGTTGCGCTTGTCCGCGGGGGAGTCGCCCGCCCCGTCCTCCTGGAGCTTGGCGTAGACCACCACGACGTCGGCGTCGGGTCCGTTGGTGATGAACGTCTTCTGGCCGTTGAGGATGTAGTCGCCTGAACCGTCGGCGGCACGTGTCACATAGGATTTCATCCCGCCGAAGGCATCCGAACCGGAGTCGGGTTCGGTGATGGCCCACGCGCCGATCTTCTCGTAGGTGACCAGGCCGGGCAGCCATCGCTCCTGCTGGGCCAGGGTGCCGCGACTCTGGATCGTGGGCACGGTCAGGCCCAGGCTCACGCCCATGCCGGTCACCAGGCCCATCGAGACCCGGCACAGTTCGCTGATCACGACGAAGCCCATACCGCCCGAGGAGTTGCCGAACATCCCGCCTCCGCCGCGGGACTTCGATTCGCCCCCGGCGCGGAGCTTGGCCAGCCGCTTGTCCAGCGACTCCTTGGCCATCGCGTCGATCCCGAATGTCGCGAACAGCTTCCGGATCAGGGGATAGGGCTCCATGTCGCCGCTCTCGAGTTCGTCGAGATGCGGGCGGATCTCCTTGTCGATGAACTGGCGGACGGCGTCGCGGACGGCAAGGTCGGTTTCGGACCACTCGATCATGGACAGCAGACTACGCGGCGCGTCCGCGGGCCCTCGCGGGGCGCAGGCCCGCGAGTGAGAACGTGCTGTGCACAAGGGAACCGGCGCGCTCCGCGAGCGCCTTCGGGCTCGGCGGTGCCGGGATCGGCGGTCGGAACGGGGACCGGCGCCGCGGCACGTAGTGCATCGGCAGGCCCCGGCGATCCCGAGGTGGGTCCATGAAGAACGGCGCCTCGACCAGCGGTGCGTCGGCGGGCAGTCGACCCTCCGCGCGGCGGTAGGCGGCCAGCGCGCGGGGGTGCAGGCGGACCTCGTCGGGCACCGCCGTGAACGCCATCGAAACGGCCTTGCCGAACAGCCGAAGCAGTACCTCGTCGCCGGGCGTCCAGCGCATGCCGGCACGCTCACGGACGACGGGGTCGAACACACCCGCGGCGATCCACCGTTGCGCCGCCACCATGGGCCGAAACATCTGCTCCCACACCGGCGTCGGCATGAGCACGAATTTCGGCTTGGGGATCTTCATCTCGAAGATGTCCAGTGTGGCCTGGTTGATCTCCAGCTCCTCGCGGCACTTGCGGTCCCAGTAGTCCTGGAAGTCCTCCCAGGTTTCGGGCACCGGGCGCATGCTCATCCCGTACATCCGGTACCACTGCACGTGCTCGTCGAACAACTGCCGCTTCTCGGCCTCGGTCAGACCACCGCAGAAGTACTCGGCGGTCTTGATGATCAGCATGAAGAATGTCGCATGCGCCCAGTAGAAGGTCTCCGGGTTCAACGCGTGATAGTGCCGGCCCTTCGCGTCGGTGCCTTTGATGGTGTTGTGGAAACCGCGCACCTGTGCGCCGGTCTGCGCCGCTCGGTCCCCGTCGTAGACCACCCCCATGATCGGGTAGACCGACCGGGCGACGCGCTGCAGCGGCTCGCGCTTGAGGATCGAGTGGTCCTCGACGCCCGCCCCCAGTTGGGGATACATGTTCTGGATCGAGCCGATCCACACTCCCAGCATCCCGGTGCGCAGATCTCCGAAGTATTTCCACGTCAGCGAATCGGGTCCCAGTGGGTTCGCCGGGTCGGCATCGTCGACGTGTGACGCAGTGGTGGTCATCGGTCCTCCTGCTCGGTGGCCGGGCAGCTCGAACATAAGTCTGACAACTGTGGTTGTCAAGAAAATCCGCTCTCGCGCGTCGGACCGTTACCCACCGGCGATCCACCTGTCGCGCGCGCGTGACCAGCGGGAATGTGAAATCAATCGGTGCTGCGGGTGCGCTGTCGTTGCCCGGTGCCCGCGGTACCACCTAACCTGACGCGGTGGAGTCCAACCCGCATTCCGACGCCGAGGAATCGGGATCCGCGCCACCCCCGGATGCTGCCGAGGTCGCCCAGCGCAGGGCCGTCAACTGGATTCGCCAGACCAACCGCAATCCCGACCTGGTCGCGTTCGTTCGGCGTGCGCGCCGGATGCTTCCCGGTGACCCCGAGTTCGGCGATCCGCTGTCGGTGGCCGGCGATGGAGCTCCCCGGGCTGCGGCCCGAACCGCCGGCCGCCTGCTGCCAGACCGTGACGCGGCCTCCCGCGAGGTCGGCCTGGCGGGCCTCCAGATGTGGCAGGCGCTCACCGAACGGGTGTCCCGCCGACCCGCCAACTCCGAGGTCACCATCGTCTTCACCGATCTCGTCGGGTTCTCGGCGTGGTCGCTGGAGCAGGGGGATGAGGCGACGCTGCTGCTGCTGCGCCGCGTCGCCGCGACCGTCGAACCGCCGCTGCTCGAACGCGGCGGACACATCGTCAAACGCATGGGCGACGGCATCATGGCGGTGTTCACCCGTCCCGCGGTCGCCGTCGGTGCCGCACTGGCCGCCCGCGATGCGCTCAAAGGCGTTGAGGTGCAGGGCTACACACCGAGAATGCGGGTCGGCATCCACACCGGGAGGCCGCAGCGGATCGGCTCGGACTGGCTCGGTGTCGACGTCAACATCGCGGCCCGGGTGATGGACCGAGCCACCCGCGGCGGTGTGGTCGTCTCGGATGCAACGTTGGCGCTGATCACCGACGACGAACTCAGTGACCTGGGAGTGACGGCCCGGCGAGTCCGGCGCCAGATGTTCGGCCGGCCCGCCAGCGGCGTCCCCGCCGACCTGACGATGTACCGGCTGCGGTCCCGGCGCGACAGCACACCCGACGACGAGTCCGACGACTGACGCCGCGGCCTACCGGAACTCCTCGGCGCTCGCCTCGATCCAGTCCGTGCGCCATGACTCCGGCACCGGGTCCTCGAGCAGTTCGCCCGGCAACAGCCACTCGTAGATTTCGGCGTAGGTGAGGGTGCGCTGGCCTTCGATGCGCCGGTTGAGCATCGACGGGTCGAGTTCGTGGAAGCCGTCGAGGCCCATCGAGGCGACGATCTGCGCAGCGCTGGCGACCGTGGCGCGCTGGAAGTTGGTGACGCGCAGCGTCTTATCGGGGACATGCAGCGCGCGGGCGCGCGCCCTGTCCTGCGTGGCCACACCCGTGGGGCAGTGATTGGTGTTGCACTTGAGCGCTTGGATGCAGCCGACCGCGAACATCATCGCCCGCGCCGACAGCGTGAAGTCGGCACCCTGACAGATTCGGGAGACGATGTCGACGCCGCTGGCGACCTTGCCGGAGGCCCCGATGCGGATCCGGTCCCGCAGACCCACGCCGACCAGGGCGTTGTGCACCAGCATCAGGCCTTCGGTCAGCGGCATCCCGACGAAGTCCTCGAACTCCTGCGGCGCGGCACCGGTGCCGCCCTCGGAGCCGTCGACGATGATGAAGTCCGGCGTGACCCCGGTGGCCAGCATGGCCTTGCAGATCGACAGGAACTCCGTGCGAGCACCGACGCAGAGTTTGAACCCGACGGGCTTTCCGCCCGACAGTCGGCGCAGGGCCGCGATGAAGCCGACGAGTTCCAGCGGCGTGGAGAACGCACTGTGCGCCGGCGGTGACACCACCGTCCGGCCCGGAGGGACACCGCGGGTCGCGGCGATCTCGGCGCTGACCTTGGGGCCGGGCAGTACGCCCCCCAACCCCGGTTTGGCGCCCTGCGAAAGCTTGATCGACACGGCCTTGACCGCGTCGAGCGCGGCCTTCTCGGCGAACGCGGCGGGGTCGAACCCGCCCGCGGCGTCGCGGCAGCCGAAGTAGCCCGAGCCGATCTCCCAGATCAGGTCGCCGCCGGGGGCCAGGTGATACGGGCTGATACCGCCCTCGCCGGTGTCGTGCGCGAACCCACCGCGGGCCGCGCCGCCGTTGAGGGCAAGGATCGCGTTCGAAGACAACGCCCCGAAGCTCATCGCGGAGACGTTGAGCAGCGCGATGTCGTAGGGCTGGGTGCAGTCGGGGCCCCCGAGGCGCACCCGTGGCGCGACGTCGGAGGCGAATCTGGCCCGCAGCGAGTGCCGCAGGAACTCGTGACCCAGCGCGTTGACGTCGCGTTCGGTGCCGAACGGTTCGTCGCTCTTGGTGCCCTTGGCGCGCTCGTAGACCATGTCGCGGATCTCACGGTCGAACGGTCTGCCGTCGGTGCTGGACTCGATGAAGTACTGCTGAATCTCCGGGCGGATGAGCTCCATCAGGAATCTGACATGCCCCAGAATCGGGTAGGCCCGCAGGATCGCGTGCCGGGTCTGCAGCAGATCCCAGGTTCCCAGGCCCGCGAGCAGGGCGACCGGTACGGCCAGCAGCCACCACCCGGCGTTGACGGTGAGACCGAGCAGGCCCAGCATGACCGCTGTCGCCCCGACTGCGGCAACGATCGATGCGCGTACCACGGCGCGAGGGTATCAATGCCGGTCACCTATGATCGGCACTTGCGTCACAGGCGTGCCGCACGACGTTTTCAGGAGGCTCTCACCCCGTGGGTGACGAAGTGGATCTGTCCGGCGAGACGCTGGACCAGGCGGTGGCGGCAGCCGAACAGGCCTTCGCGGCCGCGGCAGACCTTGACGAGTTGGCTCGCGCCAAGACCGAGCACCTCGGTGACCGGGCGCCGCTCGCGTTGGCCCGGCAGGCGCTGGGCAGCCTGCCCAAAACCGAGCGTGCCGACGCCGGCAAACGGGTCAACGTCGCGCGCACCGCGGCGCAGCAGCTGTTCGACGCCCGCCTGGAGGTCCTGCGCGCTGAGCGTGACGCCGCGGTGCTGGTGGCCGAACGCATCGACGTCACGCTGCCCTCGACGCGCACCGCTGTCGGTGCCCGGCACCCCATCACGATCCTGGCCGAGCACGTGGCCGACACGTTCGTCGCGATGGGCTGGGAGCTGGCCGAGGGTCCCGAGGTCGAGACCGAGCAGTTCAACTTCGATGCACTGAATTTCCCGCCGGACCACCCCGCCCGCAGCGAATCGGACACGTTCCACGTCGCCCCCGAGGGGTCGCGGCAGCTTCTGCGCACGCACACCTCACCCGTTCAGGTGCGGGCCCTGCTCGAACGTGAGCTGCCGGTGTACATCATCTCGATCGGGCGCACCTTCCGCACCGACGAACTGGACTCGACCCACACGCCGGTCTTCCACCAGGTGGAGGGCCTGGCCGTGGACCGCGGTCTGACCATGGCGCATTTGAAGGGCACGCTCGACGCGTTCGCACGCTCGGAGTTCGGCCCCGAGGCCAAGACCAGGATCCGTCCGCACTTCTTCCCGTTCACCGAACCGTCGGCGGAGGTCGACGTGTGGTTCGCCGGCAAGAAGGGCGGCGCGGGCTGGGTCGAGTGGGGAGGCTGCGGCATGGTCAACCCCAATGTGCTGCGGGCCGCGGGCATCGACCCGACCGAGTACTCGGGCTTCGCGTTCGGCATGGGCCTGGAGCGCACCCTGCAGTTCCGCAACGGCATTCCGGATATGCGCGACATGGTCGAGGGCGACGTGCGCTTCTCCCTTCCGTTCGGAGTGGGTGCCTGATGAAGCTTCCCTACAGCTGGCTGCGTGAGGTCGTGCGCGCGGGCGCCCCGGACTGGGACGTCGAACCCGCCGACCTCGAACAGGCGCTCATCCGGGTCGGTCACGAGGTCGAGGGTGTCATCACCCTGGGCCCGGTGAGCGGGCCACTGACGATCGGCCGGGTCGTCGACATCGAGGAGCTCACCGAGTTCAAGAAGCCCATCCGGGCCTGCAGGGTCGACGTCGGTGAGGCCGAGCCTCGCGACATCGTCTGCGGTGCAACCAACTTCGTCGTCGGCGATTTGATCGTCGCGGCACTGCCCGGCACCACACTGCCCGGTGACTTCACGATCGCGACGCGAAAGACCTACGGTCGCACGTCCGACGGCATGATCTGCTCGGCCGCCGAGTTGGGCCTGGGCAGTGATCACTCGGGCATCCTGGTGCTGCCCGAGGGCACCGCCGAACCCGGCGCGGACGCCCATGAGGTCCTGGGCCTCGACGACGTGGTGTTCGACCTCGCGATCACTCCCGACCGCGGCTACGGCCTCTCGGTGCGGGGTGTCGCGCGCGAGATCGCCTGCGCCTACGACCTTCCGTTCGTCGACCCGGCCGAGGTCGTGCCGGCGCTGCCCGCCGAGGGTGAGGCCTGGCCGTTGACGGTCGATCCCGCAACCGGAGTCAGCCGGTTCGCGCTGCGTCCGGTCACGGGCATCGACCAGCACGCCGCGTCGCCGTGGTGGCTGCGCCGACGGCTCATGTTGTCCGGCATCCGGCCCATCTCGCCCGCGGTCGACGTGACCAACTACGTGATGCTCGAACTGGGCCACCCCATGCATGCGCACGACCGCAGCCGGATCAACGGCGGTTTCGCCGTGCGGTTCGCGAAGCCGGGGGAGACCGTCGTGACCCTCGACGACATCGAGCGCAAGCTCGATCCGGCCGACGTGCTGATCGTCGACGATGTCAACACCGCCGCGATCGGTGGCGTGATGGGCGCGGGCAGCACCGAGATCAACGACGACTCCACGGACGTGCTTCTCGAGGCCGCGATCTGGGATCCCGCCGCGGTGTCGCGCACGCAGCGCCGTCTGCACCTGGTCAGCGAGGCCGGACGCCGCTATGAGCGGTCGGTCGATCCGGCCATCTCGGTGGCCGCACTGGATCGCTGCGCCGCGCTGCTCGCCGACATCGCCGGCGGCACCGTCGAACCGGTGCTGACGGACTGGCGCGGGGACCCGCCGCGCGAGGACTGGTCGCAGCCGCCGGTGCGGATGCGCTTCGATCTGCCCGATCAGATCGCCGGCGTGCAGTACCACGAGGGTGCGGCGTTCAAGCGGTTGACGCAGATCGGCGCCGACGTCGTCGAGGACGACGCCGACCCGGCCATCCTGATCGTCACGCCGCCGAGCTGGCGGCCCGACCTGGTCCAGACCGCCGACCTCGTCGAGGAGGTGCTGCGGCTCGAGGGTCTCGACGTCATCCCGTCGGTGCTGCCGCAGGCGCCCGCCGGTCGCGGGCTCACCGCGGCGCAGCAGCGCCGCCGCGCTGTCGGCAAGTCGCTGGCGCTGTCGGGGTTCGTCGAGATTCTGCCGACCCCGTTCCTGCCGGCCGGTGTGTTCGACACCTGGGGCCTGCCCGCCGACGACCCGCGGCGTAACACCGCCTCGGTGCTCAACCCGCTGGAGTCCGACCGCCCGCACCTGGCGACCACGCTGCTGCCCGGCCTCCTCGAGGCGCTGGGCCGCAACGTGGCCCGCGGCACGGTCGACGTCGCGCTGTTCGCGATCGCGCAGGTCGTCGAGCCGACGTCGAAGACCCGGGCCGTCGAGTTGATCCCGACCGACCGGCGCCCGACCGACGAGGAGATCGCGGCGCTCGACGCTTCCCTGCCCAAACAGCCCCAGCATGTCGGTGCGGTGCTGACCGGCCTGCGCGAGCCGCGCGGCCCGTGGGGACCGGGACGGCCGGTCGAGGCCGCCGACGCCTTCGAGGCCGTGCGCACCGTGGCCCGCGCCAGCGGGGTGGAGGTCAGCTTCCGGCCCGCACAGCGGCTGCCGTGGCATCCGGGCCGATGCGCGGAGGTGTTCGTCGGCGAGGTCTCGGTGGGTTTTGCGGGTCAGCTGCATCCGGCCGTCATCGAACGTTCGGGCCTGCCCAAGGGCACGTGCGCCATGGAACTCGACCTCGACGCGATCGACCTGCGCGAGGTTCTGCCCGCGCCGCGGGTGTCGCCGTTCCCGGCGGTGTTCCAGGACGTCAGCCTCGTGGTCGACGCGGACGTGCCCGCGGCCGCGGTCATCGACGCGGTTCGAGAGGGCGCCGGTGACCTGCTGGAGGACGTGAGCCTGTTCGACGTCTACACCGGACCGCAGATCGGTGAGGGACGCAAATCACTGACCCTGGCGCTGCGCTTCCGGGCCAGTGATCGCACCCTCACCGAGGATGAGGCCAGCGCGTCGCGCGATGCGGCCGTGGCCCGGGTCGGCGAACTGCTCGGCGCCGAGCAGCGGCGCTGAATCAGCCCTTCCCACCGAGAAGAGTGAAGTTCGGCGGAGGCGCGGGGCGTGAGGCGGCCGCTGCCCCGGAAATGAATTTGCATATTTATGCATACGGGTGAAAAGATTTAGAGCATGGTTTCGGTGGCGCTGGCGGGCGCAAGTGGATACGCGGGCGGCGAGATCCTACGACTGTTGCTGGGGCACCCGGCATACGCCGACGGCCGCCTGCAGATCGGCGCGCTGACGGCCGCCGCCAGTGCGGGCACCACCGTCGGCGAGCACCACCCGCATCTGCTCCCGCTGGCCCAGCGCGTGCTGGACCCCACCGACATCGACACGCTGCGCGGGCACGACGTGGTGTTCCTGGCGCTGCCGCACGGGCACTCCGCCGCGATCGCCGACCAGCTCGGCCCGGAAGTGCTCGTCATCGACTGCGGTGCCGACTTCCGGCTCACCGACGCCGCGGCCTGGGAACGGTTCTACGGTTCCCCGCACGCCGGCAGCTGGCCCTACGGGCTGCCCGAACTGCCGGGCGGGCGTGAAGCGCTCAACGGCACCAAGCGCGTCGCCGTGCCGGGCTGCTATCCCACCTCGGCGCTGCTGGCACTGCTGCCGGCCGTCGGGTCCGGACTGGTCGAGCCCACCGTCACGGTCGTCGCGGTCAGCGGCACGTCCGGCGCGGGCAAGTCGGCCAAGGTCGACCTGCTCGGTTCCGAGATCATCGGTTCGGCGCGGGCCTACAACATCGGCGGTGTGCACCGGCACACCCCGGAGATCGCGCAGGGACTGCGCCGCGTCACCGACCGTGACGTCACGGTGTCGTTCACACCCGTGCTGATCCCCACCTCGCGCGGCATCCTGGCCACCTGCACCGCACCCACCTCCGCGACCGTGTCGCAGCTGCGTGAGGTGTACGAGAAGGCCTACGCCGACGAGCCGTTCATCCATCTGCTGCCCGAGGGGCAACTGCCGCGCACCGGATCTGTGCTGGGGAGCAACGCCGCTCAGATCGCGATCGCCGTCGATGAGGACGCCCGGACGTTCGTCGCGGTGTGCGCCATCGACAACCTGACCAAGGGCACCGGCGGCGCCGCTGTGCAGTCGATGAACCTTGCCCTGGGCTGGCCCGAGACCGAAGGACTGTCGACTGTGGGAGTGGCACCGTGACCGAACTGTCCAGCACATCGGCCGACGAGACCCGGTTGGTGCGGACCCAGGGTGTGACCGCGCCCGCCGGCTTCCGCGCGGCCGGCATCGCCGCCGGGATCAAGAAGTCCGGAGCCCTGGACCTCGCGCTGGTGTTCAACGAGGGCCCCGATCATGGCGCGGCCGGTGTGTTCACCCGTAACCAGGTCAAGGCCGCCCCGGTGCTGTGGAGCCAGCAGGTGCTCACCACCGGACGGCTGCGCGCGGTGATCCTGAACTCCGGCGGCGCCAACGCGTGCACCGGTGCGGGCGGCTTCCAGGACACGCACGCGACCGCCGAGGCACTCGCCGAGGCATTGTCGGACTGGGGCACCGAGACCGGTGCCGTCGAGGTCGCCGTCTGCTCGACCGGCCTGATCGGCGACCGGCTGCCGATGGACAACCTGCGCGCGGGCGTGACCGAGATCGTGCATGAGATGGCCGGTGGCCTCTCCGGCGGTGACGAGGCCGCGCGGGCCATCATGACCACCGACACCACGCCGAAACAGGCTGCGCTGCATCACCGGGACAAGTGGACCGTCGGCGGCATGGCCAAGGGCGCCGGCATGCTCGCACCGTCGCTGGCGACCATGCTGGTGGTGCTGACCACCGACGCGGTCGCCGACGCCGAGGCGCTCGACGCCGCACTGCGCGCGGCCGCTGCCAAGACCTTCGACCGCCTCGACATCGACGGCAGCTGCTCCACGAACGACACGGTGCTGCTGCTGTCCTCGGGCGCCAGCGGGGTCCGGCCCAGCCAGGACGAGCTCGACGCGGCCGTGCGGCAGGTCTGTGAGGACCTGTGCGCGCAGATGCAGGCCGACGCCGAAGGCGTGACCAAACGCGTCCTCATCACCGTCGCGGGAGCGCCCAGCGAGGACGACGCCGTCACCGCGGCCCGGGTGATCGCCCGCGACAGTCTGGTCAAGACCGCGCTGTTCGGCTCCGACCCCAACTGGGGGCGGGTCCTGGCCGCCGTGGGCATGGTGCCGTTCCCGATCGAACACAACCGGATCACGGTGTCGTTCAACGGTTCCCCGGTGTGTGTCGAGGGTGCCGGCGTCCCGGGCGCGCGTGACGTCGACCTGTCCGGACCCGACATCGCGGTGGAGGTCGACCTGGGACTCGGTGAGGCCAGCGCCACGATCCGCACCACCGACCTGTCCCACGCCTACGTCGAAGAGAACTCGGCGTACAGCTCATGAGCGCCTCAACCCAGACCAAGGCTCAGGTGCTGGCGGCGGCACTGCCGTGGCTCAAGCGGTTGCACGGCAGGATCGTCGTGGTCAAGTACGGCGGCAACGCCATGACCGACGACACGTTGAAGGCCGCGTTCGCCGCGGACATGGTCTTCCTGCGCAACTGCGGCATCCACCCCGTCGTCGTGCACGGCGGCGGCCCCCAGATCAGCGCGATGCTCAAGAAGCTCGGCATCGCAGGCGATTTCAAGGGCGGGTTCCGGGTCACCACGCCTGAGGTGCTCGACGTCGCCCGCATGGTGCTGTTCGGTCAGGTCGGCCGCGAACTGGTGAACCTGATCAACGCGCACGGCCCGTACGCGGTCGGCATCACCGGTGAGGACGCGCACCTGCTCACCGCGGTGCGGCGCAGCGTCATGGTCGACGGCGTGTCCACCGACATCGGTCTGGTCGGCGACGTCGACAAGGTCGAGACCGGCGCGGTGCTGGATCTGATTGCCGCGGGCCGTATCCCGGTGATCTCCACCATCGCCCCGGATGCCGACGGCGTGGTGCACAACATCAACGCCGACACCGCCGCCGCGGCCGTGGCCGAGGCATTGGGCGCCGAGAAGCTGCTGATGCTCACCGACGTCGAGGGGCTCTACACCGACTGGCCCAACCGGGACTCACTGGTCACCGAGATCGACGCCGCCGCGCTGACCCAACTGCTGCCGAAACTCGAGACCGGCATGGTGCCCAAGATCGAGGCCTGCCTGCGGGCGGTCACCGGGGGCGTGCCCAGCGCGCACGTGATCGACGGCCGGGTCGAGCACTGCGTGCTCGTGGAACTGTTCACCGACGAGGGAGCGGGCACCAAAGTGGTCGCCGAGGGGGCACTGCCATGACCGAGAACCAGACCCTGCAACAACGCTGGTCGGCCGTGATGATGAACAACTACGGCACCCCGCCCTTGGCGCTGGCCAGCGGCGACGGCGCGGTGGTCACCGACCCCGACGGCAAGAGCTACCTGGATCTGCTCGGCGGGATCGCGGTCAACCTGCTCGGCCACCGGCATCCCGCCGTGATCGAGGCCGTCACGAATCAGCTGAACACACTGGGGCACACGTCCAACCTCTACGCCACGGAACCGGGCATCGCGCTGGCCGAGACGCTGGTCGGACACCTCGGCGGCGAGCAGCAGGCGCGGGTGTTCTTCTGCAACTCGGGCACCGAGGCCAACGAGGTCGCCTTCAAGATCACCCGGTTGACCGGACGCAGGGACATCGTGGCCGCGGAAGGCGGATTCCACGGCCGCACCATGGGCTCGCTGGCCCTGACCGGTCAGCCCAGCAAGCGCGCGCCCTTCGAACCGCTGCCCGGCAACGTCACGCACGTGCCCTACGGCGACGCCGACGCGTTGGCCGCCGCGGTCACCGACACCACCGCCGCGGTGTTCCTCGAGCCGATCATGGGCGAGGGCGGCGTCGTCGTCCCGCCCGCGGGTTACCTCGCGGCGGCTCGGGAGATCACCGCCGAGCACGGTGCCCTGCTGGTGCTCGACGAGGTGCAGACCGGAATCGGGCGCACCGGTGCGTTTTTCGCCCATCAGCACGACGGCATCACCCCGGATGTCATCACCCTGGCCAAGGGCCTGGGCGGCGGCCTGCCGATCGGTGCCTGCATCGGCATCGGTGCGGCGGCCGACCTGATGACCCCCGGCCTGCACGGGAGCACCTTCGGCGGCAACCCGGTGTGCACCGCGGCCGCGCTCGCGGTGCTGCGGACGCTGGCCGCCGACGACCTGATCACCCGGACCGATGTGCTGGGCAAGACCCTGAGCCACGGCATCGAGTCGTTGAATCACCCACTGGTGAGCCATGTTCGGGGGCGCGGCCTGCTGCTCGGCGTGGTGCTGACCGAGGCCAAGGCCAAGGCCGTCGAGACCGCGGCGCGCGACGCCGGCTTCCTGGTCAACGCGGCGGCACCCGACGTCGTGCGACTGGCCCCGCCACTGATCATCAGCGAGAACCAGATCGACCAGTTCGTCGGCGCACTGCCCGGCGTGCTCGACACCGCAGCGGAGGCGTCATGACGGGAACCCTTGTGAAGACCGGTATTCGGCACTTCCTGCGGGACGACGACCTGACGCCGGACGAGCAGGCCGAAGTCCTCGCACTGGCCGCCGACCTCAAGGCCGCGCCCTACAGTCGCCGTCCGCTGGAGGGGCCGCGCGGTGTCGCGGTGATCTTCGAGAAGAACTCCACGCGCACCCGGTTCTCCTTCGAGATGGGCATCGCGCAGTTGGGCGGGCACGCGATCGTCGTCGACGGCCGCAGCACCCAGTTGGGCCGCGAGGAGACCCTCGAGGACACCGGCCAGGTGCTGTCGCGCTACGTCGACGCCATCGTGTGGCGCACCTTCGCGCAGGAACGCCTGACCGCGATGGCCTCCGGATCGACGGTGCCCATCGTCAACGCGCTGTCCGACGAGTTCCACCCGTGCCAGGTGCTGGCCGATCTGCAGACCCTGGCCGAGCGCCGCGGCAGACTCGCGGGCCTGAAGATGACCTACCTCGGCGACGGCGCCAACAACATGGCCCACTCTCTGATGCTCGGTGGAGTCACGGCCGGACTGCACGTCACGATCGCGGCGCCATCCGGTTTCGACCCCGACCCGCAGTTCGTCGCCGCGGCGCAGCAGCGCGCCGCCGAGACCGGGGGATCGGTGACGCTCACCAGCGACGCGCGCGCCGGTGCCGACGGTGCCGACGTCCTGGTCACCGACACTTGGACCTCGATGGGCCAGGAGAACGACGGTCTGGACCGCGTGCGGCCCTTCCGCCCGTTCCAGGTCAACGAGACGCTGCTCTCCTACGCCGACCCGCAGGCCATCGTGCTGCACTGCCTCCCGGCGCACCGCGGCCACGAGATCACCGACGACGTCATCGATGGTCCGCAGAGCGCGGTGTGGGACGAGGCCGAGAACCGACTGCACGCCCAGAAGGCGCTGCTCGTGTGGTTGTTGGAGCACTCACAATGACGGCCGGACCCAAGTCCGCACCCGAGGTGGCCGCCACCCGGGCGGGCCGTCAGTCGCGGATCGTCGCGCTGCTGTCCGCGCAGCCGGTGCGCAGCCAGAGCGAACTGGCCGCGCTGCTGGCCGCCGAGGGGATCGAGGTCACCCAGGCGACGCTGTCGCGCGATCTCGAGGAACTCGGTGCGGTGAAACTCCGTGGAGCCGACGGCGGCAGCGGCGCCTACGTCGTCCCGGAGGACGGCAGCCCCGTGCGTGGCGTGTCCGGGGGCACCGAACGCGTGGTTCGGCTGCTCAACGACCTGCTGGTGTCCACCGACTCCAGCGGCAACCTGGCGGTGCTGCGCACCCCGCCGGGGGCGGCGCACTACCTGGCCAGCGCAATCGATCGTGCGTCGTTGCCGTACGTTGTGGGCACGGTGGCCGGAGACGACACGATCCTGGTGGTCGCGCGCGAGCCCATGACTGGTGCCGAGCTCGCCGACACCTTTGAAAACCTGCAGTAGAACCGTAGAAATAAAGGAGATCAACCCATGTCCGAGCGTGTCATCCTCGCGTATTCCGGCGGTCTGGACACGTCCGTGGCGATCAGCTGGATCGGCAAGGAGACCGGCCGCGAAGTGGTGGCTGTGGCCATTGACCTCGGCCAGGGCGGTGAGGACATGGAGGTCGTGCGTCAGCGTGCGCTGGACTGCGGTGCGGTCGAGGCCGTGGTGGTCGATGCGCGCGACGAGTTCGCCAACGAGTACTGCCTGCCGACCATCCAGTCCAACGCCCTCTACATGGACCGTTACCCGCTGGTGTCGGCGATCAGCCGCCCGCTGATCGTCAAGCATCTGGTCGCCGCGGCCCGCGAGCACAACGGCGGCATCGTCGCGCACGGCTGCACCGGCAAGGGCAACGATCAGGTGCGCTTCGAGGTCGGCTTCGCCTCGCTGGCACCCGATCTGGAGGTGCTGGCCCCGGTCCGCGACTACGCCTGGACCCGGGAGAAGGCCATCGCGTTCGCCGAGGAGAACGCGATCCCGATCAACGTCACCAAGCGCTCGCCGTTCTCGATCGATCAGAACGTGTGGGGCCGCGCCGTCGAGACCGGCTTCCTCGAGCACCTGTGGAACGCGCCCACCAAGGACGTCTACGACTACACCGAGGACCCGACGATCAACTGGAGCACCCCCGACGAGGTGATCGTGGGCTTCGAGAAGGGTGTGCCGGTCTCGATCGACGGGCGTCCCGTCACGGTGCTCGAGGCCATCGTCGAGCTCAACCGGCGCGCCGGCGCGCAGGGGGTCGGCCGCCTCGACGTCGTCGAGGATCGCCTGGTCGGCATCAAGAGCCGCGAGATCTACGAGGCGCCCGGCGCGATGGTGCTCATCACCGCGCACACCGAACTCGAGCACGTCACCCTGGAGCGCGAGCTGGGCCGCTTCAAGCGCAACACCGACCAGAAGTGGGGCGAGCTGGTCTACGACGGCCTGTGGTTCTCTCCGCTCAAGCGGGCGCTGGAGAGCTTCGTCGCGCACACGCAGGAGCACGTGACCGGCGAGATCCGGCTGGTGCTGCACGGCGGCCACATCGCCGTCAACGGCCGTCGCAGCCCGACTTCGCTGTACGACTTCAACCTGGCCACCTATGACGAGGGTGACTCCTTCGACCAGTCGTCGGCCAAGGGCTTCGTGCATGTGCACGGGTTGAGCAGCAAGATCTCGGCCAAGCGCGACCTGGGCCTGTAGGCGCCCAAACGAACGTTTGGGCGCAGAAGTGCGAGTAGAAACAGCCAAAACGTCGATCTCGGCGCAAGAGGAGCAATGAGTGAGCACCAACGAGGGCGCGCTGTGGGGCGGCCGCTTCGCGGACGGTCCGTCCGCAGCGCTGGCCGCACTCAGCAAGTCGACGCATTTCGACTGGGCGCTGGCGCCGTATGACATCACCGCGTCCAAGGCGCACGCCAAGGTTCTGCACGCGGCCGGCCTGCTGACCGATGAGCAGCGCGACGGCCTGCTCGCGGGTCTCGACAGTCTGGGCCAAGACGTCGCCGACGGCAGCTTCGGGCCCATCCCGACCGACGAGGACGTGCACGGCGCGCTCGAGCGCGGCCTGATCGACCGGGTCGGGCCGGATCTCGGCGGCCGCCTGCGAGCCGGACGGTCCCGTAACGACCAGGTGGCCACGCTGTTCCGGATGTGGCTGCGCGACGCCGTGCGCCGCGTCGCCGACGGTGTCCTCGAGGTAGTCGGCGCGCTGGCCACCCAGGCCGCGGCGCACCCCACCGCGATCATGCCGGGCAAGACGCATCTGCAGTCGGCGCAGCCGATCCTGCTCGCGCATCATCTGCTCGCACATGCTCACCCGCTACTGCGTGATGTCGACCGCATCGCCGACTTCGACGATCGCACCGCGGTGTCGCCGTACGGATCCGGTGCGCTGGCCGGCTCCTCCCTGGGGTTGGACCCCGACGCGATCGCGGCAGACCTGGGCTTCGCGTCGGCGGCGGACAACTCCGTCGACGCCACCGCGGCAAGGGATTTCGCCGCCGAAGCCGCGTTCGTCTTCGCGCAGATCGGCGTGGACCTGTCCCGGCTGGCCGAGGACATCATTCTGTGGAGCTCCACCGAATTCGGCTACGTCACACTCCACGACTCGTGGTCGACCGGCAGCTCGATCATGCCGCAGAAGAAGAACCCCGACATCGCCGAGCTGGCGCGCGGCAAGTCGGGTCGGCTGATCGGCAACCTCACCGGCCTGCTGGCCACCCTCAAGGCGCAGCCGCTGGCCTACAACCGGGACCTGCAGGAGGACAAGGAGCCGCTGTTCGACTCCGTGGCCCAGCTTGAGCTGCTGCTGCCCGCGATGGCCGGTCTGGTGGGCACCCTGACCTTCGACGAGGCCCGGATGGCCGAGCTCGCCCCAGCCGGATACACGCTGGCCACCGACATCGCCGAATGGCTGGTGCGCCAGGGTGTTCCGTTCCGGGTCGCACACGAGGCGGCCGGCGCGGCCGTGAAGACGGCCGAAGCGCGCCTGATCGGACTCGACGAACTCACCGACGAGGAGTTCGCGGCCATCAACCCGGCGTTGACCCCGCAGGTGCGCGAGGTGCTCACGGTCGAGGGATCGGTGCGCTCCCGCAACTCGCGCGGCGGCACCGCACCGGTACAGGTGGCCCGGCAGCTCGGTGTCGTGCGCGCCGCGACGGAGGAACTGCGGATCCGGCTGAGTCGCTGACCCGGACACCGACGTTTCGGCCTTAGGCTTCTCCGCATGCCTCCCCGCAGTCGGGCCGCGGTCTACGCCCGACGCCGAAAACGCCGCATGGCCAAGGTCGAACACGACCTGACACCGCAGCAGTGGTCCGCGCTGAAGCAGGCGTGGGGCGGCTGCGCCTACTGCGGCGCCGCCGACGCGGACCTGCAGAAGGACTGCATGCTGGCGATCTCCCGGGGCGGGCGCTACACCCTCGACAACGTCGTGCCCGCGTGCGGCTCCTGCAACGCCAGCAAGTGCAACTCCGAGGTGACGGGCTGGCTGCGCCGGAAGAAGCTCGACGAGCGGGGATTCCTGGTGCGCCAGGCCGTGATTCTGCGGACGGTGTCCGCCGCGGAGTGCGACGACGCGTAGCGTGGCCGTATGGCCGAGGCGGTCACCTTCGATTCGGGCGGCGTGCGCTGCGTCGGCCATCTGCACCGCGCCGCGAACCGGCCCGGCCCCTGCGTGGTGCTGTGCCCCGGATTCGGTGGGACGCAGGACACCCCGGCGCTGGCCGCCGCGGCGCAGGCCTTCGCGGCGGCCGGCTATCACGCGCTGACGTTCGACTACCGCAGTTTCGGCCTCAGCGACGGCACACCCCGGCAGGTCGTCGACCTCGGTGCACAACGAGCCGACATCGCCGCGGCGGTGGCCTTCGCCCGCGAGCTCGACGACGTCGATCCGGCGTCAATCATCCTGTGGGGCACCTCACTTGGTGGTGCACACGTGATCTTCACGGCCGCGCAGGACCCCGGGATCGTCGCCGTCATCGCCCAGGTGCCGTTCAACGGCTTCCCGCGTCGCGTCGAAGGCCGGTCGGTCCTCGGGACACTGCGAATGCTGGCGGTCCTCGGTGACGACTGGCTTCGCGGCCGCCTGCACCTTCCGCCGCACCGCATCCCCCTGGTGGGTGCGACGGGGGAGTTGGCGGTCATGACCGGCGCCGACGCCCAGGACGTGATCGCCGGTATGGCGAGTCCGACCTGGCGCAATGAAGCCGCACCGCGGGCACTGCTGGACATGATGCGCTACCGGCCGGACACCGTCGCGTCCCATGTGGCGTGCCCGCTGCTGGTGTGTGTCGGCACCGACGACGTCGAGACGTCGCCGGAGAGTGTGAGCGTGCTGGCGCAACGCGCCCCGCATGGACAGCTGAGGCGCTACGACGCCACGCATTTCGACTTCTACCGCGAGGAACTGCGGGCAGTGGTCCTCGCCGAGCAGATCGCGTTCCTGGATCGAGTGCTGGACTGACCCTCGCCTACGCCTGCTCGAGCTGCTCGGACAACTCGATCCACCGCGACTCCAGCTCGGTGACCTGATCCTCGAGTTCGCGAAGTTCGGCGGTGAGCCTGCCGAGTCCGACGTGGTCGGACTGATCGTGGTCGGCCAACTGCTGATGCTTGGCCGCGATACGGTCCGACAGCTTGGCCAGCGACCGGTCGATCGAGGTGATCTCCTTCTCGACGGCGCGCTGCTGAGCTCCTGAAAGACCCTGCGCGGCAACAGGTGCGGGGCGTGCGGCCGGCGTCTCGGGCCGCCGTCCGGCAAGGGTCAGGTACTCGTCGACACCGCCGGGCAGATGCCGCAGGCGACCGTCGAGGATCGCGTACTGCTGATCCGTGACGCGCTCGAGCAGGTATCGGTCGTGCGAGACGACGATCAGCGTCCCGGGCCAGGAGTCCAGCAGGTCTTCAGTGGCGGTCAGCATGTCGGTGTCCACGTCGTTGGTGGGCTCGTCGAGCACCAGAACGTTCGGCTCGGACAGCAGCGTCAGCATCAGCTGCAGGCGGCGCCGCTGGCCGCCGGAGAGGTCGGACACCCGGGTCGACAGTTGGTCGCGCGCAAAGCCCAGCCGCTCCAGCAGCTGGGTGGGTGTCATCTCGCGCCCGTCCACCATGTAGCTGGTCTGCAGCCGCCCGACCACCTCGCGCACCAGGTCGCCCTCGACCTCGGCGAGAATCCCCGCCTGCTGGTCCAGCATCGCCAGCTGGACCGTCTTGCCCCGCTTGACGCGTCCGGAGTCCGGTGTGACGGTTCCGGCGATCAGGCCAAGCAGGGTGGACTTGCCCGCGCCGTTCGCGCCGACGATGCCGGTGCGTTCACCGGGCCCGATGCGCCACTCCACGTCCCGCAGAATCGGGCGCCCGTCGAATGACACCGACACGTCGAGCAGGTCGATGACGTCCTTGCCCAGCCGTGCCGTGGCGAGCTTGGCCAGTTCGACGTTGTTGCGCAGGGGCGGCACATCGGAGATCAGCGCGTTGGCGGCGTCGATGCGGAACTTGGGTTTGGAGGTGCGCGCGGGCGCCCCGCGGCGCAGCCAGGCGAGTTCCTTGCGCATCAGGTTCTGCCGTTTGGCCTCGGTGGCGGCGGCGATCCGGTCTCGTTCCACGCGCTGCAGCACATACGCCGCGTAGCCGCCGTCGAACGGTTCGACGATGCCGTCGTGCACCTCCCACGTCGTGGTCGCGACCTCGTCGAGGAACCAGCGATCGTGCGTGACGAGCAGGAGTCCGCCGGTGTTGCGTGCCCAGCGGTTCCGCAGGTTGGCGGCCAGCCACGTGATGCCCTCGACGTCGAGGTGGTTGGTCGGTTCGTCGAGCGCGATGACGTCCCAGTCATCGATCAGCAGGGCGGCGAGCTGGACCCGGCGGCGCTGCCCGCCCGACAGTGTCGAGACCGTGGCGGTCCAGTCGATGTCGGCGACCAGGCCCGCGGTGACGTCTCGCACGCGGGGGTTGCCGGCCCACTCGTGCTCGGGGGTGTCGCCGACGAGGACATGGCCGACGGTGTCGTCGTCGCCGAGGATGTCGGCCTGCGCCAAGGCGCCCACACGCAGCCCGGAACGGCGTGTCACACGGCCCCCATCGGGGGTCACCGCACCCGTGAGCATGCCCATCAGGCTGGATTTGCCGTCGCCGTTGCGGCCGACGATGCCGATCCGGTCGCCGTCGTCGATTCCCAGTGAGACGGAGTCGAAGACGACCTTGTTCGGGTACTGCAGGTGCAGGCCTTCGGCGCCGAGTAGATGTGCCATCGCCGCCGACGTTAGCCGGTGGCACCCCATCGTCGCGATTCGCCGGCCCTGACAACGCGGTGTGCCAGAATGTGCAGGCCTGTCGGGGCATACGACCAAGTGCAGGGAGCAGCGGGTGGAATTGAATCTGTCGGCGGTGACCAAACCGGTTGAGCGCTTGATCGCGACCGCGCAGAACGGGCTGGAGGTGTTGCGGCTCGGCGGGCTCGAGACGGGCAGCCAGCCCTCGCCGTACCAGATCGTCGAGAGCGTCCCGATGTACAAGCTGCGCCGGTACTTCCCGCCGGACAGCCGGCCGGGCCGCAGCCACGTCGGCGAGCCCGTGCTGATGGTGCACCCCATGATGATGTCGGCGGACATGTGGGACGTCACCCGCGAGGACGGTGCGGTGGGCATCCTGCACGTCGCGGGTCTGGATCCGTGGGTCATCGACTTCGGCGAACCCGACAAGGTCGAGGGCGGTATGCGGCGCACGCTGGCCGACCATCTGGAGGCCCTCAACGAGGCCATCGACACCGTCAAGAAGGTCACCGGCAAGGACGTGCACGTCGCCGGCTACTCGCAGGGCGGCATGTTCTGCTACCAGACGGTGGCCTACCGGCGGTCCAAGGACATCGCCAGCATCATCGCGTTCGGTTCCCCCGTTGACACCCTCGCCGCGCTGCCCATGGGCATCCCGCCGAACCTCGGTGCGGTGGCCGCGGACTTCATGGCCGACCACGTCTTCAACCGACTCGACATCCAGGGCTGGATGGCGCGGACAGGTTTCCAGATGATGGACCCGCTCAAGACCGCCAAGGCCCGGCTGGACTTCCTGCGCCAACTGCACGACCGCGAGGCGCTTCTGCCGCGCGAACAGCAGCGCCGGTTCCTGGACTCCGAGGGCTGGATCGCATGGTCGGGACCGGCGATCTCCGAACTGCTCAAGCAGTTCATCGCGCACAACCGCATGATGACCGGCGGCTTCGCGATCAACGGACAACTCGTGACGCTGACCGACATCACCTGCCCGGTGCTGGCTTTCGTGGGCGAGGTCGACGACATCGGGCAGCCCGCCTCTGTGCGCGGTATCCGCAAGGCCGCACCCAACGCCGACGTCTACGAGACACTTCTGCGCGCAGGACATTTCGGCCTCGTGGTCGGATCGAAGGCGTCGGAGATCACCTGGCCGACGGTGGCCGACTGGGTGCTGTGGCACGCGGGTCAGGGCCCCCGGCCGTCCAACGTCAGCCCGATGGAGGACCAGCCCGCCGCCCGCAGCGAGACCGACAGTGGTGTCCCGCTGGCCGCCCGCGTCGCACACGGCGTGGGGGAGGCCTCCGAGGTTGCGCTGTCACTCGCGCGGGGCGCCGCCGGTGCAGTGGGTGCCGCCGGAAAGTCCATGCGCACGTTGGCCGTTGAGACCGCGCGCACCCTTCCCCGGCTGGCCCGACTGGGTCAGATCAACGACCACACGCGAATCTCGTTGGGACGCATCATCGCCGAGCAGGCGATGGGTGCGCCCGACGGTGAGTTCCTGCTGTTCGACGGCCGCGTGCACACCTACGAGGCCGTCGACCGCCGCATCAACAACGTGGTTCGCGGCCTGATCAACGTCGGTGTCCGGCAGGGCGACCACGTCGGTGTGCTGATGGAGACCCGGCCCAGCGCGCTGGTCGCGATCGCGGCGCTGTCCCGACTCGGTGCCGTCGCAGTGCTGATGCCGCCCGACGGTGACCTCGAGGAGGCCGCGCGCCTGGGCGGTGTGGCGGAGATCCTCACCGACCCGACGTACCTGGAGGCTGCCAGCAGGCTGTCGCTGCAGGTGCTCGTGCTCGGAGGCGGCGAGTCGCGGGATCTGCAGTTGGCCGAGGACGCCGACGTCATCGACATGGAGCAGATCGACCCGGACATGGTCGAACTGCCCGGTTGGTACCGGCCCAACCCCGGTCTGGCCCGTGACCACGCGTTCATCGCGTTCAGCACGTCGAGCGGCAAGCTCGTCGCCAAGCAGATCACCAACTTCAGGTGGGCACTGTCGGCGTTCGGCACGGCCTCGACCGCCTCGATCGGACGTGGCGACACCGTCTACTGCCTCACCCCGCTGCACCATCAGTCCGGACTGCTGGTCTCCCTGGGCGGTGCGGTGGTCGGCGGCGCCCGCATCGCGTTGTCGCGGGGCCTGCAACCCGACCGCTTCGTGCAGGATGTGCGGCGTTACGGCGTGACGGTGGTCTCCTACACATGGACCATGCTGCGCGAGGTGATCGACGATCCCGGCTTCGCGCTGCACGGCAACCATCCGGTGCGCGTGTTCATCGGTTCGGGTATGCCCACGGGTCTGTGGCAACGCGTGACCGAGGCGTTCGCGCCGGCCCGCGTGGTCGAGTTCTACGCCACCACGGACGGGCAGGCGGTGCTCGCGAACGTCTCGGGCGCCAAGGTGGGCAGCAAGGGCCGCCCGCTGCCGGGCGGCGGCCAGATCGAGTTGGCGGCCTACGACGCCGACGGCGACCTGATCCTCGAGGACGAGCAGGGCTTCGTGCAGGTGGCGGGCACCGACGAGGTCGGGGTTCTGCTGGCTCGGCCGCGCGGCCCGGTGGATCCGACGGCCTCGGTCAAACGCGGCGTCTTCGCGCCCGCCGACACCTGGGTGTCGACGGAGTCGCTGTTCCGTCGCGACGCCGACGGTGACTTCTGGCTGGTCGGCAGCCGCGGCAGCGTCATCCACACCGAACGAGGTGTGGTCTTCGCGGAACCCGTCACCGACGCCGTCGGTCTGATCGGAGCGGTCGATCTGGCCGTCACCTACGGGGCTTCGGTGGGCGACGGCGACACGCAGGTCGCGGTGACCGCGGTGACCCTGCGCCCCGGCGCCACGGTGACCAGCGCCGACCTCACCAATGCGCTCTCAGACCTGGCCGTGGGCCTTGCGCCGGACATCGTCCATGTCGTTGCGGATCTGCCGCTGTCGGTGACGTACCGGCCCGTCGTGGACGACCTGGTGGCGGCGGGTGTCCCGAAGGCTGGCCGGCAGGCCTGGTATCTCGACGCCGAGAGCGGAGAGTTCAAACGGTTGACCGCCGCGGTCCGCTCGCAGTTGGCCAGTGGGCAGTAACGAGATCGTGCCGGGCTCCGACAGCGCTGTTAGGCTCGCCACGACACCCTTCGGAGGAATCGCATGACTGAGAAGTTGACGTCACACCTGCGCCGCGCGGCGGTCGCCGGGGCGGCCGGCGTCGCAATGACGGTGAGCCTCGCGCTGGGGTCGCTCGGATTCGGCACCGCCACGGCGAACGCGGACGTCCTGGATGAACTCGCGCAGCAGTACAGCACGGGAGCCGGCGCCGGTCAGGTCGCCAACCTGTTGCGCACCTCGTTGCAGCTGCGCGCTCAGGGGTACAAGCCCAAGCCCGCGGACTATCAGGCCATCAAGGCTGCGATGGACCGCAACGCCAACCAGGCGCCGCTGATCGAGGCCCTGCAGGGTGCGGTCAACAATCAGCTCAAGCAGCAGCGGCAGATGGCCGGTGCCGGCGGTCAGTCGCCGATTCAGCTGGGTGTCACCTCCAACCCGAACTGGGCGCCGGGCAACCCCATGCAGCAGGACGATCCGATCTTCCCGATCCCGGGCCGCTGAGTTGTCGCTCGACGACCGACTGCTGCAGATCCTGGTCTGCCCCGAGGACCGCGGTCCGCTCGTGCACGCCGACGACGTGCTGTACAACCCCCGGCTGCGTCGGGCCTACCGCATCGAGGACGACATCCCCGTCCTGTTGATCGACGAGGCGCGCGATGTCGACGACGAGGAACATGCCCGGCTGGTGGCCGGCGCCTAATCCGTGACGGCGGCGATGTCGTCGGTGAGGTAGCGCTGCAGGGTCGGCGCGATGGTCTCAATGACCTCTTGGATCGGCACGCTGGCGAACGGCTGCAGCTCGAAGATGTAGCGCGCCATCACCACCCCCAGCATCTGGGTGGCGGCGAATTCCGCCCGCACGAGTCCCGATCCGGGCGGCTCGTCCACACGTGGCGCGATCTCCATGAGGACGATCTCGCGGAGAAACCCGGCGAAGATCGACTGCTGATCGCCGGCCAGCGCCGCGCGCAGGGTGGCCTTGAGGTGTGCGCCCAGGTCGGACTCCCACAACGGCAGGATCAGCGCGGGCACGGCGCGGCCGAGGTCCTCAACCGGGGTCGCGCGCAGCACTGTCAGCACCCGCTCCGGGTCGATCGGGATGTCGATGGCCGCGGCGATCAATTGAGCCTTCGTGCCGAAGTAGTGATGCACCAGGGCCGGATCGACTCCGGCCTCGGCCGCGATGGCGCGGACGGAGGTGGCGGTGGTGCCGTCGCGGGCGAACAGCTCCCGAGCACTGAGCAGGATCCGGTCGCGGGTGTTCGACGCACCTGCGGGGCGGCCACGGCGTCTGCGGCCGTCGACCTTCGTCACGTGATCACGCGGTCCGTCGCCGCAGGGTTGCGGCGGCCAGGATCATCGCCACCGCCGCGAACCCGATGACGATCGCCATGTCTCTGATCGCGGTGGCGGTCAGCGCGGGATGCCGGGCCACCTCCTGCAGCGCCTCCAGCGCATAGGTTGCGGGCAGCAGGTCGCTGACCCACTGCAGCCAACCGGGCAACGCGGCTCGCGGCACGATGATCCCGCACAGGAGCAGTTGCGGGACGATCACCAGCGGCATGAACTGCACTGCCTGGAACTCGGTGCGCGCGAATGCGCTGCACAGCAGGCCCAGGCCGACGCCCAGTGTGGCGTTGATGATGGCGATCAGGAACACCCAGGCGGGGCTGCCCGCGGTGGTCAGACCCAGCGCCCAGAACGCGACCAGGCAGGCGACGGTCGCCTGCGCCGCGGCCGCCAGCGAGAACGCCGTGCCGTATCCGCCGAGCAGGTCGAGGCGGCGCAGCGGCGTGGTCAGGATGCGTTCGAGGGTGCCCGACACGCGCTCGCGCTGCATCGAGATCGACGTGATGAGGAACATCACCACCAGCGGCAGCAGTCCCAACAGGATCAGGCACGCGTTGTTGAACGGCGAAAGGCCGCCCGGCGGGCCGGGTGCGTCCTGAAACATGAAGAACATCAACGTGATCACCGCGCCCGGGACGATCAGGATCATCGCGACACTGCGATGGTCGTTGCCGAGCTGGCGCAGAATCCGCGCTGTCGTGGCGATGTAGGGGCGCAGGGTCAGTCCGTCGCGTTCTGGCCCTCGGCGGTGCTGTGCCGAATGACCGACAGGAACGCCTGCTCCAACGAGTCGCATCGGGTCTCCTCTCGGAGTCGGGTGGGGGTGGTCTGGGTCAGCACGCGGCCCTGCCTCATGAGCAGCAGATCGGCGCAGTGGTCGGCTTCATCCATGACGTGGCTGGAGATCAGCAGGGTGGTGCCCCGGCGAGCGAGTGCATCGAACTGCTGCCACAACTCGACCCGCAGCACGGGGTCCAGACCCACGGTCGGTTCGTCGAGGATGAGCAGTTCGGGGTCGCCGACCAGCGCACAGGCCAGCGAGACGCGACTGCGCTGACCGCTCGACAGGTTGGCGCACCGCTCGTCGGCGTGACTGCGCAGGCCGACCGCGTCGATGACCTCGCCGGCGCGCGCCGCGGGGCGCCCGTACAGCGCCGCGAAGTACCTGACGTTGTCGAGAACCCGCAGGTCGGAATAGACGGTCGGATTCTGGGTGACGTAGCCGACTCGATGCCGCAGGGCTGACGACCCGGCGGGTTGTCCGAGCACGGTGACGGTGCCGGACGCGATGATCTGGGTGCCGACGATGCAGCGCATGAGCGTCGTCTTACCGCACCCGGACGGGCCGAGCAGACCTGTGACGGTCCCGGCGGCGATGTCGACGCAGACATCGGACAGCGCCGGCCGACGGCCCCGGATCACCGTGAGACGGTCTGTCGAGATTGCGGGCGCGGTGCCGGCCGGTGGGGATAATTCACCACGCGGTGAACCCATGTGAGGAATGCTTCGCCGCCGCGGGTCCGGGGTCAAGAGGCAGAATGTCGGCGGTGAGCGTCAAGGCCCTGGCCAGCGATCCGCAGACCGCCGCCCGACTGCTGCTCGGCGCGACCCTGTGGGGGCGCGATGCCGCGGCACTGATCGTCGAGGTGGAGGCCTACGGCGGTACGCCCGACGGCCCCTGGCCCGATCCCGCGGCGCACTCCTACCGCGGCCCCACCGTGCGCAACGACGTCATGTTCGGTCCCGCCGGACGCCTCTACACCTACCGCAGTCACGGCATCCACGTGTGCGCCAACGTTTCGTGCGGGCCCGACGGCACCGCCGCCGCGGTGCTTCTCAGGGCCGGCCTGATCACCGAAGGAGTCGAGGTCGCGCGGGCGCGTCGGGGAGCCGTCGCGGACCGGGCCCTGGGCCGCGGGCCCGGAAACCTGTGCTCCGCGCTGGGAATCCTGTTGTCCGACAACGGGATCGATCTTCTGGATCCGTCGAGTCCGGTCCGGCTCGAACTCGGCTCGACGCGGCAGGCGCTCGCCGGCCCCCGGGTCGGGGTGAGTTCGGCCGCCGACCGGCCGTGGCGGTACTGGCTGGCCGAACACCCCGAGGTCTCGGCGTACCGGCGCAGTCCGCGGGCGCCCGCGCATGGCCTCAGCGACTGACCGCGCGGCGAGTGCGGAAAGATCGAGGCATGGTCTCCATCCTCGACGAGTTGGACTGGCGCGGTCTGATCGCGCAGTCCACCGAGCGTGACACCCTTGCCCAACAGTTGGCCGCCGGGCCGGTCACGGTCTACTCCGGGTTCGATCCCACCGCGCCGAGCCTGCACGCCGGCCATCTGGTGCCGCTGTTGACGCTGCGTCGGTTCCAGCAGGCCGGACATCGGCCGATCGTGCTGGCCGGGGGCGCCACCGGCATGATCGGCGACCCGCGGGACAGTGGTGAACGGACCATGCAGACGGCTGACACCGTCGCCGATTGGGCCGACCGGATCCGCGGTCAGTTGGAGCGCTTCGTCGAGTTCGACGACTCACCGACCGGCGCCGTCGTCGAGAACAACCTGTCGTGGACGGGGGAGTTGTCGGCGATCGAGTTCCTGCGTGACATCGGTAAGCACTTCTCGGTCAACGTGATGCTCGACCGCGAGACCGTGCGGCGCCGCCTCGAGGGGGAGGGGATCTCCTACACCGAGTTCAGCTACATGCTGCTGCAGGCCAATGACTACGTGGAACTGCACCGCAGGCACGGCTGCGCACTTCAGGTCGGCGGCTCCGACCAGTGGGGCAACATCATCGCCGGGGTCCGGCTGGTGCGCCAGAAGCTGGGTGCCACGGTCCACGCGCTGACCACACCTCTGGTCACCGACTCCGAGGGCAAGAAGTTCGGCAAGTCCACCGGCGGCGGCAATCTGTGGCTCGACCCCGAGCTCACCAGCCCGTATGCCTGGTATCAGTACTTCATCAACACCGCGGACGCCGACGTGATCGGTTATCTGCGCTGGTTCACCTTCCTGACCGCCGACGAGATCGCCGAGCTCGAGACAGCGACCGCCGAACGCGCTCACGAACGCGCCGCGCAGCGCCGGCTCGCGCAGGAGTTGACGACGCTCGTGCACGGAGAGGCCGCCACCCGGTCGGTCGAACTGGCCAGCCAGGCGCTGTTCGGCCGCGGCGAACTGACGGAATTGGACGAGCCCACGCTCGCCGCCGCGCTCACCGAGGCCTCGGTGGCCGAACTGAGCCCGGGTGGGCCCGACGGAATTGTCGACCTCCTCGTGGCGACGGGGCTGTCCGCCAGTAAGGGCGCCGCACGCCGCACCATCGCCGAGGGCGGGGTGTCGGTGAACAACGTCCGGATCTCGAGCGAGGAATGGGTGCCCGCCAATTCGGACTTTCTCTTCGGGCGCTGGCTCGTGGTGCGCCGTGGGAAGCGGAATGTGGCCGGCGTGCAGCGGGTCGGCTGACGGGCGCTGGTGATCGGCAAGCTCCCGAAACCGCCATCTACCAGGCGATTTGACTCGGAGTTTCCAAGCACGTAACTTATTCCAGGTCAGAGCGACACGGCCGAGCCGGGAAGCGAAGACAAAGTCCGAGAGAGAAACCCATTAAGGTGGGGCTCCTCACTGCCCGCAGGAACGAGAGCGGCTTTTAGCCGCTGAATTTCTGCGCGGTGAGATCGGGTCTGTTGTTTGAGAACTCAATAGTGTGTTTGGTGGTTTTTGTTTGTTGTTTTTTGCCACATCTTGCACTCCCCGTG